>CAZTQB010000017.1:0-2054 GCA_964615775.1 uncultured Candidatus Saccharibacteria bacterium | reverse complement strand
ATGCCAAGAGGAGTTGGCTCTTTAGAGACTAAAGCCCACTGTAAAAGGTGGGCTTGGTTGAGGTTAAACAAAGGACTGATACAATCCTGCACTAATCAATGCAGGGCTATCAATTAAATGACGCGCTTGTTTGGCCTGTTCTTGTGTTTCGTATTCGCCAACAACTACGCTAACACTGGGTGCAAAATCAGGGTTAAGCTCGGTACTGGGTACTTGAAAAGAGCAAATCAGGGCAAAGGGTTTAACCTGTATAGGTATTTGAGCGGCAGAGGTCATTGTGTACCTCCGTCAATTCCATACAAGACATCTACCAATTTGTTTGCAGTTTCAGAAAGCCACTCTTTTGATTTAGGTTCATAATGTGGCTGCTTTTCATCTAAGGCGCGAAGCAATTCAAGAGCATAATCTCTTGCGACATCAATAATTCCATTCTTTACCTCAAGCAAATCTTCTTTTGCTTGTTTGATGCCATCTCGCTTAGATTCGTCAAATGTAATTACATTACTCATGCTGCCTCTCCCTTTGCAAAAATTTTGGCTAAACGCGTCAATCCTTTTGGGGTGATACGGACTTGCTCTCTGATTTTTGTTCCACCATCAACTAATGGTACTTCATCAACCTTATGCTCAAGGTAACCTGATTTTTCTTTATCACTATATCCAAGCCAATGTTTATTGCCATGACGTTTGTAAATCCAGTCATTTGCAGATAGCCAATTATGTAATTGCTTTTGTCCCATACCTAATGCTTTAGCAGTATCAGTAATACACAAGCTACCGTCAGCCTTAGAAATTTGCTCTAATGCTTTTACGTCAACTTTCATGGATTCATTTTCAGCTTTAACAGTAATCAACTCCTCGCTATAGCTTAGTAATAAACTACGCAACATATTGGGGTCTGATAAAGCCTTCATCGGGTCAATTACTGTTAATTGTTCCTTAGCCTTAAAATAGCCTTTGACCAACTGACGTTGAACTTGCCACGCTAAATCATCGGTGAATGACTTAACAAGCATAAGGTAGCCTGATTCAGGAATAATTGTTAAACCACGCGGAGGAATCTCAATTCCAAATGTCCGAAATTCGGACTTTTGAGAAAAATCAATAAGATAGAAATCTTCACCCTCAATAAAACGTTCACGGTTGTCACTAAAACGCTTACGAGCCGTACCATCTGGACGACCATGCACTTTATCAATCATTTCAAAAGTCAAAACACGTTGACCTTTATACTCAATAATTGCCATTTCAGTATTGGCAATGGTGATTTTGCCTGTTAAGACATTTGATGCTACACTGGACATAGGTTTACCTTTCGTTGTGGTTTGGTTTGCCGATTCAAAACCCTGACTGTTGACGCAGTTGGGGTTTTTACCTTCTTCGAGACTCATTTCTACATCTCCTGTTGCTGTTTCAGTTGCTTAACCGCTTTCACAATTAAATAATTCATCGAGCGGTCATTCTTTTTTGCCATTTCTTTAAGCCAAGCGTGCAATTCATCGGGCAAGCGCACCATATATTGCGTGCCACGTTGTTTTTTGGTTTCTAGGTTCATAAATACTCCTATAGCTAGTTGCTACATTTATATTAGTAGCTTTTAGCTACATTGTCTATAGCTTGTTGCTACGTTATTATGTGTTTTTTAAAATTATCGAAATTAGGGGTTATTTATGACAACCTACTACAAGCAAACTGACCCTCAACACAACATTCGTATTCCTGTTGAATTAAAAGCAAGAATCGCGGAATCAGCCAAAGCCCACAACCGCTCAATGAACGCGGATATTGTCGCTCGCCTAGAAAAAAGTTTTGAGATAGACAGTAATCAAGTTGCACTGTTACAGGAAGAAATCACTCTTGCAATGAAAAATGCAATGAATAATCTTGTCAGCAATGCCGTCAACAACTTATTACAACAAGGTGTAGATGAAAACATAGTCAAAAATGCTTTTACCTCAAAACCAAAATAACCAAGTAATCAACACTATCAATCCATCATGCTAAACATACGGCTAAAAGTTACAGGTATTTCTACAGGGTTAAAGTTATCGGCAG
>CAZTQB010000016.1:0-2259 GCA_964615775.1 uncultured Candidatus Saccharibacteria bacterium | reverse complement strand
TTTTAAGGGTTGCGAACGGACGCTAGGTGGTCCGGTTTAGCGGGGGCAATTCCACTTCATTTGTCATTGTCATATTACTTACCTTCTACTTGTAAGAGTTAAGAGATTGTATCTTTGGCACTAAATCGCCAACTTCCACATGGAGTGTTATTGCAATTTGGATCAAATTTTGAATAGAGATGTTTTGTTCACCTCTTTCAATCCTTCCCATATATGTGCGCCCCAGGCCGGTCTCGGCGGCAAACGCCTCTTGCGAGTAACCCTTAGCTTTGCGGGTCTCTCGAATTAGCTTGCCGATCTTAACCAAATTTGGGTGTCTTTTATCCATACAATTAGTGTTACTAACCACACCTTATCGGGCCACACCCAATAAGTGGCATTTCATTGTATTTTTTATTATCATTGCTGGTGGTTATGCAAGATAATTAAGAATCAGGGTGATAAGTGGCTAAAGTCAATCTTACAGAGGTTAAGCAGGCTCTCTATATCAAGCTTGGCGCAAAGGGGTGCTGGGAAAACCTATGCTTACAAGATGGGACAATCAGGTTGGGTTATTTTGAGGTGCCTCATGAATATGGGGTAGACGCAAATGTAGAAGGTATACGCGAGATTTATAAAGACAAGGCGGATAGTGTAGCCACAGGCAACTCTACCCAAGTAATTAAATTTTACGATGCTGGCATTGATACTCTCTGGATCACTTTTAGCCGTGGTTTGGTGTGGTGGTCGCAAGCCGAGAAAGAAGTTCTGTTTTTGGGTCAGGATAAGAAAAAGTTCAAACAGGGTAGTCGTTTAAAACGAACAATAGATGGCTGGCATTGTAAGTCGTTCGCCGGTGAGCTCTTAAGAATGACTGAGCTTAGTGGAAAATTAATAACTACAAGCGGCTTTCGAGGGACAGTCTGCGATATTGATGCTGATGTACTAAATTATTTGCTACGTAGGATTCAGGGGGTGCCGAACCCTGATGTTGTTGCGGCGTTAGCTGCACAAAGTGATTCAATTAACCGTGTGGCTAAATTAATACAGCATTTGACGTGGCAAGACTTTGAGTTGCTTATTGATCTTCTCTTTGCGAATGAGGGTTGTCAGCGTGTTAGTAAACTTGGTGGTGAGCAAAGAACCATTGATTTGGAGCTTCGCATCCCGTTAACAAACCAGCGTGGGATTGTGCAAATCAAGTCTTCTACCAGTCAAAAAGTCTTTGAGAAATATGTGGCAGAATTTGAGTTGATGGATGCAGACTGGTTGTTTTACGTTTATCACACTTGCCAAGCCCCTCTTAAAAACAATCATCCGAATGTTGTGCTTTTTGATACAGAAAAATTAGCTGGCATGGCTATCAGGGCGGGATTGATAGATTGGCTTGTTAAGATGGTCAATTGATTGAGAGCTGTTTTAATTGAGTCGCAAAATTCAACATTACTGCATACGCGTCAAATTCTCGACTATTTGTTCGAGCTAAGAGATGACTATTACTGCAGTGCTTATTTCAGTGATTAGTGTTTTTATCATCATTTTGTGGTGCTTGAGTATCTATTTTTGTGCTTTTGTCTCCCATGCTTGAGATTTGCATGAGTTCTTGTAAAAACATTTGTTTTTGTTTCTCAATTTCCGCTTTGTCAGCGGATTTTCGCTCCTCCTCATTTTCATTGATTTTACGTTCGTCGAATTCAGTCCATCCACAACGTGTTTTAAGCCAGAATATCGTCATCGTTGGGCATTTTCCACTGACAGCGAGTTCATAAGCAGTATGCATTACTCGTGACTTGGCTATCGCTCGTCCTTTTTTTAATTCGCTAGCAAAATGTCGCTTTAGTGTTGCCTCTGACAATTCATACAAGGCACAGATATCGTTATCCCTAAGTCCATAACTAGCTAATAGTTGAATGTTCTTTCTGTCGGCCTGACTGATTTTAATGGTCATATTGTTTATCCCTTTTAATAGAGGCTCAATTTCTATTAGTGACGTCTGCTTACGTAGATGGCCATGCTTTCTATACATGGCCATACTATATGCTGGCTATGTATAGATATCTTGGGTATCTATAGGTAGATGCCAGTAGGAACTGCTCCCTTTACCAAAGCCAATTCTTTTACTTTTAACGCCAAGATTCGATTTCGCTCTAATCAAGGTTTTTTTCTGAAAATAGCTCATCTTTGACCAGTTCTATAATTTCAGTTGCGAAGGACATAGAGTGTCAGACAAGAACACCCAACCCCAAAAGCCAGCTAATTCATAACGCTATAAAGCCCACC
>CAZTQB010000015.1:0-5493 GCA_964615775.1 uncultured Candidatus Saccharibacteria bacterium | reverse complement strand
ATATTATTCAGTACTAATTCTATCTTTGTTTGTCTTAGGACTTAAAACACTATTTTTAATTTATCATAAGGAAAAAGGTAAGGTAAGCAGGCAAGCATTTATTTTTTTTGTAGGGTTTCTTATTACTAGTTCTTTTAGTGCATATTTTAATTTACTCTTACCATGGTTTGGTGATTATTCTAGGATAAGTCTCGGCCCAATTTTTACATCAGTTATGTCATTGTGCATTGCTTACTCTATTGTTAGACATAGACTCTTCGATATTAAGCTAATAGCCTTCAGACTTATGGGTTATATTATTGTGCTTAGCATTTTGGTTGTTATTTTTGCACTAATAACTTCATTTTTTGTTCAAAACCTTGTAAAAAACGGTGATAATAATCTATCGGTTATCGTTAACGCAGTTTTTTTGGTTGTTGCGGTGTTGAGTTATGGGCCTCTGAAGCGGTATTTTGATAGAGTTACTAATCGGTTTTTCTTTCAGGATGCTTATGATCCGCAGGAATTTTTGGATCAGCTTAACAAAGTGATTGTGGGTGATATCGAAATAGGTATACTGCACAGGCATGTGGCTAGGGTTATAGAAGATAACATTAAATGTTCGCATGTGCATATTGTGGTGCCAGCCGATGAAGATACGCCGCAACGTGTCACAGGTACTGAAGGGATAAATTTTTCTCAACATGACCTCAATTATATGCGAGGTCGCTTGCTTGGATTAGGTAAAAAAATCATAACTAGCGAAGATTTAGAGCAAAAAGACGACGAACTGCAAAAGATTTTTGATAAATACGGTATAGCTAGCCTTGTTCATATGTCGGCTGAATCTTATGGGCAGCTTCAGACGGTGGCTTTTATGATATATGGCAATAAGCGTAGCGGTAACATCTATACTTCTGCCGACTATAAAATTATCGAGATTATCGCTGACGAGCTGGTGATTGCTACGCAAAATGCACTCAGATTTGAGGAGATACAAGAGTTTAACGTGACTTTGCAGGGCAAAGTAAACGCTGCCACTTCAAAGCTCAAGAAAACTAACGAAAAATTGAAGGCTATGGATGCTACAAAAGACGAGTTTATTAGCATGGCATCTCATCAGCTTCGTACGCCTCTGACTAGTGTAAAGGGTTATATGAGCATGGTTTTGGATGGTGACGCTGGGCCGGTGAATGATACTCAGCGAAAGTTGCTCGAGCAATCTTTTGTTAGCTCACAGCGTATGGTGTATCTGATAAGTGACCTGTTGAACGTATCTAGGCTCAAGTCTGGTAAGTTTGTGATAGAAAACAAAAAATGTAATCTTGCAAACGTGGTAGAAGGTGAAATTGCCCAGTTGGCCGAACAGGCTAGCCTGAAAGATATAAAGATAAACTATGATAAGCCAAAAGACTTTACAGAACTTATGCTTGACGAAAACAAGATTAGGCAAGTGATTATGAATTTCACTGACAATGCTCTGTATTATACGCCGCGGGGCGGTAAGGTAGACGTAGAGCTGAGCGAAGATAAATCTAGCGTTTACTTCATGGTTAAAGATAATGGTATTGGCGTACCAGAAGATGAGAAAAAGCATATGTTCACCAAATTTTATCGTGCCAAAAATGCCCGCGAGGCTCGGCCAGATGGCACCGGACTAGGCTTATTCATGGCCAAAAAGGTTATCGAAGCTCAAAGTGGCAATATTTTGTTTGACAGCAAAGAGGGCAAAGGCAGCACGTTTGGTTTTTCATTCCATAAAAAATCTCACTCCGTAGAGTAATTAAACACTAACTCCTTTCGGCTCAAAACAGCCATAAAACTAGCCTTTAACAGATGAATATTCTCGTGAATTGGTATAAAGAGCGACAAAATTAGCGAAGTTTTATAACTACTTCGTCGTCAAAGCTACCAAAATTATCTTTTTTGACCGATTTTTTCTCTGGTTGCTTAACTGGCTGTGTTTTTTGCGGTTTTGGTTTTGGCTCAGATTCTGGCTTTTTCTTAACTTTCGGGACCTCAGCTTTAGGTTGATCCTGCTTATTTTTACGTTTGCGAGTTCGTTTACGCTTACGCTTTGCTTTGGTAGCGGCATTTTCGGCTAGTCTGGCCAGTGCGGCAATAACAGATTGTTTGCTATCTTTTGGAGCAATTTCTAGCTTGTCGTCTATGGTTTCAAATGATTTTTCTGGAGATTTCTCGAAGTTTGCTTCTGGCGAATCGGTGCTTGTGGTAGGTGACTCAACTGTTTGTAAATCGGTATTTATTGGCTGTGGTGGCTTGGGGATATTTTGAAAAGTGTTTTTGGGCTTTTTGACAGAAGTAACTGGCTTTTGGTTGATGAGTGTCTTTAGGTCGTAGCGACTGTCGATATAGTTTTCGACTGACCCGATATCAGAGGCGTAAAGCTCACGACTCTTTGCGATAATTGCCTCGCTGTTATCAAAGTCTAGCGGTTCGAGGTCTTTGGTGACAGCCGAAAAAGCTTGGACTTTCTCGCCCTCGATAGTCATGCTAGTGACAAAATGTCGATTGTGCATATGTACTAGGTCATAATCAGTAAATTTTGGCTCGAAGTATTTGAGCATACTGCGTGCATCGTCGGCACTGGTTCGGAAACTAATGACAGTCCCTACGTTACCAAATACGGCATCACGTACACTTTGCATCATCTGGGCGGTGTATTGGTTGGCTACAGTTAGGTTGAGCGAGTACTTACGAGCTTCGGACAAAATTGTAGCAAAGCTATCGGTTGCAAAATTCTGGAATTCGTCTACGTATAGATAGAACGGTGTACGAGCCTCTTTAGACACATCAGCTCGAGACATAGCAGCCATCTGTATCTTTGTGACCATTAACGAGCCAAGCAGAGAAGCATTATCTTCACCTATTAGTCCACGAGACAGGTTAACAATCAAAATTTTGCGTTCGTCCATAATTTTGCGAATATTGAAGCTACCATGAGGTTGGCCAACGATATTTCGCACTAATGGGTTGGCTGTGAAGGCACCAACTTTGTTTAGTACAGGTGCTACGGCTTCAGCGGCAAATTTGTCATTCCAGCTGGCAAATTCTACTGTCCAAAATTGCTTAACCACTGGGTCAGTGACGTGTTTTAGCACTTCTGTCCGGAATTTCTTATCTGTTAAGATCTTGGTTATGTCGAGCATAGTGGCTTCTGGGTAGTCTAGGAGGGCAAGTATGCTGTAACGCAAAAT
This sequence comes from uncultured Candidatus Saccharibacteria bacterium, assembly GCA_964615775.1. Lineage (GTDB taxonomy): Bacteria > Patescibacteriota > Saccharimonadia > Saccharimonadales > 2-12-FULL-41-12 > JALHOM01. Next base: position 2,296 of record CAZTQB010000015.1, on the reverse strand, counting down.
GTATTCCAATCTTGGTCCCCATGAGTCAAACATTCGCTTTAAGACACCAATTAGTTCTGAACAAGTATGGCTTTTGAGTTTGGGGTCAGGAACTTCTAGTGGATTAAAGGCAATCGGGTATTGGCTATCAGCTGGGTTGAAGTAAATCACATCGTTCACGCGGCTCTCTGGGATACTCCGCAAAACACTCAGGGCATAGTCGCCGTGTGGGTCAATCACGGCAAAACCTTGGCCGGTAGCGATGTCGCAGATAGTTAGTAGCTCTAAGAGTCCTGATTTACCAGTACCGGTCTGGCCAATGATATAAACATGCCTACCTCTGTCGGTTCTGGTAAGTCCAAAAAGTGTGTTATGACCACGGAAGTTAGTTACGGCAATTGGGCTAATTTCATCTGTTAATTTGACGGGCAAGTTGGCTGGCGGTTCGGCAGTAGTGGCATTGGCCCACAAAATATTAGGTGTTTCTACATTGGTGTGCGGTAGGTGGTAAACACTGGCTAGCTCCTCGATGTTCAAAATCATGGTTTTGCGGCTAAAACTGCGGTTCTGGTAGGCGATTATATCTTCTGGGCGGCTGTTCATTTTGCCTGCTACAAAACCGTTGAGATAGGTAGAGTTGAACTGTTTGAACGATGCGATGATAGATTGTAGCCTCATTCTGGCCTGAGATTCGGTAGAATTACTGCTGTAGATTATGCGAATTGTCGTCTGGTAGGCTAGCTTGTGGCTTTTTTCTTCAGCGGCTCTAGCTCTGACAGACTCGTGTTCGGCTAGAGTGTTTGAACTGGTTTTTTGCTCTGGAGGGGCAGATAAAGCACCCCATAGTCCTACGTAAGCACTATTATTTTTGGTGCCACCTCTTATACTTTTGGCATAATGCTCGCTCTTTTTGTACCAACCAGACTGAGCTGGCCGAGCTATTAGCTGGATCCAGGCATTCTCGCCTTCTTCTAGCTGAGCCAGGGTGGCTGTTACACCGGCCAAAGGGTCGACCTCGAAGCTTGGGAAGGTTTTGATGGGCAAGGGGTCTGGAGCGGCTAATTTAAGCTCACAGGTCATATTTATGGTGTTTTGCTGGCCAAAAGCATAATCTTCGACCTCAGAAATATGTACCGTTGGATACTGGGCATAAACTTGGTCCTGAACGTATTGTTTAAGATGCTCTGGCGTCCATATAAAAAAGCAAATTCGACCATTTAAGGTAGCAATTTCGAAGCTGATTTTCTCATGCACAGTCGAAGTAAAAATGTTCATGGTTTCTGCTTTGGTAAGTAGGCCGTGTATGGCAGCTAAAACTTGCTCGGTAGCTAGCTCTTTTTTCTCGTTGTTACGGGGTACTTGTAGGAGTAGCACGGCTCCTTTCTCAGGCGAATTTGCAGCAGTATTTTTGAATATCATTTGCTATATTATATCATCTTTGGCCTATGTTTATGGGTAAAATTACTGTATTACATAAACGTATTGACAAAAAAGCTTATCTGTGGTAATATCATATCTGTAACTATTGCTATTTTTTGATGATTTTGTAGTTGTTGGCAATGGGTTGGGACGTTTACAGTTAGTTTTTATAACTAAATAGTCATAGGTTTTAATACTTGAGATACTTTTGTGTTTCTTATTGAATCCTAGCTAGCAATCGACTTTATTTAATTTTGGTAGGTGTGTGTTGAGTTTTTATGTTTAGTGCTGTTTGGGTGCTGCAAAGTTTTGATTAGAAGATTAGTCAAAAGTTTGCAGTACCTAGTAGTATTTGCGAGCAATCACCCGACAAGGGACAGAGCAGTAAACTAGCTCGCAAACTTACCAACCACCCGAAAGGGACTGAAAGTGTCCAAGTTCAACAGGGTTCGTGTGATCGCAGCAGCAGCTGTGATCGGAGGTGCCGTGATGGCATCTCCGGCCATGGCCTGGACGACCGTCCAGGAGGCCAAGACCGTTTGCGTCTACGACGCGAACGGCAAGGCCGCAGGTCTGGTTACGCTCTCTGCGGGCAACCGCGAGGGCCAGCCGACCTACGGTACGTCCAACGACATGAACGTCGAGGCTTTCCTCGACAGAAAGTCGTTGGGTATCCGCCTGGCGGCGGTCAATGGCAAGGATGCCATGTGGAACGTTCCGGTTCCCGCGACCTACAAGGGAGGGACTGTCAAGCTCTCCCTGAGGTGGGCCAACGGGCGTCCTGGCACTGACACGAAGTTTGTGTCGGTCCCCCCGGTGCCGTCCGGCTGCGTCGACAAGACGAAGCCCCCGGCCCGACCGGTCGTTCCCACGCCGCCCGTGACCACTACCCCAACCC
>CAZTQB010000014.1:0-8221 GCA_964615775.1 uncultured Candidatus Saccharibacteria bacterium | reverse complement strand
GAGCAGCGGCCTCTTAAGCCGCGTGTCCTGGGTTCGAGTCCCAGATGGCCCTCCAATTTGGGTTAATAATTTTGACTAATTTTGTACCCAAGGTAAATACCACCAATACCAAAAGCACTACTAAGTATTAGTCCCCAAACTCCTAAGAAGTTGCCATTGTCTAGTAAGCTGCCTAGATAACTTCCGATGATAGTACCAACAGCTAAAAAAATATAGATTAACGCTTTCATTTAAATAAAACTTTTAACAATCCCTTTATTTATTTTCTTCAGGAAGCTGTTTGGGAAGTTTATTTTTTTCGTATTCGGTAATAGTTTTTTCTAGCACCTCGATTATTTTTCGTGCGTGTTCGTGGCTCATGCCAATTTTGCTGACGGTAACAGGTGATTTTGAACCCGGGTTATTCTGGGTAAAATGCAGAATTACACCATGGTCGTTGACATTAGCATGCATGCCATCAGTATACGCAATACGGTTTTCAATCGTGGTCATAACAAGTAGTTGTTTTATCATTGACTCATCAAGTAGTGTCGGTAGTTTGCCACTATGCTTTGGCTGATCAATATAAGCTAGAGACCTTAAATCTTCGGCCTGGTCATCAGTGAGTAAAAAGTGGCTAACTATTAGTTCAAACGTTTCGGGTTCCGGCAATTCCTTGCCTTCCTCAATAGATATTAGCGAATTTTCACTAATTTCTAGGGCATAAGACATCTCGCTAATAGTTTGCTGCCATTGTTCACGCAAAAACTTAACTCTTTCACCAAAATTCTTATATGGTTGATTATTCTCGCTCATTAGATATATTATACTCGCTTTTTTGTCTAATTAAAGTCATATATAATAGAGGTTATGCTTGAAGGACTAAAAGAAAATATTTCGCTCAAAGACTATTCTACAATGCGGCTTGGTGGAAACGCACGTTATTTATGTGAGGTAGAAGATTATCGCGACATTGCTAAAATTGCTGAGTTCGCGGTGGCAAATAATTTACCTATAAAAATGATTGGTTCAGGCAGTAATATTATTTGGTCAGATAACGGCTTTCCGGGCGTGGTGATCGTCAATAAAATTGCTGGCTATGATGTACAAGACCAAGGTGAGCAGCAGTTTATTGTAGTTGGAGCTGGCGAGAATTGGGATTGGGCAGTGGAACGTTCGGTTGAGGCTGGTATGTCTGGTATTGAGCAATTATCACTTATCCCAGGAACGGCTGGAGCTACACCTGTACAAAATGTTGGGGCATACGGTAGAGAGATTGCTGACGTGCTGGTTTGTGTCCAGGCCTACGATCTAACAAATAAACAAATGGTAGTTATACCAAAGTCAAATTGTGGCTTTAGTTACCGCAATAGTCGTTTCAAGGCTGAAGACAAAGACAGATTTTTGATAACTTCAATAACTTTATCTTTGACTAAAAATAAGCCAATGCCACCATTTTACAACTCTGTTACAGCATATTTGGATAAAAACGAAATTCCACACGGGCAAGTTACCTCGCAAATCTTAAGGCAAGCGGTAATTGATATCCGTAAAGAAAAATTACCAGACCCTAAAGAAATTGCAAATTGTGGCTCATTTTTTCATAATCCAATTATTAGTATGATGGATCTCGTGCCGATTAGAGAAAAATATCCATCTATAATATATTGGCCAGTTGGCGAAGATGAAGCCAAAGTATCGGCTGGCTGGCTACTCGAGCAGCTTGGTTTGAAAGGCTACCACGAACCAAACACTGGTATAGCAGTATGGGATAAGCAAGCTCTAGTTTTTGTAAATGAGAAGGCCACCCAAACAGCACAACTGATTGCATTTCGTGATGCTGTAATGAAATCTGTCAAAGATAAATTTAATATCGATCTAGTCCAAGAACCAGAGCTTGTATAAATACTATAAATTCTGAATATCCGTGTTTTAACAGGATTGAAGAGGTGGTTTATTGATTATTACTTGGCAAAGGGAATCTTTTAGCAAATTCTTTAACTTCAATACTTAACGTGTTAAGTATTTTTTTATTGTCACGATTTTTAATAGCTTTTTCCATCCAATCAGCGATTTTCGTCATGTCTGCCTCTTTCATGCCTCGTGTCGTTATGGCCGGTGTGCCGAGTCTAATCCCGCTTGGTCTAAATGGCGGCAAAGGATCATCGGCTATAGAGTTTTTGTTAAGAGTTAAACCAATCTTATCTAAAACTTTTTCGGCTTCATCGCCGTCAATTCCAAAGCTGGAATAAATATCACATAGAATAAGATGATTTGAGGTACCACCTGTAACTAGTTTAAATCTACGTTTTTGCAGCTCTTTGGCTAAAGCTTGGGCATTTTTTACGGTTTGTGTAGCGTATTGCTTAAAATCTGGTTGTAATGCTTCGCCAAAAGCTACTGCTTTAGCGGCAATTACGTGCATATGTGGTCCGCCCTGAACGCCCGGGAAAACAGTACGATCAATAAGCGTTGGAATATTCTCTATGGTCTTGTCAGGTTTTTTTAGCGGATTAGACACCGTCCCTTTCGATAAAATTAATCCACCACGTGGCCCACGCAAAGTTTTATGAGTAGTAGCGGTGACTACATGAAAGCCGTAGTCGAATGGATTTTTGGCTACACCACCAGCAATCAAGCCGGCAATATGAGCCATATCGGCTACCATCAATGCTCCGATTTCATTACCAATTTCTGCAAACTTGGCATAATCAAGCTCTCTTGGGTAGGCACTAAACCCTGTCAAAATAATTTTCGGCTTATGTTTTTTAGCTAGTTTGCGAATTTCTTCGTAATCAATTTCACCAGTTTCTGGATCTTTCATTTTGTAGCGAACAAAGTTATAAATACGAGCCAGTACTGTAACTGGGCTACCATGCGTTAGATGTCCACCATGGCTGAGATCCATAGCTAATATTGTATCGCCAGGTTCCAGCCAGGCATGATAAACCGCTTCATTGGCTTGAGCTCCAGAGTGAGGCTGGACGTTTGCGTGGTCTGCTTTAAATAGTTTCTTGGCTCGATCGATGGCTAATTGCTCTAAGATATCGGTATTCTCTTGGCCACCGTAATATCTTTTGCCCGGGTATCCTTCGGAGTATTTATTGGTGAAAACACTGCCGACTGCACAAAGCACGTCATGGCTTACATAATTTTCGCTGGGGATAAGTTCAAGCCCTTCTTCTTGGCGTTTTTTTTCTCTGGCGATCAAAGTGGCTACTTGTTTATCGGTCATGTTGGTCTCCTTAACTATTTTTATGGCATACGTTTAGCTAGTGCTTGCGATTTCATAAAAGTTAAAACTATATAAATATTATAGCTCAAAAATATTTATTAATTCAATCTATACTACGTTCAAAACTTGACCATAGTTGATATAATATTTGGTATATGAATAATTCAAATGAAAAAATCGGCCAATTAATTCATCAAATAAGGCAAGAAAGAGGTTTAACTCAAGCTGAGTTTGCTCGCCGTATGGGGACTAGCCAGTCGGCAGTTAATCGCATCGAAAAAGGCCAGCAAAACCTCAGTATGGAGACTCTAGGTAGAATTAGTGATGTATTGAATAAGCAATTAATAGATATAAATCGTTCTGGTTCGGTTAGTCTTAGAATAACTGGCAAAACCGAGCTGAGTGGCAGCATTGACCTGAAAAAAAGTAAAAATTCGGCAGTGGCAATACTTTGTGCTAGTTTGCTTAATTTTGGAGTAACAAAACTGAGGTCTGTACCAAAAATTGAAGAAGTTCATAGGATTATTGAGGTTCTAGAGAGTATTGGTGTATCTGTTAAATGGCATGATTCTGATCTTGAGTTGCGTCGTCCAGAAAAACTAAATTTAGAGAATATATACGTTGAATCGGCTAAAAAAACACGTAGCGTAATTATGTTACTAGGGTCTTTGATGCAGCAGTACAGAGATTTTAAAATACCATATGCCGGTGGTTGTAAGTTGGGTGATAGGACTGTTCGACCGCATTTGTACGCTTTAGAAGATTTTGGACTAGAGGTTGATACCAAAAATAATTTTTATCATGCTCACGTCAAGCAGTTAAAGAGTCCAGGCTATGTTGTGCTGTATGAAGCCGGCAATACCGTGACTAATAATGCATTGATTGCTGCCGCTGGTTGTGAAGATACGACCATTATTCAAGGAGCCAGTGCTGATTATATGGTTCAAGACTTGTGTTATTTTTTGGTAGCACTAGGGATAAAAATTGAAGGAATTGGCACTCCAGTTCTTAAAATAAAAGGCAAAAAGAACATTAAGCGGAATATTGACTTTTCTCATACCGAGGATCCAATTGAAGCGATGTTTTTTATTTCAGCTGCGGTGGCAACAAATTCATCAATTACAATCGAGCGTGTGCCATATAGGTGGATTGGTCTTGAGCTTCTAAAGCTCAAAAAGATGGGACTAAACTATAAGATTTTGAAAACTTATCCAGCCGATAACGGCTCAACTGAGCTTGCTGATATAAAAATTATGAAGCATGATCACAAGCTTTTGTCGCCTGCCGAAAAGCTTCATCCTAATCTATGGCCAGGTATTAACCCAGATAATATTCCGTATTTTGTGCCAATTTGCGGCACATCGAAGGGCAGGGTTTTGGTCCATGATTGGATGTTTGAAAATAGGGCAATATATTACACTGAAATGTCAAAAGTAGGTATGAATGTAGAATTAGCTGATCGACATCGAATATTTATTAACGGACCAACTAAATGGATAAATGCTGATGTTGTTTGCCCGCCAGCACTTCGCCCGGCTAGTTTACTTTTGATTGGCATGTTGTGTGCTGATGGAGTTTCGATGCTCCGCAATGTCTACACCATAAACCGTGGATATGAAGATATTGCTCAGCGTCTTAATAGTCTTGGTGCAAACATAGAGTTAGTAAGTAGTATTTAGAAATGTCAGATTATAATCTTGACGAAGTATTAGGAGCTTTTAAGCAAGCCTTTAAGCAAGTTCGTGGGTTAATTTTGAATAATGCAGGCAAAGTTGATTTCTCAACAAAGGAGGATAGTTCGCCTGTAACAACAATTGACATTCAGGTTGAGAAAGAGATATTTAAAGCAATTTTGGGTGAGTTTCCAAAACTTGAAATATATGGAGAGGAGTCTGGCTATAACGACCAAGTATGTATGGGAAGTTGTTGGCTTGTTGATCCAATTGACGGAACGCAGAGTTTCATAAAAAACACAGGATATTTTACCTCAATGGCAGTTTGTGTTATCGGTAATCAGCCGGTAGCATCCATTATTTATGATCCGACGCACGATGATGTATACTCTGCCATACGCGGCCAAGGTGCATATTTAAATGATGTTCGACTAGATTTGGCAGCCAAACCTTTACCTAAAACTTATTGTGTTAAGAAATTAAACGACGAGCTAGAGGGAGTGTTTGCTCAATATAGGCTGCAACCTGACTACAGTGAATCAGTTGGGGCAGGCACTAGCTTTAGTATGGTTGCTAGAGGGGTTCAGGCTATGAGGATTAGTATAAAAAGCAAAGGGTACATACATGATTATGCAACTGGTGCTTTGCTTGTTAGCGAAGCCGGCGGGATACTTATACCAGTTTTAGACAGTGAATACAGGGCTACGACAAAAAGCTTTATTGCTTGCCATCCAGATATTGCAGAAGCCGTTAAAGATAATCTAGATTTGTTTAAAAGACTTGAGCTTGGCTAAAAGCCTTGTCCTTACCTTAGGCGGAATTAATAAAGTCAATGACCGATTTCACAGATTCATCAATATTTGCTTGTCCATCTATGCTAAGAACTGGGTAGCCTTCATTTGCGAAAGTTTTATAGTCGTCGACAAATTTATTAAAACGTTCTTCAGGCACGTCATGTCCACCTGATTCAACACGATTTTTTATACGCAATTTAGCAACTTCTGGGTCGACAAAAACCTCTATTATCAAGATTTTAATTTTTTTATTATTTTCGCTTGCGAAGTTGGATAGATTTATAATAGTTTTTTGAAAGCCATCGAGTTGAGTAAAGGCCTGGTTCCAGATTATTAATTTATTATTTTTTATGCCCTCATGAGCTTGTCTTCTCAGAAACCTATAAGGAAAAAATTTTGGGTCAACATTTTCACTGCTTAATTCCTGACACATTTGCCGGTATTCGTGTGATTCATAGTTGGTCGCATCCGGGTCTAATACGATAGTGTCTGTATTGAGTTTCTCTACAAATTTATTAACTAGGTACGACTTTCCGCTACCAGGTAAACCGCGAACCAAAACTAAAATAGGGAAAGTATAATTTATGTCCATTAACTTTTTTAGGTTAGCAAAAAAAATGTAGGCTATCAACACCTTGGTTGAGTTATGCTAGAATGACAAGGTGGCTAATTTATAAAAAAATAGGAAAAAACTTTATATTAAATGATAGAAAATAGTTATTTCGCTGATCACATTACTAGAATAATGTTGCTTAGCATGTTGAGTTTTTTAATTTCGATTTTGATAATCTCTCCACTATATACAAAATTTGCTTATCATTATGGGTGGTGGAAAAAGAAACGAACAACTGATGTGAGTGGCGAGAAGCTAAATGTTATTGCTCAGCAAAGTACACGTAAGCATCGTGTTCCAACTATGGCAGGCTTAATTGTGGTTGTGGCGGTAGCTGTTGTTACGCTGCTGTTTAATATGTCGCGAGAACAGACCTGGTTACCTTTGGCGGCTTTGGTTGGCGGGGGAGTTGTAGGGCTACTAGATGACATTATTAATATTAGGAGTGATGGTAGCGGTATTGCTGGCTTGCAGTCTAAGCTAAAGTTTGCACTGATTACTGTTGTGGGAATTTTGGGGGCTTGGTTTTTCTTTTATAAGCTTGGCTATAATTCGATACATTTGCCATATATTGGCGATTTTGGATTGGGCTGGGGGATAATCCCACTATTTATTCTGGCAGTTGTCAGTACTTCAAATGCGGTCAATATTAGTGATGGACGTGATGGCTTAGCTGGGGGTCTGTTGCTCATAGTATATACGGCTTTTGGTATTATTGCCATAATGCAAGGCAATATCGGTATTGCGGCTTATTGTATAACCATTGCTGGATCTTTAATGGCTTATGTCTGGTATAATATCCCGCCTGCACGTTATTTTATGGGTGATGTAGGTTCGTTTGCACTGGGGACATCGCTTGGTGTAGTAGCGATGCTTACTGATACTATATTTCTATTGCCGATAATTGGCTTTGTGTTTGTAATGGAAGCAGGCTCAAGTCTGATTCAGATTCTGTCCAAAAAGTATTTTGGTCGAAGGGTTTTTATTGCTGCTCCAATCCATCATCATCTGGAGGCACTTGGTTGGCCAAAGACTAAAGTTACAATGCGTTTTTGGGTGCTAGGACTTTTTTGTGCCTATCTGGGCATATTGGTAGCATTTATTGGTGGGTATTAGTATTTATTTACAGGGGTAGTTGTGATACAATTGTAAAATCCCTCACCTTTATGCGGGTGTGGTATAACGTTTATTATTCCTGCCTTCCAAGCAGGCGACGCGGGTTAGACTCCCGCCACCCGCACCATTTGTCATTTTTGACTTAAAATATTTGGTACGCCCTGGTAGCTCAGTGGATTAGAGCAGCGGGCTTCTATCCCGCGTGCCGGGGGTTCGAGTCCCTCCCAGGGTACCAATGTTATTTTCGCCACTTTTACACAAAAAGTGGTGTTTTTTTATATAATAAAGCCTAATGAGCAAAAAAATTGGTTTATTTGGGGGGACTTTTGACCCTGTTCACAATGGACATGTTGCAATTGCTGAGTCTGCCTATAAAGAATTAGGTTTGGATGAAATATGGTTTTTGCCTGAATTAAATCCTAAGTTTAAGCAAAAAGTTACCCCTTATCGACATCGTTTAAATATGCTCAAACTAGCAACTTATGAGTATGGCTATATGGTTGTAGATAGGCTCGAGATGCAAAAGCAAGGCACAGACCATGGTTTAGATTCGCTAAAGCTCTTAAATAGTATGTTCCCAGGCAATAAGTACATAATGATTATGGGGGCTGATGCATTTGCACACTTTCCCAAGTGGCAAAATGCTAAAGAGTTTACAAAATATACCGAATTTTATATATTTCCTCGTAATAATCAAAATATAGACAAGACAGATATAAAGCCGACAAAATGTGTCTATTTTATATCTAGGTCAGTACCAAATAATTTTATGAACAATGTTTCGTCATCAAAAATACGATCAAATTTACGT
>CAZTQB010000013.1:0-10723 GCA_964615775.1 uncultured Candidatus Saccharibacteria bacterium | reverse complement strand
AGCTAGTACTTATTATTAGTTCCCGTCTTGAATAAAACCAGGATCAGGAGTTGTGTTTGCAGGAGTGACATGAGTTTTGGTGTTGCCGCCTTCTTCTTTGATCTTCTCCATACAAGAGTATAGCTTTTCTTTAACGTTATAGGAGCCATTAGACATTTTTTGATAACGTATTACTACCGAACATAAGTATTTCTCGTTATTATACAGAGCTGAACAACTGTCTGGTTTACTCGGGTCAGCATCACATTTTACTAATGATTTCTCATTTACTTTAACATCTTGTCCGTCATCAAATAGTCTAACAACAGCAGTAGCCATCTTTTTTGGAATATCAACGATAAATGTTACTATTTTGCCTCCCTTGTTTGTTAGAGATTCTACTACGCTGTCTGATCTATTAGGGGCTTCTCTGGATATAGAGTTAGGGTCTGGCTCGCCTTCTGGAGCTTTCTCTGCCGAAGATTGGCTTACATATAGTTCACGTGCCATGTTATTTGGGTTATTAAATACAACTCTTACGGTCGTAGGTGTGTCTTTTGATACTCTAAATCTAACTGTATAGTTATAATAGTCTGCACTGTTGACGTAAAAGGTCTCACCCTCTTGGCCATAAAGTACTTGAGGTTTGCCATTTATAAATATTCTGGCTACATCATTAAATGCTCTAGGACCTTTACTTTTCAGTGAAAAGCCTATGATGTAATCACTATCTTCGCTTACGGGTGCAAAACTATGTTCTATAAACTGGTTCTGCTTGCTCAGCTTCACAACTTGTTTATCGCCATCTTTTACGGTGTCGCAGTTACTGTTCTTTGCGTCGCCATCGTATTTACTTATAGAACTTTGAGTACCACACCTATCATTAGAAGAAGGGTTGCTCGTGGCATTCCCATTGTTCGTCGAGCTTAGGTTCTCATAGTCTGGTATTGAAGGGTTTGAGGTTGCGGAAGAGTCGGCATCGCTAGCAATTAGGTCAATCCAGTCAATCTCTAGGCTACCTTGCGAGTTGGTCTTTGTAACGGTTACATCAACAGTACTTAGTGGCTTGTATATCTTAGATCCTCCGTAAGTTGAAGCTTCTAGTGTTTTAGTAAATTTACCATCCATTTCTGTATTGTTAACTGAAACTTGACTTGTAGCTCCATTAGACGCTGCTCTTACAGCAACTGTGTATTTTTTACTCGGCGTAGATGGTATTGTGAACTTAGCAGATACTCTATCTTTATTTTTTTCTAATTTTACAAGCTTACAGTTACTTGCGGAGTTGTTATTTATATTATTTTTATCGGTTGTATCTTCAGCTTCTATTCTTATACGCTCATTAGCTATATTTGGTGTGGTATTGCATTTTACTGGCGACGTAGTCGATGCTCCGCCATCTCCGTTAGTTTTAGTGCTGTTGTCTCCGCCGCCTTGTGGAGTAGTACCATTGCTAGGTGTTGGATTACTACCAGGTTGGTTTTTGAGTTTTACTAATTTTACATTTCCGACATCCATATTTCGATCTTTGCCGTTACCCGAAGTGTCGTTGGTCATTTTTATACTTACTGTTATTTCAGCGCCAGCTTTTAAATACTCAGAGCCTGAATTGCCGTCGATAATTATCCTTTCAGGTGCATAAGTTTGGATTAGGGCTAGTTTCATTGCTTTTTCACCATCAGATTGTCTGCCGGCGATACCAGACTTACTGTTGCGTCCACTAATAGAAATTTTGTATTCGGCTGGACCAAATTTATTGATAAATTCATCAGGTGAGAATCCGTCCATATTGCTTTTCAGGTCAGCATCTATGGCGTATTGACCATTCTCTGGCACTACAAACTTATAGCTGACAGATGCTTCATTATTAAATAGCCTCACTGTCGATGGGTCTGCAACACAAGCCAATCCTGTACCGAGCATATTAACGGCGTTGACTTCTGTCTTGCCTGGTTGATGGTCGGGTTTTTGTTGACAAACATTGGTAGGCTTAGGAGCTGCTGGTGTATTTTGTGTAGGTGCAGTTACCGCTCCACTACCTTGTGTAGGGCTATTGCTACTTCCTGCCGGTTTATTACTCGACTCCTCCGAGTAGTCAAGATTTAACCATTCAACAGTTAGTGGAGTAGCCGACTGGTTAAATACGGTAACTGTAACTCTATCATTATTATCTAGCTGTATAAGGTTACCAGATATGCCTAATTGACCATTAAATTCTGATGTTACGTTTAGGGTAGATGAATCAGCTTTAAAAGGAATATTTTTGCCTGGTGTACGGTCGCTATTTTTTGCAATTACAATACTATTTTTGCCTGCACCTTTAGCTCTAACCGTAGCAGCGTAACGTCCTGCTTTATTTGGAGCAAATTCTTGTGTTACGCTCTCACCATTCTTTAGTGTGGCATTTTTGCAAAATGCAGATGCTGGTTTGCCAGGACATTGTGAAGCTGTTGTGCCTGCTGTAGCTGGAGTGCCTACCGGTGGAGTTGCGACTGGTTTTTTAGCTACACTAAAGTTAAGTTGACGTTGCTCGGGTGTACCATTAGCCACCATATTCTCATAAGAAGTATTTGGGCTTGTGTATGCAGAATTGCCTACCAAGCCATTAGCGTCAGTATTGATTCGTACACAAAAACCTGTTCCTTCCACTATAGTGAACTGATAGTATCCTTCGGCTCCACTTCTGGCTGCATCCCCGTTAGAACAGTAGAATAACTGTACTCCCGATACGCCTTCACCATCTGGGCCTTTTATATAGCCACTAACTGTATAGGTATCTGGAGTTGTGGTGCTTTGTTGGTAAGTTCCATGGACCACGTAATCATTAACAAATACAGATCTTGCCTCTTTCAAAACAGTTGGGTTAGCTGTCCCATCTGGAGTTATTTGATGACAAACTGATACATCACCTCCTGTGCCGCCAATCGGGATATTAACTAATTGATTATTCATAGCACGACTATTTTGCCATAATATATCACCGTTTCTGCGTACAAAAACATTGGTTGAGCCTGCGGCATCTGAAGTAAGGTTAAAAGCCATACTTGTAGCCGTAATGTGATCTTTAATTGGCAATACCCAGCAAGAAAATAATCCTTTTGTGTATTTTACTCCTGGCTTATATTGAATTTTTAGATTTTCACCCGCATTATTTGTTGCAATCAAATCAAGGCCTTGATTCTGAAAATTCCAACCAAGATCGCTACCAAAACCGTCATGACTACTAACGTTCCATCCTAAAGTTTTATATGTGGTAGTAGCAGCTTTAGAACCGCGGGATTTTTGTAAAATCACTACACCACTTACTACCGAAAGTATTATTACCCCACTAAAAATAGCAACTAGGGGTTTATTGTTAGCCAAAAAACTTAGCCTAGAAGTTTTTACTCTCTGACTATTTGACTGAAAATACGTTGCTTCGGTTGGTTTTTTGTGGTTAAAGATGTTCATTTTGATTCTCTTTTATTTAAAAAGTGTTATTTAATTTATACGCTTTCAGAATAGCACGCTTATGCTAATTTGCAAAAAAACTTAAAATTAGCTGAATTTTTGTTAACTAGTTTAGAATATAGTCTATGAAGTACTTAAACGGCTTAGAGTTAGCAGAGTTTATCAAGGAGCGTCAAGCACGCCAAGTGAGGAATTTGGTTCAAAACTATAAAATAACACCGAAGTTAGCAATAATTCAGACTAAACTAGACCCAGTGATTGATACTTATGTACGCTTGAAGAAAAAATATGGTTCGGATGTAGGTGTAGAGGTGGAGCATTTCATGATTGACCAGGCTGGAGCTAGTCAGCAGATTGAGGTTCTAAATAATGATCCGACAGTACATGGTATTATCTTGCAGCTTCCGCTATTTGATACGTCTGAGACAGATGAGCTATGTGACCAAGTTTTATCTAGTAAAGATGTTGATGCACTTGGCGTCAATGCGTCAATGCAGCCAGCTACACCTATGGCGATTATGTGGCTCTTAGCTGGGTATAACGTAGATTTTGCTGGCAAAAAAATTTTACTTATTGGACGTGGAAAATTGGTTGGCAAGCCTTTAGAAAAAATTCTAAAATCATCGGGATATGATGTATTGGTAGCTGATAGACTGACAAAGAACTTAGCACAAATTACCAAAACCGCTGACATTATTATTACTGCTACTGGTTCACCGGCGATTTTGTATCCAGACATGGTTAAACCAAATGCGGTTATAGTTGATGCTGGGGTTGCTAGCGAAGACGGTAAAACGGTTGGCGATGTCCAGGAGAGTATGTATGATTTACCGGATATCACTATTACACCACAAAAAGGTGGTGTTGGACCACTTACGGTCTGTGCCTTGTTCGAGAATGTTGTTAATGCTACAAGTGGTCAAAAAAATGCCTAAAACTATCACCGTTGGTGTATTTGACTCTGGAAAAGGCGGCAAGTCAGTTGCAGAGGCAGTTAGGCACAATTTTCCAAATTTAGAGGTTATTTTCCGAGCCGATACACAGAACTTACCTTATGGCAGTAAATCTCCCAGAGATTTACTTAAGCTTGTAGTGCCAATAATGATTGATTTAAGTAAAAGGTGTGATGTCATTGTTGTTGCCTGTAATACCATAACCACCACGATTATTAATGACTTAAGACAGTTAATCGATACACCTATTATTGGTATTGAGCCAATGGTTAAGCCAGCCAGCCAGATTACCAAATCTAACGTAATTGCTGTTTGTGCTACACCTACAACTTTAAAAAGTGGCCGATATCAACAACTCAAAAATGCATACGCAAAAAATATTATAGTTTTAGAGCCAGATTGTAGTAAATGGGCAGAAATGATTGAAAAAAATGAGCTAGACTCCATTGAAATACAAAGAACAATAGAAGATGTATTAGAGCAAAAAGCTGATGTGATAGTTTTAGGTTGTACACACTATCATTGGATAGATAAAGATATAAAGAAGTGTGCGTCTAATCGGGCAAAAATATTGCAGCCAGAAGATGCAATTATGAGTCGACTTAAGACAGTGCTTCAACAGCTTGATTAAATTGATTACCTCGATCTTTGTAATCTTTAAATAATCCAAAGCTAGCTGAACCACAAGACAATAAAACAACATCACCAGCTTTAGCTAATTGTTCAGCTTTATTTACCATTGAGTCCATTTTAGTCAAATTTTCAACGATATCAATGTCTAAGTTCAGTTTTTTTACCTCTTTGGCTATCCACGGGCCGGTTACTCCTATTGCAATAATACTGCGGACTGTCGAATTAGCAATTGTTTCAGCTAATTTACAAAAAGATATGCCCTTGTCTGAACCGCCTACTATCAAAACAATTGGCTGGCTAAAGGACTTTATAGCTGCTTCAGTAGTTTCTGGAGTGGTTCCAAAAGAATCATTAAAGTATGTAACTCCTCTTAGCTCGCGTATTTTCTCTAGGCGAAATGGCAGGCCGCTAAAAGTTGTTATAACACTATGGATTTTTCTCTCATCACGAAAACCAGCTTGCCACCCGGCAGTTATCGCAGCACAGACATTTTGCCAGTTGTGCTTACCTAAAAGCTTGATCTCAGATGTTTGACAAATGATTTTGTCGTCAATTATGACGTTATTGTTGTCGATATATGCTCCTGGTGGAGTAAAAAATGGGATTTTATGACCACGAGAATTAGAAGCTATTTGCTTAGAGTTATTATTGCCTGCAAAATAAATTGCGATATCGTCGCGATTTTGTAAAGCAAAAACTCTAGATTTTGCTTGGTAGTAATCAGCTGTGTCATCATGCCAATCCAAATGTTCTGGTTCAACCATTAAACAAACCATTATATGAGGTGCGTATTGTATGTCTGATAGCTGAAAGCTGGAGAGTTCCAATACAACCCAGGTTTCGGCTGTAATTTTATCAATATACTCTATCGGCGAGCGACCAATATTGCCAGCTAGCAGTACTTTTTTGCCATGTTCTTCGATTATTTTGCTGATCAGCGTAGAAGTGGTGCCTTTGCCCTTGGTACCAGTTACGCCAATTATATTTTTGCTAGTACAAACTCTTAAAAATTCACTAATAGTCGTAGTAATTTTTGATTCAATACCAGGGTTTTCATCTGTTAAAAGCTTAGAATTAATCCCGGCAGTTCGCACTATCACATCAAATTGGTCTAAATTTTTATTCCAGTCGTTGCCAAGTTTTACTTTGGTATTTTTTGGTAAATCATTAATTTTTTGCCTATCGCAGATGGTCAAATTAGCACCAAGTTTTTGGTAATAGCTATAACTTGCCCGCCCCTCGATCCCAAATCCAACAATAGCAACTTTCATAATGAGTCAAGTATAACACGAGAAATCATCAAAAGTTGATTTTTATAGAAAATATTTTATATTAGTAATAATCTAGACAAAAAAGTAATTACTCGCAACAAACACATGTTTCACAAAAAGTAGCTGTTCTGGTTAGTTTTCTAGGTGTTTTTTTACTAAATCAGCCACCTGACGTGGTGTCATGTCGGCTTTCAATATTACGGCAATCGGACCTAATCCACGGACTTTTTCGGGGATTTCTTGCTCGCCGGCATTGGTCAAAATGATAACCTTCATGTTTCGGCCATCTTCGGTCTCGCGTAACTTTTCTAGCATGTCTTGGCCGTTCATCTCTGGCATCATTAGATCTAGCAGCACAATATCAGGCTTCATATTCTCGATCAACAACAAACCTAGCTTGCCATTTTCGGCAGTCTCTACATCATAGCCTTCAGCCTCAAATTTGATTCTGTACATCTGGCTGATAGCAGAATCGTCTTCTATGATTGCAATTTTAGCCATAACCATACTATACCAGATTTTTTACTATTCAAGTACTTCATCAACGATTTTGACAATTTCGGCTGGCGTAGTGTGGGCCTTGACTATGTACCTATCTACACTCAAAAATCTCAAGATGCTTGGAGCTTCTTCTTTACTAATGTTGGTTAGCACAACTACTCGCATATTTGCCCCCCATTCGTGTTCGCGGAGTCTTTCTAGCATTTTGTCACCACTGAGGTGGGGCATACGTAGATCTAGTAATATAATATCGGGCAAGTGTTTTTTTGCCTGATTTAGGCCAATTTGTCCATCTTCGGCCGTAATCACTTGATACCCAGACGCCTTTAGTTTATATGCATACATTTCTCGTATACTCAACTCATCTTCTACAATCAGTACTTTTAGCATCGGTTTATCAGACATACCTACTTAAAGAATAGCCACCAACCAACCTATAGTCAATTTAATAGCATATTTTGAACATGATGCCCATATTATGTGCTAAAATAGTTATGTTAATTAAAGTTAAGGTGGGCGAAGCGAGGTAATATGAAAAAAATACTAACCTTAACATTTGTTGTAGCAACTTTTGTTTTGCTAGCTGGAATGTCAGAAAGATCTACTGCAGCCCAAAGCACAGATACTCAAAACAACTCATCTACTTCTACTCCTCAGTCGCAGCCAAAAAACTACGACTATACTACTAAAGCAGATGATTCGTATAGTGTTTTAGCTCGCAAAGCTATCCAGACTTACGGTATCAACCACAAAGTTAATCTTGCAGGTAGTCAAATAATCTTTGCCGAAACAGGCATGACCCAAGAAGCTGGCTCACCAGAATTAGCTGTTGGCCAAAAAGTTAGTATATCTGAATCAACAGTCAAAGCCTGGATAGAAAAAGCTCAAAAACTTAGCGATACTGACAAGCAAGCTTGGAATTACTACGTCCAATTCGTAAACTTCAACACCAACTCTAACGGTTAATAATCACTGCTATTTTTACTTATCTATAGTACCTAATTAAGCTATGGTTTTTGGCTATTTTCTGCACTCAGGGAATTTACGGCCAAACCTGCTTATATAATCAGTTTCTTCTACCAAAACTGATTCTGCGTAGCTATCTTTTGTTTTTTTGAATAAGTTGCCAGGGACTGGTTTACCGTATCTAGTAGCGATTACATTATAGAAAAACGTATGTCCTAAAATTCTGTCACCTACATCAAATTCTTTTTCGTATAGTCCTAGCAGGATTACCTTGGATGTTTTACTAGTTTTATATACGGTAGCATCATCTGTTTCACGTACATTAATCTTGAAGCACTTTTGACCATTTCTTTTCTCTACTAAAGTCGACTGGACTTGTCTTAAGAAAAAACTTTCATATGTTTTCGGGGCCTCTACAATAACATTAGCACTAAAGTATGGGTAGGACATCGACCCACTAGTTTCATATTTTACAGAGCCAATGCTTTTTCCGCTCTCGTCTCTTAAAGGCAGAGTCGGCTCTGGATGCATGCCTGACTCCGGAATTCGTGTTGGTCTAACTGCTTGAGCATAGGCTGGGACAATCAGTGCTGTAGCAGTAGCTGCAGCTGCCATCGCTCTACCAAATAATTGTATTTTTTTAGATTCTCCTCTAGCTTCTTGGCTTTGCTGAGGGGTTTGATGATAAGCTTCAATCGTTTTCATAACTACCTAATTGTCTAATTTAATATAAAATATACATTATTGAATTATTGTCTATTTGTCAATATTACTGCAGTAGAGCAAGTTACGACTTGTCTTAGCAAGTTTAGCCATACAGTTACCTGAGAGGGTCTTTTGTCGGTCAAATTGCCTCCTCAGTCGCATAAAGTAAAAAAACTAAAAAATCAGCTACTCATCTAATCTCTTAATGGCCTGACCATTATAATTTTAGGGTTTAAATTGCTAAAGTTAGTAGTTTGTATTTACTTTTTACGTTTTTTGTGCTATTTTACTAGAGTAAGCTAAAAAATATTTTTTAGCTAATGGCAATTTAGAAGATCAACTCATACGGAAAACCTCCGTATGAGTTTTTTTAATTGAAAAATATAAAATAAAAATAACATTGACAAAATAACTATAAAGTGTTACTATATCGATTAATGAAATAATTGTTCATATTTTTCCAAAATATTAACAAGATTTTTTTAAAAGGAATTTTATGTCTACTAGTCTAGAAACAATAAAAAACTATCCAGAAAATCCCGAAATTTTTCCAAGAAGGGAAGCAAGGGAGGCAGTTGATTTTGTTGAAAAATATATGGGTAGTATAACTTGCCGATTTCTTGATGAAGTTGAGTCTAGGCAAATTAAAGAGTTGAACGACCCAAGCGAGAAAGCAATGGGAATAAGTTTTCATGTTAGTGATGATGTCGAGACTGAAACGGGCTGGAAGCCAAAAACAACATACGTCTATACAACAAATCATCCTTTTGCTGAAATGAATCCAGAAGTTGCAAAAGCCGCCGAGAAGTTAATAAAAGATACAATTGCAATTTCAAGAGTAAATAAAGACAGTGGAGATCCTGAGCTTACGTATCTTGATATACAGCGTTCAAAAGGTGGCAAAAAGCCGACAGTTGTAACACAGGCATTAATCAGTATGGACAAAGGACTAGGTGATTGGATCAGAAGATTGCCATCATCAGAAGGAATTAGGGCAGTAGCTGACCCTTATTTAGATGGAGGTGCAGTTTATTTGGATGAAAATGGCGAGCCTTATTTTGAAAAAAATACAAAGGTCATGTGTGCTTTATTGGGGGGATCAAAAGACGGTAGATCGGTAATAGAGCGAGAAGCTTGGGAAGAATTAATGATTCACAAGTATGCACAATTTCTAGAGGGTCGAGAAGGTCAAGATAATTCAGAAAAGTTGAAGATAGCGAGCCTAGGAAGTGGAACTGGACTTTCTGTTATGAGAGCGGCTTTAGCGGTATTGGGTAGTCGCGGAGAAGTGACTGTCGATGGGTTTGACATAGATGAGAACGCGTTAAAGATTGCAGAATATTATTCGTCAAGTTTGGTTTCTTCAGGGTCAGAGTTAAGATTTAATCCAAAATTAGGGAATTTGTTGAGTCGAGATTTTCTTCGTGGTGCAGTTTCGAGCAGCCAAGCTGACGTATATGAGGCTATTGGTCTTGCTGAATATATTCCGTCAGAGTTTGCTACAAGCAACGATGAGCAAAAACAGAGGGAAATTATGAGAAGGAGTGGCATGATTTCTGCTGAAGAGTTCTATGGTTTGGTTTTTGAAAATATGAGAAAAGGGTCAATATTTTTATCAGGAAATATGAGAAACGATTGTGACCAGACCGACTTTGTTGTAGATGGACTGGGGTGGAAAGGTATAATACAGAGATCTACACTAGATTTCTTAAAAATACTTGAGAGAGCTGGAATACCTGGTAATTGCGTAGAGATATATCAGCCCGGAAAAGAGTCTGGTCGGGTATTTAATTTAGTGAAAATAACAAAAGAATAAGTTAATATTGTTAACACAATATTCATGTATTTAGAGATTTAGCTTGATGATATAATTACTGCATGTCCATACTAGGTATATTTTTGTTAATTATTGGAATGATAAACCTGGTACTTGGGCTAATTGTACTGACTTCAAATTATAAAAGCATAAGGAATCTTTTATTTTTGGTTTTTTCATCATCTATTGCAGTATGGGTAGTAGGTGTTGGTCTTTTTATTGACTCAAATTCAATACCAAACAATGTAATATATGCAAAAGTGTACTATTCTGCTCCAGTACTTATAGGCTTTAGCTTCTTTTTTCTATCCAAGACTTTTACAGGGGGTAATAATAGGAAATTTATTACAAAAAGAAACATGCATTTTGCTGTAATTTTATCTTTATTTACTTTTTTTGTAATCTCATATAAAAAGCTATTTATTAATGAGGCAGCTATTGATGACTTA
>CAZTQB010000012.1:0-13049 GCA_964615775.1 uncultured Candidatus Saccharibacteria bacterium | reverse complement strand
GTATTCTGCAGAAGCCTAATTTATAAAATCCATATTAAATAATTTAAAAACAAAAGCTTATTGTCATTGAAGCTCGTAATTAAAAATTAAAGTAGGGAATTTTATACTGAGTCTAAAATCATAAAAATTAGAACCTGCAGATGACTCATATAGTAGAAAGTTTTAGAAATCTGTTTTTAACAGAAATTTGAATTTTTTGCTATTTAAAGTTTTTAATTAGAATATATAAAAATATTCAAAAACACAGACCCATAGTTTGTTAAAAATATCAAAATATTAAAAAAAGGTTATAAAATAAAATACGTAAAATAGCATCTTTTTCATACTAACCAAATGTAGCTATTGTTAGTTAAAACCTTAATTTTTAAAACACAATTTTTAAAAAATCTTTACAACCTACTGTATTTGACAGTAGCTTTATTATGATTAATAAATACTAAATAAGTATGAAAATATATAATTTTTTTATACAAAAAAGTAGTAATTTTTTAAACAGCAAAAAAGCTAAAACTAGCTCACTAAGTTTGTTGTAGATCGTAGATATTATAAATCAAGTAAAATCTATTTATAGAACTTATGATGAATTTTTAAGCAGTATTTATAACAACAAAATATGTGAAAAAATACTAATATTGTAATTATAACAACTTGCAATATATACGAATGACTTCTTAATGTAGATATAATAACTACAATAACTATTGACTAAAAATAAATTGTGTAGTAGTATTAAATCATAAATGTTAAAAACAAAAACATTTCAAAAATAACGCTCTAAGTTGCCTAAAGCAATGGTGAGCGGTCAGTCAGGAGCTTAGGATAATAAGTGCTAAATAGTTTAAAAAATAGAGCAGTTTTATTATCCTCTCCAAAAATATTTCGTAAAAATAATGTCGTTCAAATTTGGGCGACATTATTTTTATTTAGTGAAATACATTAGAATAACTTAATATAATTAATGATGCATATATATCTATAATGAAAAAATATTTGATAACTTTTTTAGCCACATTTTCAGCACTTGTTATTTTCTTAACACTAACTAACCCAAGTAGCCTTTCTATAAGCCTTCTAGTATTTCCGGTTATTTTGATTTTTTTATCTATCAGTTTACTTGTGATTATACTTGCTGGCTTATGGGATAAAGAGTTACTGAGGTCTAGACGCGTGAAGGTTGTAGCTTTTTTGCTTGGGACTCTATCGGCATTATTTTTGCTTTTTCAGTCATCTGGCGGACTATCCTGGAGTGATACAGTATTGGTTTTACTTATTCTTGTAATTTCGTATTTTTATAGCAGTAAAATATAAAAAACATCTGTAAGTCTTTATATGAGTCTGCTATAATGTCTTTAGATAGACAGAGGTAAAAAGCTTATGAATAGTGATATCCCAGATATTTTGAATGAAGCCGATGATGTTAGTAGCGGTGATACTACGAAAAATAGAGTTGACCAGGGTGCAATAGAACCTGGTTATGATAGTCAGTTAGCCTCAGTGCCTTCGCCGCCAGTTAATGGTGCAGGTGGACTCAATGCTAGTGATGTAGATGTTATAGAGAAAGAATGGGTAAATTTGGTTCAAAACATCGTTAATTCTACGCAAGACAGCCCATATACGCAGCAAAAAGAAATCAGTAAAGTCAAAGCTCAGTATATGCAAAAGCGTTATGGGAAGACAGTAAGGCTAGCAGAGGACAAGTAGGTGGGTATTTTACTGATGGTAATTGGAGCTTTTTTGCTCGTTGGACTAATTATTGGTCCAATTGTTTTTTTGCAAGCTCGTAAAACGCTTCGCAACCAGAAGAATTATGAGCGTGGTCTTAAGATGGTGACGATGCTTATCCATTTGCCGCCGCCAAGTGATGATACTGAGGTGGGTTCAAGGGATATAAGGGATGTAACAGACGAAAATATTTCAAAGGCAGAGTTTATTTATAATATTATTTCATCTACATTGCAGAGTGGATTTAAGAGTTCTTTTTATGGTCAGAAGCATGTGAGTTTTGAGATTGTTTGTCAGCATGGGTTCGTGAATCTTTATGCTTGTGTGCCAGTAACCCTGATTGAGGTTGTTAAACAGGCTGTTGTTAGTGCTTATCCTTCTGCTCGATTAGAAGAAGTTGCCGACTATAATATTTTTAATAAAGCAGGCGGTATTACGGCAACTGTCGGAGGTGAGTTAACTTTAAAGAAAAAGTTCGCTTATCCTATTGCAACCTATCATGACATAAAACGAGACCCAATGCAGTCAGTGTTGAATGCTATGTCTGCACTTGATAAGCAAGATGGTCTGGCTATTCAGATAATGGTACGTCCTGCTCAGTCTGGTTGGTCTAAACAGGCTAGCAGTATAGCTACTAGCAAAAGAAAGGGAGAAAAGGAAAGTAGTGGTGCTGCTGGATTTAGTTTCTGGTGGGCTAGGCAAGTAGTTGGTGCATTAGTTAAACCACCGGAAGATCAATCTGATAAAGACAGTAACAGTCCTCCAGGTAGTAAATTGTCGTCACATGAACAACAGATTTTGGATTCTATCGATGAAAAAACTAAACATCCCGGCTTTGAAACATCAATTAAAATTATCTCTTCATCGAACGTTTATCAACGATCTCAGGACATGTTGAGCAATGTAGTAGCTAGCTTTTCACTATTTGATTTACCTGGTAAAAATGGTTTTAAGTGGAATACTGCGTCAGACATAAGTCAATTTGTTACATCATTCATACTTAGGACTTTCCCTCAGAGT
Source organism: uncultured Candidatus Saccharibacteria bacterium (assembly GCA_964615775.1). GTDB lineage: Bacteria > Patescibacteriota > Saccharimonadia > Saccharimonadales > 2-12-FULL-41-12 > JALHOM01. The sequence goes on along the minus strand of CAZTQB010000012.1, from coordinate 10,307 downwards.
CATAACAAAAATATTCTTAATTCGGTAGAGTTAGCAACTTTATTTCATTTTCCACAACAAGAGGATATACCAACCTCTCAACTAACACGTCAAGATTCTAAGCAGGTTGATGGGCCGCGTAATGTACCTGAACATGGGCTATTGCTTGGCTATAACCTTTTTAGGGGCATAAAAAAGCCAATTAGATTGGAGCATGGCGACCGTCAACGTCATATGTATGTTGTTGGTCAAACCGGAACTGGTAAGTCGACTTTCCTTGAGAACTTGGCCCTACAAGATATGCTAATGGGGAATGGTTTTGCGTTTATTGATCCACACGGTGATACGGCTGAAAAGCTACTCTCTATGGTTCCAAAAGAACGAACTGAAGATGTGATTTACTTTTGTCCATCAGATACGGACTATCCACTTGGCTTGAACGTATTTGAGGCTGAAAACGAAGATCAGCGAGACTTTGTAGTCCAAGAAATGATTAACATGCTGGAGAAGCTGTATGACCCTAATAATCAAGGTATTGTTGGGCCTAGATATCATCATATTTTTCGGAATGCGGCATTGGCAATTATGTCTGACCCAAATGGTGGTTCTTTCATAGATATTCCAAAACTCTTTGTTGACAAAGAGTTTTTGAACAAGAAGCTAGAACACGTAACAGATAAAAATGTGTTAGATTTTTGGCTGAAAGAATTTCCAAATTCTATGAGATCTAACGATGGTGGAGAAGTAGTTAGCTGGTTTGTAAGTAAGTTTGGTGCATTTATGAGTAACTCTATGATGCGAAATATTATTGGTCAGATAGAGAGTTCATTTAATTTGCGCGACATAATGGATAATAAGAAGATTTTGATTGTTAATTTAAGTAAGGGACGTACAGGCGAGCTTAACTCGAAGCTGCTAGGTATGATATTTGTAATGAAGTTCCAGGCAGCTGCCATGAGTCGGGCAAGTATACCCGAAGATGAGCGAGTTGACTTTTGTTTATATGTTGATGAGTTTCAAAACTTCTCAACTGATTCGTTTGCAACTATTATGTCGGAAGCTAGAAAATACCGTCTAAACTTAATTGTAGCTAACCAATTTACTACTCAATTAACAGAGGAAATAAGAGATGCTGTATTTGGTAATGTCGGTACAACAGTTAGTTTTAGGATTGGCCAGAATGACATAGAGGCACTGAGTCGGTATTTTCAACCATTGTTTGATGGTGATGATTTGCTTAGAGTACCAAACTTTAATACGATTATCCGCACTCTTATTGGAGGAGTGCCAACGCAGCCGTTCAGTATGGCTACTGCACCACCATTAGGTAGTCCAAATAAAGAGTTAGGCGATGCATTAAAACAACTGTCTGCGGTAAAGTTTGGTAGACCTCGACAGGTGGTAGAAAAAGAGATTTTTGAGAGAATGAGTGTTAGTGACGTAAATGCTGCTACTAAAACAAAATCAGGACCAGGATTACTAAATGAAACGCAAAACCGAGCTTCCGCCAACCCTAAGCCGAGCAATGCTTCGTTTTTAGATCAATGGATGTCCAAGCGTCAGCAACAGTCGTCTGGTGGTGGTAGCTTCTCGAATCCTGCAAGTACTAATACTACTCCAAGCCAGTCTAACCCTGGGCCAACACCTGCTAGTATGCAACATTCTAAAAGCACTAATACTATTAATAGCTATAATCAAATTGGTGGCAACACGTTAATATCTCAACCTCAACAGAGTGATTTTCTGACTAGCTATCGCATGAAACAGAAACCGGATCAACACCAATTGTCTCCTAAGTCTAACGTTGAGTATTCTAATATTCAGTCCAGTCCCTCGGGTCACAGTGTAGGGCGACCGAGTGATGTTAGTGGCAAAAATAATACAAATCATCATAACCAGACTAATTATTCTAACACCTCTAGTTTATCTGATTATAGTAATGAACCAAAACAGCCTAGCGAGTTATCAAATAAAAATCAAAAAGATAATAACCTCAATGAGACAGAAGGTGTGCTACATATCAGGAAGAAAAAACATAATTAATGAGGGTTTTTTGCAAAAACCTTTTGCAAAGATTCGATTAATAACCCGAGTAGAAAGCCGCCACTAAATGATGCAATGGCGATAAATGCATTATATGTATAGCCATAGTGCTTACAGATTATTAGTACACATAAAGGAATAATAAAAGCTAGTATACCTGCCCACAGTAGGCCATATGGTCTTGCAATGGTGCCGCCGGTAACATCGCTAATAGTTTCGACCGTAGAATTGTGAATAAATTTACTAAAGGCCCTTGATGCAGGCTTGAGCTGTCTCTGAGCCATGTGCAGTGTCTTGGTAGCACTTGGTGTAGATTGCTGCCAGTGCTTGTTAGTATCTTGGTCTTTAGTGTGGGCTTTTTCGATTTTTTGCTTTAAATCTTCGCTTTCTTTAGCTTTTCTTTCAATTTTCTCATGGATTTGACCTAGTTTTTCTCGTGTTTCATCTTTTTCGTGTTTATTCGCAGCAGCTTCATGCATTGCTCTTAGCTTTTCATCGTTTTTTCTTTGGTTGAAGTTATTTTCTACTTCTTCGTGACCGTATCTTAGTTGCTCACCCATAACTAAATACCTCCTGCAGTTTGTTGATATATTCTTCTTATTATGTCAGATTCTTTAGCCAGTAATCTAGCTCGTGCCAAGAAATAGCCAGCAAATACAGTCACAGCAAAGCCTATGGCAGCAGTTGTGCCAGGACCAGTGTCAGGCATCTTACCATTTAGGCTTTCGACGCTTTTTACTAGTGGACATTTCATACTCATTGTCACTTGGTTGCCGTATTTGTTGGAGATAATGCAGTCATATTCACTAGAGATGTTTGAAGGTCGGTTGGTCGAAGGGGTGATGGGCTTAACCTTGACGGTAATAGTTTTAATGTCCTTTTCTTTAGCGTTAATATTGGCTACTGTCCATTTTAAATATTTATCAGGTGTTAAGGTGATTCCTTGACGAGTCAATTCTCCTGGGTCAACGATATCTGCGTAGTCAAGAACATCTCCAAAGTAGTCGCTTCCAGCGTAGTCTTTGTAAGCACTAGAGGTAATGTTATCTGTTGTAAGCTTGAATACTAGTGTATCTCCTGAACTTACTTGTTTACCATTCACATCTGTTCCGCCTCTGCTAACCATTTTCGATAACGATACTTGAGCATCTTCAGCCACTGTAACTTCAGCAACACAAGTCTTACTTACGGATTGAGTTCCGTTTGTGAATAGTACAGTTGCTTGAATCTTGTGGTCACCCTTGGCTAGTCCTTTGTATATTTGCTCATTCTCTAAAGAGCTTGTTACTGCTTCACGACTTAGAGCAGGGCTGCCATCAATACTATAAGTATATTTTGATACTTTAGTATTACCTTCAACTGTTGCTTTGGTAGTAACTTTAAAGTCTTTATTTTGGTTGTCAATAAAAGAAGTAGTTAGTACGCATACACCTTGAGCAGTATCTTGCTTACATTCTGGGCTATCTGCTGGCAAGTGTGTTTTCCCGGGGACAGTACACATTGGTGTTGGTGTCGGGGTAGGTGTTGGCGTAGGAGTTGTAGTGGGTGTAGGTGTGGGGGTCGGTGTTGGAGTTGTTGGTTTTACGACTGTAATACAAACATTGTTTGAGTCTCTGGTCCCTACAACATCAGCACTTACTCTCGCTATATTACAGATTTGGCCATTTGGTGTGTTATCTTTTACGCGAGCAACTAGGTTAATTGTTCTAAATTCACTACTACCGCCGAGTCCTTTTAGGTTCTGTACTGGGTCATTGTCGATAAAATCGTTTCTGCCGTCCATGCCAACTAGTTGTAGCCTAGAGTCAAGCAAGTCTCTTAGGCGAAAGTCTACTGCGACCGATTCATCAACCGGGTTTCTATAATGTATCCTGTAATGAACAGTATCGCCTGGTTTTACCTGAGATGGACTGGCTAGCTCTTTTTTGACTTGTAGATCGGGAGTCCTAGAGTATGGACCAATCGTTGTGATGTTACCACAATCTTTTATGATCCAGTAGTTTTTACCGTTAGCTTTAACGTTGAAAGCTTTGTACGATACATTGCCCCAGGCCTTAAGAGGTCTTTGGTAAATATTTATACCACCAGCACTGATTCTTACCTCGCCCCAGTCATCACTACTTATTCCATTACTGCTTAAAGGAGTGCGACCGACACTCCAAAAATTATAAGCAGTGGAGCTAATAGTGGTTTCGGTTGTTGTGCCGCTAGCAATGTGGTCACAAGAAACATCAAAACGTGCGTATATTGCCCTTATCTGGGCGTTGCCACGACATATGTTAACAAGTTGAGTTTTTGTGCTTACACCACCTTGGATTATGTCGTTTGCAGAGGCTGCGAAAGATCTTTCACTTGGTAGCATAGTTGCAAATATTTGAACCAACATTGAAAGAATAATGAATACAATACCAATAGTTCTTATCGACTTTTCTTGCTTTAATCGATTCATATAAAAGTTGAATTGACTGAAGCTACTTGGGTGGATACTTAAGTTATTGATTACTTTATTGAACATAATTTTTATCTTTTTATTTAGTTAGTTTATGTGTTTATTTAATCATGTTTTTATGTGTTCACGCAAGTATCAAAATAAAATTTGGTATTTTACCGATTCTAGTAGCTTATTAATTGATATTCCTAGGTGTTTTTGTTAAAATAACATGAGAGTAAATTATGCACACCAAAAGCATGTTACTGTGTATATAAAGTGTGATTTTTGTCACTCTTATTTTAGTAGGAGAGAGGGAAAAGGTGTTGGAACAAAAAAAATACGATTCTAGTTCTATTCAGGTTCTGGAAGGTTTGGAGCCGGTACGTAAGCGTCCTGGAATGTATATTGGCGGTACTGGTGTCGAGGGTCTGCATCATTTAGTATGGGAGATTGTCGATAACAGTGTTGATGAGGCATTAGCTGGTTTTGCCGATGAAGTTTCAGTGAAGCTACTTAAGGATGGGGGTGTTGCAGTACGAGATAATGGGCGCGGTATACCGACAGATGTACATGAAAAGACAGGCAAGAGTACAGTAGAGACTGTATTAACGGTTTTGCACGCTGGTGGAAAATTCGGTGGTGGTGGCTATAAGGTATCTGGTGGCTTGCATGGTGTTGGTTCTAGTGTCGTTAATGCATTGTCTAGTAGTCTAATTGTCAGAGTTTATAAAGATGGCAAGATTCATGAACAAAAGTATGAGCGTGGGGAGCCAAAAACTGAGCTTAAAGTTGTAGGTAAAACTACAGCAACTGGTACTGAGATAATTTTTTATCCCGATGAAACCATTTTTGAAACAACAAAAATTAACTACACAACTGTACTTGATAGACTTAGGCATGCAGCGTACCTAACCAAAGGTATAAAGACATTTATTGAAGACGAAAAGTCGGGTAAAAGATATGGCTTTTATTTTGAAGGTGGAATAAAATCTTATGTTCGACACCTTAATATGGGAAAAGATGTTGTAGATAATGACATATTTTATGTTGATAAAACAATTGACGATGCTCAGATAGAAGTGGCTATACAATATGCCGACACCTATAATGAAACCGTAAAAGCTTTCGCTAATAACGTTCTTAACCCCGATGGTGGAACTCATTTAACTGGCTTTAGATCTGCTCTAACAAGAGTCATAAATGATTATGCACGGAAGAATGGTCTACTCAAAGAAAAAGAAGACAACTTGTCCGGAGAAGACACTAGGGAAGGTTTAACAGCTGTAATTTTAGTGAAGTTATCTGATCCGCAGTTTGAGGGTCAAACTAAAAATAAGCTAGGTAACCCTGAAACTAGGGGTCAAGTGGAGACAGTATTGAACGAGTACCTCAACTACTACCTAGAAGAGCATCCAGCAGTTGCAAGGAAGATTGTCGGTAAGGCACTACTAGCGGCCAGAGCAAGAAAAGCTGCTCGGGCTGCAAGAGATAGTATCTTGCGAAAGGGAATACTTGAAGGTGCTAGTATGCCAGGTAAGTTGGCAGACTGCTCATCTAAAGATCCAAAAGACTCTGAAATATACCTAGTAGAGGGTGACTCGGCTGGTGGCTCAGCTAAGAGCGGACGTGACAGTAGGACTCAGGCAATCTTGCCACTAAGAGGTAAGGTTTTGAATGTCGAGCGAGCGAGACTAGATAAGATGCTAGCAAATAATGAGATAGTTAGCTTAATTAAAGCACTAGGTGTAGGAATTGAGGACTCTTTTGATATAGGTGGCCTGAGGTATGACAGGATAATAATTATGACTGATGCCGATGTAGACGGTAGTCATATTAGTACACTACTGATGACATTTTTCTTTCGATACATGAAAGAGGTCGTTGACGGTGGGCATTTGTATCTAGCTAAGCCGCCTTTATTTGAGTTAGTTCGGTCTGGCAAGAAGCAAAACACGTTTATTTATGATGAGTCTGAACTAAACATTAGGCTGGATCAAGAGATAGCAAGACGCAAAGATGAAGGCGTAGTTATAGATTCGTCCCAAGAAAAGTTTAGGCAAGCAGGCTTTAGTGAGCAAAAAAGGTATAAGGGCTTGGGTGAAATGGATGCTGAGCAACTTTTTGAGACTACTATGAATCCGGAAAAAAGAGTACTTGTGCAGGTCAAAGTAGAAGATGCAGAAAAAGCTGATAGTATTTTCAATAAACTTATGGGTACAGAGGTAGAGTTGCGTAAAAACTTTATTCAGGCAAACGCAAAATTTGTAAAGGACTTGGATATTTAAGATGGAAGACGAAAAACTAGATAATATTAATAAACCAGATATTGACGAAACAGATGTATCTGCTCCTGTAGTAGAAATAAGTGGCGACACTGACCATTCTCGAAGCGTAGAGCTACGAACTGTTGAAGATGTTATGGAAGATAGCTACTTGCGTTACTCGATGAGTGTGATTATTGATCGTGCTTTGCCAGATGTTCGAGATGGGCTTAAACCGGTACATAGGAGAATTTTGTTTACTATGAACCGCGATGGACTGCGTAGTAGTGCTAAGTTTCGTAAGAGTGCAACAGTAGTGGGTGCAGTGATGGGTGATTACCACCCTCATGGTGACGCATCGATCTATGACTCGATGGTTAGAATGGCACAGCCTTGGGCAATGCGCTATAAGCTAGTAAATGGTCAAGGTAACTTTGGTAGCATGGATGGTGATCCGCCTGCTGCTATGCGTTATACTGAGGCAAAAATGGAGCGGTTAGCTGATGAAATTTTAGCTGATATAGATAAAGAAACTGTAGATTTTAGAGAGAACTACGACGGAAGATTGCAGGAACCAACAGTATTACCTGCAAAGTTACCAAACTTACTTTTGAATGGTCAGCTAGGTATAGCAGTAGGTATGGCTACTAATATTCCACCCCACAACATATCGGAACTTATAGATGCAGAGATGGCCATGATCGATAATCCTGAGATATCACTAGATGAACTGATGGATTATGTGAAAGGTCCGGATTTCCCAACTGGTGGTGTTATTTATGGCAAGGAGTCTATAAAAAATGCTTATGCGACTGGTCGTGGTGGAGTAGTTAACAGAGGCGTTGCAACAGTTGAAGAGAATAAAAATTCTCGTCAGAAAATTATAATTTCTGAGATTCCGTATTCTTTAAATAAAGAAAGCTTGATCTTGAAGATTGCAGATCTCGTTAAGGATAAAAAGATAACTGGTATTAGTGACTTGAGGGATGAAAGTGCCAGAGGTGATGTACGAATAGTTGTTGAGCTAAAGAAGGACGCTTTTCCCAAAAAGATACTGAATCAGCTATATAAACTAACTCCTTTGCAGTCTAGTTTTCATTTTAATATGATGGCACTAGTCGACGGTATCCAGCCTAGAGTACTAGGGCTTTCAGATATTTTGAGTGAGCATATTAAGCATCGTCAAATTGTTGTACGTCGTCGTACTGAGTTTGAGCTTAAAAAGGCTAAAGCTAGGGCTCATATATTAGATGGTTTGAAGATTGCTCTCGATCACATTGACGAAGTTATTAGTATAATTAGAGCTAGCGAAACAACTGAAGAGGCTCAAGAAAACCTAATAAAGAAATTTAAATTAACCGAAATTCAGGCTAAGGCCATTTTGGCCATGCAGCTTAGAACTCTGGCTGGACTAGAGCGAAAAAAAATAGAGGATGAGCTAGCTGAGCTTATGAAGATAATTGCTAAGTTAGAAGCTATTTTGGCTAGTGAAAAGAAGATTTTGGCAATTATTAAGCAAGAACTTTCAGATATTAAGAAGCAATATGGTGATGAGCGGCGAACAAAAGTTGTGCCAAATGAACTTGGGAAAATGAGTGATGAAGATCTTGTACCCGACGAGCAAGTTGTTGTTACTCTAACATCGGGTAATTATATTAAGCGTAGTCCCGTTGCTGATTACAAGAGACAGAATCGTGGAGGCAAAGGCAAGCGAGGTATGGTTACTCGCGAAGAAGATGTTATAGAACGTGTTGTTAATTCATCTACGCATGACTATCTTTTGTTCTTTACCAATAAAGGTAGAGTGTTTAGGATCAAGACATATGAAGTTCCAGCAACTAATTTGAGTGCTAAGGGTCTGGCGATTGTTAATCTTTTGCAGCTTCAGCCAGAAGAGACAGTTAGTACAGTAATTAATATAAGTAAACAAACAGAAGCAGAGAACCTAATTATGTGTACCGTAAGAGGTGTAGTTAAGAAGACCTCATTTGAGCAATACAAAAATGTTCGAAGTTCAGGCCTAATTGCTATCAATTTAGATGATGGCGATGAGTTGAAATGGATACGGCAAACTTCTGGAGATGATGAAGTAGTTATCTCTACTTCTCAAGGTCAAGCAATTAGGTTTCACGAGAAGGGCGTTAGAGCCACAGGAAGAGTAGCTAGAGGCGTGAGAGGTATTAGGCTTAGGGCTAATGATAAAGTAATCGGCATGGATGTGGTTGAGAATACGGCTAGTATATTTGTAATTAGTGAGTTTGGTTACGGCAAAAGGACTAAAGTAGCCCAGTTTACTCCCCATGCAAGAGGTGGAGTAGGTATTCGATCGGCAGTTGTAAATACCAAGACAGGTAGTCTAGTAGGCGTAAAACGCTTAGATGGAGATTTGCAGGAAGTGATTCTAATATCTTCTAACGGACAAACAATCAGGCTTGGGATTAATGACATACCAGCATTAGGTAGGGCTACTCAAGGTGTGAGAATAATGCGGTTGAATGAAGGTGATCGGGTTGTATCACTTGCTTTAGTTAATAAAGTAGAAGATAGCGAGCTAGACGAAGTTGAAGATTCTAAATAAAGTGTTTCAAATTTAATAATCTCTATGTTGAATTTATTACAATATAAATAGTTGACAAACAGATATAGAATGTATAAGATTAGTTAAGATCTTTTGCGAGTGTTATATTCACTGACCTAAAAAAGGTAGATCTATTTAGAACATTAAAAATTTAATTAAGTGCAAATCAACGTCGATTCTACCCTGTACCAAAAACAGGGTATTGAATTGTTTTAATATAGTAATAAAGTCAGATTTATCTGATGCTATGAACAAATTCTAAACCTTATAGATAGTTTATCTATCTTTTTTGGAGAGTTTGATCCTGGCTCAGGATGAACGCTGGCGGCGTGCCTAATACATGCAAGTCGAGCGGTAAGGTCCCTTCGGGGATACACGAGCGGCGGACGGCTGAGTAACACGTAGGAACGTACCCCAAACTGAGGGATAACTGCTCGAAAGAGTAGCTAATACCGCATGTGCTCTAAGGAGTAAAGCTACGGCGGTTTGGGAACGGCCTGCGTAAGATTAGCTTGTTGGTGAGGTAATGGCTCACCAAGGCGACGATCTTTAGCTGGTCTGAGAGGATGATCAGCCAGACTGGGACTGAGACACGGCCCAGACTCCTACGGGAGGCAGCAGTAGGGAATTTTCCACAATGGACGAAAGTCTGATGGAGCAACGCCGCGTGCAGGATGAATGCCTTCGGGTTGTAAACTGCTTTTATGATTGAAGATTTTGACGGTAGATCATGAATAAGGATCGGCTAACTCCGTGCCAGCAGCCGCGGTCATACGGAGGATCCAAGCGTTATCCGGAATTACTGGGCGTAAAGAGTTGCGTAGGTGGCATAGTAAGTAGGTAGTGAAAGCGTGTGGCTCAACCATACTCACATTATCTAAACTACTAAGCTAGAATATAGAAGAGGTAGCTGGAATTCCTTGTGTAGGAGTGAAATCCGTAGATATAAGGAGGAACACCAATGGCGTAGGCAGGCTACTGGTCTATTATTGACACTAAGGCACGAAAGCGTGGG
>CAZTQB010000011.1:0-14128 GCA_964615775.1 uncultured Candidatus Saccharibacteria bacterium | reverse complement strand
TTGAGCAAGAAAACAGCTAATCAAGTTGCGGTTGAATTAACCGAACATGACCCGATCAAGGCTCATTTAGATGCCGAAATGAACATTGCCGAAGATGATTTAACTAATCCGACTCACGCTGCGATCGCTTCGGCATTATCGTTTACGATTGGTGCTTTGATACCTGTTATTGCCATAATTTTACCAGCTGTTAAATGGCGAGTGCCTGTCGCTTTTGTGGCTGTTATTATTGCATTAATTATCACTGGCTACGTTAGTGCTACATTGGGTCAAGCCAGCCGTCGAAAAGCTACAATGAGAGTAATTGTCGGTGGAGTATTTGCTATGATTATCACTTATTATGTTGGGCGACTTTTTGGCGTAAATGCTTAGTAAATATTTTCTATTCCGTCTGGAATATCGGATGGATTAGTAGAGGGTTTTTGACTCGGCAAGACAGTATGAGATTCAATTGGTTGAATGTCTTTCAATAATAAATCTGGCTTTGGCAGACTTAAATTATCAATGCCATTTTGAGTTGGCTTTAAGTTCATTTTTATATACAAAATACTTTTTGACTGACTAGGATTTTTATTGTTATAAGTAATGCTTGATTGCTTAGTTTTGTAGTCTATGGTGTAGTTATAGCTATCAACAAAAGTATCTGAACTAAACTGATAATTATAGCCAATACTTAACTTATTACCAGACGAGTTAAGTACGTATTCCGAATAACCGCCCAAACTATTATTAATTTTAATCTTATTCACAATACCCCCTTTAGAAACCCAGATGTCGTGATTCTGCTGCTCGTCAACTATATTATCTGACCAAATATCACATTTGGCCATCAGAGAATTACGTACATCATCAACATTGCTAGTATTTCCAGCATAGGTTTCTTGAGAAGTAGTTCCCTCAACGACTTCTTTACAGTAAGAATTAAAATTAGTCTTAGATAATTTTATCTGATAATGGTATAGGTTTTTACCATCCACATTCTCTTTGCCTAAAAACTTGTCATAAACAAGTACTGAATTTGGGTTACCTTCCGTAAAAAAGTATCCTTGGAGTTTAGTTGAAATAACTTTGCCGTTATTGATAAAAAAATCGTTACTTGTGGTGGAATAATCAAATAAATTACCAAATTCGCTCGTATTATCGATGCTTCTAAATTTTGCATCTAACGACTTAAAGTAGGCTTGATCAACTAAAATCCATTTATTACTATTATTTTGCGACATTGGGGCAAATTTTTCGCCACCAATTCGCTCCATTCCGGTAGCTTTATAGTACAAATTAGGATAATGATCAGTTGGATTCAGTAAGTACTCAGCCGATACCAACTTACCTCCAGCTCCATCACTATTAGAACTTTCTAATTTTAGAGCGGCTTTTTTGCCATCAATCTTGCCCCTGATAATACCACTGACATTATCTGAGGTAGCTGTACTTTCAAAAGTTCCACTGATTTCTTGCTTTTCAAGAGAGTCAAAATATTTTTGGTTTAATACGTTTTTTTCAAGCTGTACCAACGATTTGGAAGTGTTTTTAAGACCAGATTTATAGACATTTTCTGGTTTGCCAGGCAGATATACAGCAAAAACAACTACCAAAATTAGGACAATTAGCCCAGCAATAGACCCAGCAATAATCACCAGTCCGCTGGGTTTACCCATATTATTACTTACAAACCCCAAAACCGGATTTTTTTTGCCAGGAATATTTAAAGCTGCATTAGGAACAGACGAGACTTGTTTGGCAATATTACCAAATACCGCTGGAGCGACGCTAGGTTGTTGGGCAAAATTCTCTGGAGAATGCGAATAAGGATTAGCCGAGCGGTGTGGCTTTTTATAGACACTACCAAAAAACTTATTAGGATCAGGTGATCTGTCGCTAACTCCACCTGGAACAACAATATTATTGTCTAATTCAACTTGGGATGTAGTAAAATTAGTTTTTTGTAGCTCTTTTTCTACGTCATCCTCTATACCATATAGGTCTCGTGGAACTTGATGGTTTCCAAAATTACGTTCAGTAACATCTATGCTGGCTGATGGAGTAGATTGTTTTTCTGGTTCACCTAGTGGGTTCTCGACCTCCAAAGTATCAACCGAAGCCTCTGGCGTATTAGTCACCTCTACAGGTTTAGCTTCTTCATTTTTTGGATTTTCAGGTGTAGGAGCTTGGTTTTCTACATTGACCGGTGTAGTAGTCCTTGATTTCTTGGTTTTATTAGAATGCCCAGCGTGAGGAATAAGCAGCTCACCTTCTGACCCATTTTGATCTTGTTCTTTATCTTTTGACATCTAGTTTTTAGCTCAAAAATTCCAAAAATTTTATATTACATCTAATTATACCAAAATTCATATGGTTATCGTATCTAAAAAATGCAATAATGGATCTATAAAAGAGATGAAAAATAGTTATAGACAAAGAACTTTTGCTACAAAGCACCAAAAATTAGCAACTAAAGACAAGAAAAGCAAATCTCTTCTGACATGGATCTCAGTATTCGTTATTGCTGGCTCAGTTGCTGGAGGTGCCTATTATTATTTTTTTGTTTACAGAAAATCACAGAAAAATAAAGTCCAAATATCAACAAATCAAGTCATTAATCAAAATGTTATCACAGCTAAACCAAAGACTGGGCAACTTAAAACTTTTAGTGGACAGGAATTTAGAAATTTGTATAATTCATACAATTATCCAAACACCAAATACATTGCCGACGACTCTATAATTACTGGTGATAGTGAAGTTGATAGACATATTCAAAAAATTGCTGAAGCTCGAGGTTACATACGGCGACACGCCCCGGTATCCAACAATTTTATAAAAGTTCAAGAACCAGATATGTTCCTACAAAGACTAGCTGCCGAAGACTGGAAAAGCCTCAAACAATCTGCCGAAAATGATTCTATACACCTTAGCTTAACGGCTGCATTTAGAGATGCGAAAACTCAGCGTGATATTTTTTTGTCCAGAGTCCCTGGCCAAATTTTAAACAATAAAACTGGGGTTGCATCTGGCAAATTTGACACAGAAATTAGCCAGATATTAGCAACTACAGCCATACCGGGCTATTCTAGACACCACACTGGCTACACAGTCGATATAAGATGCGACAACCAGCCAGATATGTTATTTGAAAACAGTGTTTGTTTTAACTGGCTAGAAAAAGACAACTACAAAAACGCTAAGCTTAGCGGTTGGATACCGAGCTATCCAGAAGGAGCTGGCCAGCAAGGTCCCGAGCCTGAATCTTGGGAATATGTTTGGACTGGCAGAGACGCTTTAACAGATTGATATGCTACAATAAACATTAGCATGGCCAAAATAGACAAAACTAACCAAACAAGACTTAAAATTAACTCAATTGCTATCTTACACATATTTTTAGGTTTAGTGCTAATTTCTCAGTTAATCGCTTTTGATGCTGCAAAGCTGATGACACCTGAAGCAGTTATGAAACGCTGGATTGTGGTTGCTGGCTTTATAGTCGTTGCCGCTACAGTCTGGTACGTGAGCCGTTTAAATAATCATAACTTTTATCAGCATAAAATTGTCTGGCTACTTTGTCTTGCGGACTTAATATTAGCGTCTTTTATGGTCTACACCACTAGAGGCATGGCATCAAAAGCTGTGCTACTTTTTGTTTTACCAATTTTGGTAGCCGCCACAACAGCTAAAAAAGGTGTAATTTTGTTTAGTGGAATCATCTCAGCCATTGTCTACTCATCGGTTGTAGTAGCTTATTTTGTTATAAACTTCAACGAAGGTTACAAAATTGAGTTATACGGCGAAATAGGTTTTTATGCGGCGTTTTTACTGATTTTTGCAATTGCTACTTACAAACTTACTAAGAAATATTAAATTTACTTTACATTTTGGTTAAAAACCCAGAAAATGTTAAGTAGTTAAAAAGGAGATTTTTGATTATTTATGCTTGATATAAAAAATGTTACGCGAGTTTACGGAAAAAAATCGTCGGCTTTTACAGCTCTTGATGACGTAAGCTTAAGCTTTAAAGAAGGCACAACCAACGCCATTATCGGTAAAAGCGGTTCCGGTAAAAGCACTTTGCTTCATCTTATGGTTGGGCTAGATAAACCAACCAGCGGTGACATAACTTATCAAGGCCAAAGTATTTTCGAGCTAAAGACCGATAAATGGCGAGGAGAAAATGTTGGGATTGTTTTTCAGCAGTTTTTTTTACAACCTAAAGATAAAGTTTTAGAAAACGTTGTTTTACCCCTAAAGATTAATGGCATGAAAACTTCTGCCAGAAACAAACTAGGCAGGGAAGCACTAGATAAAGTTGGTTTAAGCGACAAAGCAAAAAATAAAGCCAATGATTTAAGCGGAGGCCAAAAACAAAGAGTTGCAATTGCCCGTGCCATTTCGACCAAACCAAGCATCTTAATCACCGATGAGCCGACAGGCAATCTTGATAGCGAAAGTGGTTCGATAGTTATTGATCTATTGTTTGAACTAAACAAAAAAACAAAAAATACATTAATTATCGTAACTCACGACCGTGAACTTGCTGCCAGATGTGAGCGAGTAATTGAGCTAAAAGATGGTCGAGTTATTACTGACAAACAAAACAATAAAGGAGTAGAAAAATGAGATTTATAGATGTCGCTAAAACTGCTAACTCCAATTTAACACGTTCCAAAACTCGAACAGCCCTAACGTTTTTAGCTATTTCAATCGGGACTTTTACGTTAGCACTCAGTATGGCTCTTGGGCAAGGTATAAAAAATTATATCGCCTCACAGCTTGGCAACTATAAAGATGTAAACGTATATCAAATCACTAAACAAGGTGCCAACGAATTTAGTGGCAGTAGTTTTAGTAACTCCGAGCCAAAAGAATACGACCCCAACGTTGCCAACTCAAGTTCTGGTGATTTTTCTAGCTCTTTTATGAAACCCGCCGATATTGAAAAATTAAAGCAAGTCAAAGGCATAGAGAATATTGTTACTCCTTACGCACCAAGTTTCGATTACGTTTCTGGCAAAGATAGCAAAAAATATGTGTTTACATCTTCTATGACGCTCGATGTTGTACCGGTTAAAATTGTGTCAGGCCAACAAATAAAACAAACTGACACAGGAGAGATAAACGTTTCACGTAAATATTTGCAGGCTTTTGGGATTAACTCTTCGACCGAAGCAATTGGCAAAAAAGTTACCGCTACTTACAAAAACCTAGATGGCGAACAAAAAACCGCGGATTTTGTAATAAAAGGTGTTTATGAGCCCACCTTAATTGACAGTCAAATAATGTTAAGCCAGAAAGATTCTGAAAGAATCGCGAAAGAGCAAGCAGCTTTTGGGCAACCAAATATTTATTACATGTTTGCTAGCAGAGCCAACAACATAAGCGATATTGACTTTAAAAATAATCTAAAAAACGCCAAGTTTAGCGGCAATACCTTAGCCGACATCAATAACACACTCAACAAAATTGTTACCGGAGTTCAAATGGGCTTAGGTGCTTTTAGTGGGATTGCAATTTTAGCAAGCATCGTGGGCGTAATTAATACGTTATTTATGGCAGTTTTGGAGCGAACCCGTGAAATTGGATTATTCCGAGCTTTGGGGGCCAAGAAGAAAACTATTTTTGGGTTATTTAGTATTGAAGCCATGCTACTAGGTATGTGGGGTAGCTTAATAGGCCTAGGCTTAGCCTACATTGCCCAAATATCTGTTAATAAAATTGCTGAAAACACATTTCTAAAAGGCGTAGAGGGCCTAAAATTACTACAATTAACACCTGGTATGGACCTTACAATCATTTGCTTAATATCATTGATTACTCTGATTGCTGGAATTATCCCGGCATTTAAGGCTAGTCGCCTTGACCCAATTGAAGCTTTACGTTACGAATAAATACTAAAAATTTATCTACAAACCACTGACATTCAAATAACGTACGTCAGAATTATTAAAAAATTCTTGAGCTGAAATATTATTAACTGAACTAAGTGAGTTTTTTACCTGGCGAGAGTACTTGTTGCGAAATAGAGCTTGTCTTTGCAAGTGAAAACGCCTTTGGTTTCTTGTTTCTTGATGATCTATTTTTTTCATTCGATTCTCCTTATATTTATTACCTTTTACGCTGGTGATCCGAATTACCCCTAATATAACCTTTAATTCTAAGAAAATGCTTAAGAAAGACACCTAATATAGTTGACTTAAGTGGGGGTAAAATTGATAGAATCTTATAATGAAAGATGACAAAAAAATTACTTTTTCTGCCCAGGAAATATCAAAAGCAATTGCTCATATTGAACTTAAATGGTACGAGCTAACTATAGACAAAACTAATGACGATGGAACGATAATCGGGTTACCATCACCATATGTAGTACCAAGCGTCACGGAAATTGATGGATTTGTTTTTAAGGAAATGTACTACTGGGACAGTTACTTTATTGCTCGTGGACTAAGGCGTTCTGGACACAGTCAGCTCGATGAAGGTATGCTTGAAAACTCGATTTTTTTGATGAAAAAATTTCATATCATTCCTAACGCCAACCGATTTTATATGACCTCACGCTCTCAACCACCAATCTTAACAAGCTACATTCTAGAAGTTTACGAAACTTATAATAAGAATACTGTCTGGCTGAAAGAACGCATGGAAGTAGCCAGAAAAGAATATGAGAATGTTTGGTGCAGTTCGACTCACCCAAATCATCGTAAAGTTTATGAAGATTTGAGCCGCTATTATGACGTAAATGTTCTAAACGACCTAGCCGAGTGCGAAAGTGGCTGGGACATGACTACACGCTTTGAAGGTAAATGCTTGTCATTTATCCCAATAGATCTAAATTGTTTACTGCATAAATATGAGTTAGATTTTGCTCGCTACTACCAAATAATCGGCGATGAAGACAAAGCTGACATTTGGCAATCGAAAGCTGCATATCGACAAGCAAACATAAATAAAATCCTGTGGAACGAGACTGATGGTTTTTATTTTGATTACAACTACGCTGAAGGCTATCCGTCGCAGGTTTATTCACTTGCAGCATATTATGCTATGTCTTGCCAAGTTGCTACTCACGCCCAAGCTCAGAAGTTGATCGACAAACTAGACAAATTTAACTTCGCCGGTGGACTAGCTACTACTTCATCACCAGTCAATAATGACCCACGAACATTCAATAAACAATGGACTTACCCAAATGGCTGGTCGCCGCTACATTGGCGGGTTGTTGATGGCTTAAAAAAATATGGTTATCACGAACAAGCCGAAATTATTGCTCGAAAATGGTTAAAAACTAATTTAGATTACTTTTTAGAAAACGGCTTTTTTAAAGAATGTTACAACGTTGTTTCACCTAATGAAAAAGCCAATAAAGGCATCTACCCGCATCAAGTTGGATTTGGTTGGACTAATGGAGTATTTTTGGACCTAGCTTATGAATACTTAACTCCCGAAGAATTATTGAAAGTTTAAACCCACTCTTTGATGACTGCCACAAACAATAACTTTAAACTTTCAAAACTTGCCATTAACACCTAAAATATAAGTAGATGTTCGAGGAGATATTTGACAATTTAAACGACAAGCAAAAACAAGCTGTTAAAAAAACCGAGGGTCCACTAATGGTAATTGCCGGACCAGGAACCGGTAAAACTCAACTGCTTAGTGCTAGAGTGGCTTATATTTTAGAAAATACCGATGTGGATGCTCGCAATATTCTGTGCTTAACGTTTACCAACAAAGCGGTCCATAATATGACCGAGAGAATTATTAAGATTACTAGCGGCAAGGCAGCAAAAGTTAATGTCAAAACTTTTCATAGTTTTGCTAGCGAGATTATCAATGCTTATCCGGACGCTTTTTGGAATAACGCAAAACTTAGTGCTGTACCAGACGCCGTAGCCGACGAGATTATTATTAGTATCTTGGACAAATTACCAGTTTCTTCACCTCTTGCAAGTAAATTTGCCAACAAATATACACTATTAAGAGATCTAAAAACTGCACTAAAATTAGCCAAAGAAGCTGGCTTAACCCCAGATAAACTAAAAGCAGTCATTTCCGCCAACCTCAATTATATTGAGTTAGTCGAACCTGAGCTTACTGATATTGCTAATGACAGACTATCGTACAAAAAATTAACAGAATTACAAAAAAAGGTTAACGCATTGCCCGAGCAAGAAATTGACGAACTAATTAAACCACTTACTAGCCTTGCAGCTGTTATAAAATCTAGTCTCGCTAGAGCAATCAAGGATGATGAAGATACTAATAAAGCCCAAAATACTAGCAAATGGAAGAGTAGGTGGATTAAAACCGAAGCTGGCAAAAAAGGTATGCATGATGAGCGGAGAAGAAATTTATGGTGGCTAGAAGTAGCTGATTTTTATCAAAAATACCGTAATACTATGCACGAACGTGGTTTTTATGACTATGCCGATATGCTGGTTGAGGTCCTAACTGCTTTAGAAAATAATCCGTCAATGCTGGCTGACATTCAGGAAAGGTTTAACTATGTTATGATCGATGAATTTCAAGATACCAATGCCGCACAGCTCAGACTAGCACATTTGGTAGCTGATCATCATACTAGCGAAGGCAAACCGAATATTATGGTTGTCGGCGACGACGATCAGTCAATTTTTAAATTCAACGGAGCCGAACTTGATAATTTGATTCATTTTAAAAATTATTATAACCCGTTCTGCGAAATTGTAGTTTTAACTGACAATTATCGATCAAGTCAGGCCATTTTAGACCTTAGTCAAAAAGTAATTGAGCTTTGCGAAGTGCGAGTCGTCAATCTTGATAAATCGCTAAATAAACACTTAATCGCCCAAAATAATATAAACAACACCGAGCAAAGATACTTTCAATTTGACACACAAATTTCTCAGTACGAAGCTTTGGCTCATCACATAAAAACTAACTATAGCCAAGACCAAACCACGGCGGTAATTGCACGCAACAACTCAAGCTTACGCGAAATTGCGGCCAGATTGATTGAACTAAAAGTCCCAGTAAGCTTCGAGCAGCAAAGCAACACTCTTGATCAGCCACTTGTAAAACAGGTAATTTTGCTGAGCAAAATAGTCACTAGTATTAACCGAGGTGACTTATATGAACTTAACGTTTCTTTGCATGAAAGTTTAAAGCATCCGATGTGGGGCTTGTCTGCCCGTGAACTCTGGCAAATGGCTCTCGTAAATTATTACGATCCTGATTGGTTGGGCAGTTTAGAAAGAAGCGAGAAGCCCGAAAACAAAAAACACGTTGAATATATTTTGGAACTCGCCAAAATAGTTGCTAATGAAAACTTAGTAGTAAGTCTAGAGTACGTCTTAGG
Source organism: uncultured Candidatus Saccharibacteria bacterium (assembly GCA_964615775.1). Taxonomy (GTDB): domain Bacteria; phylum Patescibacteriota; class Saccharimonadia; order Saccharimonadales; family 2-12-FULL-41-12; genus JALHOM01. Next base: position 4,797 of record CAZTQB010000011.1, on the reverse strand, counting down.
CTTAAAGAATCCCAATGACCATAGTAGCGTTTTAAACAAACACTTTATAAAAAATACACCCGATGACTTCAACCAATACCTAAATGGACTATCGGCCATTCATTATCTACGTGATTTGGTGCATGAGTTTAGCCCACAAAACCAGCCGAACTTGGAGGATTTCGTAAATTACGTTGACCAACAAATTGCTAATGAAGAGATTATTAGTGACGAATCATTATTTGTTTCTGGCAGCAATGCCGTACAACTACTGTCGGTTCATAAATCCAAAGGCTTAGAATTCAATAACGTGTACATAATTGACGCTGTGCAGTCCAAATGGTCACCACGCAGCAATTCTCGTACCAGTCCGGCTAACTTACCCCTGCAAGCTAACGGTGACGAGGAAGATGACTATATAAGATTAATGTACGTAGCTATCACTCGTGCAAAACAAAATGTCTACATCTCAAATTACCAATATGACAACTTTGGCAAAAACATCGCTCCATCACAGATAATTAGTTCTGTCATGGAGCCAAACGACTGGCCAGATAAAATTTCACCAATTACAATTTTAGAAAATGCTCTTCGTTTTCCTCGCTTGCAAGCTGCCGATGAGAAAGAGATGCTCAAAAAACGGTTACAAAATTACACTTTGAGTGTTACACACTTACTCAACTTTCTTGATTTAAGTCGTGGTGGACCAGATTATTTTGTGGAGCGGAATATCCTACGTTTACCAGAGTCAAAGTCTAGCTACATGGCCTACGGCACAGCCGCCCACGCTGCACTTGAAGCAGCCCAAAAGCTAACTAACCAAGATAGTTTTAATATCGAAAAAGTTTACGCAGCTTACAAAAAATCACTATATGATCAAAAGTTACCTTTTAATGAAACCGAAAAATATCTTGAACATGGACAAAGTTTAATAGAAAAATTATTTAATGGTGATTTTTTGATACTAAAAAAAGACAGCTTACCAGAACAAAATTTAAAGCCCGTAAACTTAGGAGATGCTATGCTAAGTGGACAATTGGACAGGATAGATGAGCTAAATAGTGAAATAGTTGTTTCTGACTACAAAACGGGGAAACCCCTACACAGCTTTTCTACAACCAATAAAACACTTACAAACAAAGCCTGGCGACAAAAAACTCAACTAATTTTTTATGCAATTTTACTACAAAATAATTCACGGATTGATGTCAAAAATAAGCAAATGATTGGACAAATGATTTACCTCGATGCTGAAAACCCCAAAGATTTTATACGTAGCTATACGCCTAGCCAAAACGAAATCGACGAAATTTCCAGACTTGCACAAATTGTTTACCAAAAGATAATCAACTACGATTTACCAAATGTTTCAAAATACCAACCAGATTTTAACGGCACACAACAATTCATTCAAGATTTACTTAAGTAATTACCAATAAATTGGCTGGCAAATTTTATTAGACTTTTACTTACTTAACAAAAACCAGCATTATAAATACTAAAAGCTCATTCTAAGCTTAGCTTTTAACTTTTCTTAGAGTTTTTGAAGTTTACGGCACTAGCAGTAGGATATTTTTTGTATACTTTATCAACTGGCAAGCTACCGTCCGTTAGAGTTGCAACCGTTGCCAAACTATAAACCATCATAGATAATAATGCCTTTGTTTTCTGTTCTGGTTCATCAAACAAATCATCAACAATTTCTTTCATACGAGGCACATCTACGACAAAAACTTGGGTTCTATCATCTGTTTCTTTCCTAACAAAAGACTGGTCAATAGTGTAACCATCGACATCAATATTAAACACTACTCTAACTTCGTTATGGTCTCCATCAAGCTCTTTGACAATATAACCCTTTTTAGCAACATTGCCAACCACATCTTCACCTCTGTAATTTTTGATTTTTTCTTGGTAATCTGCATCACTCACAATAGTCTCATATTCATCAAAAATGCTGTTTAGACTTTCTTGAAACAGTAAACTAGAAGACTCTTGCCCAAACAGTGCCTTCAGAGTACCTTCAATCTGTTGTTTATACTTTACAACATTTTGCAGCACAACAGGGAAGTTATCTATAGCTCCACAACCACTTTGACCTTCGTGTTTGTGGGTAGAAGTATGTAAACCAAAATTGATTTGATTTACGTCTAATATTTCTTCAGTTGAGAAGAGGTAGTCCATTAATTCATCGTACTTTGCACCATTGCCAATCCGGCCAGCTGTCGCCATTACCAGACCCCCACCAAGCAATTTATATAGATACCTAGGTCCTTCTTCTAAGTCTACTTGCTCTACTTTACCATCAACTATTTTTTCTATGCAAGAGGTGCATCTACCGTCGCTACAAATATCAAAAGGATACCTAACGCCATTTTCATCTTCCGATACCGGTACTAAGCACTGTGGATTTCTTGCGGCTTCTGAAGCTTTTTTATCAATCTCAGGAGTTAAGTCACCTCTTCTTAATCTTTCAGTTCTAGATATTGAACCATCACCATAACCAATGCCGTCCGGAGCTATGGTTTCAACCGTAACAGGTGGTTTAGTCGATTCACCCTCATTTGGTAGAGGGTTTGGGTATTCTGCTGACATATTTTTCTCGCTTACTTAATAGTTCTTAATACTTTAATAAAATTAAATAATACAAGCCATTGTCTTCATTTGCAAGCCGTTATTTATTTAAGATTTACGTCTTCGTTTTAGAGAGGCAAGTTGCAAACGCACTGCAGAACGGTCCATCATGCTATGAGCTTCGGCTAGTTCGACGCCTTTACCGGCTTTAGAAGTCAAATCTTTGGCTCGATCAAAGGCTTTTTGGGCTTCAGCTTCAGAAATCTCATCTGGTGTATCAACATCGTCGACCAAAATTGTTACAACATTATTAAGCACCTCTACCGTTCCTTCGTAAACTGCCAAATTCTCAAGATGGCTGCTTGAGTCACCCTTTTTGTTGGTAATAGTAACAATCCCGGGTTTTATATCACCAACCAGAGCTACATGACCTTCGTTTATAGCAATCGGTCCGGCTGTTGTTGGTACATCGATCTGAAAGATGTTTTTATCCGCGAAAACACCGCTTAAGTGAATAATCTGCAGTTGTAAAGCCATTATCTTTCTCCTTCTGACAAAGCCAAATCAATTATGCCACACCCACCGATTAAGCCAACAAGTTGAGAAAATCCACCATAGCTTTCTGGCAGTATTTCTCCTATAGCTTTGTCAACCGCTTGCTCGGCTTGTTCAAAATTTAACATTATTTTATATCCTTAGCACTGCCTTTCATATAAAAGGCTGATTCTGGCTTGTCATCATATTTTCCATCTAAAATCTCGGCAAATCCAGAAATTGTGTCTTTAAGGCTACAGTAAATGCCTGGGTTACCAGTAAATTGTTCAGCTACATGGAAAGGCTGAGTCAAGAAACGCTGAATACGTCTAGCTCTAGCTACTGTTTGCTTGTCTTCTTCAGACAACTCTTCCATGCCTAAAATTGCAATAATATCCTGCAAATCTTTGTAACGCTGCAAAATACGTTGTACTTCGCGGGCCACTCGGTAGTGTTCTTCGCCAACAATTTCTGGGTCCATCAACGTAGAGTTACTGTCAAGTGGGTCAACAGCTGGATATAGTCCAAGCTCGGTTAAAGCTCGGTTAAGCACAATGGTTGAATCAAGGTGAGCAAAGGTGGTAGCTGGAGCTGGGTCGGTTAGGTCATCAGCTGGCACATAAACAGCTTGAACAGAAGTAACCGAGCCGGTTTTGGTAGAAGTAATTCGCTCCTGTAAAGCACCCATCTCTTGGGCTAAGTTTGGTTGATAGCCAACCGCACTTGGCAAACGACCGAGCAAGGCAGACACCTCGCTTCCAGCCTGAGTAAAACGAAAAATATTGTCGATGAACAACAGCACATCTTTGCCTTCATCACGAAAACCTTCCGCAATAGTCAAACCAGACAAAGCTACACGCAAACGAGCACCTGGTGGCTCATTCATCTGACCAAATACTAGTGAAGTTTTATCGATAACTCCAGAATCTTTCATTTCTTCATAAAGGTCGTTTCCTTCACGGGTACGCTCACCAACACCAGCAAACACCGATGTACCACCGTGTTCTTTAGCAATGTTAGCGATTAGCTCTTGAATCAAAACAGTTTTTCCAACACCAGCACCACCAAAAAGTCCAACTTTACCACCTTTAGCAATCGGACAAATTAGATCGATAACTTTGATACCAGTCTCTAAAATCTCTATTTGACCAGATTGCTCTTCAAGAGTTGGTGGCTCACGGTGGATCGGAGCCTGTTTGGCATTTTTTGGGGCTGGCTTTTCATCAATTGGCTCACCAACTACATTAAACATTCTGCCTAAAGTCTCTTTACCGATTGGTACAGTAATAGGCGTACCCATAGCCCGAACGGATTGACCTCTCTTTAAGCCATCTGTTGAACCTAAGGCAATCGAACGAACACTAGTCTCGCTAAGATGTTGTGCTACCTCAAAATACAAAACCTGGCCATTATGTTCAATTTCTAGTGCATCGTAAATTGCCGGTAAATTATCTCCATCGAACTCTACATCGACAACCACACCGACAATCTGGCTAATTTTCCCGTTAGTTTTTGTGCTTTTTACTGTTTCCATAATTTTCCTTTCTTTATCTAGGGCAATGTCTAGCCTACAGGCTACTCCGTAGCCACTGCTTCAGCTCCGCCAACAATTTCTGCAATTTCCTGAGTAATTGCAGCTTGGCGAGCTGTGTTAAATTCTAATGTTAAATCATCAATAATATCACTAGCGTTATCAGTAGCGTTTTTCAT
>CAZTQB010000010.1:0-17405 GCA_964615775.1 uncultured Candidatus Saccharibacteria bacterium | reverse complement strand
AGCTACAGTTACGCCATCAGCAAGTACTTCTCCAAACCCAGCAACTTTACGTCCCGTAAATGCATCGGGGCTTTCTTCAACAACATGACCGAGTAGACCCTCTACAAACTCAGTCTGCCCCTCTGAGGCATAGATAACTACTCTATCGGTACGTGATAGGGTGCGACGGTCAGGATTGCCTGTCGCAACGTCAACAAACTTAAAATATAGCGGGATTTCTGATTGCAGAGCGGCACCCGTTAGTTGCTCAACTACATGTCCCATCTTGTCGGCAGTAGGGTTTAGATAGTAGCGGCGGGCTGTTGGTTCATGGTGTTTACCCATAACTCTACCTGTAATAACGTGTGTAAACCTACCTGTGACGTACTCAGCTCCACCTTGAAAGTGGATTGGTGAGGTTTCATTTAACTTAGGATTCTGGGCGAATAAAGCTTTGGCTTCTGCCAGTGTCTTAGGCCTGTTAGATGGCAAGCCTATACGTTCACCCCACGCCGATAACAAGGAACTCACAGACTTATCAAAACTACTTTCGTCTGCTCGTAGTTCTTGTTCGCTTACGCTATCAGGTTCTGTGAGGTGGTCATATAGCCCAGATTTGCTTGGTGCATAATCAGCACCATCAGCTAATGAGCTGCTACTTAACTCTTGCATGTAACGCTGGATACTAACTACATCATTAGGAGTAAACCCTCTCGGTTGAGGCTCAAGTTGGAGTTACCGTTCGGCTTGTAGTGTTACTTGTTCTAATTCTGACATTTTTGTTTTAACCTAACAGATTAAATACTAGCATATAATTTGTAAAATGTCAAGTGCTGCTAAACATACTGAAATGTTGGCTAGAACTATCTAAAGAAACATTTAACAGCGTGATGAACGTGGGTGATGTATTTGAAATGGCAAATGATGAAGAACGTCGTAGGCTGATGATGTATCTAGGCTCGAACTGGTACTTAACAAACAAAAAAGTGGCCCTAACACCTAGGAATCCACTTAACTTGTTGTCTAAATAAGACCGAAATTCAGATTGGCGGGCCCGACCGGATTCGAACCGGCGATCTTCTCCGTGACAGGGAGACGTGATAGGCCTCTTCACTACGAGCCCATGCCTAAAACTTAGGCTAATATTATCATAATACATCTGTATATTCAAAATTTTGCTTGATTAAATTGCTTGAAAAAGTTCTTTAAAAGATTAATATTTATTGTGAAATATAAAATTATATTTTATAATATTAATTTTATGAAATTTGATATAAATGAACATTTAAATACTCGAAGTATAAGCCATAATTGGTTAACTGTAGAAATTGGTCCGCGTTCTGACCCGATGTTTAATGAGTCTAGTAGATTCTATACAGAAAATAATTGTTATGTTGGCACCGAGGTGAACCTAAGAGATATTGTTGGCTTTACTGCTAACAAAAATTATCACTTGGCCAAAAAAGCAGGGTTTAATGGGCTTAATTGCTTTTTTATCGATGTTGATAGCAGGGCAAAGATACGTCGAGTTCCAGAGAGTGTAAATGACAGTTATATAGAAAATCCAGCAGATTTTAGATGTGAGTCGGTACTAGAAGCCTGCGTAGCTAATGAAGTTTGTATTTCGAATGTATTGTCTGATCCAATGATTAATCGTAGTCCTACGCCTTTAGCCAGAACGGTTGAAGAAATAGTACGATTGTTAATGTCTGGTGGTTTTATGATTAGGCGAGAGACGATTACGCCTAACGAAAAAAAGTTATATGTTACAAATAAATTAGCCGAATTAGGGCTATCTAGTGTTGGTATTGTTGAGCTAAGCTCTGAACCAGATATGTTTCACAAACTCGAGTTAACCTACAAAGGTCCTCAGAAAAAGATTGGGCCTTGCATATCGCCACATTCTTTTTATCAATTTTTACAAAAAAACGAAAGCTAATATAATAATAAGCCTGTAGATCTATTATTTTTTACAAAAATTAGCCGAAGTAGCTCAGTTGGTAGAGCAACGCATTCGTAACGCGTAGGTCGTGGGTTCGACTCCCATCTTCGGCTCCAACTAGGCCAAGTCCTTTATTATTTGTTGCCAAGACGGTAAAATAGTATTTATTAGTTATGCCTCACGTAAAAAATTTTTTTCATGACCGTTTTGTATTATTTATCTTAACTATCAATACATTTATCTTGGTAGTTACGATTTTGACTGTTTTACTTAGAATTGGTGGCGATGCCAACACCTATGTGCAGTATTATCGGTCCAATTTAGGGCTGGCAGCTTCTACGTTGGGTGGAGTTAGTGAAATTATTGCTTTTTTGGTGTTTGCAGTAGGTCTATATACTGCCCATATATTTATAGGGATTAACTTCTATAAAGTTCGCAAAAGCATAGCTTGGACGGCACTGCTGATGACGACATTCTTGCTAATTCTTAATGTTTTGGTTGTAAATGTGTTATTAAACTTGCACTAAGGCTTATGAAAAATATCGAAATTCCACTTCAGTCAGAAAAAACCGCTGTTTACAGATGGTTTGAGAGAATTCCAGCTATTTTGAGCTGGTCTCTATTGGCTTTGCCATTTGTTTTGAGCTTGATTGATGCTCGACTGACAATATTTTTTATTGTTATTTACATAATGACTTGGTTTATTAGAGCGATGGTTTTGAGTGTTAGGGTACTTCAAGGATATTACAATATGAAAACTCACGAAAAACTACCCTGGAATAAACTGATTGATGACATAGAGAATCGTGAAGTGAGCGTAAAAAATGCCCCAAAATGGCACGCAAAGAATATCGCCCGTTTAGAAAAATATCCTGCCAAAATTAAACCCAGTGAAGCAGTACACGTTATGATGATTGCTACTTATAATGAAAGTCGCGACATTTTGGAGCCAACTATCAAGTCTGTTTTGGACTCTGACTATGACGTGAAGGGAAAGGTCATACTAATGATTGCTTATGAGGAAAGGGGCGGCAAGCAGGTTGCAGAGCAGGCACAGCAGCTTATAAAAGATTATGGTAATAAGTTTATGTACGCTGAAGCCGTGGAACACCCAGATGGCTTACCTAATGAAGTTAGAGGAAAAGGTGGAAATATAACTTATGCTGGTAGGGTTCTGCAGAAGCGTTTAGAAGAGATGAAAATTGACCCCGAAAGAGTTCAGGTTACCACACTTGATGCAGATAATCGGCCTCATAAAAACTATATTTCGGCTTTGACGTATATATTTTGTTTAGTGCCAGAACCTCGTTATGTATCTTTTCAGCCCATACCAATATTTACTAATAATATTTGGGATGTTCCGGCTCTGATGAGGGTGATTGCTACCGGTAACTCGTTTTGGAATATTGTACAGAGTCTGAGGCCACATATGATTCGCAACTTTTCATCACACGCTCAGAGTATGAAAGCTCTGATTGATACTGATTTTTGGAGCGTAAGGACGATTGTTGAAGATGGACATCAGTTCTGGCGAACTTATTTTAGGTACGATGGTAGACACGATGTTTATCCAGTTTATGTACCCATTTACCAAGATGCCGTATTGGCTGAAGGCTACAAACGGACCCTAAAAATGCAGTTTATACAGATACGACGTTGGGCATGGGGAGCTTCTGATATTGCATACGTGGCTACTAAGGCTTATTTTACACCCAATAAAGTCCCAAAATTTGATAAATTAGCAAAGCTGTCTCGCTTAGTAGAAAGTCATATTAGCTGGGCAACGGCTCCAATTTTGATGGCTTTTGCCGCCTTTGTACCTGTGCTTTTTAACCCTGACGATATTGCTTCTAACCAATTGCCTAACATTGTTAGCGGTATTCAGCGGATTGCTATGGTTGGGCTTTTTGTTACGCTATTCTTGAGCTTCAAGTCTTTGCCGCCTAAACCTATTCGTTACAAACGACGCCATACGGTTTTTATGGCCCTGCAGTGGGTGCTTTTGCCTGTAACTACCATTGCTTATAACTCGAGTGCTGCTCTGTATTCACAGACTAGGTTGTTCCTCGGTAAATATCTTGATAAGTTCGACGTGACCGAAAAAGCCACCAAGAAATAAGTGTATCTTCTACTTAAGACGTTAAGTAAGCATTTTAATTATGAAATATAGTGAGCCTTATAATAGGTGGCAGCTGGCTGATCGTAATTAGCTATCGTTTCTAGAACGATTGATTTCAATAAGCCTACATCAATAATCCCATGTTGGTGATTTTGGCTTTTACTACTTAATACCTTGCTTAAAACCGTATCTGTAAGATGTCTAGACGCTTCAATATGGTCTTTTTGGTGTGATAATGAGTTCATTATCGACACAAATAATTTGTCTTCTTTAAAGACTTCTAGTGTGCTGTTATCAAACTTTATCCTAAAGCAATCCTTGTAGTCAGGAGATTCATAACTGGTAAAAATTGCCTGGCAAGAATTAGAACTACACTTATGTCGCCGCCAGGTTTTGCGTGTTTTAAGAGACGAACGGGAGTTTGTGACTTTAGTTTTTGAATTACAATATATGCATACCATATCAATATATTGACATAACACTATTCAAAAAGCTAGTGTAAAAGTTGGGTATAAAAACCAAAAAAATGACCTTATGTCTATGTCTAAGGTTTAAATTGACTAATTTTAGGTCGTATTAACGATTTCGCTTGATACGACTGGCTGGCTTGGTTTGTCCAATCTCTTCATAAAAAAGATTAAAGCTACCCAAAGCATTGGTGGTTTTACTCAACACACTATCCCTGTTTAACCTGCTTATGTTAACATAAAGAGTGAAAAAAGTCAAGTATATAGAGATTACTTTCTGTTGATTAAAAAAAGACTAACAAGTAGTCTTTTTTTGGTGGGCGATATAGGATTCGAACCTATCACCTTAGCAACGTCAATGCTACGCTCTAGCCAAATGAGCTAATCGCCCCTTCATCAAACTTATATGTAATATATCAAAATGCAGCTATAATTTCTAGATTTACCATATAAGGTATAAAAAAAGCGATTTGCGTAATTAAATTATGTGGATAAAAAATAGCTTTTGTGGAAAGATTTTACATAAAAGTACTAGCATTATAGTACTAACATTGTTATGATTATTTTGTCAGATGGATTTCTGACGAGGTGTTTTATAAAGAATCGTGTCAATTTGCGAGATGACACGATTTTTTATTTTGAAGAAGAGTTTATTACTGGTGTCCAACCTGTTATTATAAAAAGTGAGCGATGAAGTGGATTAACCGCCCGCTGAGCTTCGCCTGAGTGGTCACTGATGTGCGATAACAGATGTGATAATAGTAAATGCCAAGGTGGAACCTCCGATTTTCGGACCGAAGCACTCGAGTATAAGTATGATGTTACTTCGGGTGTTTATTTTTTTAAGGAGATATTATGAGCGATATTCAAAAAGTAGAACAAACAGATATTTTGTCCAGTAATTACAGAGACGAGGTTTATGCCATGAGGCATAGTTTGGCACATATTATGGCAAGTGCCGTCAAGCGACTTTGGCCAGACGTTAAGCTAGGTGTAGGTCCAGTAGTAGAAAACGGCTTTTATTATGATATTGATTTGGGTAGTGAGACTCTGAGTGAAGAAGATTTTAAAAAAATCGAAGCTGAAATGCAAAAAATAATTGCTGAAAAACAACAGTTTGAGAGAAGTGAAAAGACTATCGAAGAGGCAATCGAGTGGTCAAAAGATAACAACCAGTCTTATAAGGAAGAACTTTTAAATGATCTTAAACGAGCTGGTACGACAGTAGCAAAAGACTTGGATGTTGAGGAGTTAGGGCTTAGCTCTGACGGAGTGAGCAAAGTAGAGAACGTATCATTTTATACAAATGGTGATTTTTGTGATTTGTGTCGTGGTCCGCATGTATCTAACACTAGTGAAGTGGGTACTTTCAAACTTATGAGAGTTGCCGGGGCTTATTGGCGAGGCAAAGAATCTAATCCGCAGATGCAGCGGTTGTACGGTGTAGCCTTTAAAACTAAGGAGGACTTAGCTAAATATCTAGAGCTTTTAGATTTAGCAAAGAAGTCTGACCACCGCGTACTAGGAGAGAAATTAAAACTATTTTTTATCACGCCAGATGTTGGAGCCGGTTTACCACTACTTATGCCAAGAGGTGAGCAGATCAAAAAGATCCTTATGGACTATATGAGAGACAAAGAGGAGGCAGCCGGCTATCAGTATGTATCTACGCCGGTTTTGACTGACCGCAAGCTATATGAACGATCTGGTCACGCTGATTATTATTTAGAAAATATGTATTCTACCGAAGAAGATGAAGAGGGTAACAAATTTTTTATAAAGCCGATGAATTGCCCCCATCATCATATGATTTACGAAAAAATGGTAGAGAGTTATCGAGATTTACCTCTTAGGCTAAGTGAGCATTCCGGACTTTATCGTTATGAGTTATCGGGTACATTAACAGGGCTTATTAGAATGCGAGGACCAATTACTCAAAATGACTCACATACATATGTAACTAGCGACCAGCTCAAACAGGAGTTTAGGTCGGTACTAGAGTTATTCAAGTTAGTTTATGCTGAAACTAACCTGGATAATTATTGGTTTAGGCTGTCTTTACCGGACTTTGATAAAGATAAGTTTGCTAAAGACAGCGACAAGTGGCAGTTTGCGGGGAAGATTATTAGGGAAGTGTTGGAAGAATCAGGCTTACCTTACGAAGAAGGCATCGGCGAAGCGGCTTTTTATGGACCAAAACTAGATGTCCAAACCAGAAATGTACTAGGCAAAGAAGATACGATTGCAACTGTGCAGATAGATATTTTAGTACCAGAGAGAATGGGTTTAACATATGTTGATCAAAATAGCGAAAAGCAGCACCCTTATGTAATCCATAAGTCTATAATGGGTGCTTTCGAGCGATTTATGGCGTTTTTACTAGAGAAAACATCTGGTAATTTGCCAGTTTGGTTGGCTCCGGAGCAAGTTCGTATTATATCGGTTAATCAAGAGCAGCCTACTCTAGACTATATAAAGATGCTTGAGCAGCTAGCTAAGGAGAATAGCGTTAGGTATGGTGTTGATAATTCCAATCAATCTGTTGGCAAAAAGATACGTGAAGCCGAGCTGATGAAGATTCCGTATACTATAGTGATCGGCGAAAAAGAAATAGAAAATGGCAAGGCAACCCCAAGGATTAGACAGGACTTAGTGGTTAATGATAGTCACTTGGAATTAACTATGGACGGCTTTTTTAAGACAGTACGTAATGAATCTTTAATGCGGGTAAATAAGACCTCGCTGTAAAACTCATGTCAGATAATTTTGCTTTGCGGGTCAATACAGTAGTTAGTCAGATACCGTATGGACAAGTTATGAGTTATGGTCAAATTGCTGCGATTTGTGGTAGTGCCAGAGCAGCTAGGATTGTTGGAGGTATTGCTCATTATGGAGACCCAAACCTTCCTTGGCATAGGGTTGTCAACAAAAAAGGCGGTTTAGCATCTGGCTACCCAGGTGGTAGACAAGCTCATCAGCAACATCTAGAGTCGGAAGGTATAGAGGTAGACGAAAACTTTTATATAAAAATTGAGAAATATTTATGGCAACCAAGCAACTAGTAGTAGTTGTGGGACCGACTGGCTCTGGCAAAACTGGGTTAGCAATTGAGCTTGCCAAAAAAGTAGATGGCGAGATTATTTGTGCCGACTCTCGGACTATCTATAAAGGTATGGACATAATAACGGCTAAACCTAACTTTGCTGAAATGCAAAAAATCAGGCATTTTGGTCTAGACTTGGTGAATCCAGATCAAAAGTATAGCGTCAAAGACTTTCAGGCTTATACAAATCAAAAGATAAAGCAGATTAGAGATAGGGCAAAGGTGCCGATTCTAGTAGGTGGAAGTGGACTGTATATTAATAGTGTTGTGTTTGATTATAGCTTTCCTGAAATTACCCAGGAAATAACAGATATGCCACTATCTGAGCTTCAAAAAATTGTAAAGGATAAAGGCTATGAAGTAAGTGAGCAGGTTTTTAAAAACCAGCGGCATTTAATGGGTGTGATTAAGAGAGGCGGAGCTATCGGAACAACTACTCTCAGGCCAGATACAATAATTTTAGGCATAAATCCGGGTTTGGAGGTACTCAAAACTAGAATAAATCGCCGAGTTGATGAGATGTTTGAAGCTGGTGCAGTTAGAGAAGTAGAGGGTTTAATAAAAAAGTACGGTGATAAATGTGCAGCGTTTAATGCACCAGGCTTTAAGCCGATCCAAAGATTTATCAGCGGCGAAGTTTCTATGCTTGAAGCCAAGGCGTTGTTTGTAAAAGCTGATATTTATTTAGCTAAAAAACAGATGAAATGGTTTAAGAGATACCCGCAAATAATCTGGTTTAGTAGCTCTAGTGAACTGCTGTCTAGTAGTAGTTCTTACGAAGTCAGCTCGAAAAGTTTATAATGGATAGATATGTTTCTGATCAGCTTATTTCTTGGTAAAATCTTACAATCAGCTACTAGGCTTAGGGGTGGTCGGGGCAGTGCTTTACCTGGTTATGTGATAGAAAGAATAAATAAGAGGTTTTTAGCTCAAGCTCTAGGTAAATTACCAGAAGGCGTAATACTAGTTTCTGGGACTAATGGTAAGACTACTACAACTAAACTTATCGCCGATAGCTTACAGAGTGCTGGTTACAGAGTGCTGACTAACCGTACAGGGAGCAATTTTGTTAGAGGTGTTATTTCGTTAGTGGTCTCTGAGACCAGTATGTTGGGTCAACTCAATAAGGATATTGCTGTAATCGAGCAAGATGAAGCTTACGCGGTTCATTTTGTTAAGCAGTTTAGGCCAAGAGGAGTAGTGGTTTTAAATGTGATGCGTGACCAAATGGATCGGTTTGGCGAAATAGACAATACGGCTCAACTTTTGAATAAAGTTACCGAACAAGCCAGTAGTTTTGTAGTTTTAAATCAAGACGACTCTAGAGTTAGTCGTTTGTTAACAAAAGATAATGTTAAAAGGCTGACTTTTGCAGTCAGCAAAGAGGTTTCGCATCTATATACATCTGAAGATGACTGGCATGGTAAGAGCGGAAAGTCTTCAAAAAATACCTTGAATTCTAATGTAGTGCTAAAATCTATCAATAAAAACCAAATTATTTACGGTTATAAAGGTCGAGATTTTGGAATTGTACCAAGGGTTGGTGGGCTGCACAATTTTCAGAACTTAGAAGCAGCATTTTTAGCTGTAAAAGAGGTACTAAAAGATAAATTTTCAGTTCAAGAAATATTTGAATTTTTAGGTAAGATAGAACCGGCGTTTGGTCGTGGTGAAACTATAGATATCGGAGATAAGATTATTCATCTACAGCTTGTTAAAAATCCGGCTGGGTTTGTGCAGTCACTTCGACTAATTCAAGAGGAGTTACCTGACTGTATTATGATTGCTATAAATGATGATTATGCTGATGGTCGAGATATGTCATGGCTTTGGGACGTTGTTTATAATAAAGACATAAAACCGGGTAGTAAAATTATCGTATCTGGTAGACGGGCTTACGATATGGCAGTTAGGCTAAAGTACGATGAGCTTGAATCAGAGTTAGATATAGATTTAGATAAAGCAATTGAAAGGACTTTGAGTCAGCTTTCAGGTGGTCAAAAAGGCTTAATATTCTGCACTTACACTGCGATGCTGGAGATAAGGAAGATATTAGAAAAGCAAGGACATGTGGAGGCGGTAAGATGAAAAAGATTAGCATACTTTTGTTATATCAAAAAGAGATGAATATCTATGGTGACACTGGTAACTTATTAGTTTTGCTGCAACGCTTGAAGTGGCGTGGAATTGAATATGAGGTCCATAATATAGGAGTCGGTGAGTCTTTAACGAAGAAAGCTGACTTAATATTAGGCGGCGGTGGACAAGACGCTTCGCAGCTAGTGGTAGAGTCGGATCTAAGACAAAAAGCCGATACTCTTCGTAAGCTTGCAGACGACAACGTACCGATGCTTATGGTTTGTGGTATGTACCAATTGTTTGGCAAAAGCTTCACTACATCTGATAAAAAGCTTTTAAAAGGCATATCAATTTTTGACTGTGAGACAATAGCTACCAAAAAGAGGCTAATTGGCAATGTGGTGCTTGATACGCAGTGGGGTAGAATGGTCGGCTATGAGAACCATAGTGGTAAGACTTACTTAGGTGAGGGATTAGAGCCGTTAGGTGATGTAGTAAAGGGCGGTGGTAATAACGGCAAAGATGGCAAAGAAGGGGCTAGAGTAAAAAATGTGTTTGGTTCATATCTACATGGCCCTTTGTTGAGTAAAAATCCTGTTTTTGCGGACTATTTGCTTGAACTGGCTTTAGAGCATGCTGGTCTAGATGTTGAGCTAACCAAGCTTGATGATAGTTTAGAAAACCAAGCTAATAAGTTAGCTGCCGGTCGACCATACTAACTTATTTTAAGTAAACTTGATGACACAAGCTATTTACTTAATTAGTTTGTATCTGTTAGTCATGTATTGAACAAATGATGTATGACAATTTTATTGATCTTTATTTTTGCAGGCTAAATATCTGGTACAATATATTTATGGTTGAACAATTGTTTGGGTCAAAAACTAGAGTTAAGCTTTTGCAGCTATTTTATTCTAATCCAAACCGCCCTTTCTATGTTCGTGAAATTACTCGCAAAGTTGATGAGCAGATTAATTCCGTTAGGCGTGAATTGTCTAACTTATTAAGTGTAGGCATTATTAGCTCTGAGACTACCAATAATAAGTTGTTTTATGAAGTTAACCAAAAGTATGAATATTATTTGCCTCTATCTCAGATATTTGGTAATACTCCAATTACTCAAGCGAGATCTAGTTCTGTTAAATCGGCTCCAATTAGTGTTGAGGTAGCAAAGCATGCAGAATCCAATGTACCGGAGGACCTAAAATTATTAGGACATTTGGAGCTAATATTACTAACCGGTCAATTTACAAGAGATGAGTCGAGCGGTATAGATTTTCTAGTTGTTGGTGATATAAACCAGACACAGTTATCAAAATATATAATAGACTTAGAAAAAAGAGAAGACAAAGAGGTTCGCTATGTTAGTATGCCGCTTAGAGAATACAAGTATCGTCAGCAGATAAATGATAAGTTTTTACTAAAAGTTTTGGAATCAAAAAAACAAATTTTATATGACAATAATTTATTGTCGGTAGCAAAAGATCCTGAGGCAGAAGAAGAAGCACTGGAACATAATAAAAAAACAGCTAAGAAAGGTTGAGGTAAGTAATGGACATTAAGTTCTATGGTGGAAATTGTATAAAAGTTAGCACAAAAAAGGTATCAATAACGGTTGACGATATGCTAAAACTTAACGGTAAATCGGTTTTGGGTGACAATGATATTTTATTAATAACTGACGAGAGGTTTGGCACGAAGTCAAATAATGCCAAGTTTATTGCCGATAGGCCTGGAGAATATGAGGTTTCAGAAGTTTCGATCATCGGCATACCGGCACGAAGTCACTTAGATTCTGAATTAGACGGGAAGAAATCGGTAATCTATAAAGTTTCACTTAATGATATGAATTTAGTAATTCTTGGCAATATTTTTCCGGAAGTATCTGAGGAATTATTAGAGATGATAGGCCAAGTTGATGTTTTGTTTGTTCCTGTTGGCGGCAATGGACTTACGCTAGATTCGGTTGGGGCTCAGAAAGTTATCAAAGAAATTGATCCTAAAATAGTAGTTCCGACGCATTATAATATCCCTGGAGTTAATTACGAGATACCGCAGAATGATTTGTCGTCTGCACTTAAGTCAATGTTAGTCGAACCTAGTGAGACAGTTGATGTACTTAAGCTCAAGAGTACGGATGTTTTAGTAGATGGTGCAATAAAATATATTGTTATAAATCCGTCTAAAAAATAGAAAAAAAGCTTATTTTACTAAGCCTTTTTTCTTTAGAGTTCTTATGGCGGAGGTACTAACTTTTAATCTAACTTTTTTGCCATCTACCTCTATGGTTTTGGTTTGAAGATTTGGTTTCCAGACCTTCTTGGTTCGCCTTAGAGAGAAGCTAACGTTATGACCGTATTGTTTGCCCTTGCCAGTAATGTCACATTTCTGCATTAGTTATACCTTGCTTATACCTTAAATACTGCTATGTAAGTAGTTATTTTAGCTTCTTACACCTTAAAAGTCAATTATTTCTACTAAAATCTGTTATAATTTGTGGGTATGATTCAAGATTTGACCCTAGAAAATATAATTATTGTTCTTATTACTTTGGTAGTAGCAATAACTCTTCATGAGGCAATGCATGCTTATGCTGGATATATTTTGGGTGACGATACAGCCAAAGAAGAGGGCAGAGTCTCTCTTAATCCTATCAAACATGTAGACCCATTTTCTACTATAATTTTACCGATTATCACACTCATAATATTTAGGGTACCAATTTTAGCAGCTAAACCGGTGCCATTTAACCCTGAGAGGGTGAAGTGGGGTGAGTTTGGTGCAGCTGTAATTGCCTTTGCCGGACCACTAACTAATTTAGTATTGGCGACTTTTGCAGCTGGACTAATTAAAATACTTGGCGGTAGTTTTGGGATTGACTTAATAAAGGGCTTAACAATCTTTTTAATGGTAAATGTTGGTCTTTTTGTATTTAATATGATTCCTCTGCCACCGCTCGATGGCTCTAGAGTGCTGTATGCTTTTGCACCAGAGTCAGTTCAACGTCTTATGTCGAGCTTAGAGCAGTTTGGTATTTTTATTGTGTTTGCTTTGGTGCTAATGGTGCCGGTTTTTGGTGAGATACTTATAAATCTTAATAACAAAGTTATAGAATTTCTAATATAAAAATTAAATTTTTTAATCTGTTAACGATTGAAATCTGACTCTTAAAAGATGTAAAATAAAAGTAGCCCTTTGGGGCATACGAAGAGCATGTAAGATTATCTTGAATATTCTTTGATTATAGGGAAGTCGATATTTATATCAATCGTGGTTGATATGTGAGACTACCCACCTTGGGTTCTTCCAAGTTAATCAAAATGTCTTAGTAGTAAATCCCCAGAGGGTCTTAGAAATTATTTTGTTTTCGGGATGTGGTGCAGTTGGCTAGCACGTACGGCTGGGGGTCGTGAGGTCGCAGGTTCAAATCCTGTCATCCCGACCATTCAAGATTTTATGAATCTCTTGAAGAATGCTTAAGTTGAGTAGTAATTAGTCTAATCTGGTAAAATATAGTTATGGATATTGATAAAAACAAACAAGTTTTTATGACTTATTTAAATCATAGGGGAGCTATTACAGAGAGGAATGTAGTGCCAATCGAGCTTTGGTATGGATTAAGTGAGTGGCATGATGACGAGCAGTGGTTTATGAAAGCATATGACATAGACAAGCATGCCGAGAGAGAGTTTGCACTTATGAATATAAAGAATATTTCAGCCATAAATCTATCAAACGAGGTTGATAATCTAACTACTCAAAAAATCATAACAGCTGAAGTAAAGTTATATAGTGATGGTGGATCTAGGGGTAATCCTGGTCCGTCTGCTTTAGGGTTTGTGATCTATGATATGAATGACCAGGAAGTTTACAAAAATAGTCGTTACCTTGGGGTAACTACCAATAACCAAGCTGAATATTTGGGACTAAAAGATGGTTTAGAGTGGTGTCGGAAAAATAATATTAGACAAGTACACGTGTATATGGATAGTCTTTTAGTAGTTAATCAAATAAAGGGTATTTTTAAAGTTAAAAATCGTGAGCTGTGGCCAATCCACGACTCAATAAAGGAACTACTTAGTGGATTTGCTAAGCACACTATATCTCATGTACCAAGAGAGCTTAATAAGGAGGCAGACAGAATGGTAAATGAATGCCTCGATAGTGAGATAGAGTAAAACTCCTATAATTTTGGTATAATTTAGTTGTCAGATCATTGTTCGATCGCCCCACTTATTTTTTAATAAAATTTTGAAAGATGAGTGGGGAGGAAAGTCCGGGCAACATAGGAGAAGACAGTTGCTAACGGCAACCAAGGGCAACCTTAGGGAAAGTGCCACAGAAACAAGACTGCCATTTATTGGCACAGGTGAAAAGAGTGGGGTAAAAGCCCACAATCGTCTATGGTGACATAGAAGATTGGTAAACCCTGTCTGTTGCAAGGAGGCGTAGTTTCGTATAAGATGCTCCGTTGAAGCTAGGCCATAAAATCCGCTTGATTTTGCGAGCAATTGCAGAACTAGATAGATGATCGAAGCCCTTAACTTACTCATTTTTTGTTTATGTTAAGGTACAGAACCCGGCTTATAGATGATCTGACATAAAAAATAAACCCTTGTGCTATAAAATTCAAGGGTTTATTTTTATTAAGAATCTAGTCTGTAGTGAGCTATTTAACTGTTTTTATGATGGCTTCAAAAGCCTTTGGTTCATTAGTAGCTAGTTCGGCTAGGACTTTTCTGTCAAGGCTAATCTTTGATGTCTTAAGTCCGGCAATCAAACGACTATATGTTGTGCCATGTTCGCGAGCTGCTGCATTAATCCGGATATTCCATAATGCTCTAAATGTTCGCTTGCGGTCCTTGCGGTCTCTTGTAGCATTAACTAAAGACCTAGTTACGGCCTGCTTGCCTCGTCTAACACTTGAACGGTTAGATCTGGTCATACCTTTGGTATTTTTGCGGATTTTATTGTGTCTAGCTCGGCTAGTTACGCCTCGTTTTACTCTCATTATGATACTCCTAGTTTACGTTTGATGTTCTTTACGCTTTTACCAGTCACATCTTCTAAACCAGAAAAAGTCCTTTTAGTTGAAGCACTTTTTTTCTTCAAAAAATGATTAACAGCAGTGTGGCGTTTTTTAACTTTACCTGTCTTGGTAATTTGGATACGGTCTTTAGTGCCGCTATGAGTTTTTTGCTTTGGCATTTTGATTGCTCCTTACTACAAATATTAGTTGCTTGCCTGCTAATTGAGGTGTTTGGTCGACGACTACCGATTCGCCGAGCATTTCGATGACTTTGTCTGCTAAGCTAAACCCGATATCTTTATGGGCTAACTCGCGGCCACGATAGAAAATTACGATTTTTACTTTATGGCCCTGATCTAGGAACTTTTTAACTTTGTTGAGTTTAATTTCTAAATCATGATCGCCAATTTTTAAACTAAACCTCATCTGTTTTACCTCAAAAGTCTTGGAGTTTTTTTTGGATTTCTGTAGTTGTTTAGTTTTTTGGTAGTTATACTTTCCCCAGTCGACTACTTTTGCCACAGGTGGCTTAGCGTTTGGCGAGATTTCTACTAAATCTAAATCTTTACTTTGAGCGAGAGAGATGGCTTCTTCTTTGGACATGACTCCAATTTGATTGCCGTCTTCATCTATAACTCGCAGACTACTGGCTCGAATAGCGTGATTCAAGCGATTTGTACTACTAATCTTTTAATCTCCTTAATCTTTTTATGCAGACAGATTAGTGTAATTTTAACAGATTGTCCAACAGAGGTCAATTCTTTTTTAGATAGCTTGTTGACGTTTCCTGTATTGCAGTGCTTCGGTAACATGGTTTATGTTGATATTTTGACTTTCGTCGAGGTCGGCAATTGTTCGAGCTATACGAATGGCTCTTATGTAGCCTCGAGCAGACAACTGTAGCTTTGTAGCAGCGTTGTCTAAAAGTTCCTTTGCTTCAACGCTTAGGTTTGCATATTTTTTAAGGTCTCGATTAGTAAGTTGGCTATTTAGTTTGCCTGAGCGAACTTCTTGAATATCTCTAGCTTTTTTTACTCTGTCTAGAACTTTTTCTAAGCTGGCTTGTTTGGTAGAGTTACTGATAATCTTTTTATAATTTACCTCATCAACTTCTACGAATAGATCAATTCTGTCGAAGATTGGACCAGAGATCTTCTTTTGGTAGTTTAGTATCTGAGTAGCAGTGCAGATGCAATCTTTAGTGCTGCCAAAATATCCGCAGGGACAGGGATTAGATGTAGCTACCAATATAAAATGAGCGGGGTAGGTAATGGTATCCTTAGCCCTGGATATGGTTATTACTTGGTCTTCGATAGGCTGCCTCAAGGCTTCGATAACAGATCGGTTGAATTCTGGAAATTCGTCAAATAGTAACACGCCGTTATGGCTCATGCTAATTTCGCCTGGTCGAGGATTAGTGCCGCCACCAATTATTGCGGCTGAGCTAGAGGTGTGGTGTGGTGAACGGAATGGTCTGTCGGTTATAATCTCATCGTAGTTTTTGCTTGATAAGCTATGTATATGTGTAACTTCTAGCATTTCTTGCTGAGTTAAAGGAGGCATTATACTCATTAAGGCCTTTGCTAACATGCTTTTACCGGTACCAGGCGGGCCTGCTAACATAATATTATGATGGCCTGAAGCGGCTATCTCTAAAGCTCGTTTTGCCACTTCTTGATCTATAACATCATCGATTGTTAATTTATGATGTCGTAAGCTTGTGGTTTTTGCTTGAGGTTTCGAAGGTATAAGGTTTTCTTCGATTTTACTATTATTTATTATCTCAACAATCTGTTTAATATTTTTTATGGGTAGTATGGTGATGTTTGGTATTAGCATAGCCTGTTTCAGATTGTCTTCTGGTATCCAGAATTCACTTATTCCAAGTTTTTTAGCTGATAGTATTTTGCCAATTACACCCCTGACTGGCCTAATAGTACCATCTAGGCTTATTTCACCGATAACAACGTTGTTCTTTCTATTTAGATCTGTTATCAACTTTGACTTAAGCAGGATAGATAGTAGGATGGGTAGGTCAAAGTACGAACCTTCTTTCGGAATATCTCCTGGAGCAAGATTGACGGTTATTCTTTTAGGAGGTAGTTTAATTTTGCTAGAATTTAAACCTCCCCGAATTCTTTCTTTTGCTTCGTCCACTGACTTTGAGGCGAAGCCAACAATTACTATGTTAGGCAGAGAATTGGATAGGCTACATTCAATATCAACAATCGCACCACCAGCAAAACCATCAAGTATTGACCTAACCTCAGACATAATTTATGACTAAAAGTATACAAACTTTACAAACAAAACACCAATAAAAAACCCCTGACGTAAGTCAGAGGTTTTTTATTGCGGTTTTGATTTTAATTTCAGTTAAGTGTTTGTTGTTCCTTTTTTCTATGGAACAACGGCTTGCGAGAAGCCGTTGTAACAGATACGTTTTTGTTTTTGAGTACTTTTTTTATTCAAAGTACTGACTTAAATATATATGTATATTTTGCTTATGTCAATGATTTTTGAGTAAAAATATTACACATTATCCACATGCAATATTTGTATAACATTGAGATATTAAAAAAGACACCAATCTATATTTTAATAAAGGCCATTTGGTAGTTAAAATTTAAAAAAATAAAGATCTCATATAATCTAAACTGGCTAAATAGTATGAGTATTCTGCAGAA
>CAZTQB010000009.1:0-30766 GCA_964615775.1 uncultured Candidatus Saccharibacteria bacterium | reverse complement strand
CCCCCGCTCCCACCCCTTCAATACCAACTTCTGTAAATAACAACAGTTCTGCATCAACCGTCAGTAATGCTCAAAAAGTAGGTAATAACGGAGAGCTTAAAGCTGACTTCGATGGAGATGGTAAAGATGACATCGCTATAGATAAAAATGGTGATAATAAAATAGATTCAGATGAGATAGTAAACTCAGATGTTGGTAACGACGGAAATTATTCAATTCCATCAGACAATAAGCCGAAAGGTGGTAGCTATATCGATCTTGGTATAGGACCACTGCCAGAGACAAAAGTTTCAAAACCAATTTTTATAGCCTTTAGTACTGCTCAAGCATTGTCAATCATTAGTACAGTAGTCTTATTTGTGATTAGGCGGTATTATTAGGTAGTTAAGCTAATGGTTAAAATATTTATGGAACATGAATCACACAGTCAGCAGCAAAAAGTAGGCCAGAAAGTCATGTTATATAATTCGTGGTTCTTTGTCACTTTTGTGATGTGCGTAGTGAGTTTTAGTGGTTTAATTTCTCTGTTCATTACACTTAAATCTCATTCAAGTAGAGCAGCAGTAGCTCCGATTACCTGTGCCAAAGAAATCTCTAGTGGCTCGATTAACACTGCACTTAATTCGATTTCAGCAGGGGCAATGTTGTGTTTGAATGGCGGTAACTATAGTGAGGATATAATAGTTAGTAAAAAGATTAATATTACTTCAAAAGATCCAAACAACAAAGCTTATATAAGTGGTCAGATAGAATTCAAGCCTGGCTCAGACGGATCTAGGTTACAATATCTGCGATTACAGGGTAGAGGTCAAGGTCAGGCAGGTATACTTATTAATTCTAATAATGTAACGATTCAATCCAATGACATTACCAACCCAGGTAGTCGCGGTATTTGTGTTAATATTGGTACACGTATTCCACCTACTTACGTTTACCAAGTTTCTGGCATACTTATCGATGGTAACCGGATTCATAATTGTGGTAGTGTGGTTCATGATCAAGCTCTCTATGTGTCATATACTTCTGCAAGCCCAGTGACAAAAATTACCAACAACTATATATATGATGGTCCTGATTTCGGTATACAATTTTACCCGTATTCTCAAGGAGTGATTTTTGAGAACAATCTAGTTGATGGTTTTAAGAGAGGCATTACTTTTTCTGGCGAAAGCTACGAACCATCGAGTAATAATGTGGTTCAAAATAACATAGTTACTTTTAATAATGGTTTGGGTGCAAACATTGAGTCTTGGTGGGGTGGCCCTGTTGGCTCAGGTAATATAGCCAACAATAATTGTCTGGCTAGTTCGAGTAATAACAATATCAATGCCGTAAATGGTGGTTTTACCTATTCTGGCAATAAAATTGTTGCAGACCCCATGTATAACAATCGATCTGCTAAAGACTTTACTCTAAAGTCAGGAAGTCCATGCACCGGTTATGGACCACAGGCTGCTGCGGCACCTAATCCAGATCCTACCCCCACGCCTACCCCCACGCCAACACCTACCCCTAATCCCACTCCCACGACTCCAACTAGTTCTGGAAGCGGCTTAACCAATACCAAAACTACCCCTATTACCAGTAGTATTCAAAGGGTAGGTAATAACGGAGAGCTTAAAGCTGACTTCGATGGAGATGGTAAAGACGATATTGCTATAGATAAAAATGGTGATGGCGAGATAAGCCCGGGTGAGATAGTTCAGTTTAATGCTAATGACTATAAAAATTATTCAACATCTTCAGCAAGTGAACTAAAAAATAACTATATCGATCTAGGCATAGGACCACTGCCAGAGACAAAAGTACCAAGACTAATATTAGTAGCATTTGGTACTACTCAGATACTGTCGATTATAGGAATTGCAGGCTCAGTGCTAGCTAGACGGTATTATTAAAAGGGTAGGTTACACTTAAGCTTTATTGTATAATTTAAGTTATATCTTATGGGTAATTCAACTCAAATAATCGCAATACTGAATCAAAAAGGTGGTGTAGGCAAGACTACTACCGCTATTAACTTGGCTTCGTTTTTAGCAAAGTCAAAAAATAAAGTTCTATTAGTTGATGCTGACCCTCAAGCTAATGCTACAAGTGGTATTGGTGTTGATAAGCAAAGCCTTAATCAAACATTGTGCGACGTACTAGTTTCGGGTGTTGACCCGACAAAGATAGTGTGTCAAACGGCCGTTCATGACCTATATTTATTACCAGCCGATGCTCGACTAGCTAGTGCCGAGATTGACATGTCAACTTTGCCGGATAGAGAAAGTAAGTTAAAAAACTCTTTAAAAAGTATTGCTTCAGATTATGACTATGTGATTATCGATTGTCCGCCTGCTCTAGGCTTACTTACCATAAATGCCTTAGTAGCTTCTGATAAAGTATTGATTCCAGTACAGTCAGAGTATTATGCCCTTGAAGGATTGAGTCAGTTGCTTCAAGTTATGCGGCATGTTCAGGCACAATTTAACTCTAGTCTAGAACTTCTAGGGGTGTTAATTACTATGTATGATAAACGTAACTCTTTATCGCGTCAGGTTTACGATGAGGTTAAGAAACATTTTGGTGATAAGCTGCTAGGAACTACTATTCCTAGAAATGTTAGATTGGCCGAAGCTCCAAGCTACGGTAAGCCAATAGACGAATATGACAAATGGAGCAAAGGTGCCAGAGCATATAAAGCGTTATGTAAAGAGATTTTACAAAAAACTAAAAGAGAAAAGGAGAATAAATAATGAAGCGAGGTTTAGGTAAAGGTTTTGGTAGTCTACTGCCTGATGATTTTGACAACAGCGTTTTACTAGACAAAGACGAGCGTATCCAAAAAGTATTAATCCAAGATATTAAGCCAGATCCTAACCAACCACGTCGTTCATTCGATAAAGAATCTATATTAGAATTGGCAAAATCAATCAAACAGTACGGAATTTTGCAGCCATTAGTGGTCATTGAAGATAGTAATAACTATATTATAGTAGCTGGTGAGAGAAGGTATAGGGCAGCCAAAGACGCTGGGCTTAGTCACTTACCAGTAATTGTAAGGTCACTTCAAGAGATAGAGCGTTTGGAGATTGGTTTGGTTGAGAATATGCAACGTGTCGACCTTAATCCAATTGATCAAGCGTTGTCAATCGCACGGTTAAATGAGCAATTTAGTATGAATATCACTCAGATTGCCGAGAGATTAGGTAAGGCTACAACAACTGTAATAAACATTGTAAGATTACTAGAGTTACCAGATTTCGCAAGAGAAGCATTATCTAAAGGAGAAATAACCGAAGGTCATGCACGTTCAGTACTGTCGCTAAACGGCAATGAGGTTATGCAAAGAGTATTGATAGATGGAGTAGTTAATGAAGGCTGGACTGTCCGCCAGGCAGAGGAATTTGCCAGAGAAAACAAGCTATCTAGTATAAATAAGCAAGCTGACAAAAATTCATCTAAACCAGCTAAACAACAAAACTACAAAAAACAGCAAGATAGTCTAAAGAAAAAGTACGGTGGTTCAGTCAAAATATCTCAATTAAGTAAAGTCCATAAAGTCACTTTTTCTTTCAAGACGAACAAAGAATTTACTCAATTTTTAGACAAAATATAGGTATAATTACACCTTAAGTACTAGTTTCTAGTATGTTTGCCACTTAGAAAACGGATATATCCTAAGTTCTAGTTTGCCTACAATATCGCTAGTTTTGACCGTACCTAACGCACGTGAGTCGAGTGACCTTAATCGATTATCACCCATTACGAATATCTCGTCCTTGCCTACAGTTTGATCAATGTTTCCTTCGGTAGTTTCAATTACGGCATCTTCTGGCCCAAACTTATCAACCAAAAAGCCATTAGGGTGTTCGCTATTAAAGATTGATACAGAACCGCCCTTAACAACTACTCGGTCACCGGGCAGTCCAATAACTCGTTTTATCAACTGCTTTTTTTGTACTACACCGTAGCCACTAAACTGACCCTTATGATTAAAGATAATAATATCGTAACGGTGCGGTAAGTAGGCTTTTTGGGTAATCTTCGAAAAGGTAACGGGTATTTTATTAACGATTAACCGGTCTTTATCTTGTAGAGTAGTCTCCATACTTGGTCCATCAACTTGGTAGGTCCTAAACATAAACATAGTTATTAATATTGCCAAGGTTGGTGCTGCTAAAAGTATCAAAATAGTTCCCAGATTTTCTCGGATACTAGAAAAAATTGACTGATGGTATTCAGGTGGTGGGGTAGCTTGATAATTTTGGTAATTATATGATTGATTATCAGACTCGTCTGACTTATTGTAAGTATCTGGGTACATAGTCCTATATACATTATCATAAAAAAATACTTATGTTTATGTCTTTACGAATAAACCCTAAAAAGCTATACTGAACTAATAACTTTATGAATCAAAATCCGAATTCAAACAATCGTAATATTGGTCGCCGTGGCATGTCTGTTGATGGCTTTAACTCGCCAAAAAACCGTTTTGGTAGAACTGCTGACAATCGACCTCTTGGTGTAAATAACCGTCGAGAAAGTCCGCTCGGCGATATCTCTAAAAAAGAATCAGCCGATACCAGAAAGCCTGATGGTTTTTATCCTATTAACCAAAAGCAAATTAGGAATAATTCCCAAAGCCAAAAAGTTAACAATCCGGCAGTTTTTGTAGATAGACCAGATGATAGAAAGCAGCTTAAGTCTAAAAAGGGACTTTTTAGACGTCGTAAAAAAGGTCCTCTATCTAGAAAGAAAAAGATATTAAGAGCAATCGCTATATTATTGGTTATTGTTGGCTTAGTAACTGGATTTTTGTTTTATAAAGGTTACATTGCCATTGGTAAAGTGCTGCAAGGTGGAGGTAAAGCTGCTGCCCTAGAAGAGAACGTTGATCCGTCCAAGCTTAATGGAGAAGGTGACGGACGAGTTAATATTTTGTTGCTTGGTAGAGGTGGTGAAGGTCACGATGGAGCAGACTTAACCGATACAATGATACTTGCTAGCATAGATCCGATAGCCAAAGACGCCGCTTTAGTCAGTATCCCCAGAGACTTAAGAGTAAAAGCAAATGAGAGTGGTGCCTATACTAAACTAAATTCAGTTTTTGCTGAAGGTAAAGAAGGGGCTTATAGTCGCTCCAATAACTTGTCTAAAAAAGATGCCGAAAATGCTGGCTTTAATCTGTTAGAAAAAACCGTTGAAAACACACTAGGGATACCGATTCATTATCATTTGATGGTTGACTTTTCGGGTTTTGAGCAAGCCGTAAATAACGTTAATGGTATTGATTTTAATGCACCAACTTCTGTTCAGGAACAAATGAGAATCAACGGTCAAAACTATTTCCTTAACGTAACGGCTGGTCAACAGCACATGGACGGATTTAAGGCACTAGCCTATGCTCGTTCGCGTCATACTAGTCCAAGAGGTGATTTTGATCGATCTGAACGTCAGAGAGTTATGATTACCGCCCTAAAAGATAAGATTATGTCACCGTCAACCTTCAGTAATCCACAAAAAGTATCAAATCTGTTAACCACTTTTGGTGATCATGTTCAGACTAACTTTAATACTCAGGATTTACAACGTCTCTATCAGCTTAGCCAACAGATTCCTGGCGACAAAATTGCTTCTGTAGGATTGTCTGATCCGCCAAATAGCTATGTTACAACACAGTCGATTGCTGGAATATCATACGTTGTTCCAACGGCTGGGCTAACAGATTACTCACAGCTCCAAAGTTATCTCAGAAACGTTCTAAAGGATAGCTATATTCGTAACGAAAATGCTTCAATTATGGTACTTAATGGTACGACAACAGCCGGTCTGGCTTCTCAAAAAGCTGATGAGTTAAAATCTTTTGGCTATAACATCACAGGCGTGGCTAACTCACCAATTAAAGATTTAACTACAACTTTGATTGTTGACATGCGTTCAGGCCAGAAAAAATACACTAAAAACTATCTAGAAAAACGCTTTAATGTCACGACTCAGACTAATTTGCCAGATGCCAGCATCTCGCCAGGCAATGCAGATTTTGTTATAATACTTGGTAGTGATCAGGCTAGATAAGTAGTTTATAAGGAGAGACAAGTTGGTCAAGAAAGCTTTAGTTAAAGTAAAGCCCACTAAAGGCTATGCACATGCTGTGCATTTGTTACTAGTGGTTGTGTTTCCGGTTTTGGCCTATATATTTGCTAACTTAGATTTTGTATTGCTAGCTGTTGGGATAGTGCTTATAAGTAAATGGCGTATATTCGCCATAAAACCACGCTATTGGGTGTCTCATATGCGTACAAACGCAGTTGATATTATTGTTGGTCTGTCTTTTGTGGGCTTTATGGTTGCTGCCAGAGATAGTATTTATTGGCAGTTAATTTGGTTAGCATTTTATGAGCTTTGGGTACTTGTTATTAAGCCCAGAGAATCCGTTTTTTATGTCACAATACAAGCTTTAATTGGTCAGTTTATGGGGCTAGTTGCTTTGTATCTATGTTTTAGAGAGGCTGATGTAATGATTTATGTAACTGTAGGTATGATTATTTCATATTTTGTAGCTCGACATTATTTTGCAGTGTTTGATGAACCATCAACCATGAAGTATGTCTATTTGTGGGTGTTTTTTGTAGGCTGTTTACTATGGATATTAAATCACTGGTTATTCTTTTATGGTCCGGTTGCCCAGCCAGCTGCCTACGTAGGAATTATTGGCTACGGACTCGGTGGTCTATATTATATGCATGAACATGATCGTTTAACATCTATGGTTAGGCGTCAAATAATTTTTGCGACCTTAATAATTATTTTTATTATGCTGTTCTTCTCAAATTGGCGGGGTGAGGGAGTTATTAAGTAACTCTCAGTGTTTTCTAAGTTAATTTGGGGCTATA
Source organism: uncultured Candidatus Saccharibacteria bacterium (assembly GCA_964615775.1). Taxonomy (GTDB): domain Bacteria; phylum Patescibacteriota; class Saccharimonadia; order Saccharimonadales; family 2-12-FULL-41-12; genus JALHOM01. The sequence goes on along the minus strand of CAZTQB010000009.1, from coordinate 23,885 downwards.
ATATACTTATGCAAGAAGAAAAATCACTAAAATCGGCTGTCGCTAGCGATAACCAAAAGCCCAAAATAGACATCTCAAAACCAAAGAGCAAGCTCGCGAGCATTGCACTATTATTGCTGGTTTGTGTAGTAGCTGGCTTTTTTGGTGGTTATTATGGTGGCTCACAGCGTAAAATTGACGTAAATTCTGCCAATGTTCAGGCTAATCGTCAGGTAATTAATAGCGAAAGTCAGCTGATTACCAATATTGCAAAAGAAGTAGGTGAAAGTGTAGTTTCGGTCAACGTCACCTCTAGTGCTACTACGAATTCAATTTTTGGTAGTCGCTCTTATCAACAAAAGAGTGCCGGTACCGGCTTCATTGTTGATGCTGATAAAGGTATCATTGTGACTAATCGACATGTAGTTCCATCTGGTACTTCATCTGTTTCAGTTACTTTGTCGGACGGTACAACCCTAGGTGACGTAGAGGTTATTGGCCGTACAAATGACAATGATTCACTAGATATTGCTTTTCTAAAAGTAAAAGACAAGAAAGGCAAAACTCTAAAAGCTGTAAAGCTGGGTGATTCGTCTAAAGTGCAGGTTGGTGACAAGGTAGTAGCTATCGGCAATGCCCTTGGACAATTCCAAAACACTGTTACTAGTGGTATTATTTCTGGCTACGGCCGGAGCGTCGAAGCTGGAGATGCCAGCAGTTCAGAGACACTTCAGAACTTATTCCAGACCGACACTTCTATAAACCAAGGTAACTCTGGTGGACCGTTAGTCAATATCAATGGAGAAGTTATTGGTATTAATACTGCGGTAGCTGGCGATGCCGAGAACATTGGCTTTTCTATCCCAATTAATGATGTTCAAGGTCTGATAAAAAGCGTTCTAAAAGATGGTAAATTACTTCGGCCATACCTAGGTGTTCGCTATGTGATCCTTAATGATGACTATGCCTATAACTACAACCTAGACACCAAAAGAGGGGCCTACATAGTTCCATCTAGTGGTGGTGCCGGCTCAATTGTTAATGGTAGCCCCGCCCAAAAGGCTGGCTTGCAAGAAAAAGACATTATTACTAAGGTTGATGATCAAACCATTGATGAGAAAAATAGCCTTGTATCGGTCCTTGGTCGTCACGCTGTAGGTGACAAAGTTTCATTGACGATTATTCGTGACAAAAAAGAGCAGAAAATAGAAGTCACTCTAGAAGCTGCTCCTCAGAACTAAAATCTCGCTCAAATAAACCTAGCCGTTAGCAGATATAAGAAACGTGATTTAGGAGTTGAAAAGCTGGATTAAACCTAATGTCTTTTGTAGGCTAAATCCACTTTCTTTGCCAAATTGACTCATGGCATCGTGTTGAGTCATTAGACTTTCAGTAATTATGAATTTTGGTTTTTTTTGATCCAAATCTCGTACTTCTTGCCAAAACTTCCTGTACATATCCATACCATCATTTCCGGCAAAAAGTGCTATTTTTGGCTCGGTTTTTATCTCTGGGCTAGTGATAAGGCCATCTGGTACGTAAGGCAAATTAGCAATTATACATAAATCATTGCCCAAAAGGCTAGAGCCAAGAGATTCAAATAAGTCAGATGTCACAAAGTCTACTTTTGCGTTTAGATTTTTAGCATTTTTCCTGGCTATAACTAGTGCTTTTTCCGATATATCACTAGCAATAACTTTTGAGTTGCTTATCTCTAGGGCAATCGAAATTGCCAGACAACCAGATCCGCTACCTAAATCAATAAAATTAGTACAGTTTAAACTTTTTGTAGCCTCGATTATATCCTCAGATTCTGGCCGAGGTATCAACACATCTGGTGTAACTACAAAATTACGGCCATAAAACTCCTTTTTACCCAGAATGTATGCTAGCGGTTCTCGTTCTAGCCGCCTTCGTAAAAAGCTGTCTAGAGTCTGAATTGACACAGTCGGTATGTTACTTTCGGGGTGGGTGAGTATCCATGTGCGATCTTTGCCTAAGACGTGTTCTAGCAATACCAATATATCTAATCGGGCAGTGGAGCAGCTGGTTTGCGTGAGTCTGTTAGTGGCGGTATTGGTCCAATCTTGAATATTCATGTCATCATAGTATAGCAGTTTTATATAGAAAACTATGTTTGACAAAAGTCATAAAAAGTATTTACAAATCAAGAGAGTGTAATTAATAGTGTTGAAAAGTAATAAACTATTCTTTGCTGATTAGTTCGCGTTCGTAGGTATGGAGGTTTTCGATCAGGTCGTCTATGTCGCCGTCTAGTGCCGATGGTATGTTGGAGCGGCTGTAGCCAATACGATGGTCAGTTATGCGGTCTTGCGGGAAGTTGTAGGTCCGGATTTTTTCTGAGCGATCACCGCTGCCGATCAATTTTTGTCGGGCATCAGATAGCTCTTTGTGTTCGGCATCAATCTTAGCCTGTAGTAGTCTAGAACGCAGGACTCCCATGGCTTTTTCTTTATTTTTTATTTGTGATTTTTCGTCTTGGCATGTCACCACTGTACCGGTGGGCAAGTGAGTGATACGCACTGCTGAGTCAGTAGTATTGACGCTTTGTCCGCCGTGTCCACCACTCCTAAAAACGTCTATACGCAGGTCGTTTGGATTTATTTCTAGGTCGGTTTCTTCGGCTTCTGGCATAACTGCCACAGTAGTCGTGGAAGTGTGTATACGGCCTTGGCTTTCTGTAACCGGCACACGTTGCACTCGATGTACACCAGCTTCAAATTTAAGCATTTTATAAGCCTCTTCGCCGCGAACACCAAAGCAAATCTCTTTAAAACCACCACTATCATTCACAGACTCACTAATATGATTAGTCTTATAATTGTGATTTTCGGCCCAGCGTGCGTACATGCGATACAATTCGCCAGCAAACAAGCTAGCTTCATCGCCACCTGCCGCTGCTCGGATTTCGATAATTACATCACGGTCATTATTTGGGTCTTTAGGTGTTAAGGCTTCTTCTAGTTCTTCGCTTAATTTTTGCTTGCGAGAGGTTAATTCTTCTACTTCAGTTTTTGCTAAATCAGCCAGTTCGCCGCCACTACTAGCCAGCTCTTCGGCCGACTTTAGCTCTTCGGTAGTTTTTGCAAGACTGTCATGTATCTGAACTGTTTCTTCTAAGTATTTTTGCCGTTTAGCTAATTTTGGGTAGGCAGGGTCAGAAAAGATACTTGGCTCTTCCAATTTACGCTTAATATCATTTAGCTCACTGCTTAGCGTTTTTATCTTTTCTTCCATCAAAAATATTATACCACCTCTGTTAAAAAAACTAAAATCTCGACACAATCACTAGACTTGAATATTTGAATCATCGCTAAATATTGTAGAGAACATTAGCACTAGAACAGACTGAAAAAAATAGCAAAAAGTTAACCTAGCGGCCCAGTTTTTGTGGAGCGTCTGGCTTTGGTTCGGCTTTTTTAGTCTTAGCTTCGTTAGATTTTTTGGCGGCAGCCTTACGAGCTTCTAAGGCTTTTTGAGCAGCTTGGCGGCGAGCCTTAAATTTATCTACACGACCCTCTATGTCAACTAGTTTTTCTTGGCCAGTAAAGAATGGGTGTGATGCACTAGAAATATGCACATTAACTAGCGGGTAATCTTTTCCGTCTAGTTTGATTGTGTCAGTTGTTTTGGCTGTAGACTTAGTCAAAAAAGTTTGGCCATTTGACAAGTCTTTAAAAACTACGGGGCGGTAGTCGCTAGGATGAATATCTTTTTTCATTTAATATCCTTAAAATTTGCTCTTTATCCTCCTGGACGGTTAGCTAGACGAGCCTATATTCTAGCAGGCGTAATCACCAGGTTGGTTTGCTTCTGAGATATATTTTACCTCAAAACTGCTAATTTTACAAACTATGTAATAATTATCACGCTTAATACCGATCTGGTTTATTGCAATACTAGTACCTTTGAGAGTTGGCATACTTGATGGTCTATTGTGGCTGTTAAAATAAAGAATTTAACAATCCATCTTAGCCATTTTGAGAAGATATACTTTTCCATAATGGTCAGTATAGTTTGGGATAGCTTAGGTGTCTAGCCAGTTGTCTGCACCAGAAAGCTCCGAACTGCAAGCACGAGAAGCACCACTTACGTAGCGAGTCTCTGTACAATGTTGTAGATGATCCGTTAATCTGGTATAATTAAACCAGTTATAAATTAAGCAGGGCGGAATTTGATTCTCTTTAGCTAGCTCCGTGTAGGAAAGCTAAGGTATTCGCACCGAAGAACAAGGATCGAGGAAGGAACTTTATGTCTGAAGTAGATATTAAAAAATTATTAGAGTCGGGAGCTCATTTTGGTCACAAAACTAGCCGATGGCACCCAAAGATGGCACAGTATATCCATAGTAAACGTGGTGGTAGTCACATAATTGACTTAACAAAAACTGTTGAAGGGCTACAGAACGCTTTAAGCTTTTTGGAGTCGACTGCAGCTTCTAGTAAGCAAATCTTATTTGTAGGTACCAAACGTCAAGCCAAAGAATTGGTCAAGCAAACAGCCGTCGACAATAACATGCCTTATGCTGTTGAGCGTTGGGTAGGAGGTATGCTTACTAACTCCAACACAATAAGTCAGCGAATCAAGCACCTAAAAGAGCTAGAAACTAAAATGGTGAGTGGAGCTTTTGAGTCAAAATATAACAAACTTGAGATCCAGCGTTTTCAAGATGAGATTGACCAAATGAACCATCTGTATGGTGGCATAAAAGAGATGCATCAACGAGTCGGTGCATTGGTGGTCGTTGACCTTAATGAAGATATAAATGCTATAAAAGAAGCTAAAAAGCTAAAAATACCAGTAGTAGCGATCGTTGATACTAATGCTGATCCAAGCTTGGTGGACTATCCAATCCCAGCTAATGATGATGCGATTAAGGCACTAGAGTTAATCTTGAACTATATGTCTGAAGCTATATCTGCTGGCAAAGCCAAAATTAAGCAGCCAACAAAAACAACCGAACAAAATGATAAAAAAGAGGGGGACAAATAATGGATATTGAGCAAATTAAGCGACTACGTGAACTAACTGGCGTAGGAATAACTGACGCTAAAAATGCACTAGTAGAGTCTAAGGGAGACTTTGATAAAGCCCTTGAAGCAATGCGAAAAAAGGGTTTGACCAAGGCAGAAAAGCGTGGCGAGCGTGAAGCTAGGGCAGGCGTAGTTAGTACTTACAATCATGACAACCGAATTGGTGTAGTGTTAGAAGTTAATTGTGAGACCGATTTTGTAGCTCGAACTGATGAATTTATGGAGCTAGTTAAAGATATTGCCATGCATATCGCAGCCACTGCACCACTATATGTAAATAGTGAGCAGATACCGGCAGAGACAAAAGACGCAAAAACCAAAGAATTTGGCGACAAAGCTAGAAACGAGGGTAAGCCAGACAGTATGATTCCTCAAATAGTTGAAGGTATGGTTAAGAAGTATTTTGCAGAGCAATGTTTGCTAGACCAGCCGTTCGTCAAAAATCCTGACCAAACAGTTGAACAGTTTGTCAAAGATGGTATCGCTAGGCTTGGTGAAAATATCGTAATTCGACGCTTTAGCCGTTTGGCTGTTGGTGAAGTCCAAAGTTAGCTAACTATTAACTGTTGCCTCATTTGAGCAAAGCTAATAGTTGAGCTATACTATTAAGGACATGAACCCGCAAGAATTAATTAGGCAGACAGAAGCTAAGCTCAAGGTGGCCATTGAGCATTTTGAAAGTGAGCTAAAAAAACTTCGGACAGGTAGAGCCCACCCATCTATGCTAGATGGAATCATGGCTGAAGCTTATGGTACACCGATGCCCCTTAATCAACTGGCGACTATTACTACCCCAGAATCAAAGCTTTTGCAATTGAGTCCTTTTGACCCAAGTAATATTCAGGCTATTGCATCGGCAATTCGCGATAATCAGACCCTAGGGCTTAATCCAAGTGATGACGGTCGGGTAATTCGAGTACCAATCCCACCACTAAACGAAGAACGTCGCCGTCAAATCGTAAAGCAGCTTGGTGAAAAGCTTGAAGACTGTATGATTTCGCAGCGTGGTATCAGACGAGATGTAATAAGTGAGTTAGATTTGGCTAAAAAAGATAAAGATATTTCAGAAGATGACCACAAGCGTCTTAGCAAAGAAGTTGAAGACCTGATGTTTAAATACAAGAAAATCGTTGACGATCAAGCCAAGGCCAAAGAAGCCGAAATAATGACTGTCTAATCTTATTTTTAGTGATAATACGATATTGTTGTACGGTGGTATTTTCTATTTATATTGACAAAAATACCAATCTGTGTTAGTATTTACTTATAAAATAATCAAAAACAAAAAAAAGGAAAAAAATGAACGAATTTCCACAAACACAACCAAGTAGACACGAAGTAGCCGAAATTAATGCATCGGTTGAAGAGCTGAAACATAATCAAAAAATGTTTTTAGACCCTAATAAAGCTCTACATCTAGCTGGCGAAGAAGCGGAAGCTTTGCGTAAAAGATATGATGGCAGAGATGGGTACAGTGGTACGGTTGCTGTGGCATTTGTCCGAGCTGGAGACGAGCAGGAGTTTAGGATACTGTGTCAGACCAATGATGCCACCGGAGAAAAACGCTATCTTGTAGATGTTGCAAATCAGGAAGGTTTTGCAGTAGAGATACCAAGTGGTGATGAGTCAGTAATTGGTCGTAATCATCACAATAAAGATGATGTAGATCGTGATGGTAAAGGTTTTGATTATAGCCTCGAGGTATCGAGAGAACACTTTAAGGTTGGCCACGATGACGAAGGCAGTGTTTATGTAGAAAACCTAAAACCACTGAACAAAACTGAGGTGGTTGGTTTTCCTGTGCCAGAAGAAGCTGAAAGCCAAGAAGGTAAAGTCAAAGGAGTACTTCGTAGACTTGGAAGAACTGCTACTAGAAGAACCCAATAAAAACAGATAACCTCACCATAAGTTGACTACTAACTAAAGAAGTATTTGGCTATCCTTAAGTATTTTGATTTTTATGTTTAGGTTATTTTAATTATAATAACTAAACATATGGCAGTTTTTTATTTAATTATCGCAGTTATTTTATTTATTGGCTTAGTGCTGATCCATGAGTGGGGACATTTTGTGGCCGCACGTCGTGGTGGTGTAGAGGTCGAAGAGTACGGACTTGGCTTCCCGCCCAAAGTTTGGAGTAAAAAAATTAAGACCGCCAAGAGTAAATTTTTATTATCTGTAAATTTATTACCGCTAGGCGGTTTTGTAAAACTCAAAGGCGAAAATGACGATGACGATCGCCCTGGTAGCTTTGGGGCGGCTCCTCTGTCAACAAAAGTTAAGATAATCTTGGCTGGAGTGTTTATGAATTTGGTTGTGGCGGTATTGTTATTTATGATTTTGGCATTGATTGGTATGCCAAAACTAGTCGATAACCAGTTTACGGTAAAAAATGACACCAAATTAGTCAGTCAGGTAAAAAATCCAGACACAGTCAAGGTTGCAAATGTCGCTAAAGATTCGCCAGCAGAAAAAGCTGGCCTAAAGACAGGTGATTTTATAACAAATTTTGCTGGGGCAGAGATTAAACAGGTTTTGCAGGTGGGCGAAATATCAAAATCCAATGCCGGCAAAGAGGTGCCAATAACCGTCAAACGGGGTGATCAAGCTACTACATATAACGTAAAATTAAATAATGAAAACAAGGGCGATGGCTACCTCGGTATATCTAGCGAGTCTGGCTCTGAAGGCTATGAGGTGCGTCGTTCTACTTGGTCGGCACCAGTAGTGGCTGTTGGCTTAACGGGACAGTTTACCAAGCTAACATTTGTTGGGCTTGGCAATATAGTTTCTAGCTTGGCTCATGGTGACCGCGAAAAGGCTAGTGAGCAAGTTACTGGTCCGGTTGGCGTAGCCTATATCTTAAATGCTGTTAGTAAGGTTGGGTTCAATTTTGTGCTAATGATTATCGCGATTATTTCTTTGTCGCTAGCGATTATGAATGTTTTGCCAATCCCGGCATTAGATGGCGGTAGGCTGTTCACAATTTTGGGTTCTAGGCTTTTTGGCGGCAAACGACTCAGTAAACAAAAAGAGGATTTGATTCATGGTATTGGTTTTGTGGTATTGATGCTTTTATTTGTATTGATTACGTTTGTTGATGTAAAACGATTTATTTTGTAATGAAAAGTAAGTTGCAAGTAAATTCTGCAAAAAATGTTAGCGAACTTTCATCTATAAGTCACAAAAAAGCGTCAAATAATTTTTGGTATGTAGTACTAGCAATAATTTTTGCTATTGGTATGTTTTTGCTGTGGCAAGTTATTGCTGGGGTAGTGTTAGCTATATATGCCCAAGCTACTGGACATGACATAGAGAGTTATTTGAAAAATATTACTGACAATACTTATGGCAGTTTTGTTTTTTCGGCAGTGGCTTATGGCGGTATGTTGTTGTCGATTCTTGTCGGTCTAAAGTTGTTTAAGTTAACCAAAAAAGCAATCGGACTCTCCGGGAAATTTAATCTCTCTAATCTTGGCTGGGTAGTAGTAGTTTTTATTTGTTACTATGCGGTTCTTGCGGCTGCGATGTGGTTTGTCAGCCTTTATGTGCCAGCTATAGACCTAGAACAAAAGCAAGAAATCGGCTTTAGTACTACTAGTAAAACACTAGTTGAATTAGTAGTAATTTTTGCTAGCTTGGTAATCTTTCCAGCTTTGGTAGAGGAGATAATGATGCGAGGATTTTTGTACTCTGCTATAAAATCTAGGTTAGGCATGTATATGGCTGCAGCTTTGGTGTCGGTAATATTTGGTCTTGCTCATTTGCAGCTAGGTAGTGGTTCGACTCCATTATATTCAGCGGCAATCGATACTACCATTTTGTCGTTATTTTTGATTTATTTACGCGAAAAAACCGGATCACTTTGGGCAGGAATTTTGCTTCATGGTATAAAAAATTCGTTAGCATTTTTGTTTTTATTTGTTATCACTACTTAAGACATGTAAAATTAAAATATTAACTATTGACCGGAGAAATAAATGGCCAAATCTTTGCTTCCAGATAAAAAAACTCAGCCAGCCGCGTGGTACACGCGGCTGATTCAACTAGCCGATTTAGCCGACTATGGTCCAGTTAAAGGTACAATGATAATCAAGCCTTATGGGTATGCAATTTGGGAAAATATTCAACGTGAAATGGACGTGCTGATAAAGCAAAAAGGTATCGGGAATTGCTATTTTCCGTTGTTTATACCGATGAGCTTTTTGGAAAAAGAGGCGTCGCATGTTGAAGGTTTTGCACCGGAATTAGCGGTCGTTACTCATGGCGGTGGCCAAAAATTAGAGGAGTCGTTAGCGGTTCGACCGACTAGCGAGACAATTATGTATAGTTCGTTTGCTAATTGGATACAGTCGTGGCGTGACTTGCCTTTACAAATAAATCAATGGTGCAACGTTGTGCGATGGGAAAAGAGAACTTTACCGTTTCTTCGGACTAGTGAATTTTTGTGGCAGGAGGGGCATACAGCTCATGCAACTCACGAAGAAGCAGTTGCTATGCAGAAGTGGGCAATGGATATGTATTCTGAAGTTTATCGAAATGCCTTCGCTCTCGATGGGTATGTTGGGCAGAAGTCTACAAGTGAACGTTTTGCTGGGGCTAATGATACATTAACCTATGAAATGTTGATGCCGTCTGGAAAAGCTCTGCAGAGCTGCACTTCTCACGACTTAAGCCAGAATTTTTCTAAGACTTTTGATATAAAATATCAAGCTAACGATGGCAGCGAACAATTCGTTTGGCAAACTAGTTGGGGGCTAAGTACCAGATCTATCGGTGGGTTGATTATGGCACATGGCGATGATAATGGTTTGGTTTTGCCTCCAAAGTTAGCACCGATTCAGGTAGTAATCGTGCCAATAAAAACTGATGCCGATATTATAGAATATGCCAAAAAACTAACGGGGTTATTGACTGAAAGTGGCGTAAGAGCTGAGTTTGACGGTAGAGATGATGAACGATTCGGCTATAAATTAAACAAGTGGGAAATAAAAGGGGTGCCTCTAATTATTAAGTTAGGTGGCAAAGAGGTTGAAGATGGTTCTGCGACAATAAGGCGACGTGATAATTTTGCAGAAATTAATTGCCCAAATGAGATTTTGCAGAGTACCGTTACTGGCTTGCTGGACCAAATTCAAAATGACTTACTTAACAAATCGCAGGCTATTAACCAAACTGGTACAAAACAAGCCTCAAATTATGACGAAATGAAGCAAGTACTCAAAGAACATAAAGGTTTCGTAAAAGTTTTTTGGAATGATAACCCAGAAATTGAAGCCAAAATTAAACAAGAGACAAAGGCAGTTAGTCGATGTAAGATTGGCTCAGAAAAGGGCGGAAAAGACTTTTACACTGGTGAACCAGCCAGCGATATTTGGCTTTTTGCACAGAGTTACTAAGAAGCTAACCCTAGAGGTAAACGTAGATGATTTTTATCACACTTTACAAAAGTGTCACGGTGAGGTAACTTATGATGACCAAGACGTTAGAATATTTAAGAAAATTCTCTTAAAAAAAGCTAGGTTCGTCTTGATTATGACTTTAGTTTTTAGTAGCGACTAATTGTCAATTAGTACATAACTAAACAAAAAAAGTTAAAATATTTTAAGATAAAAACACTTCAATTCGATATCTAAGATGTGATAGAATTAGTATTAAATATCGACAAGGGAGCAATAATTGACAGATTATTTCAATTTGCCACAAAAGAGAAAGGAGACGAATTAATGAAGAAACAATACAGATTAACCCAAGAAGGAATAGACGAGCTAAAAGCAGAACTAGATAGTTTGGTTGCACGTCGCGGAGAAATTGCTGAAAGTATTAAGCTTGCCCGAGAGCAAGGTGACTTGAGTGAAAACGCTGAATATCATGCTGCTAAAGACGACCACGAGCGAAACGAAGGTCGAATTGCTGAGCTGGAAAATATACTTGGTAACGTTGAACTAATTAAAAAACCTAAAGGTGATAATAAAGTTCAGTTGGGTAGCACGGTTAAATTAAAGAGTGAGAATGGCAAAACTAAAGAATTTAGTGTAGTTGGCACAGTTGAAGCCGATCCACTAAGTGGCAAAATTTCTGACGAGTCGCCAATTGGTAAAGCTTTGATGGGCAAGAAGTTAGGTGAAGACGTAGAAATCGTAACGCCAGTGGAAACCAGTATTTTTAAAGTTGTCGAAATAGCCTAAAAACACTGTACCAGGTGTTTAGTCTTACTTTAGTAATTCTATCTATTTTAAGGTAATATGTTTATATGTTTTGGACACAAAAAATTGCTGACCAAGTGGAGCAAGCTTATCCAGAAGGTGAGATTATTGTTAGTTCTGGCGTATCGCCGTCTGGCAAATATCATGTTGGTACACTGCGTGAAGTGTTAACGGCTGATGCTGTGACAATTGAACTAAAACGTCGTGGTCGAGTGGTCAGACACCTGCATTTTGTTGATGATTTAGATTTTTTGCGTAAAATTCCAGCTGGAGTTGATTCTTCATTTGAGAAATATCTAGGTATTCCATTGTGTGATGTACCGTCTCCAGATGGCAAGGCCGATTCTTATGCCGACTATTACCTAGATGATTTTTTGCCAAGTTTAGAAAAATTAAATATCAATGTTGAAGTAATTAGGTCACACGAAAAATATCGTGAAGGTTTTTTTGTGCCAGCGATTGAAAAGACTTTAGACAGGTTAGAACTCGCTCGCAAATACCTCGAGGAGGTTTCTGGTCGCAAGCTGGATAATACTTGGTCGCCAATTCAAGTTATGGAGGATGGATATCTCAAAAAACGAAGGTTCGTTAGTCTTGATAAAAGCGACAAGACAATCAATTTTATAGATAAAAATGGTACACAACAAACTATTAGCTATGCTGACGGTAGTGTAAAACTCGATTGGCGGTTAGACTGGCCAGCTCGTTGGGCATTGGTTGGTATTAATTTTGAGCCATTTGGACGTGAGCATGGTACCAAGGGCGGCTCATACGATACCGGTAAGTCTCTAGTCGAACATATTTATGATGCTCAGGCACCAATACCGCTGATGTATGAATTTATTAATCGTGCAGGCGAGACTAAAAAAATGAGTAAAAGTGCCGGTAATACTGTCAATATATCTGAGCTTTTAAATATCTTGCCGCCAGAGATTGTCAGATTTTTTGTACTACGTTTTGCACCCAATAAAATGCTGGTTTTTGATCAAGAAGACGGTATTGTTAGGTTGATTGATGAATATGCTGAACTTCTAGCTAAGTCAGATAAAACATCAGAAGATGAGGCCTTACTTTATGTCTGTAATTATGGCCTAGATAAGACAACTATTAGCAATATTCCATTTTCTCACCTAGTAGCCTGTTATCAGGCAGCCCTGAAAGACAAGCAAAAAACAATCGAACTTATTAAACTAACTGAACATTCTAATGTGGCCGAAGCTCAAAGAGAGACTATACTAGATGAGCTTGACTATATTGATAGCTGGTTAGAGAAATGGGCATCTGAAGATGTTAAATTCTCGCTTTTAGATTCGGTTAATCCTGGCGATTTTGACGACAACCAAAAGAAATTTATGCTAGAATTAGCCGAGAAAATTTCTGACGCTCCAGCCGCGGCTGATGGAGAATGGTTTCATAAAGCGATTTATGAGTTTAAGAACGATGATTTAAGTCCAAAACTGCTGTTTACAACGCTTTATAAAGCCTTGATTGGTAAAGATGCTGGTCCAAGAGCCGGTTGGTTTTTGAGTATTTTGCCCAGAGATTGGTTAATTGCTCGTCTAAAATTAGAAAAGTAACTATATCGATAAGTCAAAATGCCTGCAAGTGGTGTAAAATAATAATTAAAGCATAAGTATTTTGTTAGCTTAGGAGTGGATTTTGTATCAAACAAACAGTTATTTTGCACAAAGGTTAGGTTTATAAATGTCAGTAGACTGGGATTTTGGACTAATGAGAGCCAGTTTTGGTGCCGATAGACTTTGGGGGATAGATTACTATTTCAACCAAGTACCTGGTGTTATTCGTAGTACGATGGGATACTGTAGCGATGAATCTCAAAAAATTAATGTTTTAGAAATAGAATATGACCCTGATTTGATAAATTATGATACTTTGATTAAACATTATTTTCGTACACATGATCCGACCAAACAATTTAGACCACAACCGATGAGTAACTTGCGTGATTTCGAGTCGATAATTTTATGGCATAACAACGATCAAAATGTAATGGCTCAGATTGTTCTTGAACAGCTTCAAGCTAAATATCAAAATAAGATACAAACCAAAATTGTTCAGTTTAAAAATTTTGTGGAAATTGGTGCTGAAGAAAAGGCGGTTGTTGAAGAAAAAAATAAAGAAATTAGCCTAAGCTTTAGTTTTGAGCAGTAGAACTCTTTAACCGAAGGCATGTGTTATAATATTTGATATATTTAATTGGAGGAATATACCATCATGGCTTCTACCGAAAAGAAGAAACCTACGTCTACAAAAACTAAAAAATCTAAAAAAGTAGCTAAAGCGGTTAACAAAAAGCCAACTGTTAAAGTCAGCCGTAGTTCGGATGCTAAGAAGGATACTTCAATTGCAAAGACAGTTGCAGTTAGTTCTAATAAAAAATCTACAAAAGCTGCTAGCACAAAAGGTCCTAAGCTAGTTGAGTCTAGTAAAATTTCCAAATCTACAAAAGTAACTGCTAGCAGTGATGTTGCCAAAAAGCCAACTGTTGTTTCGCCACTAGACAAACTAAGAAGTCTTCATTTGACTAGTTTTTTTGGACATATAGTATTTGTGGTTTTGAGTATATTTTTCTTAAGTAAAGTATCATCTCAACTGATTGTCGGTAAACAAACTCGTGATATCTTTGCCAATACGCCAAATGTAACTTTAGCTCCTTCTTATCATTTTATTATGAATCTACAATACCGGTATGTATTAGCTGCAGTGTTAGCTATTGGGGCAGTTGGCTCTTTGTTGTTGGCTACCAGATTACGTAAAAGCTACGAAGCTAAAATAAGCAAGGGTTTATCTGGAGTAAAGTGGCTGATGATTGGCATTGGTCTAGCTATATTAATAGAGCTAGCCAGTTTTATCTCAGGTATTACAGAGCTGTTTACACTTAAAATTGTAGCAGGTTTGGTGCTACTTGGTGCTTTGTTAGCCTGGGTTTACGAGAGAGAAAATTATCATCAAACTAGCAAGTCAAAAATTGGTTTGTACGGCAGTATTCTTGCCTTTGTTTTGGCATTTTTACCAATGGCAGGCAACCTAGTCACTACTAGTTTGTATGGCGGGCAGAGATTTAGTTGGTATATCTACGTTTTAGGTTTAGTTCTGGCTATATCGGTGTTTGTTCAGCTACGTATTTTGGTCAAATCAACTGGTCCTGCCAATAAACTTAACTATGCTGTAACTGAACAGAAATATTTTTGGGTAGATACAACGACTAAATTCTTAGTATTGCTGGTTTTGCTTGCCGGCTTAGTAAAATAGATGCCAGATTACCAAAATAAAAAGACCCTTAGAGTAAAAATAGACAAATTAGTTCACGGTGGACAAGGTATCGGAACATTAAGCGATGGCCGAAAAGCTTTTGTTTGGAATGCTCTACCTGGTGAAGAAGTGAATTTTGAAGTCACTAAATCCAAAAAAGACTACGTAGAAGGAACCGCTAGCGATACATTAGATTCATCAAACTATCGTGTAATGCCAAAAGATGAGCTTTTCTTAAGTACTAGCCCATGGCAAATTTTAGATGAAGATCAAGAGGATAATCATAAATTAGAGATTCTAAAAGAGACTTTTATCCGCCAGAAGCTAAATTTTGAAAACATAGATTTTTATAAGACAACTAGATTTTGGGGATACCGAAACAAAATGGAGTATAGTTTTTATGGCGATGAGGCTGGGCTACACCTAGCTCTATTTAATAGAGGCACGCGTCGTAAACAAATTGTAGCTGGAAGCTCTATTGCTCAACCAGAAATAGACCAAACAGCGACTAAGATTTGCGAAGTGTTGGATAAAAATAAAATTAGAGCCAGTGACTTAAAAAGCCTAATTGTTAGATGCAATAAGGCAGGTGAGTGTGTGGCGGCTTTATTTACTAAAGACCAACGTTTTCCTGGGGTAGAAGATTTAAAAGACGTTTGCAAAGGACTTGTGGTGGTATATTCTAACCCCAAAAGTCCAGCTAGTGTGAGGACCAAAGATCTATATATTTTTGGCAATATTTACTTAAGTGATGAGCTAGCGGGTAGGGCAATAAAATATAGCGTTTTTTCATTTTTTCAGGTTAATCTAGATGTTTTTGAAGTAGCCTTAAGTGAAATAAACGAGTTTGTTGGCGATAAACCAGTAGTTGATATGTATTCAGGTGTTGGTACCATTGGCTTGTCGCTAAAAAACCCAAAAAAACTAGTCGAATTAGACCTAGAAAATATTGAGATGGCTAGACAGAATCTTGAAGGTGAGAAGCCGCAAATTATTCACGCATCTAGTGAAAAGGCGGTAAACGAAATAGAGCCAGATATGGTATTGATTGTTGATCCGCCTAGGGCCGGTCTACATAAAGAACTGATAGCAGCAATTTTGGAAAAAAAACCGCCAATTTTGGTTTATTTAAGCTGCAATCCCTCAACCCAAGCCCGTGATTTAGAGTATTTGAGTGAGTCGTATAAAATAAAAAAAATTACTGGCTATAATTTCTTTCCACGTACCCCACATATTGAGAGTTTAGTTATTTTAAGTATTGTATAATGAATAATTATACATAGGGGGAATAGCAATGAATGATGATTTAGTAAAGTTTATAACAAAGGCCAGAGGTTTAGGGTTATCTGATGATGATATTAAATCAAAGTTGATTAACGAAGGATGGCCAGAGGCACAAATAAATTCAGTTATGTATGACCAACTAGTTGTACCGAGGCCACATAAAGTTGATAGCCGTAGGAACGACGATAATTTGAATAATAAAAATGTTATTCAAATGCGTTCGGTTGATGCCCAGAGTTCATTATCTGATCAAGAAGTGAAAACTAAGCTTAGAATTTTTGATTACAATATGATGTTTTTATCATTATGGATAGTAGTAGCTGGATTGATAGCAATAATCAATCTGATGCTGTTTTCAGGAGATGGCTTAACAGCGATTCGTTTTCCTATTACGATGTTGATTGTTGGTTTTCCAGTTATGCTGTTGTTTCTTTTCAGGACTAGAGAAGCAGAGCGAAAGAATCCTGAACTGAAAAGGATTGCAGGTAGAGTGCATCTAGTACAGTCTACCCAAGCACTTACGTTTTTAATATTGCTTATCCATACTACTGTTTTTATATTTAAGCTAATGGGCAGTGGCGATAATAAGTTTTATCAATTTGTTTCATGGCTGATGTCGTTAATAGTTCTAGGTGGCACTTTTCTTTATTATTGGATAGACTCGCATAAGTCTGTTAAGTAACTCGTATTATAAATTGAGAATTCATAGATTTTTTGTTGGTACTGACCTAAAGCTTAAAAAAGATTTTTGGTTGCATGATGAGGCCATGTTATGGCAATGGAATAGAGTTTTACGATTTCATGGTGGGCAAGAGGTAATTTTGTTTGATGGCGTAAAAACTGAACGACTTTATAAAATCGAAAACCTTAAAAAAACTGAAGCACATTTGGTAATGATAACTGAAATTGAGCCTTCGATGCCTAAAAAACATATTTATTTGTTTTGGAGTCTGCTAAAGAAAGACAACAATGAGCTAATTTTACAAAAAGCCACCGAGTTAGGCGTTTCAACTTTTGTACCCCTTATAACTGATAGAACCATAAAAAAAGATTTTAACCACGAACGGGCAAAAAAAGTTGTAATCGAAGCTAGCGAGCAGTGCGGCAGGTTTAATATACCTAGCGTACGCGAGCCAATGCGTTTGCAGACAGCAATTGATGATTATAAGACCAAAATTCAGATCTACGTTTGCCACAAAAGTGATGAAAAAAATCAAATAACTAGCGACAAAGTAGGCTTAATAATTGGTCCAGAAGGTGGTTGGTCTGATGCAGAGTTAGCGATTTTTGCTAGAGAAAACTTTACCTCAATTTCTTTTAGTGACTTTACGCTACGTGCTGAAACGGCTGCGATCATTGCTGCCTCTTTATAGTAGTAATAGCTGTAGTCTAGTTTCTCGCTAAAAATTCTTCAAACCTTTGCGTCAAGGTCGGACCTTGACGCAAACCTTGACGCAAAGGTTTTGAATAGTGATATGAGTTTTGGTGTAGAATAAGGTGATGGGGTATTATCGTGAGCGAAGTTTGCCTTATAAACCTGGGCAGAAAACAGCGTATAAACTAAGCCGGAGTAAAATCGAGCTATTTACTCAGTGTCCACGCTGTTTTTGGCTAGATGTAAGACTTAAAATTAAGCGACCCGATACACCGCCATTTCGTATCAACCAAGCTATAGACGAGCTACTTAAAAAAGAATTCGACAAATACCGTAAGAGCAAAAAACCACATCCACTAATGGTAGAGTTTGACGTAAAAGCTACGCCATTTGACCATGATGATCTTGACCAATGGCGTGAAAATTTTGTAGGAGTTTTTACGCTTCATGAGCCAACTAATCTGCATATTTTTGGAGCGGTTGACGATATATGGGTCAATGAAACAGGTGAGCTGATGGTTGTAGACTATAAAGCTACAGCTAAGGATAGTGATGTTAGTATTGATGCTAACTGGCAGGTTAGCTATAAAAGACAAATAGAAGTCTATCAATGGCTACTTAGATCAAATGGTTTTAAGGTGAATGACACAGGCTATTTTGTTTATGCTAACGGTCGGCTTGATTTGGATAATTTTAATGACCGGGTTGAATTTAGAACTAAGATTATTCCATATACTGGTAGCACAGATTGGGTAGATAAGACGATTAAACAGATGAAGCAATGCATCGAATCAGATAAAATGCCTAAAGTCGGTATCGATATTATGGGTGGACCATGTAGTTATTGTAGCTATGCTCGCAGTCGCACCGAACTTACCTTAAAACATCTCAGGTAAATAAGTTATACTATTTGTATGATTGATATAAAAATTGCTAGAGATAACCCCGAGTTAGTGAGAGAAAAGTCGCAACAAAAGGGCTATGATGTTGACGTTGATAAACTACTGGAGCTAGACAACCAGAGGCGAGAACTACAAACTACTGTTGATGAGCTACGAACAAAACGTAATGAGATTGCCGAACGCATGAAGCAATCTGGTGGCAAACCAGATGAACAGGCCATAGAAGAGGGTCGGCAAATCAAAGTTGAACTAACCGAACGTGAAGAATATTTATCAAAAGCCGAGACTGAGTTTGCTGAAATGATGATGAGTGTACCAAATCTGCACTTTGATGATGTGCCAATTGGTGGTGAAGATAAATCTGTAGAGGTAAGACGATTTGGCGAGCAGCTTACTGGTGCAGAAGATCATCTTGACTTTGCAGTTCGCAAAAATTGGGTAGATTTTGAACGCGGTAGTAAAGTAGCTGGTACTAAATTTTATTATCTAAAAGGTGATCTAGCTTTGCTAGAAAATGCTTTATACCAGTATGCTCTACAGTTTATATTAAGCAAAGGCTTTCAGTTTATGACTGTGCCACATATGGTTAATTCGTCAGTTGCTAGAGGTACTGGTTTTGCTCCACGTACAAGTGAGCAGAGCGACGAATATTTTATCGAGAACGAAGATCTGTCGTTAATTGCAACGGCCGAGATTCCATTAACTGGCTATCATTCTGGCGAGATTATTAATCAATCAGATTTACCGCTAATGTACTTTGCATATAGTCCTTGTTACCGTAAGGAAGCAGGAGCTTACGGCAAGCATACTCGTGGCTTATTTCGAGTTCACCAATTCAATAAATTAGAAATGTACGTTTACTCTATGCCAGAAGATAGCCCGAAAATTCATGAGCAAATTTTGACAATAGAAGAGCAGCTGTGGCAATCATTAAATATTCCATACCGTGTAATTAATATTGCTAGTGGTGATTTAGGTTCGCCAGCAGCTAAGAAATATGACATTGAGTATTGGTCTAAAGTTGATGGTGAATATCGTGAGCTAACCAGCTGTTCTAACTGTACAGACTTTCAAACTCGAAATCTTAATATAAGAGTTCGCACCACCGATGGAAAGTTAGAATACCTACATTCACTTAACGGCACGGCAGTTTCACTGGCTCGTTCGCTAGTAGCAATCATTGAAAATTATCAAGATGGTGAAGGTGGTTTAACAGTTCCAGAGGTTCTTTGTTCATACATGAACGGTCGTCAAAAAATCTAGTAAAACTATTATTAATATAAGAGTATAATAAGAGTAGGTTTCAAGGTCTTTTTAAAGAAGTACGAAACCAAAAAGTCACTTTACAAAAACCAAGGAGGATATATGTTAAAAAAAGTCCAAATTAGTAATATTCATAGCGAGGTTACCGACAGAGTTAAGTCGTATACTCATAAAAAAATCGGTAAACTAGAGAAATATATACCCAAGGCTGCTCGAGAATCCGTAGCGGTTGATGTAAAGTTTAAAAAGAAGAATTCTAAAGACAGTGCCTACGAATGTGAAGTAGTCATGAGTCTGCCAAAATCTAAAATTACAGCTCACCGCAGTGGTGATAGCTTTCAAGCGGCAGTTGATGAAGTAGCAGAGAATCTCAAAAAACAGCTTAAGAAATACAAAGAAACCCATGATACTTCTAGACGTGTTAGGCATGTTTTTGCCAAAATTCGGTTGCGATCTAGTCGCTTTTCTTCCGATACGATAGAGAGTTAAAATTACACCTCTCATTTATTTTTGTAGAAGTACTTTTAGTGTATAATAAATTAGACTAGTAAATTCTATAGAGAAGAGAGGTTTTTGAGACTTTTATGAATAATAAGTTGTTGAAACGTGTACTTGGTGATCCTCAGATTAGAACGCTCAAGCGTTTAACCAAAAAAGTTGCGTCCATAAATAAGCTAGAAGACAAATATAAAAAAATGTCCGATAGCCAATTGATTAAACAGACCGACGAATTTAAAAAACGACTAAAAAATAAAGAAACGTTAGATAAAATTATGCCGGAAGCTTTTGCGGTAGTTCGTGAGGCGGCTTGGCGAAAGATGAAGATGAGGCCATTTGACGTGCAGTTGGTGGGCGGCATGGCTCTGCACGAAGGCTCAATCGCTGAGATGAAAACCGGTGAAGGTAAAACACTAGTTGCGACATTGCCGGTCTACCTTAACGCCTTAACCGGCAAAGGTGTACACGTTGTAACTGTCAACGATTATCTAGCTCAGCGTGATGCAGCTTGGATGGGGCAGATCTATGACTTTTTGGGGTTAAGCGTTGGTGTCATCATCGCTGATGAGTCTTTTATTTTTGATCGCGAATACGAAAATAAAAATCACGAAGATCCACGTATGAAAGTACTTAAACCATGCACTCGACAGGAGGCTTATAATGCTGACATTACTTATGGTACCAACAACGAATTTGGTTTTGACTATTTACGCGACAACATGGTGCGAGAAATTGACCAACTTCGTCAAAGGGAACTTAACTATGCCATAGTTGACGAGGTAGATTCAATTTTGGTTGATGAAGCTAGAACGCCATTGATTATCTCGGCACCATCGACTGCCAGTGGTTCTGCCTATACGCAGTTTGCTAAAGTTGCACGTGGCTTAGCAAAAGATAAACACTATGATGTCGACGAGAAGCGTCGTTCTGTAATCTTGACTGATGACGGAATTGATCAAGTTGAGAAAGTTTTAGGTATCAACAACTTATATTCATCTAATAATATACGGACAATTTATCACCTCGAGCAAGCCCTAAAAGCTGAAGCACTGTTTAAGCGTGACAAAGACTATGTGGTGACAGTAGATGGCGAAGCGGTGATAGTTGATGAGCATACAGGTAGACTACTGAAAGGTCGACGTTACAATGAGGGTTTACACCAAGCCATCGAGGCAAAAGAGGGAATAGATATCCAAGAAGAATCAATGACCTTAGCGACTATTTCGTTCCAAAATTACTTTCGTCTATACGACAAGCTCTCTGGTATGACTGGTACAGCGTCAACCGAGGCCGAAGAGTTTCATCAGGTTTACAAACTGAATGTCATTGAGATTCCGCCGAATAAAAAATTAGCTAGACTTGATCAAGATGATCGAATTTATCGTAGCGAAAAAGGTAAATTTGAAGCAATCGTCAAGGAGGTCAAAGAAAAGCATGCTAAAGGTCAGCCTATTTTGATCGGTAGCGTGTCGATTGCTAAAAACGAGCTTCTAAGCAACCATCTAAACAAAGCTGGTATAGCTCACCAAGTTTTGAATGCCAAAAATAATGAACGTGAAGCAGGTATTATCGCCAAAGCCGGCCAAAAAGGTGCGGTAACATTAGCGACCAATATTGCTGGTCGTGGAACTGACATTATTTTAGATGAAGCTGCTAAAAAAGCTGGGGGACTTTTTGTGCTAGGTAGCGAACGCCATGAGTCAAGGCGAATTGACAATCAGCTTCGTGGTCGTTCTGGACGTCAGGGTGACCCAGGCGAAACCAGATTTTTCGTATCGACCGAAGATGACTTGATGCGAATTTTTGGTGGTGACAGAATCGGCCGAGTCATGCAAAGACTCAAAGTAGAAGATGAAACTCCAATTGAAAACAGAGTAATTTCCAAAGGATTAGAAGCGGCCCAGAAAAAAATCGAAGGCTTTAATTTTGATTCGCGGAAAGATGTCGTTAAATACGACGACGTCATGAACCGTCACCGAATGGCTACATACAGTATGCGGTCAGAAATTCTTAAGCAAGCCGATATAAGTAAGCGTGTTCAAGAATTTATCGATTCTGAAGCAAGTGATTTAGCTAAGTCACCACTATCTACAACTGATAAATACGAAGATATGATCAAATCAGTATTTCCGTTTAATGATGAAACACTAGATAAATTATTTGATACACCATCACATTTATTCGAAAAAGCTCTAAAAAAAGAAGCCCACAAACTTTATGCGAAGCAACAAGAGCTTTTTGGCGAAGAAATTTTGCGTAAAGTTGAGCGTGATATATACTTACAGACGCTTGATAATTACTGGATGCAACATCTTGAGAACATGCAACACCTTCGGGAAGGAATTACTTGGATGGGCGTTGGACAACGTGACCCATTGGTTGAATATCGTCGTCAAGCCCAACAATTGTTCCTAAAAATGCAGCTTGATCTTAGACACGATGTAGTCCATATGCTATTCCATGCTCAGCCACTAACCGATAGAGAAATGCAACAATCAGTCGAAACTGAACTTACTAAAGCGGCTCGTCATTCAGTCGATAATGCCGACAAAATTGTCGAAGCCGATGAATTTCATGAAACAGACTTCAAAACTGAAAAACACGAAAAAAATCTAACTAACAAAGTTACCAAACAGAGACGGAAAGCTCGTAAAGCTGAACGAACTCGACGTAAAAAAGGACGTAAATAAGGCTTCATGAAGCATAGTGTTTATGAAGTAACATTAGAAAACGGCATCAAAGGCCTGTTTATTGATATGCCAGACGCTACGGTAATGTCGATGGAATTTAATTTTCGAGCTGGCGAATACTTGGTAGACCGTAATATTTGGGAAGCACCACATATTATGGAGCATCTATTGCTGGGGGCTAATAAACAGATTCCAAAATCACGTGAATTTCAGGCAGAGTTTGAAAAGAACGGAGCTTACTGCAATGCCAGTACTGGTATTCACGATATCATTTATGAAGCTGAATGTGCAGATTTTGAGTGGGATAGAATTTTGGACTTACTAATGTGTGCTATAACCGAGCCACTATTTTTAGAGTCAGAATTTAAAGCAGAGTTTGGCAACGTACGAGAAGAATTAACCGCCCGATCAAACAATCATTTCCGTCACCTTAGTATTGCCTTGAGGGAAAAGTATGGTTTTATTAGTGTAACAGATCAAGAACGTTTGAAGTTGATGGCAAATGTTACGCTTGATGACATCAAAGATCACTATAAAAACACACATACCTCTAGCAATATGCGGTTTGTTGTTGCTGGCAAAATGCCACAAAGCCGACGCATAAAAATAAAGAGCCAGCTTGAAGATATAAAATTACCAAAAGGACGTGGCCGTAAAGCCCTGCCCTTAGAAGTGCCAAAGACTCTAGATAACCCACTAATTATTCGCAATAAAACAGTCGACAATTATTATTTTTATTTTGATACATTTTTGAAAGAACGTATGAGTGATGAAGAATTGGCTGCTATGGGATTGCTTAATGGTATGTTAACCGAAACTTTATACTCGCGTATTTTGGGTACGGCCAGAGAGAAAGGCCTAGTTTACCATATGAGTTCTGGGATTGGCTATGACCAAGCGACAACTAACTGGTGGTTTGGGGCCCAAGTTCGGCCCGATAACGCACCGGTTTTATTTGATATCATGACCTCTCAGTTACAGGAAATTTTTGATGGCAAGCTAACTAAAGAAGAGATTGATGCTGCTAAACAACGTCGCTTAGGTGGCTACCAGCGTGGCTATCAGACAGTTGGTTCGTTGGCTAATTATTATTCATCTCAGTACTTTTTCGATGATAGATTTATCGACTATAGCATTTTGCCTAATTGGACTAAATCGGTGACCAAAACTCAGATTACAGAGGGTGCAGTTAGGCTATTCGGTGATAAAGTTTGGGGTCTAGGAGTCTTGGGTAATCCAAAACCAGGCGAAGTCGAAGAGCTAGTCACCAAGCTCAATACTTTATGGTAAATAAGCTATAATTCAATCTATGCAGGACTTAAAGAAACAAGCCAATGTTATTTATAGCGATCTTCTGGCTG
>CAZTQB010000008.1:31067-36309 GCA_964615775.1 uncultured Candidatus Saccharibacteria bacterium | reverse complement strand
GAGCGGGGGTCGGTGAAGGGGTGGGTGTAGGGTTGGAAGTTGACGGCGGAGATGGCGGATTGTTATCAGGCAGTGCCGGCAAATCGGTTTCACTGCTTGCAACGTAAGCATTGTCATAATAGATAACTGCTGTTCCATTAATGTCCGCATCTCTATATGGTCCATTTACCCAGTATTTATAGGTATCCCCGGAGCCGTTAAACATTGTGGGAGTTGTACAGATAGTTTTGCCTGTACAACTAGAACTCGCTAGGTACGGACTAGCCTTGAAGGTCGTCGGTTGATTATTAACTTTTATCTCTATCTTGCCAGTATTTGGATTTGGAGACCAAACAAAATGAAACTTCAAGTCATACCACTTGTCATAATCTATCGGATACTCCCAAATAACATTAACATTAGTATAAACGCTATCATAAGGTGTATATTTCATAGCCATATACTTTACACCTGCTCTCTTATACACTAAAACAGTAATCATTGGTGAGCCATTACCAGGGTCGTGCCACTGTGTAAATAATTGCCACGGCCACTCACCCTCTGCTAATGGATAACCATTAGCAAACATAACACTCAGTGAGTACCACCGTTCACTATTAATTGGTTCTTGCCCACCGGTCAATTTTACCTGGGCTCGCTCAGTTCCTTGTGACCACGAAGGAGTGTCTCCGTCGCGTAGTTCAACTCGCATAGAATGACTCCCCTGCCTAACCGGATTAGTCACTGCTCGCAAGTTGTGATCGGCATTATTATAGCCAGAACAAGGATTATTGTAGTATGCTGTCTGACACATTGGCCACTGACTCATGCTACCATTATCAAAATTACCAGTAAAAAGCATGGCTGCACCTATTTTTGGTAGATTATTGCTACACGCAAACAAAATCGCCATAGATAAAACCATAGCCGGAAACAAAATAATAAATATTAGTATGTTTTTTCGGTAGTGGTGAGTAATTTTATTCTCTTGGTTCATTTTTGGTTTATTGGATAATTAAATAATCAAAGCTATAGGTTACATTGGCGGTTGGAGTGTCAATAAAATGTACACTAAATCCAGTCGTGGTAGTCTCAACGAAGTAACGAACATTAGCTGCACCAGCATTCTTAGCAGTTAGGCTAACTCTAGGAGTAGTTGCATAAGCAGAGCTAAATGTAACACCTAGCTGCTTGCCAGAGGCCAGGTTATGAGTCGGCAGGTTAATTGTGCCGGCTAGATACTGTACATTGCCGGCCGTGTCGTTGCCTGCAACGGTCACAGATCCACCTTGCCCCGTTAATACAGCATCACCTACAGACGCTGTTGGCGTATTGCCGCCAGTAATTATGTGGCCGTTAACTGTAATATTTCCAGCAAATGTCGCCGATCCAGTAACACTCAAGGTACCGCCAATATTCACATTGCCAGTAACAGTTAGACTACTAATAGTAGCCGCACCAGATACATTGAGGGTAGCCAGTTGTGCAGTGCCGCCAACTGTGATGTCAGCAAAAACCGCTGACTGATTCTGTAAAGCAGAAGCCATGTTTGAGCTAGTAGTACCAACGCTAGCCTTGACTAGCTTAACAGCACTATCGTTGTTAGCTTCTTGGGCTATAGCTACTTTAGACAACAGTTCACCAATAGTAGCGGTTGCCGGTGAAACAGCTTTAGCTGTACCGTCTCCATTATCAATCAAAATATCTCCAATATTAACTTGACCAATTACCCTAACTGGTACCTGACCAGCGAAAGTTACCAATATGCTTTCGTCTATGTTGAAGCGATCATTACCAACAAAAGCGGCTGTTTCCGGAGACGATACAATGTAGTGACTGCCGTTATATTCTATAATGCTGCCAGACTCAGGTTTATCGCCACTCCACGGTATCCATTCAGCATAGTCAGCACCACTAGCGTTAACTGTACCGGCGGCATTTATCGAACGATTAGTGGTGGCATCTTTAGCTACATAAAGAGCAGCATTGGCAACATTCCAGCCAGTGGTCATGTTAGCTGTGTTAATCCTAAGTACACTAGTACCAGCGGCATTCTGCACCTGGAATGCTTGATTAGAGTCAGCTTGGTTCTGGAAGATAATTGGGCTAGTAACAGTACCATTAATTTGGATTTTACCTTCCCTGTAGTTGGTTGAGGCGGCGGCCTGTTCCAGTTGAACGCCATCTATATACCAAGTTCTGGCCACTGCATCACTCTGTCTAATAAATATATACCCGCCAGTTGTAACAGTAGCACCGGTTGCAAAACTACAAGTAAATCTAGTCCATGTAGTAGAAACAGTTGTACTGCTCAAAGTACAAGTGGTTTCGCCACCAAAAACATCAGTATCACTGCGACCCGCCTGAACGGTGAAAGTGCCACTATCTATTTTGGCGTAGAAGCTTAGACTGTAGGTAGTACTAGCTGACAGTAGTGTAGTGGTGTTGTATTTGACACCAGCGTTGGTTGTAGCTGACGTGTTCGCTTGTAGAGACTTTGTACCAAAAAGTGCATTAGTAGCACTACTAGACGGAGCTGCTCCAGAGCCAGTTGTAATAGCCCAGTTAAGTGCATCAGTCTCAGCTGAAGAGTTAGCAAGCAAATTAACGTTAGTAGTGTCGGCTAAGAATAACTGAGCATTGTTGCTAGTAGTGGCATTTTGTATTTGGAAGGCAGTGGTGGAGTCAGTGGTATTTTGCAACAAAACCTGACCACTAGCCCCAAAGTTACCAGTAACTTGAGCATTACCACCTACACCAATGCTACCACCAATGTTTATCGAATTAGTAACATTAGCATTGTTAGCTTTTATGTTGGTTGTCGCAACACTACCTGCTTCTAACTGTTGTATATAAGCACCCCCTAAATCAACCACGTTCAAGGTTCCCGACCCATAATCTGGTATATATGCATACCTACCGGATACATCCAAATCGTACGGATCAGATCCAAATGACGTATATCCAATGTAAGCTGGATTAGCTGGATCGGCAACATTAAAGGTAATCAACCCCGGAGACGTATTTGCTAGCACATAAACATAGTCGCCAGAGATTGCTATACTCTCTGGATTCGTACCACTTGGTGCAGTAGCTAAACTGTAAAGTACTGGGGAAGCTGGGTTCTTCATGTCAAATATTCGTAGATCTAAAGGATTACTCTGAGTCGCTACATAAGCAAACCTACCGTCTGCTATCAAAGCAGTTGGTGAACCTGTAGTAGAAACACTGCCCACTTGACTGAGTGAAGCTGGATTACTGATATCGATAGCTCTTAGGGTTAAGTCCTCTTTAGTAATTATGTATAAATACTTGCCCACTATAGAACCATGGTGTACTCCTCCACCAGTAGCATAGTTACTAATCTTACGTGGAGAGGCTGGATTGGTTATGTCATAAACCGTAATAGAGCCAGCTCCTGGGTTTGAGCCATAATTCAGTACATAAACATAGTTACCGCTTAGCAAAATTTTATTAGGGTTAACACCAACGTCAGTACCGCTTGTATAAACGCTAGTAACATTACTTGGATTAGAGATGTCTAACACCTGAAAACTATCTGTGCCATAGTTAGCTATGTAGGCATATTTACCCTGTACTGCTATATCCTCAGGATTAGACAAGATAGCTCCAGTAGTACTAACAAGGATAGGTTGACCTGGATTAGTTATATCAAAGACCTTAAATGTATTACTGTCATACGTTACTCCATAAGCATAGTTACCCTGAATAGCAACGTCACCCAAGTTAGCTTGTCCACCTAGAGAGCCAGAGCTAGCAGCAACAAAACCCGATACATACAATTGTCCAGCCGGTGTACCAATACTACCAATTGATATACGTCCGTTGGTGGTGTCGGCATTAAAGAGGGTAGTACTGGTGGCATCTTGTATCTGGAAGGCGGTAGTAGAGTTAGTAGCATTCTGAAAGCGAGGTGCATATTGACCACGATCTACATTAACAAATATAGATACATTGCCGCCAGAACCATTAGACATAGCATAACCAACAATGCCAGTTGTAGCATTGTTATCAACAATTACTTTACCGGCCACAGTTGAAGTAACTAGTTGATCGCCTATAGCAGGTGCCGTACCCGTGTAACCAGCTGTAGCATTACCAAAAGTTGTAACATTAATATTGGCACCAGCAGCTGTAGTGCCAATAGTTTGATTAACACCGAAGACTGCAGTATTACGAGGTATAGTGGTAGTACTTGCCGTAAAACCAGATGTATCTACCACGACTACATCATTCTGACTAGCACCAGTTGATCCAGCAACAATATACTTACTAAAGCCACCATTGTTAGAACCAGTATTAGTAAATCGTACATTACCGCCTGTGGCAATCGTACCAGTTGTCTCCAAACCTCCAATTCCAACGTTATAGGCATTGGGACTACCTATAGCTATCTTACTACCTGTAGTATCTACTGTTAGTATACTTGTACCAGCAGCATTCTGTATCTGGAAGGCTGATGTGGAGTCAGTTGTGTTTTTAAATGTAGTAGCACCACCAGCTGCTATGGTAGCTTGGGTTTGGTTGTTGGTTTCAAAGCTTAGTGAGTTATTGTCGTTAGTGCCTAGGGTAGCTGTGGCTCCGAAGGAGTTACCATTTTGTAGGAAAGCATTGGCTGTAGTCGCAAAGGTTGAGCTGCAGGCAGCTAGTATATTGGAAGTATTTCTACATAGTACTGCGTTATTGTCGGCTGTACCAACAGTTGAGATAGCTACACCGCTAGCACCGGATAGAGTTAGTACACCTGTGGTAGTACCCCAGGTTGCTGCTGTAGCTGAAGTTATAGTTAGTGTACCTGAAGTCGTAGAGATAGTACTAGCACTATTACCGGTTAGACTAATAGCTCCCCCGCTTTGAGTTAGATTACCATTAATGGTGGTACCACTAACGTTAGTACTTAGGTAGGTAGCAGTACCGTTGTTGTTCTGAATCTCTAGTAAGTTACTACCTACTGGTGTTGCATTATCTCTAATGGTCAGACCACCTCTAGTAGAATCTAGGACTAGTTCTGGGTTGGTGGAATTGTTGTAGGCTGACTGCAAAGTAACACCAGAGCCGCTACCAGCACAAGATCCCCAAGTTGGTGCAGCTGATGTAGTAGCTACTAGACATTGACCAGTTGTACCAGTTGCTGTGGCTTGGATAGCACCTGTACCATTGCCATACAGTACTCCGTATTGAGTTAGTGTCGTAGCTCCTGTGCCTCCCTGCCCAACAGATAGAGCTGTGGTTAGGCCAGATA
>CAZTQB010000008.1:0-30967 GCA_964615775.1 uncultured Candidatus Saccharibacteria bacterium | reverse complement strand
ACCAGTGGAGAGGACTCCGCTGGCATTGTTCTTAACTATGCCGGCAGTACTGAGACCAGAGATAGTGGCACCAGCAAAGGTTGGGCTAGATGTAGTAGCTATGTTCTGGATAGTATTAACAGCTCCAGAGCTAACACTGAAGTTAGTGGAGTTAAAGGAAGCTATACCCTTAGTAGTAGTTGTAGCATCGTCTATGGTAATGGTAGAACCCGAAGCAGTAGCGTTAGCTACACTTAAGGCTCCAGATAGTGTGTTTAGGCTAGTTACACCAGAACCAGCTGCGGCACAACCACCAAAGAAGAGGTTACCAGAACCATCGACTTTTAGACAGTCATTGTTAGAGCCAGTGGCACTTGGTAGTCGGAGTGAGAAGCTAGAGCTAGGGTTAGTAGATGGAGCTAGTAGTGAGACTGAGTTAGCTCCAGCAGCGTTGTTGAAGGCGATGGCTCCAGCTGAGGTTGAAGCAGTACCTAAGACTAATGAGTTACCACCCTGGATAGCTAATGTGTTAGAGACTGTTACAGCTCCAGTTGAAGAGATACTTAGTCTACCAGTATTGTTAGTTTCTAGGGTTAGTGCAGTAGCATCATTGGTACCAATGGTGACTGGGCCGTTTTGGCCATTGTTTAGGATGTCACCAGTACCACCTACTCCAGCACAGTTGCCACTTGTTAGACAGAAGGTACCACTAGCATCTGGTAGTGTCCAGGTTCTAGCAGCAGTTAGATCAGCGTTAGTGATGGTGCCGTTGAAGCGAGTAGCTCCGCCAGTGGTTATACCTAGTAGGATTTGGTCATCAGTAACAGTGGCGTTATTGACAGTTACTCCAGCAATGGTAGCTCCACCATTTAGTGAGACAGCTGTAGAGGTTGCAGCTCCCCTAGCAGTCACAGTAGCTAGGGTGTCAGCTTCGGAAGTTAAACCACAACTACCCCATTGGATAGTGGTAGCCGATGAGGTTAGACATTGACCATTAGTGCCTCTAGCTAATCTAGTGGTGTTAGTACCATTGTGGAAGAGTAGATCACCAGCTGTGCTTAGACCAGATAGGTTGTTAATGGCTCCCTGGGCAGTCGTAGCTCCTGTGCCTCCCTGCCCAACAGATAGAGCTGTGGTTAGGCCAGATAGACTGGTGATGTCGGAGTTAGCTCCGGAGGCTGCTGCTCCAAGGTTGGTTCTAGCACCAGAAGCAGTCGTAGCGTTAGTACCACCACTACCTATTGGTAAGGTACCAGACACTTCACTACCTAGAGCTACTTGACCAGTGGAGAGGACTCCGCTGGCATTGTTCTTAACTATGCCGGCAGTACTG
The DNA here is from genome assembly GCA_964615775.1 of uncultured Candidatus Saccharibacteria bacterium. Taxonomy (GTDB): domain Bacteria; phylum Patescibacteriota; class Saccharimonadia; order Saccharimonadales; family 2-12-FULL-41-12; genus JALHOM01. The sequence goes on along the minus strand of CAZTQB010000008.1, from coordinate 29,655 downwards.
AGATTGGTTAGGGTTAGTCCTGAGAAGCTTGGAGTAGAGGTGGTATTAATATCTTGTGGTAAAGACAAGGTTACTGTACCCCCAGAAGTAGAGGCGTTGACTTGGTTAGTTGTGCCATTGACAGTTGTTATGCCGTTATTGTTGGCAGTTAGAGTATTGCCAGTTAGAGTTAGTCCAGTGCCAACAGTTATAGTACCGGACGAAGTAGTAGTGCCATCTGTCAGTGCATTAACTATGCTAGGAACACCACTTAAACGACTAAATGGTACATCACCTACGGTTAATGTACCGGAGTTGTTGACTACCCATCTGTTTGTGCCATTTTGTTGGATTTGGAGCAGGTTACCGGTACCAGTTTTATTAATGAAGATACTTGAGAAATTAGAAGCATCGGTTTGAGCAATAGTTGGGCCTAGAGCAACCGAACCCGAAGAACCAGAACCAACTTGAGAGATAGTGTAATTACCGCTACCATCGTCACTGACAGTTATTACACCAGGTGAACCCGAGATGAGAGTCATAGACGAAGCTAATGTACCACCAGTCGTAGTTAATCCCCTGCCAATTGGTACATTGCCAGTTAATCCATTAATGCCAGTGACTCCACTGTTAGAGATTTGAGTGCCATTGACCGAGATACCATTGCCGCTAGTGAAAACAACGTTACCTGATTGACCTTGAACTGATGTAACCGCATCGGAGGTTGGAGTGGAGCTTATGGTGTCAGCTGAGAGAATATTGCCTTGGAGTCTAAGACCGCTACCTATGGTTACTCCACTGGCGGCACCAGCTATATAGCCACTACTAGAACCAGAAGCTAGTTCACGAAAGGTTTGACCATCGTAGTAATAGATCTTTTTGTCTTGTGAGTTGAGATAGATTTGGCCTGAAGTTGGAGATGATGGTTGAGTACTTGGTTTCAGGACTAGTCCACCATTGACCATGAGATTACCATTGACATCAAGTTGACCTAGTTGACCAAGATTTAGTTGGTCTAAGGATACTCTAGAGAATTGTGAGGATTGAGTAGAGTTAGTGGTTTTTTTGTTTTGGGCGGAGTGGAAAACATGTAGAACTAACCAGGCAATAACTGCAATCAATATAAGAGCCAAAATTGTTGCGACAACACTAAAGATTTGTAACCGATTTTTATTACCATAATAGCTAGAGTAAGTGACAGTATTTTGCCAAGACGAAGAAGTTAGGGTCTCATCGGGATCAAGAATAGTGTTTTGGATATTTTTATCTTCCATTTTACAGCCTTAATATAAAATACATTAATCCAAAGCTAGCAATTGCAACTAGGCAGACCATAATCATTACCTGAGAAAGTACCTGAAGTATAGCGGCCTTGGCCATAGGATTACGACCAGCAGCTATAAAACTATTACGAATAGATGAATAAGTTAGTACAATTATAGAGACAATGGCCACGATAGCTATCAAAAACAAAAACGCCATTTGCATAGCACTAACATTTTTGCCAGCCAAACTACTCAGCCAAGTTGTGGCACTCTCAGGATATGGAGCAACCCCAACAGATATAAGTAAAGCTATCTCCCCCTGTTCGTCACTTGGCTTTGAATTTTCATTACCTAGCGAACTTTCCGCAACACCGACGACTGGTTGACCCTCAGTTGCTCTGGCACCAATTCCCGGCTGATCGCTCATACCAATTAAGTCACCCCTACTGATTGGACCCCGAGATAAATTAACTTTTACTTTACTCCTGCCAGCAATAGCAACCTGTACATTTTTTTCATCTAAACTTTTGTTTATCGAGGCTAATGCCTCACCATCTTCAACAGAAACTCCAAGTAACTTTACTGGCTTTTTACTGTTTGCAATCTCTACTTTATCCGCTTCGCTTGTAGCAATTGAAACTATCTGTCCACTCTCAATAAACGAGTCGGCTTTATACCAACGAGTTAGATCAGATGTAATCGCAGACACAAAGGACGGATAAATAACTACAAAAGCAAAAATTGCTCCAATAGCCAAACTAAAGACCAACTTTGCAGGCAATATACGAATAAGTCTATTTTTTTTGTTAATTTTAGTCATTTATATCTTTTATCTAACCCTAGTTCTAAAGTTATTTTGAGTAAATAAGTCAGCATCTATTTTGTACATGACTCTATTAGCATCAACTATTTAATATAGTATATTAATTTAAGCATAATAACAATAGTCTTCTATAGCCAAAATGTCAAACTTTTATACTCACTAGCATTAAACTGCTAGTATTTATATACTAGCATAGTTTTCACAATAAAAAATACCGGAGATAATCCGGCATTTAAGGCCAATAGGTTAAATATTGGCTTTTTATTTTATTGATTCTACTTTTAGAGTAGTCAGCCTTTGGCGATGGCCTTTTAAAGTGTGGACTCGTTTTTTGGCTTTGTAGCGAATAGAAGTTACTTTGTCTTGCTTGACATCCTCTTCTAGTACTTTTGCACTAACACTCACTCCACTTACAAGCGGAGTTCCAACGCTAACCTTATCTCCATCAATCACCAATAGAGCATCGAAGCTTATTTTTGTTTTAGCATCTTTAAGTAACTCAACTTGTAAAGTTTCGCCCTCGGTAACGATATACTGTTTTCCGCCAGTAGCAATAACTGCTTTCTTCATTTTTTCCTCATATTATTGATTTAACAAATAGTTAATATTCATATTAACAGATACTAGCTCTCTTGTAAAGTTATGAACTACCTATACGTTATCTTAGGCCCTAAGATAAGACACTACTTCATTTACAAGAGGCAGCTGTCTGCCCTCAAAGCTCTTTTGCAATTGACCATCGTCTTTCAAGACTAAAATTGCAGGATACTGGACAACATCATATAGTGAAGCCAACGACCAGCCATCTCGAGTATTTACATTAATCATTTCTGGCTGTTTAACATCTGAAGCTCTTGAACTAAACTCCCTAACAAAGGAATTAATCTGTGTTTCATGCTCAGAGCCTGGTCTGTAAAGGACTACGATTTTCATAGCTGTAGCCAATTATAACTTAAGAACTAATAGTTTGCCAAATCTTCATCTACAAAGAGCAGCTTAATAGAAGTTTCTATTCTAGTTAAATATTAGGAGCAGCCAGTAGTACTACCACAAGAAGTACAGACATAACAACTACCGGCACGCTGAGTTTGACTACCGCAGTTATAGCACATTGGAGCTACGTCGGAAGACTCAAACGTCTGTTTCGTGCTGTTAGGCGATTTGACCCCAACACTACTAGGAACATCAACCTTATTTGTGTTATTGCTAGGTGCTGACATTTTATCGGCTTGATCATCTACCTTTGAATCGTCGAGTAAACTAGTCTGGTCAACTGGCATATCATCAAGCGAGGCAAGACCAAGCTCTAAACGATCATCAAAACTTAAATAGTCAGTGGCAAGCCTACGGAATATATAGTCAATCACAGACGAGGCAGTACGAATCTCTGGATCATCAGTAATACCAGATGGAGAGAAACTACTACTAAGCAAGCTCTCTACATAACTCTTTAGTGGCACACCATACTGTAAACCATGGCTAATTGAGCGAGAAAAAGAATCCATTAGACCAGATAGAGTTGAGCCTTGCTTAGAAGCCTGTATAAATAACTCACCCGGAGTACCATCGTCATATTCACCAACAGTGAAAAAACCAGACAAATCAGCTACCCTAAATTTGTAAGTCTTACTATTACGTCGTCGAGGTAAAAGTCGTCTAACCGTACCTTTCACTAGAATTTTGTCCGTTATGTCATCGGATACACTACTTAATTCTGATGATTTTTCACCTTCCTTTTTAGCCATAGACAGTGGTTGAGCTACTTTACAGTTATCTCGATAAATAGCAACTGCCTTAAGCCCCATTTTCCATGAGTCGATATGAAGTTGCTCTATATCTTCAACCGTAGCTTCCTCTGGCATATTAACAGTTTTGCTAATAGCACCAGACAAGAAAGGCTGGACAGCAGACATCATCTTAACATGACCAAGATAATGAATAGCATTATCTCCCATCGAGCAAGCAAATACGCTCTCGTGTTCTTCTTTAAGGTGTGGGGCGTTAATTATGGTCTTTTCTTCGTCTATGTATTTAACAATTTCGTTAACTTGCGATGGCGAATAGCCAAGACTCTCTAAAGCTCTTGGAACAGTCTGATTGACAATATTCATAGTACCACCGCCAACTAGCTTTTTAACCTTAACTAGACCTAAATCTGGCTCAATGCCAGTTGTATCACAATCCATCATTAGTCCAATAGTCCCAGTTGGGGCTAATACGCTAGCCTGAGAATTACGTACCCCGTATAGTTCTGATAGTTCAATGGCTTCGTCCCATACATTAGTTGCAGCACTTAATAAGCTCTCCGATACTAATGAAGCATCGATACCATCAACAGCCTTGCGATGTTTTTTGATAACCCTTAGTGTTCCGTCGCGGTCTTTATGAAAGCCGGCAAATGGTCCGACTTTCTGTGCGATCATGGCACTAGTGGCATAAGCATATCCAGTCATAATAGCCGTAATCGCTGCCGCTTGAGCCCTACCTTCATCAGAATCATATGGCAATCCTTGAGCCATCAACATTGCCCCAAGATTGGCGTAACCAAGTCCAAGCTCACGATAAGCTCTAGCGTTCTTGGCAATATTCTCAGTAGGATACTCAGAATAACCTACCAAAATCTCCTGAGCAGTGAAGATAATTCTAACTGTATGCTTAAAGGCCTCTACATCAAAATTACCATTCTTGTCCAGATATTTAAGCAGATTAATTGATGCCAAATTACAGGCTGAGTTGTCTAGGTGCATGTACTCACTACAAGGGTTAGAAGCATTAATCCGGCCAGCGTTTGGAGTTGTATGCCAGTCGTTAATGGTTGTATCAAATTGCATGCCAGGGTCGGCACATTCCCAAGCTGCTTCGGCAAATTGCCTAAATAACTCTCTGGCTTTAACCGTCTTGACAGTATTGCCATTTTTTACGGCTTTCAACTCCCAATCTTTATTGTCCTCGACAGCCTGCATAAATTCATCAGTCACTCGTACCGAATTATTAGCATTCTGATACTGTACCGAATGAATATCTTTGCCGTCTAAGCTCATGTCCCAGCCAGCGGCCTGCAGATCACGAGCTTTTCGCTCCTCTAGTGCCTTACACCAGATAAATTCTTCAACATCTGGGTGATCTACATTAAGAATCACCATTTTGGCTGCCCTACGAGTCTTACCGCCACTCTTAATCGCTCCAGCTGAAGCATCAGCACCACGCATAAAACTAAGCGGTCCACTAGCCGTCCCAGCACTCTTGCCAAGAGGCTCTACAGAAGATCTAATTGGGCTAAGGTTGACTCCAGAGCCAGAACCACCCTTAAAGACCATACCCTCTTCTTGGTACCAATTCAAAATCGCTGGCATCGTATCTTCTATACCAAGAATAAAACATGCACTTGCTTGTTGAGTCCTATCTAAGGCTCCAATATTAAACCAAACCGGAGAATTAAAAGCAGCCCGCTGAGTAGCCAAAATATACTTTAATTCTTCTTTAAAGTCTTCAGCCTCTTGCTCATTATCAAAATAATTTTCTTTTAGACCTTGTTTAACTATTGTATCGGCTACACGATTAATAAGCTGTTTGAGCGAGCCTTCTCGTTCCTTAGTACCTGGCGTACCGGTAAAGTATTTTTGAGCCACAATATTGATCGAATTTTGCGACCAAAAATCCGGAAACTCAACATCGTATTGCTCAAAGACATTTTTTCCTGTCATCGGATTAGCAATTACTGAGTCTCGTTTAACCCATGTTAGATTATCGTAACCTTTAGTTTTTGGCTCTGTGAAAAGCCTACCTGTAGTCAAGTTTGTTGTTTTTCCCATATTCTCCCTCTCTTAAATGTAGTTTTAGTTTTAATTTTATTGATTTTAATGACACATTTTAATTATTGAATTATTTTAGACTTTGGTGTTTTACGTTTACGCATATCAGAAAGCTCTTTTTCAAAACTATTAATATCTTTAAATCGTCTATAAACACTAGCGAAGCGAACATATGCTACCTCATTAACACCAGCCAGTTCCTCCATAATCAACTGACCAATTTTATTTGACGGCACTTCGCACTCTCCAAACTCATATAAAACTTGTTCGACGTCGCTAACGATCTGCTCTATATCCAGACTAGTCACCGATGTCTTTTCGCACGCCCTATGAAGTCCAGCGATCAACTTATTGCGATTGAAAATCTCACGAACATCGTTATTTTTAATAACAATCAGCTGCGGCTGCTCTATACGCTCGTAAGTAGTAAACCGATGTTCGCACTTGCTACACATACGCCTGCGTCTAATCGATTTACCCCCCGTTACTTCTCTTGATTCAATAACTTTAGTATCAGCAGTATGACATTTATTACAATGCATTTTACTCCTCTTTATTAAAGTTTTTTATTTAATGTACTCCGCTACTTATGCTATATATAGCGTTGATACATACTATCATAGCCCTAGTGCTAGCGTAATGCAAATGCTTTCTGGTGTATTAATTACAAGATACTTTGCTATTTATCGGTGTTGCTTTTTTTGTCACCCCTGCGTGTAAGTCGTCGTAGAAATGATGGCTTTTCAATTTCTTCATCTTCATATATCGAACCTACCTCAGCTGGTTTTGGCGACTGTCCTTTAGAAGTGTCTTCGCTAGTTGCTTCGTTGTCTATATGGGACCAAATATTGGGTACTTTGTTATCTGAATAAAACTCATCTTTTGCATGTTTTTGACCACCTTCTTCGAGGTCCATATTTATATCACTTGGCACCTCTTCTGCCGTTCTCGAGGTATCGCCAGCACTGGTCGTTCGAGAATCTTCTTCAACTGTTGTTTCACTAACTTCTTTTTTAGACTGCCGAGCAGAAGCCTTGTAGGTATCAGTATCTTTCTGAGTAAAGTAAGATTCGTCAAAACCTGTTGCCACAACGGTAACAATCAGTTCGCCATCAAGCTCTGGATTAATAGTAGCACCAAAAATAATATTAGCACTACGATCAGCTGAAGCTGTTATTGTTTCTGCTACGGTATTAATTTCATGCATAGACATATCATTGCCACCAATTACATTGAATAAAATACCCCTGGCACCATCGATAGATACTTCTAGCAGCGGTGATTCAACGGCTTGTTGAGCAGCTTCAACGGCCCTGTTATCACCGCTAGCCCTACCAATACCCATAAGAGCTGAACCGGCCTTACTCATAACCGCTTTTACGTCAGCAAAGTCTAGGTTAATTAATCCATGTACTGTAATAAGATCAGATATACCCTGCACACCTTGCCTTAAGACATCATCGGCAACTTTAAAAGCTTGCATAATCGGTGTAGAACGATCAATAGTTTGAAGTAATCTATCATTTGGCACAATAATTAAGGTATCAACGCAGTGCCGAAGATTAAGTATGGCGATGTCGGCATTAGCTCGACGTTTTTCACCCTCGAAAGCAAAAGGTCGTGTTGCAAAGCCAACTACCAAAGCTCCCACATCTTGAGCAATTCGAGCCACTATATGCCCGGCTCCACTACCAGTACCACCACCAGCACCAATAGTTACAAAAACCATGTCAGCACCTTCTAGAGCTTGCCGAATTTCATCATAAGACTCTTCGGCAGCTTTTTGGCCAACATCAGGGTTAGCTCCAGCTCCTAAACCACGAGTAGAATCTTTGCCAATATGAATTTTAGTATTGGCCTTTGAGTAGTGTAGGGCCTGAGCATCAGTATTAACTGCAATAAACTCTACGCCGTCAACGCCTGCTTCAACCATTCGGTTAATAGCAGCACCACCGGCACCGCCAACGCCAACTACTTTTATTCGAGCAAATGTTTCAATTGCAGGTGTTACTTGAGGCATTAAAATATTCTCCTTTTATATAAACAATATACACTAGTATCAAAAACTAGACAAACAAACTGCCAGATTTTCTACTTAAATTTTTTGAACAAATTATCGAGGTTACCCAAGATTGAGCCACTAACCATTTTCTTGGCCTGCTTGTTTGGCATTGTCTGCTCTGCGAACAACAAATCAAGATACATTAAACCAACGGCTGTTACATATTGAAGTGATTTCACTTCATCGACTAGGCCAGATAAACCTTCTACTTTACCAACTCGAGCCGCCAACTCTAATTTTTCTTTAGCAAAATTGGCAATACCAGCGATATTTGATGTACCACCCACTAGCATAATTCCGCCTGGTAGCTTACGAGATTTATGAATCTTCTTCAACTCTTTATCGACAAATTCAAACAGCTCTTCCACTCGAGCTTCAATAATCATGTTTACTTCTACAGCATTAAAGACATGATTTCGTTTTTCATGTTCAACACTTACGCGGCCCTCTTTGGCTGCGTCTGCAAGAGCGGCGTGCTTAATCTTTACTGCTTCAGCAACTTCAAGATCGGTCTTTAATCCAATTGCCAGATCATTAGTAATATTATTGCCACCAACAGGAATAACTCCGACAAACTGAACTTCGCCATCTTCTATAATCGCCATATTGGTTGTACTAGCTCCAATATCTAGTACTAAAGTTCCAGCTTCTTTTTGCTTACGATTTAGGACCGCCTCAGCAGCAGCCAAACCAGACACTGTGTGATGCGAAGGCTGAATTTTAGCTCTTTCTAGAACCGCATCAAGATTACGAATATTTGGTGAAGCAACCGTTATTATATGAGTGTCTACTTCTAATCTAACAGCTTGCATACCGATTGGGTCTTTTACGCTATCCTGGCCATCAACCCGGTAATTTTTAGGAAAAACTTGGATTATTTCGCGATTAGCTGGAATCTGCATAATTGTTGCAGCATCTTCTGCTCGAATTTTATCATCTACTGTCACTTCTTTACTGGCTGAGCTTATGGCAATCACACCTCTAGAATCTACTCCCTGGATATGACTACCATTGATGTTGACAGTAGCTTGCCGAATCGATACCCCAGTAATACGTTCTGCCTCAGCCAAAGCCTGCGAAATTGCATTCACTACATCATCGATGTGTACTACCAAGCCTTTCCTCATACCTAAGTTTGGAGCTGACCCATGACCAATAACAGATACCATGGAATCTTCATTATTCAAATCAAGCGAACCGACAACACATCTAACACTAGATGTACCGATATCAAGCCCCACATAATAATTGGGCTGTGTTTCATTCATAAATAAAATTATAACGCTTATTCTTGGTATTTGGCAAATTCACTATTAAAGTTTTTGCCGCCTCTAGGTAGTTAAAATTTCGTGACCCTGTTTGGTGATTAATATTGTATGTTCATAATGAGCTGCATATGAACCATCATTAGTCCTAACAGTCCAGCCATCACCATCTAGATAGACTCCGTAGTTGCCTAAAGTCGCCATTGGTTCAATAGCAATTGTCATGCCAGCTACTAGCTTAGGACCTTTGCCAGATAGTCCAAAATTTGGAATATTTGGCTCTTCATGTACTTCATGTCCTACTCCATGACCAACCAGATCTCTAACAATACCATATCTACCTCTGTCTAGCACTCTTTGAATGGCCGCAGAAATATCACCAACCCTCACCCCATCTTTAACTACTGCTATACCAGCGTTTAGTGATTTTTTAGTTTGTTCAAGTAATTTTACTAACTCCGGGGGAATATCACCGCATTTAGTGGTGATAGCCGCATCGGTAATCATGCCATTATACGATACCCCTAAATCAAGGCTAATTATGTCGCCATTTTTTATAATTTTTTGAGCATTTGGTAGCCCATGAACTACTTCGTCATTAATTGATATACATATAACTCCAGTAAATGGATTAGGTGAACCATAGCCCAAAAAAGCAGGCTTACCGCCCAAAGCTTTTATTTCTTTTTCGGCTAACGTATCAATATCTAAAGTTGACATTCCCTGAGTGAGCTGACTCTCCAAGTATTTTAGTACATGAGCTAAAATCTTACCTGAAGTTCGCATATCCTCAATCTCTTCTGGGGTTTTGATTCGAGTATACATTTAAGTAAGCAACCTCTCTTTTAACTTAGCCCTGTTTTAGTAAGTCTATATTTATTCGATTTAATATTTCTTGTTGAATATCATCAATATCAGCGTCGGCTTCTACTCTAAAAACTTCCACTCCATGCTTTTCAAACCAATCAATTATTGGCAAAGTTTCTTGCAGATAGTTACTGTAACGACGCTCAATAATCTCTGGCTTATCATCGTCTCTACCTCTTGCAGCCAAACGCTTCATAATCAACTCTTTGCTAGCCTCCAAGAACACTACACTACTTATTTTGAACTCAGCTTTCTTATGTCTATTTAGTAGCCACTTAGCCTGATTTAAGGTACGGGGAAAACCATCAATAATAACCCTTGATTGATCTTTAATATCACCAAAAAAATCTTCCATCACCTCAAAAAGCTCTTCGTCGGCCAATAATTTACCGGCTTTCATCTGAGCTTCACGCTCTGGGCTAAGGTTATGACGCAAATACTCGCCAGTAGACAACCACTTAAAACCAGTATTTTTTGACAATAACTTCCCTTGGACACTTTTACCTGCCCCATTTGGACCCATAAACAATATCATTCTTGAGTTTTTTCTTCCAATTTCTGTTTAACTAGCTGGGCTAACTTGGCTCCATCAACTCTTGACCCAGCCTTCTGCTTAACCTGGCCAATAATTTGCCCCATTGCTTTCGCGTCTGGATTATTAATCATCGCCATAACCTCATTTATTATAACCAAAACTTCGGCTTCGCTAAGCATTTTTGGTAAGTATTTTTGAATAACAGTTGCTTCATTTTTTTCGTTAGCAGCTCTGTCTTTTTCGCCAGCTTGAATGTACATATTAGCAGCTTCATTACGCTTTTTCTGCTCTTTTTGAAGCAAGACCAAAACTGTCTCTTGTTCTAGACCTTTATCTCTAATACCTAGCTTTACTTCTTCGTTTAAAATTACACTTTTAATAGTACGCAATGTAGTGACCAACTTTTTGTCCCCAGCAAGCATTGCGGTTTTTATATCATCATCAATAGTCTGCTTAATCATAATATTTAAAGTTTATGACAGTTTCAGTTTTTTGACTTTTATTGCTCGGCGTTCCTGTCGAACGATAGCTTTCTTTCGTCTCTCGCGTTTACTAATTGGTTTTTCGTGACGTTGAGTTTGCTTCGCAACAGCAACTACTCCAGATTGCTGGACTTTACGAGAAAACCGTCTTAATAAATTTTCTGTTGACTCTTTCGAATCTTTTCTTGTAACTTGTATCATCGTTATTAATATTACCTTATTATATGCTTTTTAACAAGACTTTCTTATCTGTTATTTTATCTTTGCTTTTTTTGACTCATTCTTTGTGATTTCAAAACAATACTCTGAAGTTCTTTAAATATAACAAACTGTTTATTTGTGTAGTAGATTTTAGTGTTAGCTTGCTTTTCGCTCATCAAAAATCCAATCTTCTCAAGTCGCTTTAACTCACGCTGAATATTACCAGCGTCTTCTTTAATAAGTTTAGCTAGGCCACGAACATGCGTTTTAAAGTCTGGATACTTAGCGTATACGACTATTATTTTGCGTCTAACTCTTGATGTAATAAATGCGTCTAACATAACCACTTCCCGATGTTGTTGTAACAACGTCTAGTATAGACACTCCTCAAAAATTTTTCAATCTTTTTATAATTTTTTTGTCAAAAACTTTATATAATAAGGTTAACATGCCGAAGAACTACTACGATATCTTGCCCTGCGACAAAGCTTATCATGGCACAAGTTTGCTAACTTATAGTAGTAGTGAGTTATTAAAAATAGGCCAGATAGTCGTTGTAAAAATACGCACAAAAACCATTAACGGTTTTGTAATTAAAAAGGTACAAAAACCCAAATTTAATACCAAAAATATTGAATATACACTGCCCAACATAGTTTTACCACCAAGCCTTATAAAAACTATGTCTTGGCTTCATCAATATTATCCTGACAATCTTGGCGTAATAGGTAGTCTATTTAGCCCTACATTAAACAAAAACAACATATCGCCTGATAAAATAATTACAACAAATCTTAGTAAGTACGAACTCCAGACTACCCAGACTCTAAGTCCTACCAACCAGCAAGCAGAGATAATATCGGACATAATTAAGTCTCAAATTAACACCCATATCCTGCATGGCGATACCGGAACTGGTAAAACTTACATATACCGAAAACTGTGTGAACAAATTTTGTTATCAGGAAAGTCAGCAATTGTACTAACTCCAGAAATAAGCCTTACGCCCCAGCTAGTAAGTACATTTAGTAAACACTTTAAATACGTTTATTTGGTTCATTCTAAACAAACTATAGCCGACAGAAGAAATACCTGGCTAAAGATACTAAACTCTACAGAACCAGTAGTGTTAATTGGTCCAAGATCCTGCTTATTTTACCCTATACAGAACTTAGGACTAATAATCATCGATGAATTCCATGAGAAGTCATACAAACAAGAGCAATCACCTCATTACAACGCCCTAAGAGTGGCTGGCTACTTATCAAAGACGACTAGCTCTAAGCTAGTTATGGGATCAGCTACACCACCCATTGAAGAATATTTTTATGCAGTAAAAAACGGTGCAAAAGTTCATCGCTTGACAGAAAAGCCTTACTCAAAAAATGTTAGAAATAATGTACTCACTGTCGACTTAACTCTCGACAAAGAAAAAACTTCACAGCCTTTATTGTCGAAAAGCCTACTAAAAACCATGCGAGCCACATTACTTAGTGGTCAACAAGTCTTGCTCTTTTTAAACAAAAGAGGTAGTTCTAGACTAATATTATGTCAAAAATGTGGATGGAGTGCTGAGTGTGTGCGTTGTAATATTCCATACGTTTATCATCACGATACTCATTCACTAATTTGTCATATATGCTCACAAAAGAAACAAGTGCCTACAAAGTGCCTGAGCTGCAATGACCTTAATATCATCTTTAAAAATCCTGGAACCAAGCAAATCGAGCTAGCAATCACCAGATTATTTCCAGAATATAAAATTGGTCGTTATGATAAAGACAACAAAAAAAATGAAACTTTTATAAAAAATTACTCTGACATTGCCAATGGAAAAATTGATATTTTAATTGGAACACAGACTCTAACCAAAGGACACGACTTACCACACTTAGGCTTAGTAGCCGTTTTATCAGCTGACTCAAGTTTAAATTTTCCTGACTATAGTGCTAATGAAAAAACATTTCAAATCTTGCATCAAGCGGCAGGCAGAGTTGGACGTCATGGTCACCCGGGAACGGTAATTTTACAATCATTCTCTATGCTTGGTAACCTAAGCAAGTACGTTCAACCTGATAAAAGTGCTTGGATAAATTTTTATACAAATGAACTAAAACAGAGACAGAAATACAATTTTCCACCTTTTTGCTTTATTTTGAAGATAGAAGTAAAAAGAAAAAGTAATAAATCTGCTCAAGAATTTATACAAAAAATATACATAGATATAGCCGGCAAGAAACACGCTGATGTCGACATCACGCCACCAACTCATAGTTTTATTGCTAAGAAAAACGACTATTACAGTTGGCAGATAGTTGTGCGTAGTAAAAGTAGAAAAGTACTACTGAGTATAATAAAAACTCTTCCGACTAGTTGTACTTACGACATCGATCCTTCGTCATTACTCTAGAATTATTTAGCTAATAAGTTATACTGGCTACATGATTAAGCTACCCTTGATAACTTTGCCTCATCAAAACTTGCGTAAAAAATCCAGCAAAATACATATAATCGATAAATCTGTTATTGACCTTGTAAAAAAGATGGAAGAAACTACTCTAGACTGGGAAGCTTCAAGAGAACATGAATTAGGCGTTGCTTTGGCGGCTGCACAGATAAATGATCTACGAAGAGTTGTAGTGATCCGCAATAATTTTGAAGATAAATCTGATAAAACATTTAAAGTACTAATTAATCCTAAGATAACAAAACTGGAAGGCAAAATTGAAGAAGATTACGAAGGCTGCTTGAGTATAAAAGAGATCTATGGACTTGTGCCAAGACACACAAAAGTGCGAATTAAAGCTCAAGACATAAATGGCGATGAGATAAATATAAAAGTTGAGGGTTTCTTGGCTAGAGTACTACAGCACGAGATTGACCACACTAATGGCGTTGTATTTATAGACCATATTAAAGATAAAAAAGACGGTTTTTTTCAGCTCGATAATGACGGCAAACTTAACCCCTTAGACCACAACAAAGACATTAAAGGTAACAAAAAATTATGGAGTTAGTCTTTCTCGGTAGTGGACCGGTAGCCTTAAAAAGTCTGCATCTACTTAGTCGTCATCAAGAAATTGAAGCAATAATTACTAAACCTTCAACTGAAGATGATTTTAAAAAACATTTTTCAAACATACCTATTTACACGGTTACTAACAAACATGATTTAGATAATTTAATTCAATCAACCAAATTTCGCTCTAAAATTGCTGTATTGATAGATTTTGGAATAATCGTTAGTTCTCAAGTAATCAACTACTTCCCTAAGGGTATTATTAACAGTCATTTTAGCCTTTTGCCTCAGTGGCGAGGAGCTGACCCAATCTCTTTTGCAATTTTATCTGGTCAACAATCAAGTGGAGTATCTTTAATGCTGATAGACGAAGGTATGGATACTGGTAAAATTTTAGTTCAAAAAAGTATCAAAATACCAGAAAAAGCTAATATTAATACCTTAACTGATATATTGATTAATTTAAGTGATAATTTACTAAAAGATAATATATCAAAATATATCAAAGATGATATAAAACCACGTAATCAGCCTCACGCAGATAGAGCTACCTACTCTAGAAAACTACAGAAGATAGATGGAAAGATAGACTGGCATAAACCAGCGGCTGAGATTGAAAGAGAAATCAGGGCTTACTATACGTGGCCTAAATCATACACCAAAATTAATAATATAGAAGTTATAGTCAGACAAGCCGAAGTTCTGAATAGCCAAGGTAACGCTGGTGAATACCGCTCAACAAAAAATAGTTTAATTATATTCTGCGGTCAAGACGCACTAAGTATTACTACTTTGCAGCCGGCTGGAAAAAAAGAAATGCCTGTTTCGGCATTTCTAGCTGGCTACAAAATATAAAGTTTAGTGTTTAAATATTAGCTACTTTGGTTACTGTTGTTGATTTCGGAAACTATTTGTGGAGCTACTTGCTTAATTTCGTTTTTCAAGCCTTCAAGTTCTTCACTAACAACCTTTTTATAATCAGGAAAGTTAGTCTCTAGCCACTTTAATGCTGCATACTCTGCAGTAACAGCATCGGGATTAGATGGCAAATTCCTGCTCTGGGTATAGCTTTTTTCACTTTCTAATGATTTTAAATAAGCAGGATCCTGACGCCAATTTGGAAAAATTCTATCTAAATATCCTTCAGCAAGTGATACATCTCCAGTTGTAAAACCTTCAAATTCTGTTAGCTGAGCATCACTCATACCACTAGCCAGCTT
The DNA here is from genome assembly GCA_964615775.1 of uncultured Candidatus Saccharibacteria bacterium. Classification (GTDB taxonomy): domain Bacteria; phylum Patescibacteriota; class Saccharimonadia; order Saccharimonadales; family 2-12-FULL-41-12; genus JALHOM01. The sequence continues at coordinate 14,125 of CAZTQB010000008.1, read as the reverse complement.
TGTGCCAACTCGCATTTCTAGTGTTTCGTAAATATGAGCCTTTAGCTTATCCTTCTCTTCCTGAGGTAATGAACCCAAGCCCAACTCTTCTAAAAATTTATCATCTATCTGTAACATAAATCTTACTCCTAATACGTTTTATTATAACATCTCTTTTTCCCAAAATTCACTACCTAAGTAGCAAGTATGCAATCAGTCCAAGAATCAAGATAAAAATTGCCATAGCCATACCAAATAAAATTGGCTGAGTATAATTCATTTTATCAGTATTTGAAACCGGCAAAGCACTTTGAGTCTTGGCTACATGCTGGTCTATCAACTCGTCTCTATCAACACGTGCTGTTGTTGTCGAACTCGCTTGCGAAATATCGCTAGATGCATTAGAACGACTGTCGCCAATCACATCTCGAAATTGTTGGTCCTTTTGACTAATTACTTCGTAAGATTTCGTCTCAAGCAGTTGTTTACTTTTATCAAAATCGTCTTTCATAGTTACCGCTACTTCAGCCTTGCGACTATATTTTGCAGCACTCCTATCTCTGTCAGCCTGTTGTTCTAAACTAGGCATTGGTTGTTTTGTCTCATCTTGTCTTTTATAAAACTCTGCACGATTAGTCCGATTGTCAATCTGTTTGTCTTTTATCTTATCGGCAATAAAAGCAGGAACCGCCAAAATCTCACCAATGCTACTAGCTTCTCTTCTTAAAGCACCTTCAGTCTCTGAGACAATTTCTGGCTTAGTTGATCTTTCTGCATTAAGAGTAGTCTTATTTGCCACTGAAGTTATCTGCTCATCATGCAAAGAGTCTTTAACTTCTTGTTTAATATTTAGAGCTGCTTCTTTTCTGATCTGTTCAGAAGTCTTCCTGTAAACACCACCTAATTTACTAGATTGTTTCTTTTCTAACCTGTTTATAGTTTCAGTTTTACTTAGCTGCGGATTACCCAAATGGTCTATCCGTTCTCTTATCGTATTAACTTCCGTTCCTAACTCACGTTTTATCTTACGATCTCGCCGCCGACTCAATAAGTCAGCACCCAAGAATGCCAACAAAGCTCCTCCACCTGAAACTCTCTCAACTGTTTTCTCGGCTGGCTTACTGGGATTACTTGGTTGAAAATTGTAGTTATTTGGCATAAAACTAGCTACATTATTGTTATGTGTATTATGTGCTGCACCGAACGGTGGCGGCACAGGAGGAGGTGGGTAGGATCGAGAGTTATCCTCCACCTTCTCTTTTTGTTTGAGAGCTGAAAAACTAGGCAATTCTTGCCCTAAAGGCTTAATGACAGGCTCTTCAATATCATTAGCTTCTGGCGAGTCTTGTGTTTTGGGTAACTCTACTTCTTCGGCTTTTATTGCTTCATTGGTCTCCGGTAAACTACTAATCAATTCTGGCTCTAATTCTGCTATAACAGGCTGATCAACCTCTACATTGGCCGCTTCCTCTGTAGGTTTAGACAACTCTACTTCTTCGGATAATTCAATTGCTGGTTGGCTGACAGCTTCAGGTTCTGGGTTCGAAGCATCTACGGACTCTTCTTCAATGCTAGATACATCGTCCTGTTCTAAACTAACTTCCCCTAGTTTAACTCCTTGATAAGACGATTCATTGGACAACTCGTTGACATAATCAGAGCTAGCTCCTTCTTCAGTGGCTTCAGTTTCTGATTGATGCTCGATTGCCTGTTTTGCAACATTGGTTTTTTCATTTTTTACATCATTTGACGTTTCAGTAGGCTTGTCTTCCTTAAAAATCGAAGTAAAAAAACTCTCACCTTTTTTAGCACTACTATTAAAAATACTTGTTAAAGAAATAGTCGGTTTTTCATCTTCTTCATCATCATCTTCAGATGACTTGGCTTCTTCTAGCTTAGACTTATCATCTTCGTCTTGATTGTCTTCTAGATTCCGGCTAAAACCATTGGGATTTTTGGGCATATGATCTCCTATAGAGTTCTCTTGATCACCTCTTGAGTAAAGACTTCTATTACGTCGCCTTCTTTTAAGTCTACGCGGGACTCAGATTTGAAACTAAGTCCACACATTTCACCACTTTGAACCTCTTTTGCCTCCTGAGGACCTCTTTTTAGACTAATAATCTCTACCATAGCAATTTCTTCACCGTCCCTTAATATAGTAGCTAAAGATGGTACAGCTAATTTGCCTTTTGTAACCTCACCCCCACAGATAACCTCATTTTTGGTAATTTTAAAAACACCTCGAACAATTAATCTGCCTAAATCAGTCTTAACAACTTTTGGCGGTAACAGCTTTTCGAGTTCTAATCTTACATCATCTATGAGTTCGTAGATGATTTTATATAAGCGAATAACTACTTTATCACGCGAAGCTAGCTGCTTAATACCACGAGGATTATCAACGTTAAAGCCATAAATTATTGCCCTACTTGATTGGGCTAAATGTAAATCATTCTCTGTAACGGCTCCAACACCTGAACCAACCAATCTTACTGCCACCTCTTCGGTATCAAGGGCTTTTAGGCTGTCGATAACAGATGTTAAAGAGCCTTGAACGTCAGCTTTAATAACAATATTTAGTTCTTTGAGTTCACTTTTGCGATTTATAATCCGAATTAGTTCAGTTCCACTAATATTATTACTCTTGGCATTAACCTTGTTTTCTAAGCTATTTTTATTAGCCAAATCACGAGCTTCTTTCTCGGTTGCTACTACCTCAAACTCATCTCCAAACTCTGGCAAAGCTTTAAACCCAGTAATCACTACCGGGGTAGACGGTGTAGCCTCGTTAGTCGGCCTACCATCTGTAGTTTCTAGGTTACGAAGTTTTGCATAGGTTGCATTAGCCACCACATAATCACCTTTTCTCAGTGTACCAGAGTCTACTAAAGCAATAGCCTCAGCTCCTCTACCTTTCTCCATATGAGCTTCAATTATCAAGCCTCTTGCTGGTACGTTTTTATCGGCTTTTAATTCCTCTACATCTGAAACTAGAAGAATCATATCCAGCAATTTGTCGATATTTGTACTTTCTTTAGCCGACACTTCTACAGCAATGATATCACCACCCCAATCTTCAACTAACAGCTCATTTTCAGCTAGTTGCTGCTTCACTCGGTTAGGGTCAGCTCCTTCTTTGTCCATTTTATTGATAGCTACTAGTATTTTTACTCCAGCTTTATTAGCAAAACGTATAGCTTCTACAGTTTGAGGCTTTATGCCGTCATCGGCCGCCACTACTATTACGACCAAGTCTGTTAAATGAGCCCCATGTTCACGGATTGCCGCAAAAGCTTCATGACCAGGTGTGTCTAGAAATGTGATTAAACGATCATTTTTCTTAACCTGATAAGCAGAAATGTGTTGAGTTATACCACCAGCTTCACCTCTAGCAACCTTAGTGCCACAAATTGCATCAAGCAACGAAGTTTTACCATGATCAACATGCCCCATAACTGCCACCACTGGTGGTCTACTATCGCCTGTAGTATTTTTTAGCTTTGGTTTTGGCGGCTGAATTTCGGAAGTCTTTTTCTCGAGCGTTACATCACTTAGATCTAATTCTTCAACAATTATCGAAGCAGTGTCATAATCAATTCTCTCATTAACGGTAGCCATGATGCCATTTTTGAATAACTCGCCTATTAGCTTACTTACAGGTATATCTAAACTGTCGGCAAGGCTGCCAACCGTTATTCCGTCTTCGATGCTAATTGTTCTAGACACATTGGTCCTTCCTCACCTGTTAACAGTGTGTTACTTTTTCTTAGATTTAGAATCTTTCAAGCTTAAGGCAATTTTCCTTGCTTCAGTATCAATATCAATAACCTTAAACTCTTTTTTCTCATTTAGCTGGAAAACTTTTTCTGGATCAGCAGCTGATTCGCTCTCACCCATCTCTGAAACATGAACCAGAGCCTCTACACTTGGACTAAGCTGCACAAATGCACCAAAAGGAGTAATACGAGTTACACGACCTTCTACAAACTTACCTACTTCAAAAGCTTTAACCTCTTCGAGCCATGGATCTTCTTTCATTTGTTTCAAACTTAAGCTTAGACGATCTTTGTCGATGGCTATAATTTTAGCTTCTACTTCTTCGCCAACTTTGATGTAATCCCGTGGGTTCTCAACTCGCTCCCAAGAAATCTCAGAAATGTGAATCAAGCCTTCGATACCTTCGACGTTTACGAACACACCAAAATCAATCACGCCAGTTACTAAGCCATTAACTTTATCGCCCACTTTAAGCTTGGCGAATAGCTCTTGAGTATCTTCTTTAACGGCCTCTTTTTCTGAAAAAATTAGTTTATTATCTTTGCGACTAACATCTAAAATTCTAACTTTTATAGATTTTTTGGTTAGGGCATTTAGTTTTTGTAAAATTTCGTCCTTATCAGCAGCCGATACTCTTGGGTAGTGACCAGCAGCTAGCTGAGAAACTGGCAAAAAGCCTCGTATTCCTTCTAATTCAACTAATAGTCCACCTCTGTTAGCATCGTATGGATTAATTTCAATGGTCTCACCAGCCTCGAAGATTCTTTGTAGCTCGTCCCAACCTCGATCTTTGGCAACTCGACGCATAGAAAGCAGAGCGTAGCCCTCTTCCATTTCTGAATCAACCACACTGGTACTAACGGTCTGTCCAACCTCTAATTTTTGACCATGGCCAATCTCGCGTCTCATAATAACGCCCACACCGTAAGGTCCAAGATCTACCCAGACTTCATGTTTCTTAACAGACGTAATCGTTCCATCGACCACATCTCCAGATTTAATATTTTGGATATCGCTACCAGCAAGTAGCTCGTCCATAGTTATAGTTTTTGACATGTTTATTCATGCCTCCTTAAATTCTGCGGCAACTCGTAAGTTGATTACCCGTTCAGACTTATCAACTATTATATCTGTTTTACCTCTATAAGTAAAGTTTTAGGATTTAAAATCCATTCGTGCTAATAAATAGCCCATGCTAAGATATTAGCTATGTATGTATGTATAGACTTAGGAGGTACAAAAACCTTAATCTCAGTTTTCGCCTCGCAAAAAAAAGAGATTATCAAACAATGGAAGTTTGAGACGCCAAAAGAGTATACAAAGTTTTTAGAAGAAGTAGCTAAAGTCTACGAAGAAATAAGGTCGGAATACAAAATTGAAAAAGGTGCGATTGGCACACGTGGCATAATCGATCGGCCAGGAGGCAAAATAATTTCAGACAAAAAACTTGGCTGGACTAATACCGCCATATCTGTTGATTTGTCAAAAATATTTAATTGTCCATTTTTGATAGAAAACGATTCAAAATTAGCAGGTTTATCGGAGTCCAATGAACCAGAAAACATCAATAAAAAAGTTTTATATATAACTATCAGTACCGGTATTGGATCTGCACTAATAGTCGATGGCGTTCTGGACAAAGATACTATTAATTCCGAGATTGGCCATTGGATTTTCGAACACAATGGCCATTATACGCAGTGGGAAGATTTTGCCGCCGGAAGCTACCTAACTAGCACCTACGGCAAACGAGCCTCTGAGCTTGAAGACGAAACTTCCTGGACAGAATACTGTAAAAATTTAGCTCCTGGCTTTATAAATGCTATCATCTGCTTTAGCCCTGACCTAGTTGTGATTGGTGGAGGCGTAGGTAGCCACTATCTAAAGTTTAAAAAATATCTTCTAGAGGCAATCAATACTATTAAGCCTGATTTTATAACTCTCTGTCCAATTGTGCAGGCCAAACATCCCGAAGAAGCTGTTATCTATGGCTGTTACGAGCTTATAAAACAATCAGATAATGGTTGATAATATCAATATAATTCTACAACATATTAAGACAAACTACCCTTATATTAGTTATAAAAAATCCGAAAAATCGTATTGGGATCCAGAAATAAAAACAATTTATCATAATCCGAAAAAAGAGCTAGCAGACGTGACATTTCTACACGAACTAGGCCATGCAATATGTGAACACAAACAATATAAGTATGATACAGATTTGCTAAAAATGGAGCTTGAAGCTTGGCAAAAAGCCAGAAAAATTTCAAAAAAAGTAAGGATTAAGCTAGACAATAACTACATTGAAGACTGTATGGATTCATACAGAAACTGGCTACACAGTCGCAGCAAATGTCCAGAATGTTCGCAAAACTCTTTGCAAAACTCTAAACTGGAGTATGTTTGCCTCAATTGTGGCTGTATTTGGCAGACCTCAAGAGAACGATTTTGCCGAACCTACCGCAAAAAATTAGCCCCTAAGAAATCTTAGAGGCTAATTTTCAATTGATTAATTCTTTGATAGAAGCTTATTTGTTTAAACTTTTACCACGTCGGCTAATACGTCCACCTTTTGCACCAGCACTTCGAGCTAATTCTCGGTTAGCGAAAAAGCCACCAGTTGTACCCTTTTTGCCGCCCATTGCACCGATTTTTGCATAAAAATCAGAACCATATTTTGATTTGTTTGTGCTAGCAGCTGCTTTGCCGCCTTTGCTTGTTCCAGCCATTTTTACTCTCCCTTTTAATGGTTTAAAAACAAAAAGAGGGCTGACACAAAGTCAGTTCCCTCTCTTTTCTTTAAATTTCTTTTAAAGATACTTTAACTTTAGCATATTGACGTGCTTATGTCAACATTAGTTTATAAATTAAGGATTAGGTGTTGCTTCCTGAGGAGTAGGAGTCGGCGTAGGAGTACTAGCCTTGGCCGCATCTTTAGCGTCAACTGACACTGGCCCAACATCAATAATTTTATTCCATGCTTCACGGTAAATAATCGCTTTTTTAGCTTGTGTATAGATAATAATTTTATCGCCATTTTCAGCCGGCTTGAAGAATGGCTGATCTTTCAACTTGTCTTTATCATCAACTGTTAGGATAGCCGGAGTTTCATTAGACGGCAAGACAATATGCTCACCAATTTTTCTAAGTAACTCTTCGTTACTGATCTTGCCATCTTTTTGATCTTTTGCCGTCTGAACATCTTTCTTTAGCTTTTTGTTTTGCATATACATATAGCCAGCTCCACCAATGGCCCCTAGCACCAAAATAACCAATAAAATCACTGTTACATTAATTCGAGATCGTGTACTTCTCATTATTACCCTTGTTTATTAATTATGCTTATATATAAAAGTATAGCAGATTAGTCGATAAGATCTTTATTTAATTCGAATGATTTGTAATGAATTGGCTGTACCGGTAGATACTGGTATAGACTTTGCTCCACCACTGTTTGTAGCAATCCTAACCGATATTTGCTGTCCAGCATTAAGAGTTATTTTGCGAGCATTGAAACTAGACGTCTTAAAGGCTGCACCACCTCTGTCGTTGCTATCACCGTTCCAAACCTGTGACAATGAAGCCGCTCCAGTATTATTATAGATCTCTAGGTAGAAATCACCACCAGCTGAGGCGGCTATATTTACTAGAGCTGAGGCAGTAATTTCGTAAGTCCCAGCTACCGGTGCGGTAAATATACCTGTAGAAGTACTATAGGCAGTACCGACATTTGTGGAAGCAGTATTATATGGCAAGGCTGCGACTGCACCTAAGGTAAACGCAGTAGTCCGTTGAGCCTCAACCAAGATTTGGGGTAATGTAGACAAATTAGAGATAATCTGCCAGTTAGTCCCATCAGACTGCAGCATCATACTATCGTAGGCATATGATAGTATGCTCGTGGTTGCACCATTGATAGTACCACCAGATGAAGCAACTGTTGTATTACTGCCAGATGCCACATTCTTAATAGTATAAATTCGTCCACTAACCGTACTAGCAGAAGGTAGAGTTTGGGTAGTGTTAGCCGCATTAACATATACAGCTTGTTGGGTTGCCGATAACGAGCTGCTAGCAGTAACTGTAGTAGTAGCAGTAGCAAAAGAGGTATTAACCGTAAAGCCTGAGGTAATAGTAGCTGCCCCCGTATTAATACCAATGTTGCCACTTGCATCGATCACTAAGCGAACTGTACCGGCCGTTTCTATATTAAATTTGAAGGTATCATTAGTACCAATGGTCATATCAGCCCCTAGACTATTGCCGCCTGAACAAAAGACATTGGTAGTTGAGCCACAGGTAGTTACAGTTAGACCTGTACTAAATGTTTTGTTACCTGCAAAAGTCTGGGCAGTAGTATTAACAATACCACTACTGCCTGCTCCGGCTACTGTTAAGGCACTAGTGCCAGCCGCCGTTAGTCTACCCTGAGAGTCTACCGTAAAGGTAGCCACGTTTAGACCATCGCCGTATGAGCCAGTAGTCACAGAGGTATTTGCTAATGATATTGTGCCACTGCCAGCAATAGAACCTCCGCTCAGACCAGTTCCGGCTGTAATATTTGTAACAGTTCCCTGTTTGGTAAGAGACACCCATGTTGATCCATTGTAACTCTCTAGATCAGAGCCTGTCCATCTAATTGCACCAGCAGTTGTAGAAGAAGAATTGCCAAGTACTAAACCAGCACTAAATGTGTTTACTGCACTATAACTATTACTAAAATTAAGTTTTGCAATATTGCTACTTAAGCGTGCATCATTAAGTGTCCCAGTCGTAATATTTGATGCACTTAGACTAGTTAGACCTGATCCGTCACCGGTTAATTCTAGACTACCAGTAATATTTATTGTACCGCCTAAGTTTAGAGTTGTGCCAGCTCCACCTATATTAAGTGTCGTTGTAGAGTCATTCAAGAAATTGAAGGTGCTAGCCGAGCTAGATATACCGTCTTCTGAATAATAAGTAGTGCCGTTTCCGGTAGCAATACCAGATATAAAGTAGCCACGACCATAACGTCCACTAAGCGGCTGGGCTGTGTTGGTGCCGCCAAGCTCAGGTAAATGATACTCATTTACTACCGAACCATTTACCCAAGAAAGTACCGGTGTAATTGTAAGTGTGTTTGTGGTTTTAGCTGTAATCTTTGCATAACAGATGTTTACGCCACTACCACCACAGTTATTGGAGTTTAGTTGAATATAGTTTCCTACATCAAAATTTGCTGCATTAGATAGAGTTAATGATGCTGAATTAGCTCCAGATCCATTGGCGGTTGAAGCTCCATTTAGTAAAGTCGCCTCAGCTGTAATATCTCCATCAGTGTTAACATTAAATTTACCATTAGCAGCAGATAGAGCTTTGGAAAATACTGCATTTTGTAATGTATCGATGGTTAGGGCAGTAACTCCGTTGGTCTCGAAGTTTAATGCGTAGTTATCGTTTGTTCCAAGCGTAGCTGCAGATCCAAAAGAGTTGCCACCCTGATTAAAGCCTAACCCACTACCCGCAGAGCTAGAGTAGCTTACAGACCAAAAGACAGTATAATCAACTGTGGTAGGGGCAAAATTCGAAGAAGTATCGAAGGCAATGCCAATAGTGTCGCCAGCGTTAAACTTGACCGTATCAGGTGTTAATGAGCTAGATGATTGGCGGTTACTTTGAGCTGTGTTGTTCATACCACAAGCCGTTGACCCAACAGAGACACCATTAACTCGCCACCTTAGATTTAGTGTTCCAGCTGTTATAGCCGCATTGTTTTTGACCAAGCATGACGTAAAACTACCATTACTCGGTGCCGTAAAGCCTGTTACGCCGGCTACGTTTGAAACTGCTGTTGCCGATGTAAACATCAATGTCTCAACCGCTGCTCCCGTTCGATTAGCTGTTACATTTGCTAAGCCAGACACAAAACTAGCCCCCGTACCATTAACATAGCTAGTTGGTCCAGCAGTCAATGACTTCCAGATTGCACCATCATATCCTTCAAAATCAGCTCCATTCCAGCGAATAGTGCCAGCGTTTGAGTTAGTAGTATTACCAAATTTTATACCACCATCTACCTCTAGCTTCTCTAGAGCATTAGACCCTGTCCCAATACTTAGCCCACCATTAGTATCAAGTCTAAGCTTTTCAGTACTATTAGTCTTAAAAATCAGATTATTCAAATCATTGGTTCCAAGGCTAGCCGCAGAGCCAAACGAATTACCGTTGTTAGCAAAACCAGTTGTATTCAGCAAGACTGTGCCGTCGGTGTCAGGTAAGTTAATTGTACGACTAGCAGTTAGAGGCAGAAAAGCTAGTGACCCAGTGTTAATACCTTGGCGATCAAATAGCTTTTTGGTTTGACCAGACTCAAACGCATATGGGACACCAGTCAGTTTTGTACGCATATTGCCTGGAGCTAGCATCTCACCATCATAGGCAGCTAAAGTAGTATTACCTCCTACATCCATCGTTAACCAAAGCTCATCACTCCAGTTAATCGACAGTGGGAAAGCCGATACAGAACCAAGATTTACTGAAAAATAACCATTAACGACTCGTATACGCTTATCTGGACTACCTCCGTTATAGTCGTAAGTTTCCGACCATAACATAGTTCCATTGTTTGCTTGCCCAGCTCCAACTGATCCGCCCTGAGTACCACCATCGTATAGCTTGAAGCGAATATTGTAAGTTCCATCAGGTACTACCGACCCTGATGATTGTAAGATTCGTCCTTGAAAGTTCAAATTAGAAGATGTTGCTGCATTTGCAGAATTTATGTGCGAAAAGGCTAGTGCAAAAAATAATAGATTTACGGATATAAACAACCAAACAAAAACATTAGTTATTTTATTAATAACTATAGAGTGTTCTATATTGCTTATTTTGAGCAACTTTTTCATAAATTTTGTTTTGTTTTTGTTTTAGTTATTTTTGTTTTTGAATAACTGATTACATTATGCCTCTATTGCAACAGAGGTGCAATAGTTTTGAGTATTTATTTTATTCACATTCCTGAACATTAATATTATGCTATGTAGCAATTTTAACAACTAATATTTCCATATACTATCTATACTTACTACTTAATATTTAATGGTTTAACAATTAATTTTATCCACAGCTAGTAGTATAAAATGGCTACTTACTAAATCTTATACGCCAAAAATAGTAGTTTATAGATACAAAAATACTAAAAATAAGCCTTATCCCAAATCCACACACAAAGAAAAAACCTCCATTTCTGGAGGTTTGATCATAAAACGGCACCGTGCTATTTTCCCAGGGGTATTCCCCAAGTATTGTAACCGCTACAAGACTTAACTGCTGTGTTCGAAATGGGAACAGGTGTTTCTCTTGTGCTATGGGCACCGATCTCCACGAGACAAACTTAATAGTTTTTCTCATTTCACTTTTCCTTTATCTCAGGAATCGATGTCCACTAGTACGTTTAAAGCTGACATTATTGTAAATTATAACGACTTCTCGGGTATTTATTTATAGAATAAACACCAATAACTAGTCAATGCACATCCCATGAGTAACACAGCTAAAATTAAAAACTAGCATAGCCAACCTTTAATTAAGTTAGTGTGTTGCTCATGGACGTAAAAAGTCAATGGAGTTATTAGTACCTCTCAGCTAAACACGTTACCGTGCGTACACTTAAGGCCTATCAAACAGATCGTCTATCTGTACTCTCATGGGGAAATCTTATCTTAAGGTTAGTTTCGTGCTTAATATGCTTTCAGCACTTATCTAGTCCGCACATAGCTACTGGGCAATGCCATTGGTATGACAACCCATACACCAGCGGTGCGTTCACCCCGGTCCTCTCGTACTAGGGGCAAATCCTTTCAAATTTCCTGACGTCCACAGCGGATATAAACCGAACTGTCTCACGACGTTCTGAACCCAGCTCACGTACCTCTTTAACCGGCGAACAGCCGGACCCTTGGGACCTGCTCCAGCCCCAGGATGAGATGAGCCGACATCGAGGTGCCAAACAGCGCCGTCTATGTGAACTATTGGGCGCTATAAGCCTGTTATCCCCAGGGTAACTTTTATCCGTTTGCGCTATCGATCCCACATTCATGTACAAATGTACGTATAGCGGGTCACTTGCTCCGACTTTCGTCTCTGATTGGAATGTACTCCTCACAGTCAAGCTGGCTTATGCGCATACACTATCACTTCGATTTCCATCCGAAGCTAGCCAACCTTTGAACGCCTCCGCTACTCTTTAGGAGGCAACCGCCCCAGTTAAACTACCCACCAGACACGGTTCCTAAGCCTGAAATTACTCATAATTTTAGGCTAAAGAAATTGGAATTAGAAAAATAGAATTAGAAAAACTAACTACTATTTACTAATTGCTTATTTCTGCCGAAAATTGCTAAGCAATTTGAGGCTTAGGTAAGAATAAAATTACAACAAGGTTGGTATTTCACATTGCGACTCAACTTAGACTGGCGTCTAGGCTTCAAAGTCTCCCAACTATTCTACACATGTTGCAACTCGATTCAATGTCAAGCTGTAGTAAAGCTGCACAGGGTCTTTTCGTCCTGCTGCGGACAGACGGCATCTTTACCGTCAATGCACTTTCACCGAGCTCTTCGTCGAGACAGTACCCAAATCATTACTCCATTCGTGCGGGTCAGAACTTACCTGACAAGGAATTTCGCTACCTTAGGACGGTTATAGTTACCGCCGCCGTTCACCGGGGCTTCAGTTCGCACCGTGAAGCACTCCCCTTAACCTTCCGGCACCGGGCAGGAGTCAGCCCCTATACATCCACTTTCGTGTTAGCAGAGACCTATGTTTTTGGTAAACAGTTGCTTGGGTTCCTTAGCTGCGGCCCTCATTGCTGAAGGCAGACCTTATCCCGAAGTTACGGTCGCTAATTTGCCGAGTTCCTTGACGAAGAATCACTCGTACACCTTGGTCTACTCGACCTGAGCACCTGTGTCGGTTTGCGGTACGGTCGACTATGAATATAAGTTTATAGGCTTTTCTAGTCAGCACTTTCGCCAGAATTCGATCTAAATAGACCGTTTCATTTGTAGCTATTACCCTACTTAGACGGATATAACCATGAATCCGCTCTGACTAATATGCTGCGTCACTATAAACAAAACATAATCGGTACGGGAATATTAACCCGTTGTCCATCGCCTACGCTACGTGCCTCGGCTTAGGCCCGACTAACCCTGGGACGATTATCGTTGCCCAGGAAACCTTGCTCTTTCGGTGGGCAGGATTCTCACCTGCCTTATGGTTACTCATTCCAACATTCTCACTTGATACCGCTCCACCAAACCTCGCAGTTTGACTTCTACGCTGGTATCAACGCTCCTCTACCCCTGCCACAAAGTGGCAAGCCATATCTTCGGTATTATACTTAGCCCCGTTACATTTTCCGCGCAAGATCTCTTGACGAGTGAGCTGTTACGCACTCTTTAAATGAATGGCTGCTTCTAAGCCAACATCCTCGTTGTTTAAGAAATCTCACCTCGTTTCCCACTTAGTATAAATTTAGGGACCTTAGATGATGGTCTGGGCTGTTTCCCTTTTGAGCGCCGATCTTCGCACCGACGTTCTAACTGCCGTAGTTCCACATATAGTATTCGTAGTTTGTCAAGGGTGGGTACACTTGCGTGCCCCAGTCCGAAACAGAGCTCTACCCCTATATGCTACCGTACGACGCTAGCCCTAAAGCTATTTCGAGGAGAACCAGCTATCTCCAGGTTCGATTGGCATTTCACCGCTAACCACAGGTCATCCGGGCGTTTTGCAACTCGCTACGGTTCGGCCCTCCACGTCGTTTTACCGACGCTTCAGCCTGCCCATGGTTAGGTCACCTGGTTTCGGGTCTACCATACAGTACTATACGCCCTATTCAGGCTCGCTTTCACTATGCGTCCGTCAAATGACTTACGCTTGCACTGTACGATAACTCGTTGGATCGTTCTACAAAAAGCACCCCGTCACCCAGAATGAGACAAACCTGCGATTTTTCCATAGCTTTACTACTCTTTTAAATTGAGCAGACAAATTTATCAGAAATAAGTTCAAATAAATTTGGGTTAAAGCAATTAGGAAAACAGATTGGCCTTATACTGGGCTCCGAGTCCTTGTATGCACATAATTTCAGGTTCTATTTCACTCCCCTTCCGGGGTTCTTTTAACCTTTCCCTCGCGGTACTTGTTCTCTATCGATCATAAGATATATTTAGCCTTAGGAGGTGGTCCTCCTAGATTCAAACAGGGTTTCTCGTGTCCCGTCCTACTCGACAAAACAAATATAAGGTTAGCGACACTTAATGTACTAGGCTTTCACTATCTATGGCCTGACTTTCCAGACAGTTCCACTCGCCTC
>CAZTQB010000007.1:0-44723 GCA_964615775.1 uncultured Candidatus Saccharibacteria bacterium | reverse complement strand
AAATATACAACAAAACCCCGAAAGAAAATTACAATCCCTAAAAAACCAATGGTGATCTCACGGGGAATCGAACCCCGATTGCCAGGATGAGAACCTGATGTCCTAACCGTTAGACGATGAGACCTTGAGCTAAAATTATTTTAGAATTATATCATCAAACTAACGGATATAAAAACATAACAAAAGCTACATTAAACCATATTTTAACTTGGCAGAGCGACTTCTTTGCTATAATGAAAGTAAATAAATAAATGTGGGTATGATAAAAATTACAGATTACACAAAAAAATATAATCAGTTTAGCCAGTATATTTCAGAATTTGGACTTAAGCAGCAATACCGAGGTAATGCTTGATGGGTTTATTTGGCAAAAAACCCGACAACACTGGTACTGAAGATAGCCAGGGCAAATTTAATGCTCTTATTAAAAGTAAGGAGCTACAAGCCGACATACTGATCCAGTCAATTGGCGACGGCGTAATCGCAACTGACTCTATGGGCAGAATAATTACCATTAACCGAGTTGCTGCCGAACTAACTGGCTGGATGATGGAAGAAGCCACTAATATTGACTCTCGATTGGTCATCAAGCTCATTGGTGACGAAAAAAACATGCAACTTATATCCGAGCAAGACCACCCCTTTACTCATGTATTGACGACTGGCAAAAGCTTCAATCAGACCTTGATTTTGGTCGACCGCAATAATCAACATATTTACACGTCAATGATGATTTCGCCGATTATAAATCCTAAAGACACCTCAGTAATAGGCATAGTTGCGATTATCCGTAATGTCAACAAAGAAAGACGCGAAGAGCAAAGAAGTGCAGACTTCATAAGTACCGCCAGCCATGAGATGCGTACCCCTGTTGCGGCTATCGAAGGCTACTTAGCACTAGCCCTTAATGACAAAGTTAGCAAAATCGATGTTAAAGCCCGCGAGTACCTAGAAAAAGCTCATGCCAGCACACAACATTTAGGGCAATTATTCCAAGATTTACTTACTTCAGCTCGAGCAGAAGACGGTAGACTGACTAGCCACCCTGTAGTTATAGAAATGTGTGGTTTCGTTGAGAACTTGACTGAGGATATGCGGTTTTCTGCCGAAAAAAAGGGTTTAGGAATAGAGTTTATTCAAGGTACGTATACGGCTAGCTCTAGTTCAATTGATGCATCAAAGGCAATAGGCAGGACTATCGCACCGCTTATGTACAGCTTAATAGACCCTGACCGAATGCGAGAAGTCATGACCAACGTTTTTGATAATGCTGTCAAATATACCGAGTCAGGCAAAATTACAATCTCTGTAACAGGCAACAATGATGTAGTTCAAATTTCAATCAGCGATACTGGACCCGGAATACCTAAAGATGATTTACCTCATTTGTTCCAAAAATTTTACCGAGTTGATAATTCTGCGACTCGATCAGTCGGAGGAACAGGTCTGGGGCTTTTTATATGTTCGGCTATTGTAAAGCTTTATAACGGTACAATTTGGGCTGACAGCAAATTAGGTGAGGGCAGTACTTTTTATATCAATTTACCACGGCTAACTTCTCAACAAGCCGCACACTTACAAGCCCAAGAGAAACCACAAATTACCTAGCACACGGTTAAGTATTAGTGGTATAATCCTAAACATAAGCAATATAATCTAAGAGAGAACTATTTATGGCAAAAATAATGCTGGTCGAAGACGACAATAACCTAAGAGAGATTTATGGTGCAAGACTGCTAGCCGAAGGACATGACATTGTTAGTGCCAAAGACGGAGAGGAGGCTCTAGCTCTAGCCGTTAAAGAGAAGCCTGAGCTAATAATTTCTGATGTAATGATGCCACGAATCAGCGGTTTTGACATGCTAGATATCCTACGTAATGCTCCAGAGACTAAGTTTACTAAGGTTATTATGATGACAGCTTTATCACAGGCCGAAGACAAAGCCCGAGCTAGCACTCTAGGAGCTGATCGTTACTTGGTAAAATCTCAGGTTACCCTAGAAGATGTCGCTCGAGTAGTAAGGGAAGTACTTGAAGGTAAAGAAGCTCCAGGTGAAGAGAGTGGAACTTCTAGTGAAGCACCGACAAATTCGGCTGTTACTGTTGAGGCAACCACTCCTATAGCACCGAGTACAAGCGATACACCGAATACGCCACCCGAAGCAGGTGCTACATCAGAAATACAACCCACACAAACCGAACCTCAAAGCACCTCCATGTCACCAGCTAACGACCAAGTAAATGGTTCACCCCTCCCTGAATCAGTAGCCAACACGAACACACCAACTCCAGCTCCACAGCCAACCACACCAGAAATTCAAACCACCTCCGAAACTACACCAAGTGCTGCAGAACCACAACAAATCGACGTTCAATTGCCAAACCTAGACCAAGCTACTGAAGAACTAAAAAAGCAAACTACTCAAGTAGCTGAGCAGCCTGAAGTTCCCAATACTGACGCCGAAACAGATGATAAAGACCTGTCGGTTGGACCTAATCTAGCAGAAGCACTCAAGTCAGAATCAGGAGAAAATAGCCAACCCCAACAGGTAGCAATTACCGAAGAAGTTGCAGAACCAGAAGAAGTATCGATGCCTCCTTCTGATACACCAACTCCACAGTCAGCCAATGACGTTCCATCGGCTGTCGTTCCAGCTCCGTCTACAGAAGTCCAAAATACGATACCAGAGGAAACTATCGAGCAACCACAACAAGAGCAAGCGGCTACTCCTGAAGCAAACGCAGCTTCCACCAGCCAAACAGAGACAGCACAACAAGCTCCAACTTCTAACGAACCAACTAGTCCACTAGACGATCAATCTCGTAAAAAAATTGTAATTGAACCAATCCATGATTTATCTAAACCGGACATTAATAGCTTGCTCGAAAAAGAGCAGGTTTCCGAAAATACGGTTACTACACCTACAACACCTCAGCAACCAGCTCAGCCCAACTCACCGCCGCCAGCCAATTCAAACGATCTCATATCTTTATAAGAGCATAAAAACATTGTGTGGTAGCATATAGTCTATGCGTATAAATAAATTTTTGGCTCAAAACACCCAATACTCTAGGCGAGCTGGCGACGAACTAATAAGCCAAGGTAGGGTAAAAATTAATCAGACGGTAGCCAAGTTAGGTTCAGAAGTCGGCGATGGAGACAAAATCTATCTGGACAATGAAGAAGTGGCAAACAAATCAAGCCAAGCAACAACTATCATAATCTTTAATAAACCAATAGGTTATGTATGTAGTCGCAACGGTCAAGGCAATAAAACAATTTACGACATACTGCCAAACAAGTATCACAACTTAAATCCAGTTGGCAGACTCGACAAAGACTCATCTGGACTATTATTGCTGACAGACAACGGCCAATTAGCCAATCAGTTAACTCACCCTAAATATCAAAAAACTAAGGTGTATGAAGTCAACCTTGATAAACCACTACAACCACTACATCAACAAATGATTAGTGATTATGGCGTAAGTTTAGAAGATGGTATCTCAAAATTTGTAATCATAAAAACAGGCCTAACAGACAAAGACTACCACTACCAAGTAACCATGCAAGAAGGTCGCAACCGTCAAATTAGACGAACTTTTATCGCTCTAGGCTACAAAGTCATAAAACTACACCGTACTCACTTCGGTCAATACACATTAGGAAACCTGCAGCCATCTAAAAGCAAACTGACCGACTCAAGCGTTACAGACCAACGTTAACCCAGCCGAACGCGATGCGGCACACCCTACCAAGCCACCACCATTATAGTAACTACCAAAATGCTTTATACGAGGTTTATCAGTCATTCCTGCCATTATCTCGTCAGCATTACAGCCAACAACCGTACCCATTGTTACAGAACCAGCTAGTACAACCAATGACTGTCTATCTTTATCTCTAACTCCGATAGTGTATTCTATGTCATTAAGCCAGTCGCTAACACTTCTTTTCTCGCCATTTGGTTTTGGTAATTCTATTAGCGGAAACTCAACTATCTGGTGTCCATCTCTAACCTTTCTATGTGTTAATACACTTCTAGCCAAATCATAGTATTCGCCCGCTAATCCAGTGGGTAATTCAGGATCATGTACTCCAACAATACCCGCATCACTAGTAAATTTCCCATCAAGGGTAACCCCTGCTGCCTGCAAAGTTCGAAAACACTGAGGAGACCACTGTCTTTTAATAAGTCTATGACTACTCCCCACATAGCTCTCTGGTGACGGTAACCCAACAATTACTAAATTATTTGTGTTATTTTGTGTCAATTTTATTATCTACTCTTTATTGATGCGATTATTTTTAACTTATGTCTATATACTACACCCGCCGCAGCGACCTTTCAACTTTATTTTTAAGATTTTATGCTAACTAAAGATGGTTTAACTAACTCCCAATAACCACCAAAATGAGGGTCAAAAGACCTACCAGTCTGATTACTGACTCTTCTTGGTTTACGCAGAATGTATGCCATGCCATTTACTGCAAGTTTTCCTGTATCTGTATCCTTTTTATTAAACATAATCCTATCAATACTATCTCTATCAGCAAGCACAACAATACCCTCATTATCCGCTGGACCGACAGCTTTAATAATCTCCCGCAGCGACCTTACTCCTAGATGAAAAGCTTCTGGTTGTCTTGTCCTAACTCTTAAATCACGAAGTTTTTGGATTACTCCAGGTTGAGTTCGATAAAAAGCAGAAATAAGCCATTTTTGGGTAAGGTCTACTTCTGCTACAGGTCCACGCATATCAACTAAAGTCCAATTCGGATAAATTAGTTCTTTATATGAGTTTTTTACACCCATCTCTCTCGTAACGCACTGAGCTAAAGTATTGACTGTTGTTATTAAGGGAGATGGAACAACTATCAACCTTTCAGCCATAACTTCTAGTTTAGGAGTGTTTGAGTTTAAGGTCATCTCATGCATAATCGAATTATGTTATAAAAAGTATTTTTAGTCAATTCTTTATCTGTTATAATAAAGTTAATGGGAAAAAAGAAATTACCAATTGTAGCAATAGTAGGACGAGCCAATGTTGGCAAATCTAGTCTTTTTAATGCGGTATTAAACCGACGTGAGGCAATAGTTTTTGATGAGCCAGGCACAACTCGCGACTCAATTATGGCCAAAGCTAGTGTAGAAGTAATAGAAGACAAAAAAAGCCATATTCAGAATTTTTGGCTAGTTGATACAGCCGGACTAAAAGATGCCAATGATGACTTTGAGGCCACAATTCAAGAGCAGATAGTCCAGGCAGCTGACTCAGCCGATGTAATCATAGTTATGGTGGAAGCCAGTACCGCCACCATAACAGAAGAAGATAGGCGAGTCGCCAAAATGGCACTAAAATCCCGTAAAGAAGTAGTTTTGGTCGTTAATAAAATCGACAAACTAAAAGGCCATGACATAGCCAATTTTCAAAAATTAGGCATCAAAACAATCTTCGAGACTTCTATCCCGCAAAATAGAGGCGTGGAAGAACTAGTAGCTTATTTGTCCAAAACATTACCTCGTGTCAGCCAAAAAGACGAAGACGACCGCATACATTTAGCTATCTTGGGCCGCCCAAACGTGGGTAAATCAGCTCTTTTTAACTCTCTACTCAAAAAACAACAAGCTGTCGTAGCCGATAGGGCAGGCACAACTCGCGATGTCAACCGTAATGTCATACGTTATCAAAACCGCGAAATCGAAGTAATGGACACCGCCGGCATACGACGGAACGGCAAAATCGAAAAGGGAATAGAACGATTCAGTGTAATTCGTAGCCTGTCGGCCATTGAACAAGCCGATGTTTGCCTGTTGCTTATCGACGCAAACGAATTAGATGTTCAGCTAGATCAAAAAATCGCTGGCTTAATCAAAGAGGCCGGCAAAGGCCTAATACTAGTGATTAGCAAATGGGATAGTATTGAAAAAAATGCATTTACCCGCGATGTCGACATTGCTCCACAGATTGCTCATAACTTTGATTTTGTTCCGTGGAGTCCGCTAGTTTTTACCAGTAGTATAACTGGTCAAAATGTCGCCAAGATTTTTGAACTAACACTTACAATTGTTGATGAACGAGCCAAACGAATCAAAACTACCGAACTAAACCGCTGGCTTAGAAAAGTGGTCGACCGCCACCCACCAGCCGGACTAAAAAATCGTACTCCTAAACTTAACTACATCACTCAAGAAACAGATAACCCAACACCTGCTTTTAAGGTTTTTGGATCTCATACCAAATATATCCACTGGAGCTATCGACGCCATATGGAGAGACGTCTACGTGAAACCTACGAATACAGCGGTACACCGGTTCAATTTTGGTTCATAGAAAAACACGACACTCACAAACATGGACTAAGCCCGACTCGTGAGGGTGATGCCCAGGCAAAAGCCATTAGGCTTAAACGTTCACGTGCTAAAATAAAAAAATGATTGGAACAAGTTAAATTGGGACTATTTCAACGCAATACTTTCACTGACGATAGTCAACTCTATAAGATCGTCAACTCTAGCTCAATCAGTGGCACCAACCTTGGCACACCAAAAACACTGCTTGTAGTTGGACTTGGTAACATTGGCAAAGAGTTTGACGGCTCACGACACAATTTAGGTTTTGAAGTACTAGATTACTTTGCTAAATCCAATGATTTTCCAGCTTGGTCACTTAGTAAAAGTCGTTTTTGCCATGAAACTTCACTAGAAATCTCTGGCAAAAAAGTAATCCTAGCCAAGCCCACCACTTTTATGAACGATAGTGGCAAATGCGTAAGAGCCATGCAGGATTTCTATAAAATAAATCCTGAACAGACTATAGTAATACACGACGAATTAGATATAAATTTCGGCCAAATTCGTACTAGAAACGGTGGAGGTAGTGCTGGAAATAATGGTATAAAGTCTATCATTCAAGCTTCAAATGATAACTTTGGCCGAATCCGTATGGGTATCGGCCCAAAAAAGCCAGACCAGATTGATACTGCTGATTTTGTGTTAGGTAAATTTTCTAAAGCTGAAGCCGAAAATCTAAACGAAATCAAAACCGAACTAGCAAGTTTACTAAGCGAATACATCTCGCTTGGACACCTAAACGAAGAAACTCGCCATATTATTATTTGGGCATAGTCGGTCTTGTGCCTATTTTTTAGAGGAAGACAAGCTGTCCACTACAAAAATTAGCGGTTTTATGGCAGTTTCTCCTAGAAACCTCATTAAACGCCAAGTCCTCTCAAAAATATCTGGCGATCGTGGTGCTTTTTCTGGGTTAATCATGTATATGAGTATAATACCAAACTTAACATTTCTCACTCATTGAAAAAATAAAAAATTTTGCTTCACGGACCAAATCCAATAAGAAAATTGGATTAAAATATTCTAACTTTTAAGTCCTATATGAATTTTTGTTAAAACAAATTTATGAATCTCTTCAAAAATCGGCTCGGCTAAACTATAGTCTAGATTATTTTGCTTACACCATTCTTGGTGTTTGGCAGTTAACTCTGCCCATCTATCGGGTACTAAGGCTGGTAGATTATCAGCTTTTTTAACTTCTCGGATTTTTTTGGTTAAATCAATCCTCTCAGCTAGCAATTTAACTAGCCTCTCGTCGCAGCAATCTATCTGACTGCGTAAATCATCTAATTTATTCATAATTCTATTTTAACAAAAAAGAGCCTCCAGAGGGGGTGGGCACCGCTGGAAGCTCATTTCTGAGCTTAATCATCTTAAATAAAGACCTTTTAAGCTCAAATTTTGCACCCTTCAACCCACCTTGAAGGCCTTCTACTTAAGTTATCTCGCAAAATTTAACTCAAGTAGACCCACTCATAGGTTGTAACGTCAATCCACCACAGCTCAACTAAAACGAGGGGGGAATGCGTGGTTAAAGGGACTCTAGGGCCAACAAAAACTTGTTAAACCTAGAGTTTGCTCTAGAGCATCTGGCAAACCCAGATGAGGTTGTAGTATGATTATTACATGTAAGTGGAGGGTACAACTTACAAAATCATTTTAAACACCTTGCACACTTATGTATTTGAGTTTACGACAAATTGTAACTCAAAAATTTTACAGGGTCTCAGACTTTATCCGAGGACAAGTAAAACGGTACATAAGTGTACACTCTAAAACAATCTAACTTTTGGGGTATGGAATGTACCAAGCAATAATATTATATTGCTTACAGATTGACATTTTATCAAAGAAATTGAATTATGTCAATACCTTTTCATTAATTTGTTAAATATGCAAGATTTCATTATAAAAACCATAAGCAGCTCAGATCTGCCTGACTCCTTAAAACAACTCCACAGTCCACCGACTCAGCTTTATCTTAAGGGTAACGAAGAACTACTAGAAAAGACACGACCAAAAGTAGGCATAGTAGGAGCTAGGAAGTTTACTCCATACGGGCGACAAGTTACCTCTGATATAGCTACAGCAATGGCCAGGGCAGGGGTTACAGTAGTCAGTGGACTGGCACTTGGTGTAGATAGTATTGCCCACAAAGCTTGTATAGATAGTAGAGGTCAGACAATTGCTGTTTTACCAAGCGGCATAGAAAATATTTATCCAGCATCTCATCATCTGTTGGGTCGCGATATTTTAGGCAAAAATGGTTTATTAATCAGCGAGTACGAAGGCAAGCATCGTCCAACTAAGTATAATTTTATTGAACGCAACCGTATTATTGCTGCCTTGAGTAATGTTTTAGTAGTAACAGAAGCCGCCGAGGCTAGCGGTAGCCTGCATACGGCTGGATTTGCCCTAGAACAAGGCGTGACAGTTATGGCCGTGCCGGGTAATATCACCAGCCCATATAGCTATGGCACCAACAAGCTTATTCAAAACGGAGCCTATCCTATCTTAAAACCAGAAGATATACTAGCTCAACTAGGCCTCGATGGAGTAGTTAACTCGCAGACAAAACTAGCCTATATACCCAAAAATCAGCAAGAACAGCTAATTATTAATTGTCTCAAACGCCGAGGCACCAGCACTGATGATTTAGTCAAAACGACCGGACTCAAAACCAGCGATCTGCAAATGACTATGACACTTATGGAAATTGAGGGTGTAGTTGAAATCCAAAATAGTCTTTGGCGACTCAAATTTTGAAGTATTTGGTTTATTTTAGAAAAAGCAGATATTTTTAAAACAATAAAATCTAATCTGTTACTTATAGCAAAAATTTGCATAGAAGTAGGATTATTGCTAGATTAGGTATTTGTAACAACCACAGTAATAATGTAAGCTAAACATAACCTTTATGCCAAAAAACCTAGTAATAGTAGAAAGTCCAGCCAAAGCCAAAACTATCGAGAAATACCTCGGTAGCGACTATGTGGTTAAGAGTAGTTTTGGACATATCCGCGATTTACCTAGCAAAGGACTGTCGATAGATAAAGACAATAATTTTGAGCCATCGTACCAAATTTCTGACGACAAAAAGAAAGTTGCAGCCGACTTAAGAAAAGCCGCTAAAGATTCCAAAGAAGTTTGGCTAGCTAGTGACGAAGACCGCGAAGGTGAGGCTATTGCCTGGCATTTATGTCACGTTTTGGGTTTGGAACCTACCAAAACCAAACGCATTGTTTTTCACGAGATTACCAAGCCAGCTATCGAAGAAGCTGTTAAGAACCCTCGCACCGTTGATATTAACCTAGTTGACGCCCAACAAGCCCGTCGTGTTTTAGACAGGCTGGTTGGTTATGAGCTTTCGCCGGTCCTATGGAAGAAGGTTCAAACCGGCCTTAGTGCTGGCCGCGTTCAATCAGTTGCTGTCCGTCTAATAGTCGAGAGAGAGCGTGAGATCGAGAATTTTGAGCCCAAGGCCAAATATAAAATTTCGGCCATATTTATCGTCGACAAACAGCAGCTCAAAGCGGAATTAAGCACTACCTTCACCAGCAGCAAAGAAGTAAAAGATTTTTTTGAGAGTATTTTAAACTCTACGTACACTGTCGAAGATATCATTACCAAACCATCAACACGAAATCCATCAGCACCGTTTACTACCTCTAGCTTACAACAAGAGGCATCTGCTAAGCTCGGTTTTAGTGTGAAGCAAACTATGACGTTAGCTCAACGACTATACGAAAATGGCCATATCACTTACATGCGTACCGATAGCACCAATCTATCATCTTTATCCTTAAAAGCGGCAGAAAAGTACATTACTAACCAGTTTGGTAAAAAATATCATCATTTTCGCACTTATAAAACCAAAAATTCTTCAGCCCAAGAAGCTCACGAAGCGATTAGGCCATCGGACTTCGCTAATACTGAAGCTGGCGACGATGCAAGCCAACAAAAACTATACAAACTTATTTGGCGACGCACTCTAGCTAGCCAGATGGCAGCCGCCGAGACAGAACGTAGCGAAATCATCATAAGTATCGACGGTAATAAACACAAACTAGTTGCTAAAGGTGAAATACTAAAATTTGATGGATTTTATAAAGTTTATGGCGGTGGCAAAGATGATACTATTTTGCCTAATGTCAAGATTGGCGAACAACTAAAATTAGATGAGATGAGGGCTATTCAAGCTTACGACAAGCCGCCAGCTCGATATTCTGAAGCATCACTGGTTCGTCGCATGGAAGAACTAGGTATTGGCCGACCAAGTACCTACGCTCCAACTATTTCAACAATTCAGTCACGTGGCTATATCGAAAAAAGCGACTCTGAAGGTACAGAACGTACGATTGATAATATTATCCTCAAAAATAATCAAATCTCTGAGGAAAAAACCACTGAAAGAACTGGTAGCGAAAGAGCTAAACTTCTCCCAACACACCTTGCCGACATTGCAACCGACTTCTTAGTCAAGCATTTCAGTGAAATTATTGACTATGATTTTACGGCCAAAGCCGAAAAAGATTTAGACAAAATCGCAGGCGGTCAGGCAAAATGGCAAGCCACAATTGCTGAATTTTATAAGGATTTTAGCCCATTAATTGAAAAATCAGCCGACGTAACTAGAGCAGAAACCTCCAAAGCCCGCATACTTGGTGTCGATCCAAAATCCGGTAAAACCATAATTGCTCGTTATGGACGATACGGTCCGATGCTACAAAAAGGCGAGACAGAAGATGATGAAAAACCGCAATTTGCACCGCTTCCAGATGGTAGCGATCTAAAAACTGTAGTTTTAGAGCAAGCCCTAGAAATGTTTAAACTACCTAGATTTGTCGGCAAAACTACTGATGGTCACGATATTAATGCTAACATCGGTCGTTTTGGGCCATATATCCAAGTAAATGGCAAATTTATCTCTATAAAACCATACGATCCAATGAGTGTCACACTCAATCAAGCCCTAGAAATTATCAAAGAAAAGCAGCAAAAAGAAGCTGATAAATATATAAGTCAATTTGCTAATGGTATTTCGATTATAAATGGACCATACGGACCCTATATTACCGATGGCAAGAAAAACGCACGCATACCCAAAGATACCGATGCAAAAAGCCTAACCGAACTTCAGGCTAAGGATTTACTTGACAAGGCTCCAGTGCGTAAAAAACGCTCGTTTCGCAGTAAAAAATAACTATCTAAATAATATTTTCTACAACATAAAACTTCTAAACAATAAAATGATTTTTTTTGTTTTTGTGTTAATATATATTCACAGTAATACATTATTCTGGTCTAATATGATGTAGAGGGAAGACCAAAAAAGGTATTTTAACAGATTAATTAATATTATAAAAAAATAATATTGACTATAAATATCTTTTATTTTAAAATATAATAAAGATACCTATCGTCAGATAAGAGAGGAAAGAATGACCCAAACAGAATTAGAGAACTTAACCAAATCCATTTTAGACACCGTTGAACGTGAGCGAGAAAGAGAAATTGTTTCAAGACGATATGGCCTTTATGACCGTAAGGAGACTCTTGAGCAAATAGGGGAGTTGTTGGGCATCACTCGTGAGCGAGTAAGGCAACTAGAAAAAGCTACTATGACTCAGCTTCGACATATGGCTGAAACAGGAGAATTAACTCAGTTAGACGAAGCCCAGAAGGTTATTACCGAAAATATGATAAAGATGGGAGAGGCCACCCGAATCACGAGTCTATCAGAAGCTTTATGCGGTGCTAATCCTACCAAACTCGATCAAAGTCGTTTGAGCTTTATTATCGAACTTTGCCCAAATCTTACGCTTATCACTGAAGATGACAATTTTTTTCAATCGGCAGTCATTACCAAAACTCACGATCAAAAATCAGTTGCTAAAAATATAAACACTTTCATTGATGCCCTCAAGAAACTTGGTGAACCAGCTACTATTGACGTTATAGCCAAAGAAGCAAAGCACACTGGCAGTATAGAAAATGCTCAAGGACTAGCAACTACTTCAAAAAAACTGGCTACTCTGCATAATAAATGGGGATTAATCAAATGGCCAACAGTCAACCCAAAGAATATTCGTGACAAAATATATGTAATCCTGCAACAAAATGGCAAGCATATGCACTTTTCAGAAATCGCAGGTGCTATCAAAGATTCTGAATTTAAGCGTAAAAATGTGACCACTCAGGCAATCCACAACGAGCTAATCAAAGACAAACGCTTTATTTTAATCGGTCGTGGTATTTACGCCCTCAAAGAATGGGGTTACAAAAAGGGAACCGTTTCTGATATCATCACCGAGATCCTAAAACAATCCAAAGAACCTCTACATCGCGACGAAATCGTTAAAAAGGTCCTAAAAAGCCGCTATGTCAAAGAAACTACCATCTTGCTCAATCTACAAGGCAAAAAGCAGTTCAAACGCGTTGCAAAAGCTACTTATACACTCGCTGAAGGTAAGTAATATTATTGACCTAATTGGTTAAGCATACTTAATACTAAATCTTTGTTATATTTTAGCTAGTTTGTAACTACTTTCCCGCCGAGCCAGAAGGGTGTCTCCATTTCAAACAATACACTAAACCGAACAAATAACGAACAAGGCATGTAAGTAAATATAGATACGCAAAAAAGCCATTAGATAGTCAAAGATTTATAACACAAACTAACCAAGGGCAGACCAGAGCATATTTTAAATAAATATTAGTAAAGTTGTTTATTAAAAAATATTAGCTTGGTCGGGTAGGACAAAACTATACAAAGTCGTTCATAGACATAACGTCGCACAATGTATATTTTGCGACTTTATATTTATTAACTACATCTAGACCGAGAGAGGGACTCATTATCGATATAGCTCTGAAAACTTATAAAAATATTTTGATTTTGATTTGTTGCTTACACTATTTAAGCTCTTAATGCCTCTTTAATAACTACCTTATTAGACTTAGAGACTATATGCTTATGTTGAGTTATACACATAGTAATCTAGATAGTCATAGCGTTTGCTTTTTTCACGGAACCATATTATTGTTTGCTTTTTATGATTTTTATGCATAAATAATATTTTTTTGACTTTTCCCCTTTTCACTTAATTAATATATATTTTTTGACTTTTCCCTATTTAGACATTGTAGTACAGTTTTCTATTATTAATTAATAAAATTAAACACGAACATTTTACGAACAGAAGAGTAGTGTAGAAGAGTAGTCAAGCTGTTATTTTACATAGGCTCGTTCTGCAACTCGAACATCTACATACTCACTCGGCTGAGTCTTATCTTCCTCAATTTGCTTTCTAGTAGCCAGAAACGCCCCTGCACTACGTCGAGCATCTTCGTAAAAATTATACTTTACGTAATACCCTAAGCCACCATACCTAACATTTATCTGGCTACCACCTTCAGCTAAATTAATAGATTCTGTCTTCAGTCCAGATTTGTCTGTCTGAAAAATAATCTCTTTTATGTAATTTACCTGGTCTTGACTAAGTGCCGGCTTACCAACCTCTAGCCTAACCGCAGTTTGATCTTGCACTAGAGGCAGATTAAGCTGCGTAATGTCTTTATCTTTATTATTTGTGATATCACTTAAAATAAGCCCATTATCAGCCACCAGAAAGACTCTACTACCATCAGACACAACCAAACTTGGCTGATTAAGAGTAACTTTTACATACACCTTTGTAGAAAAAATTTTAGTACTTACATCTACATCAGAAATATAGTTATTATGGCTTTTTAGGTATTTCTCTAGCCCCTTTCGTTTAAGTGTTAGTTTAACTTTGTTTAAATTACTGTCGCCTAAATATTGCTTTGCATTGGCTGCCACTTGATCGAGTGGCAGTTTTACGCCATTATTTTGTAGTTCAATGCTGTCGGTGTTCAGATAGCTAAGCATACCACACACAACCAAGCACGCAATTATTATAAGGATATGTTTTAGCCGACTAACAAAAAGGCTTTTTCGACCCGTGCCACTACTATTTTCTTTTGTCAGCTTAGATGGATATTCAGTCCGACTGCGACCCATATTACGTTCAATATCCGAGCGAACCGAACTATAGTGATAGGCTCGCTGTTTTTGGTACGAACTGTCAGAAGAACGTTGTTGGGCTACCTTCTTATTACTTTTTTTTGATATTTTTTTAAAAATCATAGCTATTGTTTATGTGGTATCTTTCTATCGATCAAAAGTCTTGCCAAAGTACCGGCAGGATCTTCTGGCACGGCTGCTGCCAAATTTTTGGCCAACTGTTTAGATCTTGACTGATCATCAAGCAGCTTCACGACTTTTTTTTCTAAATATATTGGACCGACTTCATTTATTTCCGACTCTTTTACCATTTCTACTGCATCAATTTTTTGGTAATATTTAGCATTTTCTAGCTGATGACCACCTGGTAAATCCGTGTTAGGGACTAGTAGTACTGTCTTTTTTTGGTGAGCTAGCTCAGCCATAGCGGTTGCCCCTGCCCTAGCAATTACCAGGTCAGCCATTGCAGTATATTCAAATAACTCTGATGTAAACTCTACTACATCTAGGTATTCGCTCTGCCCTGCTACACGGCTAAATTTTTTGGCTTTATCTCGACCAGTAATACAGATTAAGTAGGCATTTGCTTTAGAGATTAAAGACTGCGTAATTTGAGCAATCAGATTATTGAGTCGTTCTGCACCAAGACTACCGCCCATTACTAAAACTACCCTACGATTAGAATCAATAGAATATTTTTCTTTCAAAAACCTTACCTCATTAGCAGAATAAGTCCTGTAAAGATTATTGATTGGTACACCAGTGTAAAATATCTTATCTTTTGGGTAGTTATAAAGTTCAACTGGCATACCGGTTGCATGAACACTGGCATATCGACTAACTAACTTATTTGCTAGTCCAGGAACGGTGTCAGAGTCATGCGTAACGATAAACGCACCAGACTTACTCGCACCAAAGCCTACGGGTACACAGACATATCCACCTTTTAAAAGCACGCTGCTGGGACGAAGTTTTTTAAGTAAAAAATAGCTCTCAACCATTCCCTTACCCAGTCTAAAAATATCCCTAAAGTTAAACCACATAGTCTTCACATCTAGTAATTTCGCTACCATCGACTCGCCATGATACCTCCGATATTTACCGGCTGAAATATAATAATATTCATCAAACAATTTACTGTCAGAAACTATGTGACTAAATTTACCGTTTTTCTCACCAATATAAATAATTTTTGTTTGTGGAGATAACTCGCGGATTTTGCTAGCGACCCCGAGTAGAGGAATAATGTGTCCGCCCGACCCCCCGCCGCATAATGCGATCTTTTCCACTTTGATTATCTCCTTTATTTATATTTATACTTCTGACTGATTCAAAATTGGTGTAACGAGAAATATGAAAGACTACACCAAGTGCTGCCATAATAAACAGTATACTAGTTCCGCCATAGCTAATAAATGGTAGAGTTATGCCCTTGAGTGGCAAAATACCAATCATTGCACCAACATTAATAATTGTTTGCGTGCTGAGCCAAGCCAAAAAACCAACTACAAATAACCGGTTATACAGATCAGGTGTTCGTTCAATAATCCGTCTGAGTCGTGCAAAAAAGACCACGTAAATTCCTAGCACCACCGCTGAACCAATAAAACCAAATTTCTCTGCATAAATAGCAAAAATCGAATCATTAGCTGCTTCCGGCAAATAACCATAAGCCTGGACACTATTACCTAGCCCCTTGCCCGTAACACCACCGCTGCCCACAGCAATTAGTGCCTGACAAGCCTGATAACCGGTAGCTTGACAATCAGCAGTAGGATTAAGAAAAGTGCTAACTCGTTGACGGCGATACGGCGTAGAGCTTACCGCCAAAGTCGTTCCAATCAAAATAACTAGCAAAATAATACCTATTTTTTTGAGCGGCAAACCTGCAATAAACGCCATAATTGCCATAATTGCCATCATTACACCAGTCGATCCAAGATCGCTCTCTACCATTGCTACCACAATACCAAGCACAGCCAGCACTATCAAAAGTGGCTGAAATGTTTTTTTGAAATCACCAGTCTCGCCTCTCTCTTGCCGCGTTACCATAAAATCAGCCAACCAAACAATCAATGTCAGCTTGATAAGTTCTGCCACCTGAAACGATAACCCCCCTACTTGGATCCAACGACTTTTACCGTCAGATAGTAGTTCTACGACGACTACCGACACCACAGACAAAGCTACTAAAATATTTTTCATTTTTTTGAGTGTTCCGTGTGACAAAATACTAAAAACAGCAAAAGCTACTAACCCAAGTCCGATGGAAATCATTTGTTTTATTACAAAGTAATTTTGATTCACATTTTTTGTAATAGCCAGTCCTGGGCTGATAGCATAAACGACAATTAAGCCAATCACACATAAAATTAACGCCAAAATTAGTAACAAATAATCTGGTTTGTGTCTTCGAGAAAATTTATCGGTACTTAGCGATGAAGTCGAAAAACGTCTAGTTGGTCGGCTTTGGAGAGATCTGGGATATTCGGTCATTTAACTTACGACTTCCTTCTAATCTGTTTTATTAACTGCATAATTACCTATTAACATGTCAGCTATTTTACCAAAAAGTGGAGCTGCTGCCCTGGTTCCAGCATAGCCGCCAATTTTTGGCTCTATGGTAGTCACCATGATCGCATATTCTGGTTGATTGCCACCAATATAGCCAATAAATGTTCCGTTAAATCTATCATTATAATAACCACCCTCAGGTTTAGGAATCTCGGCAGTTCCTGTCTTGCCGCCAATTCTGTAGCCGTTTCTCTTTAAAAAAGTATAATTTTTGGCTACCGAATTTTCATGCATATCTCTTAAAACAGCCGACAATTCCGGTTTAATTACGTCTTTTTTAATAATATTACTGGCATTATCTGATGCTTCAACCAAATGTGGCCGATAATAAACTCCCCCATTAATCGTTGATGAGAAAGCAGCTAACATTTGTAACGGCGTAATATTCAACCCCTGCCCAAATGAGGTGTTAGCATAAGTGATATCCAGTCCTTCGCCTTTATTGGGATCTGGTACGTAACCCTCAGCTTCATAACCCTGTTCAATGCCAGTTTTTTTACCAAACATATAATGGTTTACCATGTAATCATGCCAGGTTGTTCTGGCTTTTTCATTAATTTTGCCACCACCCATTTGCATCAAAACATAAGTTGCACCAGTGTTAAGTGAGTAGCGCAATATGTCAGATATAGAACGCGTAGCGGCTCCGCCGTCTTCCTCAACATTTCTAACTACTGAGTCACCAATTTTATAAAAACTAGGGTCATAATAGGTAGTATTTTGATTAACTGCCCCACTATCAATACCAGCTGCTACAGTTAGAGTTTTCATAATCGAGCCAACTTCTAGTGGCGTAGCAACCGCCGAGTTATTGAATAAGCTAGCGTCTTCAACCTTATAAAATTCACTTGGATTATAGCTTGGATAATTTGCCATGGCCTTGATTTCACCAGTTTTAGGATCCATAACAATCGCACTACCCTTTTCAGATCGAACCTCTTTTAAATGAGCCGCTAACATCTCTTCTAAA
Organism: uncultured Candidatus Saccharibacteria bacterium; assembly: GCA_964615775.1. GTDB lineage: Bacteria > Patescibacteriota > Saccharimonadia > Saccharimonadales > 2-12-FULL-41-12 > JALHOM01. The sequence goes on along the minus strand of CAZTQB010000007.1, from coordinate 26,776 downwards.
CGTCGTTGCATTGAAATGTCTATAGTCATGGTTACTCGCTCTCCATTTACTGGGTCGTGCTGAATGTTATCTTTATTGGCAGCTAATGGCACACCTTGAGCATCAGTTATAGCCTTAAGCTCTCCAGGTTGACCCTTCAATTTCTTGTCTAATGACTGTTCAATACCATACTTGCCTTCGCCCTCATCATTGACAAAGCCCAGTAACTGAGCCGCCATATTGCCTTGTGGATAGACTCGCTGTGACACTGCCTGTACACCAATACCTTTTAGTTTCATCTCTTCTATCTGTTTTGCTTTATCTTCTGGTATTTTCTTTGCCAGAATAGCGTAACGAGTATCTGTTTTGATTTTATTTAGTATTTCGTTCCAATCACCACCAATAACAGGCTGAATTTTGGAAAGTGTTTCATTAGGATTTTTAATATATTCAGGATCAGCGTATACCGTATAAACCTGCTCATTCAAAACTATTGGAACTGAATTTTTGCCATCTTTGGCCATAATAACACCTCGCTCAGCTGGTATTTCGTATTGTTTGAGTTGGCCTTTTTGAGCAGATTTAACATAATAATCATGTTTTATAACTTGTAAATAAAAAAGTTGGACCAAAAAAATTGCAAACACCACAACCAAAAAACCATACCACAACTTTATACGTGAGGCATGCATATAGATTTTTGATTGTGACGAATTTGAATTTATTTCGTCCTACCTTTCTAGCATTTTACCCTGATTAACGGATTGTTGCCGACGGAGCAACAGATACTAAGTTTTTGTTAGCATCGCTACCTGCAACTCTATCTAATGACTGCATACGAGCAGCAGTTAACTCAAGCTCTTCGTGTTGCTTCTCTAACTGAGCGTGTTGCTTTTGCAAGCTATCAATCTTGTAGCCATTAGCATTAGTTTTCGTCACCTGCGTCAGGTACAAAAGCCCTATTAAACAGCTAAGTACAACTAAAATGATTGCATTGCTGACAGGTCCTAAGCTTTTTGCTTGTTCCCGAAAGCTAACAGCATTTTGATGCCTTACGGCAAACTTTTTTCTACTCATGGCGAGCGAACTGGAATATGTCATAATTTTTATCTTTGTTTTTGATTTTATTTTCTCCCGCCCTAGTTGATGCCCCTTCTACTCGCATTAACTAGGGCGGGATCGATGTTTACAAAGTTACAGTACTTTTACCTTAACTTTGTAAGCTCGGGAGTTGCTTCTTACCTGTATTGGCATTTTGCTTCCCCCTTTCTTTTTGTGTTTTTATTTTCGCTGCATTACTCGTAATTTTGCACTACGAGAACGCGGATTATTAACTATTTCTTCTTCCCTTGGGACAATTGGCGTTCTAGAAAGATTAATAAACTCAGCATCATAGTTATGTCCACTATGAGACTTAAAATAATCTTTCACAATCCGATCTTCTAAACTATGAAAAGTTATAATCGCCACTTTACCACCATGATTTAGTAGTTTGTGTATAATTGGCAAACTCTTTTCTAGTTGATTTAGCTCATCGTTTACTTCTATGCGTAATGCTTGGAAGACTTGAGCTAATGTTCGCATTCGAACTTTGAATTGTCCTGGTATAACCGCCGCTAAATCAGTTGTAGAACTATATGGTCGATTCTCGATAATTCGCCTGGCCAAAAAACGACTGTTTTTTAACTCACCATATTTATATAGTAAATTAGCCAGTGATTCTGCCTGAAAAGTATTTACAATCTCAGCAGCAGTCTGGCCGCTAGTATTATCCATACGCATATCGAGCGGACCATCATTCATAAATGAAAAGCCACGGTCTTGGTTGTCAAGGTGCGGTGACGACACTCCAATATCTGCCAAAATATAATCAAATTTTTCGTTTCGCTCTAGAAAGTCCATAAGAGCATTATGATAGTCGTTTTTTATTACTATTACCCTACTATCTTCAGCAAATTTTTGCTTAAGATAATTAACCGCATTAGTATCACGATCAACCAATTTCGCCTGGCCATTAGAATTTAATTTTTCTAAAACCAAATTAGCATGCCCACCATAGCCGGCCGTTAAATCCAGGTAACTCTTACCTGGCTCCGGAGCTAAAGCAGCTAAAACTTCTTTTGCTAAAACTGGAATATGAACTATATCTTGCATCTATCAAAGTATTATAAACTTTTTTGTTTTTGTTTTTAAAATGTAGTTTACAAGGTCACCTACTTAGCAGCCAATTTTTTGTTTTTTTGAAATGTTTTTGTTTTTGTTTATCCTTACCTTCATTGCTTTTCTTTAGATTCTAGAAAACCTAACGAAGTTTATAAGCAATTACTTAATGGCAAAGAATTTTTTAAGTTTTAGAGACTTATGTGTGAGGTGGAGTTTTGGGAGGTGTTTTTTGAGGGAATGTACTAGGGTTTTATCTTGTGGTTTGCCCTTTTATTGCCACATATTGACTGCCAAGTAGCTGACCTTGTTATAGCTTTTACCTTGATAACCCGAATTTTTAATGTGCGTATTTTTAAATAAACAGGTTTTACATATCGGCGTTCTCCTTGGCGATGACTCGCCAGTATTGACCAACACCAACGACAACTACGTCGCGGCTAATCCCGGCATATTCTAACTGGTGTGCTTCCAAGGTAATCCTACCTTGTTTTTCATCAAGCTTCGCATCAACCTTTCCCATCCTAAACTTAACGTTAAGGTCGGCAATTTCTTCGCTTAATATATCGCCAGCTAGTCGTGGCTCAACTTGCAAATCCCAAATTTCTTTGGGATAAATATGCAAATATTTACCAAAGCCACGTGTTATAACTATTCCGGCAGAAAACTTAGCTCTAAGCTCAGTCGGTATGGTTAACCGTCGCTTGTCGTCTAGTTTCCTCTCAAAATAGTCTATTATGGCCACGAAATGCTCTTTACTGTTTTATTTAATTTACTAGTGGTTTTTATTTTTGTTGCTAGGTAAGTTATTTTGCCTTACCACGCCTACCCACTGCTTAGAGTCTACTACCCACCACACTCCACATTCAAGTACTTTGTAATAAACTTACCCACAAAACTCGAAAAGTTTTCCACAGATATTAAAACAACTCCATATGTAGCGTATACACTTATCCACAATACACTACTACCTACTTTTAATACCTCCTTTGTATTGTGGCTAACAGTTTTCTGTATAAAATTGATTAAAATTTAAAATAACACCCTTATAGAAAGAGGAAAAATGGCATTTTGGGATAAAATTAGCACTTCAGGAAACGTTGAAGATAGGCGTGGCAGTGGTATTGCAATCGGTGGAATTAGTAGCCTGGTTGGCTTAGGTATAATACTTCTTTATTCTTTCCTGGGCGGGACCGATACCAATACTCTGCAACAAATTTTATCAACGGTTGAGAACTCTCAGGTTACACGGCAAGATAGTTCAGAAAATATCGGTATAAATGATGGCTATAAGACTTTTGCCAGTAAAATCATTGGCTCTTCTAATGACCTATGGACAAATGTCTTTGCCAAACAGTCAGAAGTCTATAAAAAGCCAACTTTAGTCCTATTTCGCTCAGCAACTAAATCTGGTTGCGGTATTGCCACTTCGGCCGTCGGACCACACTATTGTCCAATTGATCAAACTATTTACCTAGACGAAACTTTTTTTGATGAGCTTACTAACAAATTTGGGGCTAAGGGTGGCGATGTAGCCCAAGCTTATGTGATTGCCCATGAAGTTGGGCATCACGTCCAAAATCAATTAGGTATTATGGACGAAGTTCAATCCAGATACGGCAACAGCAACACAATGTCAGTCAAACTAGAGCTACAAGCCGACTGCTACGCTGGAGTTTGGGCCTACTCAGTTAGTCAACAAGGTGTGTTCGAAAATGAGAATGAAATAAATGAAGCAATCGACGCCGCTGAAGCTGTGGGCGATGATCGCATTCAAAAAGAAACTACTGGTCGAATCAACCCCGAAACTTGGACCCACGGCTCCGCTCAAGACCGAGCCAACTGGTTTAATAAAGGCTACAAAACCGGTAACCCCAATTCTTGCAACACTTTTAGCAGTTAAATTAAGTTACTCTAGGTGGTAAATCTCAATCTTTAAATGATTGAATTTGTTCAGCAAAATATTTAGCACTAGGTCTAATAGTACGTTTCATATTATTTTGCCTGTCAACTTCGACTAAACCAAATTTTGGCCACCAACCTTCGGCCCATTCAAAATTATCAAGTAAACTCCAGTGCATATAGCCAACAATATCGATTCCTTCGCTCATTGACCGTTGCAATGCAACAATCGTCTGCTCTATCCACCAACGACGATAAGCATCATGCATGTCCGCTAAACCATTTTCAGTAATCATTATTGGTTTTTTATAATGAGCCCAGACTCTAACGGTTAGTGAATACAGCCCTTCTGGCTCCATGTACCAACCAATATCGCTCATCGGAAAAGTTGGATTTTTTCTTTCTGGCATTAACTTTCCCTGCCTTAAAAGATCCATACTCAACCACTCATAGTAATCTGTGAAATAATAATTAACTCCAACAAAGTCTTGATAATTTTTTATACGATTTAAAAACCACCAATTCCAAGCATAACGCATTAAATGAGTCGCAGTTACGTCCACCAAATTACGTGGCCTTTTAGACTGGACATTGGCCAGCTGAGCAGCAATACCAATCTGTAGATGCGAATGATGTTTTTTTATTATTTTATAGGCTCGTTTATGGCTCTTCACTAGATTAAGATAAACCTTTGCTCCCTGCAGCTGACTTTTCTGATTTGGCGGCCAATCACCAATTATATATGAAAAAGTCGTGTAAACATTCGGTTCATTTAAGGTGATTATATATTTCAGTCTATCCAGAGGTAACTCTTGGCACATTTTCTCAACAAATCTTAAAAAATACTGAACATTTTTTGCTTTTTCAAAACCACCTTTTTCATAAAACCAAACAGGCATTGTCCAGTGCCAAATGTTCAAAATCGGCTCCAAACCTTGTTCTATAATTTCATTTATGTAATCACGATAGTGTTGCCACTGTTTTTCATTCCACTGACCTTCATTTGGTTCAATCCGTGACCACTCAATGCCAAATCTTAAAGAATTCAGATTCAAGTCTTTTGCTATTTTTATATCTTCTTTGTAGCGTTTATAATGTTCAACCCCACTGCCAGATATATAATTCTCTGGGTTAGTTGCCTGTTTTTTAATATCTTGCCAATTATTAAGCTGTGATTTATCAATACTAGCAGGGTTACGATTTTTCTCAGCATGTTTAGCAAGCCTTAGAGCATTTTCTAGCTCCCAAACAGTCCACTGATTATGGTTATTGCCCTCTACCTGATGCGAAGACGTACTAGCTCCCCATAAGAAATTTTTTGGAATTATTTTTTGCTTTTTCATTAATAATGATTGTATCACGACTCTAGCTAATTGAGTCTTCACCAAAGTGTTTTTTGAGTCGTGAGCGAATTGAGCCAGGATGCCTGCCAAACTTTGCAGTAAGCTCATCTACACTTATTTGGTTATTTTTTGTAAATAACTCGACTAGTTTTTTATCATCATTTTCAGACCATGGTCGATATGCATTTGGGTACTTACCTCGCATTTTTTCTAGCTTGTTTGCCCATGAAGAATCGAGTTTTTTGGTTGGACTTTTGGGCTTTTTGGCTCGCTCTTTGGCCTTTTGCCTTAGGTGCTGATAATCTTCTGCATTAGCCAAAGTTTGATCTTTAAAAACTTTATCAATCTCAAGAGCTTGCTTACTTATTTTTAAAGCCGTAGAGTTAATACCGACTAAGCTCAAACTATCTAAGTTTTTCACCCGCGACAACGCCACATAACCCATGCCTTCAACAAAAGCTTTTGATAAATCAATCTTTGCACCATCTAGTGTCATTCCTTGGCTCTTATGAATTGTAATCGCCCAGGCCAATCGTAATGGTATCTGTGTTATGCTGGCTCGTTTTTTATCGCCATCTCTTAGCTCCCATGTTTCCGGCAAAATCGTGACTTGTCTACCATTCTTTAGCCTAACGATTGGGTAATTTGTAAGCTTTTCGAAACCTTCTACAACGCCTAGTGATCCATTGACATATTTTTTTTCTGGATTATTACGAATACACATTACTAAAGCACTCTTTTTGAGTTTCAATACTTCATTAGCTAAACAGGACTTCTTCAAAGATTCTACATAGCCGTTACTACCAGTAGCCAGCATCTCATATGCATACTCATCTCCCTCAACTTCTGCCAATCTAGCATTATTAATATCGTCAACATCGATATTTGTGGTATGAAGTTCTGTAATGTCTTGTAGCTCAATTCCTCGTCGAGCGAGTAGTGCATCTACGTGCTTACGACGTAAGTCATTAGCTCTGATCGAATTTAAAATATCGAGATAATTATCATCATCTTGTCGGTATTGTTGATTTAAATAACAAACTAGTACTCTGGCATTTTTATAAGCAGCGGAGTTTACTACAAACCCGCTCTGTTCACGACCAGTTCGATTGACGGGAGGCAATTGAAAAAAATCGCCACATAAAATCACTTGCAAACCACCAAATGGTTTGTCATTCTTACGCAGCGATCTAGTTATTTCATCAATCATATCTAGCCGAAAATCATGCAGCATTGAAATCTCATCAATTACCAAAATATCTGCTTTTTCTATTTGTTCGATACGGTTTTTTGACAAATTTTCATAAAATTTTGCTGGCAAAAAATCTAAAACACCTATGCCGCTCCAAGCATGAATTGTCGAACCGTTTATATGAGTTGCCGCTAGTCCAGTGGTGGCGGTTATTGCCACAGATTTTCCATTGCCCCTGGCAAGCTTAATAAATTGATTTAGTACATAAGTTTTGCCAGAGCCAGCCGGACCGCTCAACATTACATTATGTCCATCAAGCATTATTTCAAGTGCAAGTTCTTGGTCCACAAATAAATTCTACTTACTTTTAAATTCTAATATTACTTCTAATATTAAAGAAATTAATGCACGCATATCTAGAACAACAATCATTACTATAAGAAAAATCGAAATTAACCTTGGACCAAATAACTCTTTTTGAGATATAGCTTCTTCGTATAAATGATAAATTATCGGAATAAAAATAATTAATATTACTACTAGTATTAAAAGTTTTATTTTATTATTAATAAAAATCATCAATTTTCAGATTCAATTGCCTTAAGAGCCTTTTTGTTTACTATTTCGTATCGTATACCCGTCATTGGTGATTCTACGTAATCATCATTTAAGAGGTTTACAAACTTGGCCGCATCTTTATCGTCCATAATTATTATTGCCCCAGATTCATCCTGCATAAGATCAACACCCATCTCTTCGGCATGGGCTAATAAATCTTCTTGCGATACTATTTTGGGGTCAATTTTTTGCAATTTTTTGATCAGAGATTTTTTGCCCTCAACGATTTTGTTTAAATCCATGCCCTCGTCAAATCTTAGTTTAAAATTATCTAGTATCTCCCTAACCTTACTAGCGGCCACACTCGCTTCTTTAGCATCATAGCCGAAAAGTTGTTTAAGCTTGGTTTGGTTAAAAACATAAAGGTCATCTTCAAGCAGCACAAGCTGTGGATCAACTGGTAGCTGCATCACCGCCTCACCATCAAACTTAATAAACTTACCATTTTTTAATAACCAGCTGGTTTTTGATGTCATAACCTGACTTTTTGGTAGAACTTTAAACACATAAAATGGACTGTCCTTCATGTCAGCATGGCTAACCTTAGCCATTACACCTTTTATACGCTTGAAATCATGCTCTTCGTCAGAAAAAACCGGTATTTCGGCATATTGATGATCGTGCCAATTCATAACTTCTTTTAAGCTAGCTACATTTTGCATCTTGGTTCGTTGCAAAACTTTATGTTCAGCCTCAGCTTCCTCAAAACCTCTAACCACCAAACCCTGCTCTACACCATCTAAAATATATTCTAGTACTTCATCAATAAATATTGGTTCTAAATATTTTTTTAAACTTGGGTCAACTTTAGTTTTGTATAGGGTATAGTTTCGACTGACGAAAAAAAGCTCGATAGTCAGCTCATCTTTGTATTGAACTAGGTTATTTGCCCACGCGAAAATATCCGTGTCTTGAGTTGACTCTGCCTTTCGGTCAGAAGTTTGCGTATTCTGTGATTCCATGTAGATATTTTACCGCAAAAACCAAGTCAGAGGTGATGTAAAATCAACTATCAAAAATTACTATTTCTAGCCAATATTGCTATTTTTCGCAAGCGATACCGTCATTGTCACGATCAAGTTTGTTTTGATAAGCAGGATCGCTGCGTTTGATATCAAAAACCCCTGCATCAAAGGCTGCCGTACAGTTTTCAAACTGTTGACCATTAGACTTATTTGAAGTTGTCTGAGTTTTAACCTTATCTTTTGATTGCTGGCTGGCTTCAGAGGCTGGCTTTTCGGCAATACTACCACCATTTTCTCCGTCAGCTTTAGTCTGGATTGGTGAATACTTACCATTTTGATCTACCTGGGCTGGTTCGGTGGCAATCATTCCAAATGCTGCCAACCACACCACAAATAGTCCAATTAGAGCCTTTGCCCACGGACTTTTCTTAAAACCTTCTGGGTCATGAACATACCAAATAATTATGGCCACAAGTGGAATAATTGGCAAACAAACAATCCACAGCAACCAGCCAACCAAAATACGACGGCCACTTGTCCAATTTTGATATTTATTTTTTGTAAATGGAAATCTAGACAAAATCCATACTGCCGCTCTTAAGAAAAAGCCTGGGTGTGCATTTTTTTCTCGTTCATTTAAAATTTTTTGGTTTTCTTTTTGTGCGTTATCATTCGACACAGTGGTTTTTGTAACTTTTGCCATAATTTTATAGCCTCCCTATTAGTGTCTATATTATACAGTATTGCTGTTAAATTACTTTACTTTTGATACAGTTGCTTGCCTAAAGCTCTTCGATTTTAATACGCTTTTGGGTAGTAGTATCGCGGTCGCGAATAGTTACTGTATCATCTTCAAGTGTTTCAAAGTCTATAACTACACAGTTTGGCGTACCAATTTCATCTTGGCGACGGTAACGTTTACCAATGTTGCCGTTGTCGTCATACATAACAGCTCCATATTGCTCTTTAAGTTTTTGGTAAACTTGTTGGGCTTTTTTAACTAATTCAGGCTTATTTTTTAACAATGGCGAAACAGCATATTTAATGGGTGCTAAATGATACGGAAACTGCAAGAAAATCCGTTTTTCACCGTTAACCTCATCTTCCTTATACGCAGAAATTAACACTGCCATAATTGCTCGCTCCACACCAAAACTTGGTTCAATCACATGTGGTACAAATGGCTTGGAATCATCTTTTGGTCGATATAACATACTTTTGCCACTATCACGCTGTACGTTGTTTAGGTCAAAATCTGTTCTGTAGGCCATACCAAGTAGCTCATCTCGACCATGTGGATAGTCAAACTCAAAGTCAATTGTGCGTTTGCTGTAGTGAGCTAAATCGTCTTTTGGAACCTCTAACTCATGTACAGATTCTGCTGGTAAATTAAGCATTTTAAACCATTCATGGATATTAAGCCTCCACTTCTCAAACTCTCCTTGCCAATTGTTCGGATCGACAAAATATTCAATCTCCATCTGCTCAAATTCTCGACTACGAAACACAAAATCTCTTGGGCTAATCTCGTTACGAAAAGCTTTGCCCTGCTGAGCAATTCCAAATGGCAGATCTGGACTGAAGCTATCTACTATGTTCTTGAAATTTGTAAAAATCCCTTGGGCAGTTTCTGGACGCAAATAGCTGATTGAATTTTCGTCAGCTACCGGACCAACGTTAGTTTTAAACATCATATTAAACTGACGAGCCTCACCAAATGAATTTTTTGTACCACAATTTGGGCATTTGCTTGTGTCTATTTTATCTTCCCTAAATCGACCTTTGCAGTTACTACATTCCACCAATGGATCAGTAAAGGTATCAACATGTCCACTAGCCTTCCAAACTTTCTGATTCATTAAAATCGCAGCGTCTACGCCATACATGTCATCACGTTCTTCAACAAACATTTTCCACCATAAGCTCATAATGTTTCGCTTCAAGGCCACACCCAATGGACCATAGTCCCAGGTTCCAGCTAACCCACCATAAACTTCGCTACCCTGGTATATAAATCCACGACGCTTACACAAACTTACAATATCTTCCATAGACACTTTTGTCTTTTTTTCCTCACTCATAGCTATTATTATACTGGATTTTTCAATTTTTTGGCTAATCAAAACCAAAGCCAACTAGGTGGTTTTTAATATTTTGAATAACTTCTATGTTAGCTGGCAAATTTTCAAAATTAATCGGCGTGGAGTTTTTGGCCAGCAAACGCATAAATTTTATGTCATTTTCCTCTAGACTGCCATTACTATCTGATATAAAAATTTGTTTTTCATAATCAAAAGAGTATTTATTATTACCCTCACCTACCGCCAGTAGCTCACTCAGCAAACCAGCCAAAAAAAGTACATGCAAACCAAACCAAATGTCCACTACTTTTGAGTTGAACTGTGGTTTATTTAGATATATAAGGAAAGTTTTTAAACTTACATAATGATACGACTCTGCTGTTTCAACCGTGATTTTATCAATCAACTTTAGACCAACAAACGCCAAATCAAGCCGTTTCATGTCTTTTATAATATCTTCGAAGTAAATCTTCATATCTGCACTAATCAGTTTTTTAATATCTTTGTTGGTGTCGATAAAGCTTATATTACTTACCGTCATCAATTCAACACCACCAGCTAATCTGCTCTTACTTGCCCGCACACTTTTAGCAAACAAGGCTTGACGACCATTATTCATCGTAATCACATTCAAAATTCTGTCTTTTTCGCCGTAATTAACTCTTTTTAAGACGATTGCTTCGTCATTGATTTTTTTCATCTACAAAATAGTTGTTTTTAAGGCCAAATTTAAGTCATTTAGGGAAGTTTTTGGTTTATATAAATATTTTTTTACGCCTAACGACTCTAAGCTAGCGACAATTTGGTTGTTTTGACGAGCCAAAAAAGTATGGATAATAATTGGGACATTTATCCAGTCACCATACGAGCGAAATTCGTGCAAAAATGCTACACCATTTTGGTCAGCAATAGCTAGTTCTAACACCACTACATCTGGTTTTTTAATATCGGCCTCAATAATAGCACTCTCGGCATTACAGACGTGACAGACTTTATACTTGCAACCTTCTAAATATTTTTTAATTATTTTGCCTAAATCTTTATTTGGTTCAACTAGCAGTACACGCTTCATGGCTACACCAAACTTAGCTGCTTGCTTAAAGGTACACCCACCAAAAAACCACTAAATTTTGAGTTACTGGTTGGCGTGATACTTCCGCCTAAAATATTAATAACTTTTGATGCAATTACTAAATTTAAGCCATTGTTATCTGAGTATTTTGCATATGGCATATGACTAAACTTAAGTTGTTGGTCAAAATTATTAAGCGTTTTTTTGAACATCTTTAGATTTTGACAATAAATCTGAATATTGATTTTTTCACGATCACCATGGGAGGCTTTAATAATCAGATTTTTGTTAGTAATTTTGAGCAAAAACTCAGATAACAAAAATAAACTATTGCCCAATAAACTACTGTTCGACATAATCGGCTGGTTAGTAATTTTTCTAACTTCTAAATTCTTGTCAAAATTAAGTTTAATGTTACGCGATAAATCATAAACAATATTCCCCACACCGACCGGATATAACTCTAAAGCTTGCTGCCCTGATTCATACATAATTGTAGAAATATAACTATCAATCAATTTTAACGATTTGTTGGTGTAATTTTGGACTAAATTGTTATATTCAGGACTATCAAGCTCAGCTGCTCTGGCTACCACACACAAATTGTTCTGAAGATTTTTTAAGAGAGCTAAGTAGCCAGATAAATCAGCTTCTATCTGTTGTTGCATGATTCTGCCCTCATATTAAATCCTCCAAATAATACATACATACTACCATTTTCTGAGTACAAAAAATACCTAGACTTATAGTAATTTTTACGGACTAAATGAGAAGTTAGGCAAAATTATATTATTAAAATCGTTAATGTACTGCGAATTTTGGCAAGCAATTGTTATAGTTTTGTCTCGCAATGGTAAGACAACAATCGAGCCTTTTATACCATTTTCATACTCGCCGTCTACTCTTAGTCCTAGAACTTTTGGTAATTTATTAAGCCTAAATGCTGTGGCTTGAACTTTACCATTTTTGACCAAGCCTTCGTATTTTTTTATATTACTATCGTAAGACGTAGTAACAACTTGCACAGCCAAAGCATGTAACGCCTTATCATTGCCCGAAACCAACCCAGGATCCATATACAGACTTAGGGTGTCATCACTAGATTTAATGTAACCACTCCAAGTTTTTGGATACAAAAAATTAATATCGCCCAAAACTGCTGACGAACGATATTCCAGTAACGGATTCTTCTCTTTCTCAATAAATTCATTGTCTTTTTGTGAAGAAATCTTCTTTTCGGCCACATCAACTGCCGCAGCAATCTTAGGATCGACATTATTTTTATAATCTTGTCTGCCCATATAGGCCCACGTCCCAAAGCCAGCGGCACCTAAAAATAACACAATCACTAGTATAAATGGTATCAAAAGTGCATTAAGCGAACCTGTCTCGCCTGCGAGAAGTTTAATATTTTTAACACCTTTCATATAGAGCTTATGTTAATCTAAAAAACCCACTACGTCAATCAGATTATTTAGTATTTATATAAAAAAACTCCATGCTTTTGGTGATTTATTTTTTTGCCTTTAATTTTGAATGCATAGCTAGCTAACTTAGCTCCTGACATCATTTCTTGAGTTAATTTTTTGTCCAGCTTTTGCATATATTTATCTAGCAAGAACACATACACTCCATCTGCTTTTGATAAATTTTGCTCCCAAAAACTTCCAAATTTAACAGATACATTTTTATATTTTGCAGTACGAACTTTGGCCACCAAATAGATAATTGGGTTTAGTTCCCAGCCTACACATTTATAGCCCCTTTTCGCAGCTAAAATTAGCACCCTACCGTCACCACAACCAAGCTCAAAAAAATTGTCACCAGGCTTTAACTCTAATAAGTCCAAGGCTATATGTGCTGACTTATTATGAGTTGGTAAGTACGGAGCTCCAAATAGCAACACAAAACTAAAGCAAGCTATTATAACCAAAAAAAATATCAAAAAAATCATATCTATACAGTCAGTTTATTGCTTAGAAATTTTCTGTTCGACTTCATTTAAATACTGTTCTATGTCTGCAATCACCTTAGACGCCTCTTCGTGCAGAACTAGGGCGTCATCGATTGCAATATCATCAGATTCCAGCTTTACGATTATCGATTCAAGCTTTTTCTTTAGTTCGTTGTACTTACTCATACTTTAACCTCAATTTTACCATCTTTAAAAGTTAGTTGTAGATTATCAAGTTTGCTTGCAATTTTGGCCGACTTTACGTAATTACCTTTGCTGTCTTGTGCTAAAATATAGCCTTTTTGGAGTAAAGCTTTTGGGTGAGTTAGCTTCAATATTTGACGATACTTATTCATCAAAAGTCTATCACCTTCAATTATTGCAGCCAGCCTTTTGTCTATGTCTTGATTTGCTGCATTTAATTCAAGTTTTTGTTTTACAACCAGAGAATTAAGCAAATATTCAATCCGTTTTTTAAAGCCGGCCACATTATGTAGCTCATCTTTTTTATCTGGTACTAAAATTTCAGCTGCATTACTTGGCGTGCTAGCTCGCATATCTGCTACTAGCTCACTCAAAACTACATCTCGTTCATGACCAATTGCCACCAATGTCGGCACACGCGAACTAGCAATTGCCCTAACAACTTGCTCGTGATCAAAAGCAGCCAGATCATCTCGTCCACCGCCACCTCGAATAATGATTAATGCTTCTAGACCAAGAGTGTTATTTGCATCTATAATTGCAGAGATTATTTCGTCAGGAGCGTCTTTTCCTTGAACTAAAGTGTCAAAAATCTCAATCTCTAGCCTAGGCCAGCGTTTGTTAATAATTTTCATAAAATCACCATATGCTGCTGATTCTTTAGAAGTAATTAGTCCAACTTTACTTGGCGGATAAGCCAATGGACGCTTTCGCTCAACAGAAAATAAGCCTTCCTTGATTAGTTTTTGTTCAAGCAATTTATAAGCTTTATTTATTGACCCTTCGCCACTAATATTTATACTTGACGCATTTATACTAAAACCAAACTGAGGGTGCAGATAAGGCCTACCGGTCACTTCGAGCATCAGACCATTTTCTACTGGACCTGGCAACATACGAATTGTACCAAAAAATTTGATGTTGGCTGACTCATCTTTTAGATCAAAATACAACCAACTACCTTTGCTAACCCGCAGATTGCTCAACTCACCTACAACCACAACCTCGGGATAAGCGTAATCAATCGTTTGGTTAAATACCGCTACAAAGTCCGAGACAGAAAAAACTAGCTTTTCATTAAAACTTTTATATTTCAATTTTTCTAATCGCCTTTTGATAAAAGTAATAACCAATCGGTAATTGGATAACCATGCTTAATATTCTATACATAATGGTAGCTGGTGCCGCAATCGACAAAGGCACACCAGAAGCTGCTAAAACAGCCGTCATTAGAGCTTCGTATACACCAATTCCACCCGGCAAGATTGAGATCAACCCAGCAAAATTAGCCACCGCATAAGCCAAAATCACTGCACCAAAATTAACTGGCTGACCAAAGGCTATATAAACAGTATATACTGTCATTACCTCTGTTAGATTTGCAAAAAATGCATAAATAAAGGGCTGCTTTAAGTCATTTATTTTTTTGACCAAAATCCGATAATCATCATGTAGTTCCAAAAAAAGTTTCCGGACTCCGTCAATATTGATCGTCTCAGGATGATTCGGCCTAATCCAGTGCAAAATACCATTTAAAAACTTTGCAAGTCCAACTGTAAATCTATCAATCCGTTTTTTATCGCCAACAATATAGGCTGTCAATACCGTACCAACTGCCAAGAATGTTCCTAGAGAACTAGCAACCAAAATCGTAAAATTGCTAGCCTTACCACCGCTAGCCAGTATCAGTACACCCGCTAGCAATAATAGCTGAAATGACAAAAATATCAGAACAAATCTCATCATCTGTACCAGAGTCGATTTACTTACCGCTACACCCAACTGTTTCATCCGAAAACTAAAATAAGAGAATCCAGCAATCCCAGCACTCGGGAAAACATGATTAACAAAATTTAACTCAACCGAGACTATAGCCATGGACTTATAATCAATTTTGTTACCTAAAATCGTAAACATTTTTTTGTACATCTTCGCATAGCAGTGATAATTTAAAACTTGCCAGACAATCATAAATAACAAAATCCATGATTCAATCGCTTTTATATTAATAATTGTTTTATAAATATCATGTCGTGAGAAATAAACTAGAGCGATCATAGCCAAAAAAGTAAATAAGGTAAGCAGTTTTTGCCATAACTTTGCTTTTCGTTTATTGGTTTGCAGCTTCACATTTTTTGCCTCAATTGGCTTGGACTCCATTTTGACAATTATACAGTTTATGTGAATTTGCCGCTAATTAACCTTCACACAACTAGATACGCTATACTATAGTTTATGTCCTACGTTGCAATTATTGGCAAAACACCAGACCTCAGTATCGCCGAGCTTGAGTCACTTTTTGGCCCAGAAAACATCAAACCACTAAGTAAACAAGCTGTTTTGCTGAGCAAAAATGTCAAGCCTGAGGCTTTCTCCAGACTGGGTGGTAGTATTAAGATTTCTAAAATTTTAAGCGAGATTCCAAGCACAAAATGGCCATACATTCATGATTATATTATGAAGAATTTACCAATTTTACTAAGTCAATTGCCTACTCAAAAATTCACCCTGGGTTTAAGTGTTTACGGACTAGATCTATCAACTGGTAAACTTCAAGCAACTGCCCTATCGGCAAAAAAAATGGCTACTAAATCAGGCTTAAAAATCAGAATTGTACCCAATAAAACATTAGAACTCAATTCAGCCAGTATTATACACAATAAACTCCTCGAAGATTCTGGTAGTGAAATAATCTTTGTTAAAGTTCCAGCAGGCAAAACTATAATCGCAAAAACCGTTTGGACGCAAAATATCGATGACTACTCTGCCCGTGACTACGAACGACCAATGCGTGATTCACGCGTAGGTATGCTACCGCCCAAGCTTGCCCAAATTATTATAAATTTAGCCTGTGGCAAAACTGCAATTATACCTGGCAAGACTACTATTTATGATCCTTTTTGCGGTACCGGTGTACTGTTACAGGAAGCATTGCTTATAAATTGCCAAGTTATCGGCACAGATTTAGAGCCTCGAATGATTGACTACTCTAAGAAAAATCTGGATTGGCTTTATGAAAAATTCTCAATTTCTAGTCAAATAGTTGATTTATACCAAGCCGATGCCACTAAAGTAAAAATCAACCCCCTTGGTGATTACTTCATAGCCTGCGAAACATACCTGGGTAGACCTCTATCCGTTCAACCCTTGCCCGATGTTTTACAAAAAATAGTCCAAGACTGCGACACGATTCACAAAAAATTCTTGCTTAATATTGCCAACCAAACCAAAACTGGCTTTCGCATGTGTATAGCCGTACCAGCGTGGTACACCAAAAAAGGCTTTATTCACTTACCTACCCTTGATTTTTTAAGCGATTTGGGTTACAATCGTATAAGTTTTAAGCACGTGGCTAAAAAAGACTTAATTTACTACCGCCAAGGTCAGCAAGTCGCCCGTGAGCTAGTCGTTCTAGAACGAAGTTAATAACATCAAAGTTAATTTACCATCACTTTATATGATTGGTTAAGAGGTTAATATGAGTAAAGTCAAAGCTGGTGGATCCAGCAAAAATAATCATAACAACGCCGGTCCTCGTCTGGGCGTTAAATTATATGGTGGCCAAAAGGTAAAAACTGGCCAAGTAATCATTCGCCAAGTTGGCATGACCAAGCGTTCTGGTCCAGGCACCAAGATTAGCCGAAACTATACCATCCATGCAGATCGCGATGGCACCGTAGCTTTCAAATCTCGCAAAGTCAAGACTTTTTCTGGCCGCTCAGTTCCTCGTGTCGAAGTCCAGGTAGTTTAAGTACCTACTGGTATGAGTTTAGTAGAATGCATTTTTATTTGACATAAAAATATCTTTTTATTTTTCTAGAACTTCGCGGATGCGATCAACGACGTCGGCAATCACAACTTGAGACTTGACCAGATAGTCATCAACACCTAAGCTCATAGCTTTTTCACGGTCGCTATCTTGGCTAAGTGCTGTAAGCATAATAATTTTAACACTCTGGGTTTCTGGTGTGTTTCGTAAAATATCTAGTACGTCAAAACCACTAACTTTTGGCATCATGACATCTAACAAAATAAGATCTGGTTTTGAAGAAAGAGCTGCTGACAAAGCATCTTCACCGTTTGGTACACGTTTAGTGGCAAATCCTTCAGCTTGTAAACGCGTTTCGTATACACTTGCTAAGTTATCGTCGTCTTCTACTATTAATATGAGTTTTTGTTTGCTATCTTCCATGAAGCCTATGTTATCACACTTATGCTTATAAGTCAATGGTTGAATAGCACACAAACTAGTCGCTTTTTATGCTTTTGATAAAGCCTAAAAACATCGGATGTGGACGATTGGGTCGAGATTTAAACTCTGGATGGAACTGACTGGCTAAAAAGAACTTATGATCACTAGCTTCGATAATCTCCACCAGTTGACCATCAGGACTTTTGCCGCTAGCAACAATTCCCCATTTTGAATAATCACTTACAAAGTAATTATTTGCTTCATAGCGATGACGATGTCGCTCATAAATTCTACTGTCGCCGTATAAACGCCTAGCTAAACTATCTTCAGCTAGGTCGCAAGGATAATCACCTAGCCTCATCGTGCCACCGGTACCTTCTTTGCCCTTTTGGTCATTCATGGTGGCTATAACCGGGAAGTTGGTACCTCCATCAAATTCTAACGAATTAGCTCCATCTAGACCAGCTAAGCGTGCAGCGGCAATCACACCAACTTGCATACCCAGACATAGCCCAAGATATGGCTTGTTATTCTTCAGTGCATAAGAAGCCGCCAAAATCTTGCCCTCTACACCTCTTTGTCCAAAACCACCCGGCACTAAAATACCATCATAATCAGAGAAATCATCTTCACTTTGAGCAGCCTCAGCATCAACCCAAACTATTTCCAAGTTAATATCCTCCTGCCAAGCTGCCGCCCTTAATGCCTCAAAAACCGAAATATAGGTATCTTGATTGTTCAGATACTTTGCAACCACGGCAATTTTATATATTTTGTCTTGTTTTTCTGAGTAAATATTTTTTACTAAATTTTTCCAGGGCTTGATCTTTGGCTTCGGTACTTTTAAGTTCAGCCTGCGAACAATATATTCACCGATGCCATTTTCTTCTAGGGTTAGAGGGACTTCATAAATACTTTTTGCATTTGGCAAAAGAGCAATTGCTTCTTTCGAAACACCACTATATAAACTCAGCTTATTCGTAACTTGCTCGGAGGTAGACTCTTCGCTTCGGGCAACCAAAATGTCTGGCACTATACCTACAGACCTAAGATCGCGAACAGCATTCTGAGCTGGCTTGGTCTTAACTTCTTTTGATGTACCTAAAAATGGTAAATACACTACATGAGTATATAGACAGTTTTCTCTGCCAACTCGCATTCCAAGCTCACGAATTGCTTCGATAAAAGCTGGACTTTCATAATCGCCCACCGTACCGCCAATCTCGACAATATGCACATCAAAACCACTACCCGCCTCGATGATTTCCTCTTGAATAGCATTAGTCAAGTGCGGTATAACCTGCACTGTTTTACCTAAAAATTTACCGGCTCGCTCATTAGAAATTAGATCAAGAAGTAACCGTCCACTCATTACGCTACTTTTTTGCGTTAGTTCAATATCTAAAAATCGCTCATAATGGCCAAGGTCTAGGTCTGTCTCCGCACCATCTTTAGTCACAAAACATTCGCCATGCTCTGCTGGATTAAGCGTCCCAGCATCAACATTCAAATATGGATCAAGTTTTTGAATATTTACTTTTAAGCCACGAGATTTGAGTATATTGCCGATTGAAGCGGCCGTTATACCCTTGCCAACTCCCGACAAGACTCCACCAACTACAAAGATATACTTAGGTTCAACCATTATAAATTATCAAACTCCTCTAGTTATTACATATAGAATATCTTAAGTACTATTAATCCTGCAAGTTATATATCTCATCTGAGCTTGGCTATTGCCGCTTCTTTTTGTGGATCCTTACCAGCTTTTGAATCATCATCAGAAAATTCAACTTTTTGGCTCGGCTCGATCCCTTCTTTGTCAATATTACGTCCACCCGGAGTAAACCATCTTGCTACAGTAACTTTCAGTGTGCCACCACCACTAAGTGGCAGAACTTCCTGCACACTACCCTTACCGTAACTTTTGACACCAATCATAGTTGCGACATTATTATCGCTTAACGCTCCCGCCACAATCTCACTGGCACTAGCACTACCACCGTCTATTAAAACAACTGTCGGTACGCCTTCGAGAATTGGATTATTGCTAGTAGAGGCGTAACTTTTTATAACCTTGCCATCACGCTTCTCTTCTAAAATTGTCTTACCTTTTGGCAACCAGATGTTCGATACTCCTACCGCGGCATCCAGTAAGCCGCCAGGGTTGCCACGTACGTCCAAAATAACACCTTTAACATTCTTGGTCTTCATGTCATTAGCAGCCTCAGTAGCTAGTTTGACTGTATCATCGCCAAATCTAGATAACTTTATAATCCCAATATTTTCAGCTGTAATCTCAGTTTTTACACTTGGTATATTGATTTGGTCTCTCGTAATCTCGATTTCTAGCGGCTTGCCATCACGCACAATTTCTAATTTCACTTTTGTGCCTTTAGGTCCGCGAATTTTCTTAACAGCATCAGATATTGAAATATCAACAGCCGTATCGCCATTAATTTTACTAATAATATCACGAGATTTTAAGCCGGCTTTTTGGGCAGGAAAACCGTCAATCGGAGCAATAATGACTATAAAATTATTATCCTTGCCTAACTCTGCACCGATTCCCTCGAAGCTACCGTTTAATTGGCTAGAAAAATCTTTTGACTCTTGTTCGTTAAGATATTCTGTGTATGGATCGCCGGCAGCTTTTACTAAACCAGCCTTCATGCCATCTTTTACTTTACTTGCCTCGATTTTGCCATCATAGCTATCTTTGAGCTTTGAGTAGACCTCATCAACTCCGCCATAATCTAACTTTTCTGAAGCATTGTTTTGGACGGGTTTATGAAAAACACCTTCTGCCCCAAACTTAATCTTGTTTGAACCAAAACCATAGCCAAGACCAAAGATAATTACCAAAATAACTATATTTAGTAAACTTTTAAATTTGTACTTTTTAGAATTAGAATGTGAAACTTCTGTTGTTTCGCCCAAAACAATCTCCCTGAATTAATTAGTTATCTATCGACTTAAATTATAGCTTAGTTCTAGCGTTTATTCTACAAAATTAGAAGTGGATAAATTCTAATCTTGAGACTTCGTTAGCACCAACGTGCATTCGGCTGAATTGACCATGAATAAAATTATATTGGCTAACTTCAATTGATCTATCGCCATTTACTACTTCGACATAAGCAACGTGACCAAGCCAACCTAGCCCAGCATTAGAACCCCAAACCGCAACTGAACCAACCGTTGGGGTATTGTCAACCGGAATCCTAGCTCGTCGAGCATTACCTGGCCATTCGTAGGCATTACCTACTCCACCCCAGTATGGCATAAAACGTCCACTGCTATCTACCTTCCAAGCTACGTAGCTTACACACTCTCGATTATACATACCCCAGTTATCAATAATTGTGTCCTGAGGTGCATTTGCCCAGATTGACGGATAGCCACCATTACCTGATTCACCAACACCATAAGAAGCTCCGCGGTTTTTGGCTAAGTAAGCTGCATAAGCAGCTGCCTGCTCAGCTCGTAAACGACTCATCTGACTATTATTGGACTGAATTTGTGACTCTAACTGGTTTTGCTGACTTTGGTTCATGGCCAAAACTCGGTCTTTCTCGGCTTTTTGACTAGATAGCTGAGACCTTAAACTTTCTTGCTCGGTTAACGATTTTTCGACCAATTCTTTTTTAGTATTAAGTTCAAGTTTAAGCTGAGTTACTTTATCTAGCGTATTTTTTATCTTTGTCTTAACACTATCTTGGTACTGGGTTTTATCAAAAAAATCACTCAAATTTTTGCTGCTTGCAAGCATTTCTACAGTTGATATATCGCCAGAAACATACATCGCTTTAATCGACGCACCCAACAACAGCTTCTGACGAGCTAACTCTGTCTCTGTATCGCTAATTTGAACTTTTAGTCGTGCAATATCATCATTTAGCTGGTTAATCCGGTTTTGAGTTGAGTCAATCTGAGCCTGAAGTTTACTGATAGCGTCTGTTAGTGAGCTAGCTTCGATACTCAAAACTCCTTGAGATTGCCTAAACTGACTATTTTGATCACTTAGAGCGTTAATTTGATCTTGATATTGATCTGCCTTAGCAATAATCGATGAAAATATGGAAAAACCAAAAACTCCAACAATTACCAAAATTGCTAATGCTTTAAGCGAAGTTACTTTTGAGTTTTTGATACTGATTTTTTTCATTTTGTTTTTAAGCTGTTTATTTTTTGCTTTAACCCTTCCATGGTAACACATAATAAGGCTAAAATCAACCCTCCTTATGCTTAATTTCGGTAAAAATTTATTAAAAAATTTAATAACCATACAAGGGCTTACTGTAATCTCTATTTCTGAGTATAGGCTGTGAATTTTAAAGACGGTGTTTTCGCTTTGGGTGATAACGAAGATATTTTTTGGTTGCAATATATGATGAGATGGCTCCAATGGTCATACCAGCGACAACCTGTAAGCCAATAAACTTCCATAAATTATCTGAAAAGTAACGACTAGCGTATTTTACGTCTAATAAACCTAAACTGCTGGCATCAAAAGCTTGAGATTGAATAATGAAAAGTACATGGCAAATAACTAAAGATAAAACAGCCGATACAATACCATAAAACATGGTTTCAACTATAAACGGACCTTTTATAAACCAAGTACTTGCACCAAGTAGTCTCATAATTTGCAGCTCGTCGCGGCGATTAAAAATTGCCATTTGGATAGTGTTAAAAATAATCAAAACCGAGATTACAGCAAAGACAACTACACTTACAAAAACCGCTTGCCGGAAAAAATTAGTGGCTTTAGTAATTCGGTCAATTGCATCCTTACGATCACCAGAATAAGAGGTCTCATTGGACTGTAAAGCTTTTACATTTTTGGATTCTAATAAATCTTTTATACCACCTAAATTCACTGGATCAACTGGCTTGATTTTAATCGTAGCCGGCAGTGGGTTATCGGTCTGAGAGATTGCTAGCAGCAACTCTAAATTGCTTTGATTATCTTTTCGATACTGCTCCAAGGCTTGTTGTTTAGAAACATAATCTACCGATTTTACATTACCTTGATTTTTAAGATCTTCGATTAATTTATCAGTTTGCTGTTTGGTGACATCATCTTTTAGATAGACTGAGACAACAATTTTATCGTTTATCTGCTGAATTGTATTATTGAAAGTGGCATTAGCAATCAAAGAAAACAAAATAATCGTCAATGTCACTGTCATAACCGCTGTTGCGGCAATAGTTAGACTAATATTACGAAAGAAATTGATAAAACCGCTTTTTACAATCCTCTCAAATGTAACCAATTTTCTGCTAAATTTACTAGAATTCATATGCTATAAACTATATGTCCCACTAGCTTTGTCGCTTATTATTTTGCCGTCCTGGATTATCACTACTCGTCGTTTAAGCTGGTTGACAATTTCTTGATTATGAGTAGTAAGCAGTACAGTCGTGCCGTATTTATTAATCTTTTCTAGAACTCTTATTACATCCCAGGCGTGTTTAGGGTCAAGATTGCCGGTAGGCTCATCAGCAATCAAAATTTTAGGCTGACGAACAATCGCCCTAGCTATGGCCACCCTCTGTCGTTCGCCACCCGATAGTTCCCTAGGATAGCTTTTTTCTTTACCCTTAAGCCCTACTATGCTCAAAACTTTTGGTACAGTGTATTTGATTTCTCGCTTACCTACACCAACTACTTCCAGGGCGAAAGCAACGTTCTCAAAGACTGTCTTGTTAGGCAAAAGTTTAAAATCTTGAAAAACTACGCCAATTCGTCGCCGCAATTTAGGAATTTGACGATCTTTAAGGCGTTCATAATCTATACCACCAACCACAATCTTACCACTACTTGGTTTCTCTTCCCTGGTAAGAAGCTTAAGTAAAGTCGACTTACCTGCACCACTTTGCCCAACCACAATTACAAACTCCTTCGGTTCGATATGTATGGTTATGCGATCCAAGGCTACACCTGCTTTTTTGCTGTATGTCTTACTTACCCTATCCAATAAAATCATAATACAATAACCATTATAGCAAACTAATTGAGAGAGGCCTTAACAATTATACGGTCAGCATAGGTTTGACTAGCTCTGTCAAACGTTCCGCCACAAGTTATAATATTTAACTGAGATTTTATAGTCGGATCTTTTTCAAACAGTTTTGCCGATGCCTTGTCTTCTGGTACTTGAGTGACTGATTTGATGCTAAAAGTTTTGATAGAATGATCACCCATTTCTATCTCAATTGTGTCTCCAACTCTAAGCTTTTTAAGATTTTTGAAAACCCCGTCAGAGTACTTTCCAGAAACATGACCATCGATAATACTTAGGCCAACAGAACCAACCGCTTCGGATTGGTTATACCAACCAGCTACATTAATATTTGTTGGCACGTCAACTTGTTCATTCTTAAGACCAACCTGCTGAATAAAACCTTGAATCAGATTATTTTTGGCTGTAATTTTGCGTGGTTTATCGGCTGCAACCTTATAGTTTGAGTTTATATCAATCTTAGTCTCATCTGGTCCATCAGTTAATGGTGCATTGGTATAAACAGTTGGATGTGTGGTAGATTTAACGGTTGGATTATTAGCTGCCTCCGTCTTTTTTGGATGCATCGGATAAAGTGAAAAAAATGAGATAATGATTAAACTCGCACCTAAAAGCACACTAGTATTTAGACTAATCTTCTTTTTTATCTTAGTTGTTTTTTTATCATATTTATATTTCATTTTTGTAGTGGTTTTTTTCTTTTTCGTGTTTTTTGAAAAAGTTTTTTAGAACTTAAGCTAAGCTTAAGCAATTTTTTTATTTAATTTTTAAAGTTATTTTATTATTTTGATCGATTAAATACGTATTTTTGCTTAAGTCTACTAGAGATTAAGTAAAATGACGTACCTACTAATATCAAACTACCGGCGGCTATGCCTATAAATGCTAGTCTAGAGTCTTTGGCACCATAGCCAGTATTTGGAGCAGCTGGATTTGTAGTAGCTGCAGGTGTGGCTGGAGTATTACAATCAGTAGTTTTAGCACCGCCCATAATCGTACCTTCATCATCGATCCCAGCAGAATTGGTCAGCCGCTGCACATTTGTACCATCGATATTCATACTATAAAGCTCAACATTCCCTGGGCCATCGTCACCATAAGTAATCTTGCTGCCATCAAATGAAATATTTGGATATGTTTGCTGAGAGGCAGTGGTTGCTAGACGAGTTTTATTAGTGCCGTCAATATTCATAATATATAAGTTATATACTCCGCCGCCAACATCTTGGGTGTAAACAATTTTTGTACCCTCTGGGTTAACTGATGGGTGCCGTTGTTCGTCAGAATCGCTAGTAAGTCGCTGCACATTTGTGCCGTCAATATTCATACTATAAATATCGACAGGACCATCACGATCAGATGTAAAAATCACCTTACTGCCATCAGCAGTAATAGTTGGGTACGTTTCACTGGCTGCATTATTAGAAATATTTGTCGATCCGCTGCCATCACCATTTACAACAAAAATTTCTGGATTTCCAGATACATTTGCCATATAAACTACTTTTGCCCCATTTTCACTAACTGCAGGAAAATCGTCGTAAGAGGCGTTACTAGTTAGTCGAACAAGACCATTACCATCAATATTTACCATATATATTTCGCTATTTCCATCACGCATTGAACCAAAAACTACCTTACCGCCATCAAACGATACATGACCATAGGCATCTTGATTACCGGTACTTTTAGATAAATTTACATCATTTGAAATAGTCCCCGTCGTTCTGTCGTAATCAGCACTATAAATTTCATAATCACCTGATTTTCTGGACTTATAGACTATTTTATTATTAACACCAGGGCAATACACATAAGCACTCGCCATGCTACTTTGAGCCAAAAAAATAACAGCTGATAAAACAGCAAAAACTATCAAGCTTAGCTTTTTGATATTTAAATTATGAACGATTTCCATATCATTTTCCTTTTTATTTTATATACTTAACGATTATACTGCTTACGCTTATTCTTTGCAAACTTTAGGCAAAATTATCAAGATAGGCGTCGATAAATTCATCTATTTCACCATTTAAAACTTTTTCAGTCTGCGAAGTTTCGTGATTGGTCCTTAAATCTTTGACCATATTATATGGGTGAAGCACATAATTTCGTATTTGGTTACCCCACGCAGCTTGCTCATTAGGACCCTTAATGTTAGAAATTGTATCTTGGTGCTGCTCTAGTTGTAGTTGTGCAAGTTTTGAGCGAAGAATATTCATAGCAGTCTCTTTATTTTGAAGTTGTGAGCGTTCATTTTGGATACTGACCACAATATTTGTTGGCAGATGCGTAACTCTAACTGCCGAATCAGTTGTATTTACACTCTGACCTCCCTTGCCACCAGAACGAAAAACATCGACTCTTAAATCTGCTTCATTAATCTCAACCTGATCAGGTGCTTCAATACTAGGCATAACATCAACTTTGGCGAAACTAGTTTGACGTTTAGCGTCAGCATTAAACGGACTCAAGCGAACCAACCGATGAACACCGTGTTCGGATTTGAGTTTACCAAAAGCGTGTGTACCAAACAGCTTAATATCAACACTTTTGATACCAGCCTCATCGCCATTAGAAATACTTATCACTTCTGTTTTAAGATTATTATTCTCTGCCCACCTTAAATACATTCGCATTAGCATTTCCGCCCAATCTTGAGCATCGGTCCCGCCAGCTCCGGCGTAAATGGATACAATTGCATCATAACTATCATACTGACCGCTAAATTTTAAAACTTTTTTGCTGCTCTCTAGTTGTTTAGTTAGGTTCATAAGCTGGTTTCTTATTTCAACTTCTAACGAAGAGTCCTCCAGCTCAATTATCTCAATCAGATCTTTCAACTTTTTTTGTATTTCTAGCCAAGGTGATATTTCATCACTTAACTTAGACTGAAGCTTCATGTGCTGCGAAGCATTTATTGAATTTTGCCAAAAATCTTCGTTAAAAGATTTTTTTTCAAGCTCTTTTAGCTCTACTAACTTTTTATCAATTTCTAACTTTTTAAACACAGCCAGAAGATCGCTATAAATAACATTGGCTTGTTTCTTTAAGTCCTGCATAGCTTGAATTATAGCTTATTTAC
>CAZTQB010000006.1:0-48170 GCA_964615775.1 uncultured Candidatus Saccharibacteria bacterium | reverse complement strand
TCTTGCGCATTTACGGCTGAGATTCGGACGTAGTACGAATACGCTGGCAGATTGGATAAAACCGCTTACGATTGTTTGGTCTTTTGTGGTACTGTTTTTTATCACCAGCATAATAAATTTTTATACTATATATAGTCATGCCGAGGCAGAGTCAAAAAACTTAAGGAATTCCACTTTACTGAACACGGAGGACAACCTAAGCTATAAACAAAAAATATCTAGCCTACCCGTTAATTCCGATATTCATCCAAAGTTTGGGATTTATGAAAAGAATCCATCAATATTTTCAGCAACTAAGATGCCTATTATCCAACATGAATTTATTGATTGGCGTAATGACGAAAAATTAGCAAAACGAATTTATGAAATTGAAGACAATAAGAATACTCCACTCATAACCATTGAACCCAAAGGTGAACTAGATGGCCAGAAATTGTTAGAGGATATAGTCTCAGGTAAGTACGATGCTCAGCTTAATAATATAGCTGACGTGCTAAAAAATAGTAAGTCACCTGTTTACATAAGATTCGCTCACGAAATGGAATTAAGTGATTTGTACCCGTGGGGTAACCAAAATCCAGATAGTTATATTGAGGCTTATCGTCATGTATATACTGTTCTTAAGTCAGTCAATCCAGCTAATGTAAAGATGGTTTGGTCGCCGGCCGGTAATGATGGAGCCGAAATTTATTATCCAGGCGATGAATATGTAGATGTTATTGGCGTAACAATGCTTCATGATCAGTACTGGTATGGTCAGGAAAGCGTAAATTTTTACGATATTGCTGCCAGTAGACAGTGGGTAAAATATTACCAAAAACCTAAGTGGATTGTTGAATTTGGTGCTGGTCACTCAACTCCAGAAATTCAAAAAAATATAATTGCCCAAGCAAAAAACGAATTTTATGACTATGGCTATAGTGCTTTGATATACCTAAATACATTTGATGCAAATATTTCTGGTCCAGACTACCGTATTACTCGTAATAGCGACTTCTTGCCAGCTGTCCAGTAGTGAATCGCAAGTTTTCAATACGATTTTATAAATTTGTGAAAGTACCAAAAGTCTATATGTATATACTCTGCTGGCTGGTCTATGTTCTTATCATATATTATTTATGCTTATGTTTATAACATATTTGACATGAAGACATGTATAGTATAAAATGTAATAATTAAGTATAAATCAGTCATATTTAAGGAGATAAAATATCAATGAACTATCAAGGAGATATAAACATTGTAGGTGGAATGGGCGGCGGCGGTATCGTTACGGGTGTAGCACTACTTCCAAACACTGGTAATGTGTCGTTATTGCAATACGTGGCTATTGCAGCAATTGTTACTGGAGCTATTCTTATCGGCTTACAAGCAGTTGTTGTTGTCTGTCGTCGATTTAACGCATAAAACAACGATTTTTATAGCAAGAAAAGTTATGAAACACCCAATTAGATTATTGGTTATAGTGTTTGTTGTGAACGTCTTATTAGTTGCTGGTGCGATTAAATTTTTTACTCCTCATGTGAATGCTGATTTAAAGCTTTACAATGTTTCGATTCAAAATATCGATAACAGTAAACCTGAAATTATTAAAGGCAAACCATCTCGATTTATTGCCGAAAAAGCTAAGATTAATATTGAGCTTGCTGATGGAGTTTATGATACATCTAACCATTCTTGGACATTAGCAGGAGATAAAGCTCAATATGCTCTAATCACTCCAGAGGCAAACAACTCTGTGGGCAACACATTTATATATGGACATAATAATCCAAAGGTTTTTTACAACCTGACAAAGCTTGAAATTGGCGACAAAGTAGAAGTTGTAACTCAAAATAAAAAAGTTTTTGGGTATACTCTTAAAGACATAAAAGAGGTTGAGCCAACAGACGTTAGCTTGTTTGAGTATCGTGGTCCGGCTATTTTGACCGTGCAAACATGTTCTGGAAGTTGGTATGAAAAACGTAAATTATTTACATTTGAATTTAACCAAGTAAAAGATATCTAGCTATGAGTATTTTGTTAGTTCTTTTTACTTTCACTGTCATGATGGGTATGATTTTAAGTATTTTGTCGTTAATAGGCTGTAGTGTTTATGATCTGGTAAAAATTAACGAGGATAAAAAACCGACACTTGTTAGTAAAACTCGCTTAAGAAGGTACCGACCATTAGTTAGCATAATAATCCCAATGTACAACGAAGAAGTAACAATTGAAAGATGTCTTGATAATTTAAAAAAGTTGAGATACAAAAAAATTGAAATAATAGTATCTGATGATAAGTCAAAAGACAGCTGTAAAAGATTAGTACAAAAATACATAAAAAACAACCCTAAACAAAATATTATATTAGTTGGAAAGCGTAAAAATGGTGGTCGTGGTGCAGCAATAAATCTAGGGCTGAAGCATGCTAATGGTGAAATTGTGGTTGCTTTTGATGCTGATTGTGAGTTTGAAAAACATGCAATACATAGATTGGTCGCATATTTCGCTAGAGATAAGGTTGCAGCGGTAGCGGCAAATGTAAGAATTATTGAAGATGGTTCGGTTCTGGGTATTATCCAGCAGTTGGAATATTTAGTAAGCTTTCGTTCCAAAAAATTTAACTCCCTAACAAAAAGCGAGTATATAATTGGCGGGGCTGGTGCTAGTTACCGTAAAGATATTTTAAAATCAGTTGGTGGGTTTGATGAAAGAATGAAAACCGAAGATATTGAGTTATCAATGCGTATGACAAGAAAACTAGGTAATAAAGCTGAATTAATCTATGCAAGTGATTATTTAGTTTTTACAGCTCCAGTTCCGACTTATAAGGCATTGTTTAGGCAAAGATATCGTTGGAAGTTTGGAAGTTTACAAGCTTTTTATCATAACAAAAAATTACTTTTATCGGTTTCTAAGCACCATAACCCTTTTACATCTTGGGTTCGATTACCTTTTTCGCTATGGGCAGAATTTATGTTGATACTTGAGCCGTTATTGTTCACAATGTTTGTTTATTACGCCATTATTTACAAGAATGCAATCTTATTCATATCAGCATGTGGAGTCTATTGTGTAATACTTTGCCTAGCTGTGATGTCTGATGAACATCTTAGGAAAATAGAAAAAGTCAAGCTTATGGCAATCGCACCTTTTATGTATCCTGCCTCTATGGTCATAAGCATAGTTCAGGTTGTGGCAGCTTATAGAAGTATAAGAAATTACAAACAGATTGTTGGCAAAAAGAAGGTCACAGGTTCGTACATAACTACCCAAAGAGCAGTTGATTTACCAGGAGTCTCCTAAAGTGTCTAAAATGAAATTTTTATTAAGTAAGGTGCGTTCACCTTTTTTTGTATTACCAATTCTTTTTTTGTTAATTACTTTTGGTTGGAAAAGTTACTTAAACTACGATCAAAATATGCATTATGATACTATGTCGAATAACAGTAATATTTTACCTAACCCTGGCTTTGAAAAATGGTCAAATTCGGGTAACGAAAATCACATTTCAAATTGGAATGTAACTTCAGCTTCATCAAAAAATAAATTTCGAACAGAAATGGTCAAAGGCAATATAAAAGGTAACGCTTTGCGTCTAGATATTGATAACTATCAAGATAAATCGGTGGTCATATCAAGTGAAAAAATTGACGTAGAACCTAATCAGACATATTTTTTCAAATCTTTTTACGCTACTGATTGTCAGTTTGAATTAACGGTTGAGTTAACCGATAAAAATGGCAATATTAGCAATGTTTTTTTGAGAGAATATCCAGATTATGACTATCCTTGGAGTACTATGAGCAGTGCTTTTAGTACAAATTCCGATACTACAAAAATTTCTATAAAGATATCGCTTACTTCAAGTGGCTACATTGAACTTGATGAAGCTTATATGATTAGCCAAGTTAATCGGATAAAAGACGCTGAGAAAGAAAAACAATTACTAGATATTCTACAAGGTAAAAATTGGGAATTTATGCCACAGTCAGGTATAACGGCCTTACCTATAGAAAAAGATGGAATTAGAAGTATAAATGTAAGTGAATATCAAATCGGTTCAGTAGCCTGGAAGCCAGAAGCGGTTGATGTACAGCCAGATGATTTAATTAAATTATTGGTAAACTACGAAAGCGATCAAGTAGTAGATTTTGGTATTGATTATCGGTTTGCAGATGGTAGGAGTTTCTATAAACCATATGAAATTTTTCAGCCAAATTCTCAAGCTACAAGTAGAAGCATAGAAATAGAAGTTCCGGCAAATGTAGTATCAATGCAGCCTTCGTTACAGATTTCAAAAATTGGTATGTTAAGCATTCGCGATTTTAAGGCATATAAAATAAAGTCATCAACAAAATTCAGTGAGCCACGATTGAGCATAACATTTGATGATGGAATTATCTCAAGCTATCTAAATGGTGCAAAAACGCTAGACGCTAATGACATGAAGGGTACTTTCTACATTAATCCAGAATTTTTAAGCACCCCCTCTTATATGAGTGAAGGTGATGTGCTAGATTTATTGAAACGCAAACATCAAATTGGCTCGCATACAAATACCCATATTGACGTTACTTCATTCGATGAAAAAAAGATAAAGTCTGAATTAGATAAGGCCAATAAAAAGATTAGTCAATTAAATGTAAAAAATATTGACTTTGCAAGTCCTTATGGCAAATATGACTCGAAGTCACTAGACATAATTCGCAAAAATCAATCTTCGCATCGCGGAACTGATGGAGGCATAAATACAAAGCAAAACTACGATAAATTTCAAATAAAAGCACTTTTTATTAGAAAAGATGTATCTGATGAAGTAATAAAAGAATATCTTGAACAAGCAAAGCAAACTAATGGGTGGTTTGTTTTGATATATCATGGCATCGAACCTAGCGAGAGTATGTTTGCAATTGATCAAGCAAAATTTGAAAAACAAATAAAAATTATCAAAGATTCGGGAATTAAAGTAGATACAGTTCAAAACTGTATTGATTTTTTTGATAAACAGATTTAGACTGAGTAGTTTCTTAGTTTATGTCACGACGATTAAAACCGGCGATGGCTAAAATCGTACCAAAAACATAAATTGCCACTAAGTATAAAACTAGACCTTTTGATACATCCCCATTTAGGATACTTAACGGTGAAAAATAATGAAATGGAAAGATTTTGATTAGTTGCTGTAGCCAATCGGTTAAACCGCTAAATGAAGATAAAATATAACCACCAAAACTGGCTACGACGCCAATGATGGTAGCGATCTTACGTGTGGTTTGACTAATAGCATTAAGTACAAAAACTATATAGCCAAAACTAAGACAAAAAATTAATGTAAAAAATGATACTGAGATAAGTCTTGAGTTGGCAACATGCAAGTCAAAAATTGGACACAAAACTAATACCAAAATAGTTGTCAGTCCACCAACAATTAACATTTCAAAAAATAGGCTCATAGCTTTTGCCAGTAGTAGTCTAATACGAGAAATTGGCCTAGATAGTAAAAGCTCTAATGTGTGGTCGGTCTCTTCTTTGCCCAGAATTGAGTTACCGCGAGTGATTGACAAGATAATCCAAATTATCGGCAGAGTTGCATAAAATAACTGCGAATTTAAAAATTGCTCGGGGTTGCCAACATCGATTTTATTAATCCCTCCCGCTTTCAGATTTCGAAGTTCTGGAGGTAATTGGTTAATAACTTGATTCATTTGAGCAGCTTGATCACGGATTGGTGGGTAGAGTGTAAGTATTGTGGCAGTTAAAATAATACTACCAATAGTCCACCAGAAAATTGTTACTTTTCGTCTTTCTAGCTCCCATTTTATTATCTCAAGCATTTGCATTTGTTTCTCCATAATATTCCAAAAATTCATCACCAAGGTTTATTTGCTCACTTGTAAGACTAGTAATCTTGAAATTGCTTAAAACTTTAAGGACTTCATTAATCTCGTTTGTCGGTTGAATCAAAAGTTGATTTACGTTTTCTGATACAATCTTAAATTCATGGGATTTCAGTTTTGTAAATTTAGTCAAATCATGATTATTTGCGAAAGTTACTCGGTAGTTTACAATATTTAGCTTTGAGTCATCGCTGATTTTTTGTTCATGTACTAAATTGCCTTCTTTAATAATTCCGATTTTACTACACAGACTTTGGGCTTCATATAGATTGTGGCTACTAATCAAAATAGCTGAACCTTGGTTAGCGAAATCTTTGATTATTTCGTAAAAAACTTCTTGTATCAATGGATCTAGACCAGAGGTTGGTTCATCTAAGATCAGGACCTTTGGCCGATGCATTAAAGCCTGAATTAAACCAATTTTTTGACGATTACCTTTACTCAGTTGATAAATTTTTTTGTGTGGTTCTGCATCAAGCTTTTTTATCAAATAATCTAGATATTCTTGGTCAACTTGCTTACCAAGTCTACCTAAAAATTCAAAAATTTCATGACCTGTTGATTTATTCCATAAGACCACATCACCAGACAAGTAGCCTATTTCACGTCTAATTTCATCGTTTTTTACAGTATTACCAAAAATCTTTGCTTGCCCACTGGATGGCTGAATAAAATTTAGAAGTAAACGAATTGTAGTTGATTTACCGGCTCCATTTGCTCCCAAAAAACCATAAATTTCACCAGAAGAAATAGCTAAATTTAAGTTATTTAAAGCTGGTTTGGCTGTGCCAGGATAAGTTTTGGATAAGTTTTCGGTTTTAATCAAATAATTCATTAGTGGTTTGTTTCGTAATTTTCATTATAGTCTATAAAAGTAAAATCAAGTAGCTTATACTTGTAATCTTGTGGTCAGAAATATTTTTTAGTATACGCACTAAGGTGTTAAACGTGGCAGATTTGATATGTTTTTGTCCGACGCATAAACTAGTAAA
The DNA here is from genome assembly GCA_964615775.1 of uncultured Candidatus Saccharibacteria bacterium. Classification (GTDB taxonomy): domain Bacteria; phylum Patescibacteriota; class Saccharimonadia; order Saccharimonadales; family 2-12-FULL-41-12; genus JALHOM01. Next base: position 41,296 of record CAZTQB010000006.1, on the reverse strand, counting down.
AGCTATGCTTGTTACTTAGCTACCTAAATAGACCACTTGTAAACTGTTTCAGGCGATTTTTATGTCGACGATAATGCGGATGCATGTAATTGTAGTATTTTACAACTAAATAGGACTTTACTGGTTTCGATAACTTGTATGCTACTAAAGCGTAAACGCTGCCAAGTAGTTCGTCAAATAAGTAATGCTCGCCCATATATACGGTACCGAAGTATATTCCTAGTGGATAAAGTGCTGCTAAATATCGCCATTTAGATCTAAAAATCTTGGTTACAAAAATCAAAATCAAAGTAGCATAGGCTGCATGCAAAGATGGTACGGCAGCCACTAGATTAGGTGATATTTCGTTATATAATGACGGAAAATCCTTGATACCCATTGCCCACCAAACATCACTTGATATACGGTGGATAGGTTCAATTACGCCATATTCAGTTGCCATCCACGGTGGAGCAGCCGGATAAAAAACATAAGTCAAAAAACCAAAAAACGACAGTAGACCAAATGCTGTTACATAACGCCAGTATTGTTCTGGTTTCTTTTTCCAGATGAAAATCAACAAAGCTACTGGTAAAACAAAATGCAGCATATATATACCGTACAGCAGAAAGTCATACCATTTTACATGGCCATCCCAAAAAATATTTTGTAAAACTTTTGTGGGCAAGTGTCCAAATGAAATAAATTTATCAAACTCTGGCATAAAATGATAGTTCACATTTTGATTTAGATAATCGGCGAAACCTCTAAATATGTCATAAATTAACATTATTAATATGAAAGGTGATACTCTTTTTATCATCTCAATAGCTTCGTTAAAAGCTAATCCAGCAAAAAATGCAAAAATAAGTAGTTTGTCTGGGGTCGGAAAGCTTGGGTTTTTGATATATGTATATGCCCAGATAATTACACCAATACCGCCGATAATTCTTAGTATGTTTTTCTGCATTTTAAGTATCGGTAGTAATTATCATGGACAAGTCTTAAAAGTTGCTGAAATCAACTTTGTGGAGGCGACTGCCTAACTGATTTTCGTTGATTTTTAGTCACTTCGTTGGCAGTTATCATGGCGTTACGAAGTTGTTCAGATATATCTTGCATGCCAGCTGGACTGTGTGGTAGCAAGATTGTGTTGCTGCCAGAGTTGCCGCCAACTTCCTTTAAGGTATCGAAATACTGGGTCATTAACACTAAGTTCATTACGTCTTGAGCAGATGTACCGGCGACATTATCCTGAAACTTAGACACGCTTTCTTGTAGTCCATTAACAATCGCACTTCGTTGATCTGCAATACCTTTACCTTGTAGTGCCTTACTTTCGGCTTCGGCTTCGGCAGCTTTGACTACCCTAATCTTTTGGGCTTCCGCTTCTTCAACAGCTGCTAACTTTAGACGTTGGGCAGCATTTATATGGTTCATGCTTTCTTTCACTTTAGCGTCAGGATTTATGTCTGTTACAAGTGCTTTAACAATCCCGTAACCAAATTCACTCATAATCTCTTCTAGTTCCATTTTTACGGCCTGGGCAATATCGTCTTTAGTCTCAAATACATCATCTAGATTGATAGTCGGAACTCTAGCTCGCACAGCATCGTAAACATAACTAGTTATTTGGGCTTCGGCATTCTGTAACTTATAAAATGCATCAGCTACTTTATCAGGAATAACAAAATACTGAACACTTACCATCACGAAAACAAAAACATTATCTTTAGTTTTGGTCTCAACCGATACATCAAGCTGTCTGACTCGTAAATTAACGCGACCAGCGATTCTGTCTACCACAGGTATTTTAATATTTAAACCCGAACTAGAAACTTTATTTAATCTACCAAAACGTTCAACCACAGCAGCAGTTTGTTGTCTCACAATATATATTCCCGACAATATTATTGACACTATTACTATTAAGATAACAATAAAAAACATTTACCCTCCTTGGCTTATGACAGTATTTTAGCATAATTTTAATAGTAATTAATGTATAATCCATAACTAAATGTATGGCGATATAAAACGACCAAAAAAAACGGTTAAGCAGTTTGACGTAAATAGAACACTGCCAAACTATAATTCTGCTCCTAAAGCTACTCAAGGCAAAAAACCATATAGATCCGAGCCTCAGTTGCAACCGCAGGATTTTAGAGACCAGTCAGAGCCTGATTCCGAGCCAAAAAAATCTATTAAAAAAGTATTTATTAAGATTTTTATTTTTTTGTTGATATTAGTTTTAGTTTTGCCGTCAATATTTATTTTTTGGAACCTTAAAAACGCTTCATATGCATCTAAAAAAATGTTTGGTACCTCATCGGCTATTTCTGCCTTACTACCGCAAGATTTAAAATCTAATGATGGCCGTACAAATATACTGTTAATTGGTTATTCGGCTGATGACGCTGGCCATGCTGGAGCCAACTTAACTGACTCTATAATGCTGGTTAGCATGAATAAGCATAAAAAAGCTGGCTATATGCTAAGCATACCAAGAGATTTGTATGTAAAAATCCCAAACTATGGTTACGGCAAAATAAATGAGGCATATCAGGCTGGTGAAACTCAAAATTTCTCTGAGGCTGGCTATGCAAATGGAGGTGTTGGTTTGTTGGAAAAAGTAGTTGGTGATATTTTTGATGTTAAAATAAATTACTATACCTTGATTAACTATGGTGCAGTTAGAGACCTAACTAATTCGTTAGGCGGTATAACTGTAAATATTGAAAGTCCAGATCCTCGTGGCATCTACGACCCAAACTTTAAACCGAACGAAGGTGGCCCCTTACAGCTCACAAATGGTACTCATAAAATTGATGGCCAAACGGCTTTAAGATTAACCAGAGCAAGAGGTTCAACCTATGGCTCGTATGGTTTTCCGCAGTCAGACTTTAACCGAGTTTTAAACCAGCAAAAAGTTTTTACGGCTATTCGCAGCCAAATGACCATGTCGTTATTACTTAATCCAACTAGAAATAAACCGTTTTTTGATGCTGCTGCCGATAATTTACAAACAAATCTAAATATTCATGAGGTTTTACCTATAATTTTGCTATTTAAATCTATACCAGATAATCAAATGAAATCGGTTGACCTGACTAAAGCCAATGGTCAAAGCCTACTAGAAAGTTATCGTACTCGTACTGGTCAGTCTGCTTTAGTTCCGGTAGCTGGCATGGAAGATTATTCTGGCTTCCAAAAATATGTTAAATCATTAAACTCAGGCACTTTGCCACTCTAGTGGGATATGGTCAGGGCAGCAAGCTTGTGATGCGACAGTCTCTGTAGGGGTATCTGTGCTGGAGTTTTCGGGCGGTCGATGCTTCATAGAGTCTAGGCCTTTTTCTACTAATCTTTGCACGCCTCGATCAAAAGCACTTACAACTTCATGTGGTGCTTCTCTGCCTATAACTACGTTGTAACCTCCAGTCATAGCTGCTTCAACCCCACCAACTAACTCTAAAATATTTGAATCAAATACCCTTTCCGTTGGTGTTCTATCTAAGTTAGAAAAAGGGTCTTTTATGCCAGGACGTTCTAGGTGGCTTAATTCTGGTCTATCTGTGTATATTCTTATTATCGATGTTGGTAAGCTTAAACTTTCTGATGTTATCGGTTTCATTGCTTTATCCTACTTTCATTTCTCTCCTGATGTTTATAAAATAAAAAAGACTTCTCTTTTTATGGTTGGAAGTCTTGTCTTTTCTTCGGGCTATACTTGATCTAAATTTCTTTTGACTCCAACCAACTATAAGCACAGCCCCAAACGAGTGGAATGTATACAAATGACATGTGCTTTTGGTTTAGATTAAAAGTCATAAGTTTAATATATGGCATGCTGAATATGTTTGTCAAACATTTTGCAAAAAAATAAAATTTTAGTTAAGCTTAGTATCATAAGCTGATGAAAAGAAAAATAGTCAAAACTAAACAGTCCAGCTTGCGTTCTATCGCAGCTGAAGAAAAACTAGCTCTCTGGCAGTTAGATGATGCAGATATTAAAAAACGAATTAAGCGCATTAATCTAGATTTTGCTAATGCGTTTAAGTTACTGCGACAAAATACCGACACTGTTACATTCTTTGGCTCAGCTAGATTTGACGAAAATAATCAGTACTACATACAAGCACGTAATTTAGCTCGTAAAATATCACAGGAGCTAAAATTGACGATAGTCTCTGGCGGCGGACCAGGCATTATGGAAGCAGCTAATAGGGGTGCAAGCGAAGCTTGTAGTGACCCTGGTCACGATCATTACGACGACAAAGCTCCCCTGATTTGCGGTAATTCGTTGGCTATGACTATTCAGCTGCCAAAAGAACAAGCAACTAATCCTTATGTTAAGCATTCGGCCGGTTTCTATTACTTTTTTAGTCGAAAAGTTGCCCTTGTATATTCGGCTCGTGCTTATGTTTATTTTCCTGGTGGTTTTGGTACGCTTGATGAGTTTTTTGAGGTTTTAACTCTTAAGCAAACTGGTAAAATTGCCAACATTCCGATTATTTTGTGCGGCAAAGACTACTGGCAGCCATTACTTAGTTATCTTGACGAAACTCTTTATAAAAAAACAGCTGCCATTTCCAATGATGATCTAAATCTATTTACTCTAACTGATGATGACGATGAAATTGTAGAGATAATCAAGCAGTCAAAGATTAAGCCATTATAAAAATCGCTTATTTCTCTCTTTTTTATTAAACAAGTCTTAATTGTACTATAACAAACGTTGTTAGTTAGCGTATAAGGATCTTAACTCGAATTTTTCGCCATTAGATAAGGTAGCGATTAATACAAAGTCTTTACATTTAGTTTTATTAGGCTGACATTTTAGTGGTGCGTAGGAGTATTGGTTGGGCGTAGGTGCATTTGAAAATGTTGGTGATGTACCTTTGGGATCTTTTAATGATTCGATATCTAAACCCTTAAGGTTACTGGTGACCCAAGCAGTATTATTTATTTCGCTTGCCGAAGGATAAAAGTCGTTTTGGGCATAGTAGGCTTCTAATTGAGATTGGACTGCATGTAAATCAGACTCTCTTTCTGAGTCTTCGCTAGAAGCTTGGATTCCTTTAAGTATACTATCTTTGGCATTAATAAAATCCTTAGGTCTGTCAATCTTGATATCTGATTTATATGGTTTAAAGTCAATATTTATCTTACCGCTAATTTTGCTTGCATCTTTACCGTTGAAGCCGGTACCCTCAATCTTAGTTGTTGCATTTTTAAAATTAAATTTAAATGTTAATTTAAATTCGCCTTGGTTTTCTGTTGTATCGATGTAGTTAATAAAGAACTCTATGTCATCGCCGCCACTGTAATTTTGGCCAAAATCTGTATAAACTTTTTTGTCTTCGCCGTCGTAAACGCGAATTTTGTGGATCAATTTGTAGCGGGCATCAATCCACATGTCAAACTCTCCTGAGACTTTCTTTTCTTCTTCGCTTATCTGTTGGTCATCGTCGCAACTTTTTTTGGCATTATCAATATCTTCCTGATTTTTTATATAGCTTTTAGCTAGTTTGGTTTTAGCTGCTGAGTCAATTAAAGCTTTACAATATTCTTTAGCGTGTGCTTCATTAACTTTAGCTTTATAATGATAGGTTTTTTTGCCATCTATTGTTTCCATGCCAACGAAACTTTTTTGTTCAATTACTGCCTTGTTTGGATCGTTTGTAAACACATATTGGTTGGCAACCCTAACCATCTCCTTAGAAAAGTCCGACACATCCTTAGAAGTTATAGTGTCTTCTTTTTTTGGTTCTTCGTCTGTAAATGATTTTATGGATTCACTAATTGTTTGTTTATCAAAGAGAATCCACTTATTCTCATATTTTGAGAGTTCAAGATTGTCTGAGTAGCCTTCTCCTAGTAGTGCTTTTATGCCACTTGCTTTTATAAATACATCGGGAATTATCTCATTATTAGCAACTTCAGCCAGTACATCGGCCGAAATCTTAATTTCTGAGTCACCTTGGTTGCCATTTGAATAGGATAGATTGCCGATAAGTTTGTTTTGGTCATACTTGGCGTTCAAAGACCCTGACGATGTGCCCTCGGCAGTAGTTATGCTAAGTTGTCCGGTTATTTCTGATTTTTTATAATCTTGTAGTGATTTTTCATTCGTAGACTTATCGCTAACGACTTCAAGAGCCTTGCCGCTTCGGATAAAGCCAGTTTTCCAGGCATTTTCCGGTTTGTTGGGCAAAAAAATAAAAAACACATATGTTGCAATCAGTACGCCAATCAGCACAACTAGTCCGCTACCTAATATATAGACTTTTTTGCGTGATTTCTTGGTTGGATTTAATGAGTTATTGCTATAAGAATTTATTGGCATAGCTGCCGGTTGCCAGGTATTGCTTGGTTGATTTTGGGCCGACGAAACATTGTCAGTTGTATTTGTAGTGTTGTTATCTTGGTTAGCAGAATAATCCGGAGTCTGAGATAAATTTGTGTTTGTCTGTGGAGTAGCTGTATCTTGATTGATTTGATTGGGTGCAAAGCTGGGATTACTAGGTGAAAAAACCTGGCTGCTTGCTGTATCTTCTGGCTGGTTCGATTGCGGATTTGAATTAGTTTCCCACGGATTCAATGGTTCGTTTTCGTTTTTCATTTAGTCCCCCTAATTTTACTAACCACATAATACCATAACTATTTTATTGAGTATAGATAGGTGTTAATATATAGATATAAGGAAGGAGAATATATGAATATAACGATATACAGTACCCACACTTGCGGATTTTGTAATATGCTTAAAAAATATCTAGACTCTCACGATGTTAAATATGAAGTTAAATATGCAGATGATAACCCAAAGTATGCTGAAGAGCTGTTCGAGAAAAGTGGTCAGATGGGTGTGCCTTTTACCATAATTTCTGATGATAAAAAACAGACTGACATTTTAGGCTTTGACAAACCTAAGTTTGATGAAATACTTGACTTGAAGTAGATTTATGTCATGATAGGTAGGATTTTTTACTCGTTGGGTTTTGGGCTGTTTAGGATTTTACTTAGTTTTACGTTAGTTTTTGTGCCTGTTTTTTTAGTTTTTAGCTCGCCAAACATCATAAAAAAGGCATTTGATAAGCCAGGTAACTATGCTTCACTGCCAGAGGTTTTTTATAATGAGTCATCGAAGCAAAATATGAGCGATTCTTTGCCACTAAAAGATCCTAGAGTTAAAGATATTTTCTTGTCTTCATTTACATCGAGTGATGCAAAATATTTTGTTGAGTCTATTACCGATGGGTATTACGATTGGTTAACCAGCAAGGTTGACTCTGTTAAATATGAGGTTGACTTATCCAAGCAAAACAATGATTTTGCTAATAAAATTGCTGACTATGGTTTGGAAAAATACCAAAAGCTACCACAGTGTTATAATTTACCAAAAGGTGATTCACTGTTTACAGCTACCTGTCGCTCAGTTTATGTAAACACTGATCGTGTTAAGCAAAATATTACCGATAGTTTGGCAGACGACTCCATCTTACCAAGTAAATTAAACCAAGATTACTTTAGTAACCAGACTGATATGTCGAAGCGATACCCACAAGCTCCACATTATTTTAGCCTAATTAAACTAGCTACCTATAGTTTGATTGCAGCTGTTTTATTAGTGGGTTTGATGTTGGTACTTTTGTCGAAGCGTAAAGTTTATAGCTTATACAAAATTTTTAAATCTATGATTGCAGCTGGTGTTTTGGTAGCTTTTATACCAGTTTTATATAAAATTGTACTGCCACATCTAGGTTTTGATTTATTTAAGCCAAAAAATAGTGATGCAACTATTAGCACTTTAGCCACAAATCTATTTGGTGGCCTGATTAATGAGGTTTTTATTTATACACTTTATTTTAGTGTTGGTATGGTCATTGTTGGATTAGTCGGTTATCTAATAATAAAATCTGGGTTTAGTAGTTTTGTTGAAAAAGATTCTAAAACTTTAGTTTAAAAAATTATTTTAAGCTAAGGACTTGGTGTGATTATCGGCACAGTGCGGGCAAGATTCTTGCTTGTCGCCGTCTGCCAAAAACCTAGAAAAAGCTAGTGGCCAGGAGGTATATTCGCTGTAAGCTCGTAGATCGGCAATTCGTCTAAGTAACCAACCGGCTCGCCCGTAGATACGTAGTTTGCCCCATAAAACTGCCGCCCACTTATCGCCGGCTGGCATAACGTAAATTGGCTTTTTAGCTTTATAGGGTACAGGATCTTGTTTGTTAAGTTGTCTGATCAAGTTTTTGGCAACATAAGCTCCGTCGTAAAGAGCAGTTTGAGCCATGCCACTGTACGGTGTATCGGCATTGTCACCTAAGACATAAATGCCCGGTTCAGCCTGCAAGAACTGGTCAACCCTGACCGTACTTCGACCGGTAAGCTGAAAGCCATTTTCAGCAAAAAAAGGATTGTTGCTCATACCAGCTGTCCAAACTACTGTATGTGATCTAATTGGGGTGTTGTGGATCATCAGTTCGTCGGCTGTTTGAGCTTGAACAATTGTGTTTAAGTAGACTCTTACTCCATTTTTACGCAAATTTTTTGCCACAGATCGCCCAATGTCTTTTGGTAAGCGAGGTAGTAAGTTTGGTGCAGCTTCTATCAGGTCAACATGGATTGTTGAAGCTGGTAAATCATGGAACCTAGATATTTCTTTAATATATCTTGGTAATACACCGGCTAGTTCTACGCCGGTTGGTCCGCCACCCACTACTACGTAGTGCATTTTATTGACTGCCTTGTTTGTCAGCTGCATATGTAGATGTTCTTTTAGTCTAGCTGCTTCGTCCAGCGATTTTATGCCATATGAATATTCGGCTAGACCCTTTATGCCAAAGTAGTTTGTTCGCATTCCTAGTCCTAGGATAAGTGCGTTATACTCGTACTCTTTGCCCGTTGCGGTGATTAATTTGCGAGCTTTACGATCTAATGTTTTTATAGAGTCGATAACAATATTGATTTTTCGGTCTTTAAATATTTCGCTTAATGGTACTGATGACACGAACCGACTACCGCCGGTAACAGTGTGGTATAGAGACCCGTATATCTGCAACTCTCGTCGATTGCTAATTAAGGTAACATCGAACTTTTCGTTCTCAACTAGCTCGATCGCGGCTTTTATTCCGGCAAAGCCACCTCCACCAATTACGACCTTGTATTTTGACATGTATTTATGACCTCTGATTTAGGTATTTATTAGTTTTTATTGTACTAAATACTTATGCTTAGTGTAAAATGATTTTTAGATGAAGACACTAAAAGATGATTTAACAAAAATAATTAAAGGTAATGTATCGAATGATGCAGCCACTAGAGATGCATTTAGCCATGATGCGAGCATGTTCGAGCTACGTCCCGATGTAGTTGTAACTCCAAAAGATAAGTATGACATTGAGACTGTTGTAAAATATGTCGCCAAAAACAAGAAAAATTGCTCAGGCTTGTCGGTTACGGTTAGAAGTGGTGGTACTGACATGAGTGGTGGAGCTATCAATAGCTCAATTGTTTTAAACATGACCCCGAAGTTTAATAAGATTAAATCAGTATCTAGTGACGCTGCTGAAGTTCAACCTGGAGTATTTTACCGTGATTTTGAGGTTGAAACACTAAAGTATGATGCTCTTTTGCCTAGTTATCCAGCAAGTCGAGATTTATGTACTATTGGGGGTATGGTGGCCAACAACTCGGGTGGCGAGAAGTCACTTCAGTATGGAAAAACTGAAGATTTTGTAACTGAGCTAGAAGTAGTCTTAGCTGATGGCAAAAGCTATATCATTAAACCCCTAAATAAAACGGAACTTGATACTAAGCTTAAGCAACAAGATTTTGAAGGACAACTGTATCGTCAAGTTTTTGACTTAGTAGACAAAAACTATGACGAGATAAAAGCTGCTAAGCCAAATGTGTCAAAAGATTCTACTGGTTATCATATATGGAACATTTGGGATCGTAAAAAGCAAGTTTTTGACTTGACCAGAGCGATAGTCGGTTCCCAAGGTACTCTTGGCATCGTTACTAATATCAAATTTCGTTTAGTCAAAGCTCCAAAACATTCTGGCACATTAGTTGTTTTCATGAAACGAATAGACCATTTGGGTGAGTTTATTGTCGATGTGCTTAAGGCTAAACCTGCAACTTTTGAAGGTTTTGATAACTATACGCTTTGGTTGAGTTTTAAGTTGTTCTTTTATTTTCGCAAAAAATTAGGCTGGCTGGGCATGATAAAGCTTGGTTTGCAGCTACTGCCTAGTGGCTTAAAGATTGCAAGTAGTATGCCAAAAATGGTTTTGATGATTGAATTTAATGGTGATTCAGAAGAGGAGGTTGCTGCTAAAGTGCATAGTATGCGGATGAATCTTAGTAAATATAATCACGATATGCTGTTTGAAGAAGATGAAACTGAGGCAAAATCACGTAAATTCTGGATTATGCGTAGAGAGAGCTTCAACTTGCTTAGACAAAAAGTTAAAGACAAGCATACAGCACCGTTTATAGATGATTTAATTGTACAGCCAAAATATTTACAAGAGTTTTTACCACAACTAAGAGTAATTTTGAAGAAATATAAGTTTTTAGCAACAATAGCCGGTCACTTTGGTGACGGTAACTTCCATGTTATACCACTAATGAAAATTGAAGATCCTAAAGAACTTGCAAAAATTGAACCAGCAATGAAAGAAGTAAGCGAGCTAGTTATGAAGTATAACGGCAGTTTAAGTGGTGAGCATAACGACGGAATGAGTCGCGGTCCGTGGCTGCATGAGATGTACTCACCAGAGGTAATCAGGTACTTTAAGCAATTAAAGCTTGCTTTTGATGAAGACAACATTTTCAACCCTCACAAAAAGACTGATGCAGATTGGCAATATTCATTAGATAATATTCGTAGTCACTTTTAAGTAGTAAAAACTATTTTCTAATTGACTGCTTGGCAAGCTTGTTTTTTGTAGAAAGCATAAGAATCGATACTGCACTTATGAAAGCTGCACCAGATACGCAAACGTGAGCAAAGCTAGCTTGACTGCTTAAAATCAAAGCTAAACCAGAAATAACAGTTGCAATAACCGAGATTTTGGTATAGTAAAACAACTTTGAACTCAATTTATTAAAGTTAACAAAAGCAAGTGTCAAGGCACCTATTGCAAAAATTATGTGAATTATTAACATAAGCTAATTTTAGCAATATGTGCTTAAAAAGGCAAAAACTTGTATACGACTAGGAGAAAGCACCAAACAGTTAAAGTGGTCAGTGACCTCATAAATATTTTTTTAGCAAATGAATTTATATCTGACTTTGATTCTATATTTTTTAGGCACGGTTTCAGCCAGTATAAACTTAATAGTGTCATGCCGGCCAGATAGATAATTTTTACTTGCCCGTTAAATGCAATTAGTGTAGTCAAAATAAAAAACAAAATAATAGTGATTGTTGTGTGAATATGTAGAGTCTGAAAGCTTCTGTATAGCGACGCTACCCTAATGCCACCTAACTTATACTGATCTTTTCTATAAATTGATATTGCGTAGAAGTGGGGTAATTGCCAGATAACCATGACTAGAAATAATAACCAAATATTTTTTTCCGATAAATTAGGATTTGCGGCTAGTGAGCCAGCAATAATTGGTGTAGCACCGGGCAATGTACCAATTTCTGTGCCAAAATTGGTGTGTCTCTTAGCGTAGCCATAAACAAAAACATAACTTAAGAAACCAATAATTCCTACAGTCAAAGCCAAAATGTTGGTCAAATACCATAAACTCATTAAACCGAAAGCCAGCAGAATTAACCCATATATAAATGCTGCTTTAGTACTTATTCGCCCATTAACAGTTGGTCGGTTGGCGGTCCTGGCCATTTTCCTGTCAATTCTCTTATCAAGAATATTATTCATTACGCAACCACTAGCAACTACCAGGGTTGTGCCAAGCGTTACGCCCAACAGGCTTTTTTCGATCTGCCATTCAGAAATGTAAATATATCCAGCTATTGCCGTAAATAAGTTGGCTTTAACAATCCCCGGTTTGGTAACTAGATAATAATCGCTAATTGTACGCATGATGTACTACATTTTATGGCCAGAGTGATCTGATGACATATCGTGATTCATTTCCATTGTTTTGTTATTTGGGATTTCATCTTTTATTATTTTTTGTTCATATTGTTGAGTGTGGTCCATATCCATATTGTAGTGTAGGTTGCTCATTATCCAGATAGAGCCAACTACCACTGTTGCAACCGCAAAAACGGTGTAATAAAACGCTAAGTTGTCCCATTTTGGCCCGCGGTCTTGTCCGATATGAAGAAAAAACACAAGCTGAACAATCAACTGGAGTGCTGCTAGAATACCAATCAGTATATAAAGTGCGTGTCCATGAAACTGCTGGTTCATTACAAAAATAAATGCAATTAGAGTAAATATCATTGATAGCCCAAAGCCAGTCAAGTAATTTTTAAGCTGTTTTTTTGGTAAACTCATGAGCCTGCTCCTACTAGATAAACGACCGAAAAAATAAAAATCCAAACAATGTCAAGAAAGTGCCAAAACAAACTAAATAACATCAGACGTTTAAATAAAGTTTTGTTCAAACCTTTTTCTATTAGTACACCAATCAAAACTGCCGCCCAAATTAGGCCAATAAGAATATGCAGACCGTGTGTGCCTACTAACGTAAAGTAGCTAGATAAGAAAGCACTTGCTTGCCAATTGTTACCATCGGCTACTAGTTTCGAGAATTCGTGTATCTCCATGCCTAGAAAAGCCATGCCTAGGATCATTGTTAGGCCTAAAAACAGCAACGTTTTAACCCTGTCTCGGTATTTTGCACTAAGAAACATTAATCCAGCTGTCAAGCTACTAGTAAGCAGTAAAACAGTCTCAACTAGTACATATGGTAGCTCAAATATATCTTTACCACCAACTCCTCCATTAGTACTATTTTTTAGAACTGCATAGGTAGCAAAAAGTGTAGCAAATAGTAAACAATCAGTCATTAGGTATATCCAAAAGCCGAGGCTTATTTTGGTTGATGGAGCTTTATAAGTTTCTGGCTGTGATGCGGTGTTGCTCATGCCATTAACTCCTTCCATGGGTTATTTTTGTCTAATTTCTCCATTTCTTTAGCCGAAATTGTATGTTCAGTATCAGTCTGATTGGCTCTTGCAACGATACTAACTATGCATAAAATAATCGAAACAATAGCCAGCCACCAAATATGCCAAACTATCGAAAAACTAGCCAAAAACGCAAAAGCCGCTATCGCAATTCCCATGCCACTGTTTTTAGGCAAAGTAACATCTGTGTATGCGGGTTTTTTACTAGATTTTTTAACAGAATTCTTTCTCTCCCAAAATTCGTCACGTTTTGAAATAGTTGGTATGATAGCAAAATTATAAAATGGTGCCGGTGAGGGTGTTGCCCACTCTAGTGTGCGAGCATTCCAGGGGTCACCAGTTTTATCGCGTAGACCCTTTCTTTTCCAGATGCTGTATACGACCTGTACAACTTGCAGTAATACGCCGGCAATAACGATAAACACACCAATTGCTGACACGATAAATAATCCTTGCCAGCCAAGCGATGGGTCATAGTGGTCGAGCCGTCTGGTTGCACCCATAAAGCCTAGTATGTAAAGAGGCATAAATGTTAAGAGAAACCCAATTATCCAACAGCTTTGTGATAGCAACCCGAGTTTTTCGTTAAGACTAAAACCAAAAATTTTTGGAAACCAATATATAAAACCGGCAATATAGCCAAAAACTACCCCACCGATTATTGTGTTATGAAAATGGGCTACCAAAAATAAACTATTATGTACCTGAAAATCGATTGCAGGTACGCTCATCAGTACGCCAGTCATACCGCCAATAGAAAATACGAATACAAAAGCCATAAACCAAATCATTGGAGTTTTGAAATCTATCCGGCCTCTAAACATCGTGAATAACCAGTTAAAGATTTTGACACCAGTTGGTATAGCAATTATCATTGTCATAATTCCAAAGAAAGCATTGATATTTGGCCCGGCTCCCATAGTGAAAAAATGATGTAGCCAAACCAAGAAAGACAAAACACTTATTGCCAATAAAGCCACTACCATTGATGTATAACCAAATAATTTTTTACGCGAAAATGTTGCGACAATTTCTGAATATATACCAAAAGCTGGCAAAACCAATATATAGACTTCGGGGTGTCCCCAAGCCCAAATCAAATTAATGTACATCATTGGGTCACCTCCACCGTCAGATGTAAAGAAATGCATGCCAAAAATTCTATCGAGCGACAGAAGAGCTAAGGTAGCGGTTAAAATTGGAAAAACAATGACTAGTAGAATCATTGCCGACAAAACACTCCAACTAAAAATAGGCATTTTCATTAGCGTCATTCCAGGAGCTCGTTGTTTCAAAATTGTAACAATGAAGTTAATGCCAGACAACAGGCTACCAATACCGGCAATCTGAACGCTCCAGAGCCAATAATCTATACCGACTCCGGGGCTGTACTGAAGCTCTGATAATGGCGGATAGGCTAGCCAGCCAGCTGCTGAAAATTCACCTATAGCCAATGAAGTGTTGACTAGTACCATGCCAGCAAAAAATAGCCAAAAGCTTAACGAGTTAAGAAATGGAAAAGCCACATCTCTTGCACCAAGCTGTAGTGGCATAACCAAATTAATTAAACCGAACATTAGCCCCATGGCTACAAAAAATATCATAATTGTGCCATGAGCTGTAAAAACCTGTTGAAAATGTTCTGAGCCTAGGAAACCGCTGCCATGACCAGATGACATAGCAGTATTGGAGCGTATCATGGCTGCATCAGATAAACCTCTAATTAGCATTAGGGTCGATACTACAATATACATTACTCCAATTTTTTTGTGATCAACAGATGTAAGCCAGTTTTTATAAAGCCACTTCCACTTTTTAAAGTATGTTAGCAAGACCACAACCGACAAAAGACCTAAGGACATGCCTATAACTCCACCCATGACAACTACATCGTGCATAAAAGCATCTTTATTAAGCCTGCCAAGTAGCTCGCCAAAAGTTAAAAAGATATTCATATTAATAATTCTCTCCCTTCATATCTGTTGACATCTGCATTGTTGAATCCTCGATATTTTTCATGCCCATACTCTTATGTAGTACATAGTTAAATAAGTTTTTATCGCTTAACTTAAATTCTTGGTCAGTTTTATCGGTTGATTTTTCTGAAATTTGGTTATAAACGGCTTGGGACAAACCTTCAATGTTACTGTCTTTCAAAGATGTTGCCCAACTGCTGAAGTCTTGTTCATTAACCGAGTAAACATTGAAGTTCATGTCAGAAAAGCCCTCGCCACTTATATTTGCTGACGAGCCTCGGTAAACTCCATCGTGACTAGATTGTAAGCTGAGCCGTGTATTCATGCCACTCATAGCATATATTTGCCCTCCCAAATCTGGTATCCAAAAGGAGTTCATTGGTGCGTCAGAAGTAATCTCAAAATTAACTGGACGGTTAGTTGGGATTTTTAAAAAGTTTAGGCTAGCAATATTTTCATCGGGATATATAAAAAGCCATCGCCATTGAGTAGCAACTACTTGAACTCTTAGAGGTTCTTGGTTAGAGCTGATCTTTTTAAACGGATCTAAACTATGACTGGAATTCCAAGCCACAACCGATAAAATTAAAATAATAATGATAGGAATTCCCCACCAAATAATCTCTAGTTTATTGTTATTATCCCAGTTTGGTTTATATTTAGCATCTCGTCCTTCGCGGTACTTATAAGCGAAAAGGAATGTTAAAAAAAAGACCGGCAAAATTACAACCATTGATAAGATGACGGCAAATTTTAGTAAATTGTACTGCTCTTGGGCAATGGTGCCTTTAGGGTTTAGTAAACTGGCGTCGCTAGTTAATAGAAAGTACAAGCAGTAAATAAATATTGCAAAAGACAGAACTGTAACAATTCTTATGTATGTCCCCTTTTTCATAATTATCCTCATAATAGCATAAGAATTTTCTTAAAAACAATTGTTTTTTAGGCTTATTTATGTTGATAAATAATCAATTCTTCAGTATGGTTTAAGTAATGGATCGCAAAAAAATGAAGCGAAATATAGATTCGCTAAATATTAATAATCTTTTTGGCCGAATACTTAAGATTAAGTCAAGCGGCAACTGCAAAAATGAAATTTTGGCACTTTATGGTCATCATTCATCATTGGAACGTATGTACTCAATTGCTGATGTGCTTAGCGATTATGGTGATGTAATTATGCCAGATTTGCCAGGATTAGGAGGCATGGATTCTTTTTATAAACTTGGACTTAAACCAAACTTTGATTCCTATGCTGACTATTTGGCTGCATTTATAAAAATGCGTTATAAACGAAAAAAAGTTATTTTGGTTGGTTTTTCTTTTTCTGTGCCAATAATTATAAAAACTCTTCAAAAATATCCTGAGTTAATAAATCGAGTTGAGTATGTGGTAAGTTTTGTTGGCTTTTCACATAAAGATGATTTTATTTTTTCTAAAAGATTTACTAAAACTGCAACAATGTTGTCAAGTTTAGGCTCGCTCAAACTTGCTGCTTGTTTTTTAAAAAATGTTGTTTATCGTCCATTTCTGATTAAGACTGTTTATCGTCTAGCCTCAAGCAAACATCCTAAATTCCGTAGTTTGAGTAATGAAGATAAAAATAAAAGTACTAATTTTGAAGTTGAGCTATGGCAAAAAAATGATCTTCGGACCTGGTTTTATACAACCAAACAGATGTTGCAAGTTGATTTATGTGGCGAAAAAGTGCGAAATTTAGAAATCTATCATGTAAATACAAGTGACGATGCGTATTTAAATCCGCACAATGTTACCCAACATTTAAATGTTATTTTTGATAAAGTTATAAATTTTGAATCTGACATGATTAATCACATGCCGACAATTGTATCTAGTAAAAATGAGGCTAGTCGATTTTTGCCAGATGATATCAAGGCTGTTTTACAAAAAAATTTAATCAATAAAAAAAATAAAGGTGCTAAAATAAAAAAATGAAAATTGGCTTAGTTTGTCCTTACAATGTTTTCAGAGGTGGTGGTGTGCAGGAGTGTATATTGGCCCTTCAAGAGGGCTTGAGCCAACTTGGCCATGAGACCTATATTATTACACCGCAACCGCTAGATCATAATGGCGAAGCACCAGACGGGATTATTTTTATTGGTAAAGCCAGAGCTTTTCGAGCAGTTAGAACATTAGGTGATATCTCAATCACAGTTGACACGAAACAGCTTGAACAAGTTCTACTAGAGGAAAACTTTGATTTACTTCATTTTCATGAACCTTGGGTACCGTGGATATCAGTTCAAATAATGCAGCGATCAGATGTTGTACATATTGCGACGTTTCATGCAGCGATGAGTGAGAGAAAATCATCTAAAGCCGTTGAAAAAGTCATTACTCCTTATACAAAAAGTATATTTAATTATTTGGATTCTTTGACGGCGGTTTCTGAGACGGCCACCAACTATGCTCGGTCTTTAACTGACCGCCCAATAAAAATAATTCCAAACGGCATAGATTTAAAAAAATATTCACCACCTAAAGAGTATCCGGATAATCAGCAAAAAACTATTCTCTACATTGGTCGCTTGGAGAAACGCAAGGGTGTGAAGTATCTCATAAAAGCATTTAAGATTTTGGTTGAGCAGAATCCAGAGTATAGACTTTTGATAGCGGGCGACGGTCCAGAAAATGAAAAATTACATTCTTTGGTTGAATATGAGGAAATTCCAAATGTTGAGTTTCTGGGTTACATAAAGACTGAAGTAAAGCATGATTTACTGCAGAAGGCTGACTTATTTTGCTCACCGGCTATGTATGGCGAAAGTTTTGGAATTGTACTACTGGAGGCAATGGCATCTGGTTGTGTGACAGTTTCTGGTAATAACCCGGGTTATGAAGGTGTTTTGAATGGCTTTGGTCAAATCTCAATTGTTAATCCAGAAGATTCTAAAGAATTTGCTCGACGACTAAAGTTGCTTTCTAGTAATCAAACATTACGCAGTGAATGGAGAAAATGGGCTTTAAATGAAGTCAAAAAATATGACTATTCAAAGGTAGTCAAACAATATCTTGATCTTTACGAAGAGACTTTAGTGAATCATGACTAAAAAAAACCTTGTTATAGGGTTTGTGTTGGATGATGGGTTAGATAGTGAAGACGGTGTACAAAAATATATTTTGACACTAGGCAAACATTTACAAAAGTTTGGACATGAGGTTCATTATATTGTTGGAGAAACCAAACGAAATGATATTGTAAATATCCATTCGCTTTCGAAAAACTTAAAAGTCAATTTTAATGGTAATAAAATGTCGATGCCCTTGCCGGTTAGAACTTGCGAAATTGATGAGCTTTTTAGTCAGACTAGTTTTGATATTTTACATATCCAGATGCCGTATAGTCCATTTTATGGAGGCAAACTTATCGTTAGGGCCAAAAAACTAGGTGCGACTAAAACAGTTGCTACATTCCATATACTGCCCTATTCTTTTTGGTCAAAATTAGGATCAATTTTGCTTGGACTATGGCTCAAGCCTTCGATTAAATATTTAGACAAAGTGGTTTCTGTTTCAAAGCCAGCTAAGCAGTTTGCAAAAAAATATTATTATACAGATTCATCAGTTGTGCCAAATATGGTCGATATTGAGCAGTTTCAGTCCAGCAAAAAATTATTAAAAACTGACAAAAACTCACCTGTAAAATTGCTGTTTTTGGGTCGATTAGTCGAGCGAAAGGGCTGTCAGTATTTAGTCGAAGCTTTAGCTGAGCTAGAAAAAACAAATCCAGACCTTAACTATCATTTAGATATTTGCGGCAGAGGTCCATTGCTTGACCAGATTCAGCAAAAAGTTACAAAATATGGTTTGGCATCAAAAGTTACCTTTCATGGCTTTGTGTCAGAAAAAGAAAAAATAAATTTTATGCAAAACACCGATATGTCAATTTTCCCATCTGTTGGCGGCGAAAGTTTTGGTATAGTTTTGATTGAAGCAATGGCAGCTGGTGGTATGGTTTTGGCTGGAGATAACCCTGGCTATGCTTCAGTTTTAGAACCTTCGCCGGAATGTCTTTTCGACCCAAAAAACACCCAACTCTTTTCGCATAAATTGAAAAGTTATATTCAGTCTTTGGATTTGCGGGAAAAAGCTTGTATTACTCAGCAGGCTATAGTTAAAAAATTTGATACAACAAAAGTTGTGAAGCAAATTTTAAAAATATACTATAATGAAAGTTAGAAATGAGGTAAAAATGTTTAAGTTTAGTAAAAACAAAGCTCAAACCATAACTATTGAAAGCCAGACGGTCATTAGGATTTTAGTAACTATAAGTATAGCTCTGTTGATTGTTTTTTTCTTGTCTAGAGTTATCACACCAATTACCTTGATTATCATTGCCTTTTTTTTGGCGATTGCACTTAACCCAATTGTTTCGGCAATTTCTAATAAACTTCGTGTAAAAAATCGTGCTGCCGCAACTGCGGTTGCTTATGTAGGTGTGATTGGCTTGATAGTTGTTTTTATTACACTTGTTTTCCCGCCGTTAATTGATCAAACTATTACTTTTGCCGGTGAAATACCTCAAAAAGTTCAAAATTTAAAGGACACCAATACATCGACTGGCAATTTTATTCATAAATACGGTATTGATAAGCAAATTGATAACTATTCTAAAGAATTTTCTGGCCAGCTCAGTAACTATACTAAAACCGCTATTGCTACTGCGGGTAAAGTTGGTACAACACTGATAAATACAGTAGTAGTTTTGGTGTTAGCTTTTATGATGATTGTCGAAGGACCAGTCTGGTTAGAAAGATATTTTAGGGTTTTTTCTACTGAGAAGCAGAAATATCAACGGATTTTATTTAAAAAGTGGTACAAGATTATCGTCGGTTACGTTAATGGACAAGTGACAGTAGCTTTTATTGGAGCGGTTTTT
This sequence comes from uncultured Candidatus Saccharibacteria bacterium, assembly GCA_964615775.1. Classification (GTDB taxonomy): domain Bacteria; phylum Patescibacteriota; class Saccharimonadia; order Saccharimonadales; family 2-12-FULL-41-12; genus JALHOM01. The sequence goes on along the minus strand of CAZTQB010000006.1, from coordinate 21,318 downwards.
GCAACGATTGCTCTTTTTATTATTTCACAAATCTTAAAAGTCAATGTTAATCCGGTTGCATTAGGTGGCATAATATTTATGTTTGCTCTTTTGCCGTTGATTGGCACAACGCTTGGTGCTATCATTGTGGTCTTAGCTTGTATGCTAGTTTCGGTGCCTCTTGCACTTATAATGATTGGTTTTTTCTTGATTTATCAACAGATTGAGAATGTTACAATTCAGCCATACATTCAGTCTAGAAGCAACACTTTGACGCCTCTTTTAGTTTTGATTGCAGCTTTACTTGGTGTGGGTATTGGCGGTATTTTGGGAGCTTTGTTAGCTATACCTGTTGCTGCTTGCATAAAAGTGGTTTTAGACGAAAAATATGGGCTTAACAACAAAGCTGTCTTAACCATGGACGAGGCGGAGATCGAGCTACCAGAAGAAAAAGTTACAAAAAGCTAAACATCTACTCTTGACCAAATAGACTGATTATTTATTTGGTCATTAAGCTGTATATTTTTAGCCAATAGTTTGTCTCTAAGTTGATCAGCTTTTTGCCAATCTTTTTCTACCTTAGCATCTTGTCGTTCTAGTATGATTTTCTTATCTTCATCAGAAATGTCTTCTTTGAGTAAATCTATACCAGTTAGCTCACAGAAAACAGTTAGTAATTTATTTAATGATTCAACAGACTTTTGGCTAATTTTTTTAGCTTCTATTAAATCAATTATCTTTTCAAATTCAGCTAAAGCTATAGGCGAGTCAAGATCATTGCTGAACGCTTTTATAATTTTTGTTAATGACTGATCAAGATCAGATGATAGGTCGGTCTCGCCCTGAATTTGCCAACGTAAGTCGGCTGCCGCCTGCCAGCGGACTAACCTATTTTTTGCACTATCAATTAAATTTTGCGAATATGATAATTGTGAGCGATAATGAGCCTGCAAAAAAAATAACCGAAGTGTGTTTGAGCTAAATGTTTCTAGTGCTTGCTTGATAGAAATAAAATTTTGATTACTTTTGCCCATGCGCTTACCGTCGATGTACAGCATGTTGCTATGTACCCAATATTTCACAAATGGACTTAAGCCAGAGGCTGATTCCATCTGTGTTATTTCGGCTTCATGGTGCGGAAAGATTAAGTCGCTGCCACCACCGTGAATATCGTATTGTGGGCCGAAGTAATGCTCGGTTATGGCTGTGTCTTCTATGTGCCAACCTGGTCGTCCCTTGCCAAAATCGGCTGGCCAGCTAGGCTCGTCGTGTTTGCTGAATTTCCATAAGCAGAAGTCGTTCCAGCCTCTTTTTTGGTCAGAATAATCGATTCGTGATTCAGCATCATCTTCTTTTATATTGATACGTCCAGAAAGTTTGCCATAACTTTCAAATTTAGCAATCTCAAAATAAATTCCATCATCAATTTGATAAGCGTAGCCTTTGTCAATTAGTGTTTGGACTTGTCTAACAACATCATCTATATGATCAGTGGCCCGAGCAAATTTATCTATTTTAACCTTTAAGTTTTTCATATCTTCTTTGTATTGAGATTCGTATTTATCAGCCAAATCTTTCCAGGTAATATTCTGTTGTTTAGACCTAGCAATAATCTTGTCGTCAATATCAGTAATATTCATCAAAAATTCTAAATCATAGCTATTAAATCTCAGTACTCTAGCTAATACGTCCATGACAACCATTGTTCTGGCGTTACCGATGTGCAGAAAGTCGTAAACAGTCGGCCCACAGACGAACATTTTTACTTTGTTATCATTTCTGGGTAAAAAATCTTCTGTTGTTTTGGTTAGTGTGTTAAATAATTTCATACTTTCTCTATTAGACTGTTGGCTTCATTTAAGCATTGATTAATGATACTATCAAAATCGTTGTTATAAACTTTAAATCCAGCAGCATATGGGTGTCCACCACCACCAAATTTTTTCGCTAGTTCTTCAGCAATTTTATAACCGAAATTGCATCTAATTTTAGCTGTTATTTTACCATCTGGATAAGTTTTGAAGGCGATGGCAACCTTAACATTATTTATGTAACGCATTTCGTCTAGTACTAAAACTGACGGATTGTACTCGTGCGAATATTCCTCTATCTCGCTAAAAGGTATGCTGATATGTGCAACTGATCCAGAAACTTGAACCCGTTTTAGTAAGTCACCTTTGTACTTGGTTATTTTTAGTGATTTACGTGACAGTTCCCGTCTGGAATTCTCAAGAAAAGCTGGATTTACGCCTACTTCGAGCAACTCAGCCATAATCCTAAACGACCTAGCGGTTACAGCTTCGCTGGTTAAGCCGAGGCTGTCAGAGAGTATAGATAGTGCAATTAACTCACCCAGTTCTTTATCTATATCATGGTCAATAAATTTTGCAAAATCATAAATAATTTCACCCGTTGCTACGGCCGTTTTATTTTGAATAAAAAATTGCTCAAAATCAATAGTTTTATCGGTCGCGTGATGGTCGATTATTGCCAGTGGTTTTGACTTAATACGGCCTAGCATACCCGATTTTTCCAAACTTTCAAGTAACGAAACAGCCGAAGTATCAACAATGATTGCAAGATCAAAATCTTTAGGCAAAACACTGTATACTCTATCCCAGCCTTGAATATAACGAAGGTAGGCAGGGGTCTCTACGCCGCAATATAAACTAACTTTTTTACCCATTTCTTCTAGTAAGTACTCTAGTGCAAGAGCAGAGGCTAAACTATCTCCGTCAGGATTATCGGCTTGTATAACTACAATATTTTTTGTGTTGTCAATAATATTTTTTAAGTCGTCGAAAGCGTGATTCATATCTTTTGCCTGCCTTCAAATGCTCGACCTAAAGTTACTTGGTCTGCGTACTCTAAGTCTAGTCCAATTGGTAGGCCTCTAGCCAGTCGAGTTATGTCACAACCTAGTTTACCCAATTGGTCAATTATATAATGAGCGGTTGACTCACCCTCAACGCTTGAGCTAATAGCCAAAATTACTTCATTAGCTTCGTCTTTTTCGATTCGCTTAATCAACTCATTTATATGCAATTTATCTGGTCCGATGCCGTCAATTGGAGATAATAAACCACCCAAAACGTGGTACGTTCCATTAAAGTTATTGGTTTTTTCGATAGCCATAATATCAAAAGAATCTTCAACTACGGCAATTACTTTTTTGTTGCGATTTTCTCGTGTGTATAAAGGCGAGATTTTGTCGCCAGAGTCCATCAAAGCAAAAGTTATCGGACAAATGGCGATGCCACTATGTAAGTTATCAAGAGCTGAGATGATTTTTTCTGAATTAGTGTTATCTGAGCAAAATAAATAATAAGCAAAACGTTCAGCCGATCGTTGGCCAACGCCTGGTAAGCAACGTAGTGCTTCAATTGCGTTATCTAAGGTTTTGGGCAGAACATTCATCGACTACTAGAGAATCTAAAGTCCTAAATTACCCAACATACCCATCATCGGTTGCATTTTTTCAGCTGCTAGCTTCTGACTTTCACTAATAGCAGTTTTGACAGCCTCTTCTACGTATTTTTCAGTTGTTCGCATATCATCAAGGTCAACCATTTCTGGGTTTATGGTAATTCTTTTAATTTTTTGTTCGCCTGTAATTTCAACAGCCACTGCTCCATCACCTGCTTCAACGGTAATCACTTCTTTTTGCAGCTCTTTTTGCATTTTCTTCACCTTTAGTAACATTTTGGCGTTATCGAATTTACTCATTGTTCCTCCTGATTAATTCTTGTTTATATATTGTATCATTTGACCAGATGATATGGCACGCTTTGTATCGGGCGTAGATGGCCAGACAATAAAGTATCTGTACATATGAAATGCCATTATACATAAAACTAAAACCGTTAAACAACCATAGGCAAATTTTCTGGCTAGCGGGTTATGCGGAAAGACTGTAAGCCAACTAGCTGCCAAAAAAACGATGCCGTTAGCAGCAAATAAGTATAAAATCGGCAGAATTAAACTAACCGTTAGTACTGAACTGGTTGCTATTAAAATACAACCGATAACTCCCAAAAAAGCCAACAATTTAAACCTCAACTTGTGGGTGTTTACACTGTAGTTATAAATCCCAACTCCAATTAATACGGTTGTGGCAATATCGATAATTGGACTACCGCCAAGCCAAAAGTAATTAATGTTTTCTGGACCTTTATAAAATAATTGGTCAAATAAATTTAAGAAATCTTTGCCAATATTTAAGAAATCACCATCAACTAACTTGTCGATTCCTAAAAAGGTTGACCACTGATTTAAGTTTTGGTAAAAACCATAAAAAATCGGCAAAATCATCAAAAAAAATCCGACAACTGTCAGAGTCTGCACTTTATTTGACACAAATTTCCAAGCAACCCTTAGGCGATTACGGAAAATAGCACCTAGCAATCCAATCATCAAAATAAAACCAGGTACATAAAGCATTATGCCTGTTGCGGTGGCACCTATCCACATACGGTTAACGTAACGCTTAGATTTAAGCCAAGTGCCAATTAAAATGATACTCGGTATCACAAGTAGTTGCATGGCTTCAAAATTTGTGAATCTGGCTGAGCTGATTATGTAAGTATTGGTCGCAAAAAGAGCCGTTCCTAGTATTGCAATCCGAGCAGTGTTCCATTTGTATAAAATTCTAAATAAAACAACAACGGCGATTATCATTAAACATAGTGAAATCAGTCTGGTGTATGTTACGTTAGGGTGGTCTATTTTGTACGAAATTAGGTCAAGTAGTTTGATTGGTGCAAAGCTGATGTTGTCAAAAATCGGCCCTAGTCCGTTTATATGTAAAAAATCAAGAGTTTCGTACGGATTATGGCCTTTTACAAGCGACCCAAGGCGAAAACCATAAAGTAAAGCTAAACTAAGTATTCCAATAAATATAAATAAATACTTTTGTTTTAACATCTTTCTAAGACTAATTTTTTTCATATCTTAGTATAAATTTTATCATAGTTTGGTCATTGACCTTTCTTACGTCTAGTCAAATGGGTTCTGTTGACGCTTGTCTAGGCTAGAGATAGATTGTTTTTCGAGGTCAAAGTATAGTTCAACATGTCCAGTTGGGCCATTGCGATGTTTTTTGATAAAAACATCCATAATATTACGCCGCTCAGTATCTGGGTTGTAGTATTCTTCACGGTACAAAAACGCTACCACATCAGCATCTTGCTCTATAGAACCTGATTCTCGCAGGTCAGATAGCTGAGGAATTTGTGGATGACGACTTTCTACGGAACGACTTAACTGACTTAGTGCAACTAATGGCACGTTTAATTCTCTGGCAATACCTTTTAAGCCACGAGAAATTTCTGATATTTCTTGCACTCGGTTGCCATCACTACTAAAACGTGTTCCGCCGCTCATTAGCTGTAAATAATCGACCACGATAAGTCCTAGCGGCTGTTTATGATGTTCGCGGCGAGCTTTAGTTCGCATATCGCTAATGGTTATACCCGGCGTATCATCAATTAGTATTTGTGCTTCACTTAATGGACCCATAGCGTGTGATAATTTCTCAAAATCGTCATCTGTTAAATGACCAGTTCGTAGGCCCCAAGCACTTACACCAGATTCTTTAGCCAAAATTCGATCAACTAGTTGTTCCTTACTCATTTCAAGGCTAAAAATCAGCACAGGCTGATCAGCCTTTACGGCGATATTGTGAGCCAAGTTCAGTACCATAGCAGTTTTACCCATACTTGGTCTAGCTGCCAAAATAAATAAGTCACTACGTTGCAAACCAGCCAAAATATTATCAAGATCGCGGTAACCAGTAGGCACGCCACGGATTTTGCCGCTGTCGTTATGAAGTTCGTCTAGCCTCTCAAAACTCTCAGCTAAAATCTGCTCTAAGCTGACGATATCCTGTTTGATATGCTGCTGGCTCACCTCGAACAATTTAGTTTCGGCCTGCTCGATTAAGCCTTGCAGGTCTTTAGATTCATCATAACCAAAGCTTGTAATATCTTGACTAGCTTTAATCAGTCGTCTACGCATGGCTTTGGAACTTACAATTTCGGCATACTGAGCTACATGAGCAGCTGATGGCACAAAGTTAGTTAATTCGCTTAAATATTGAGGCCCACCGACAGTGTCTAATTTTGCCTTTTTTTTGAGTTGATCAGATAACGTCAAAACATCGATCGGTTTATGATTGTCGTAAAGTTCTCTTATAGCCTCAAAAATATGCCTATGCCTATCTTCGTAAAAATCATTCTCATTTAGTACATCGGCGATTTTAACCATCGCTTCTTGGTCGATAAGCAGTGAACCAAGTAAGCTTGTTTCGGCGTCAACATCTTGCGGTGGAAGTTTCGAGTTTTTGTCCATTGCTATGATTCTAACACTTCCGTAGAGCCGAATATATTGCTTACGTTTTGTAAGTCATTATTTTTTTTAGTATTTGGCTTCTGGTCGGTAAAATTTACCTCAACGGTTACTTGATCACCTAAAATATTTTGAGCAATCCTAATAAAAATTGGTTTATTTTTAGCGTCATTAGCTTTTTTAGCATGAAAAGCAAATTTGAAATTAAGTATTAATTTTTGACCATCATAAACTGGCTCAGCCATACGCACCAAACTATATAATGAGCTGTTATGGTTTTTAGCTTGGTCAAGAAATTGCAGCCAAAAGTTTTTGCTTACTTTGTTTAATTCAATTCCATCGGTGCTTATCGGTTGAGTTTTAGTAGCTACATCTGTATCTTTATTTATATCTTCTAAAGTTTCAATATTTTGCTCCGTGCTTGCTTCTTTCTCTTCAGCTTGTTCGGTCAAATTTGTTTCTGTTGGCTGACTTGTTTTTGTCGGCTTAACAACGGGTTTCTCTTTGGGTGATATTAAGCTATGATTTTTATCAAACTTAAAGCAGTGCTTATACAAGCATAATTCTAGTGTGACTCGGGGATTAGTTGAACCGGCAACGTCCAACAAATCCTTTTGCATATCAATCATGATTGGTCGTTGAGAGTGACTAAAGTTGGTAATATTATCGGTAATATTACCAATTAGCTGATTAGCTAGCAATGCCTCATTTATTGCAATTAGAGTGGTATCGGTAAGAATAGACTTTAAATCTATAACATCACCGGCAAAGACTGACTTTAAGATTTTTTCAATGTATTCATCTTTAGCTAGACCTAGCATTTCGTAAACATCGTCTAAAGTTATTTGGCTACTTAGATTTTTTAATTGCTCGAGTAATGATAATGCGTCGCGGAAACTGCCGTGTGCGTGCTTGGATATTAAGCTAATTGCCGGTTCGTTAATCATTATTTTTTCTTTCTTGGTAATATCAAGTAAGTGTTTTTGTAGCAGCTCCGGACTAATAGATTTAAAAGTTAATCTAACACAACGACTAACAATCGTCTCTGGCAATTTATGAAATTCGGTAGTAGCTAAGATAAAAATAACATGTTTAGGTGGCTCTTCAAGGGTCTTTAGGAGTGCATTAAATGCTTCTTTGGTAAGCATATGAGCTTCGTCAATTATGTAAATTTTGTATTTACCAACTGATGGAGCGATATTTATTTTGTCACGAATCTCGCGTATTTCGTCAATTCTTCTGTTCGATGCAGCATCGATTTCAATAATATCAAGATTATTTCCTTCTGAAGAGTACTCTTGATTATTGACCTCATAGGCTAATATTCGAGCGATGCTAGTTTTGCCAACCCCTCTTGGTCCTGTTAAAAGATAGGCATGTGCCATTTGACCGGACTTTAAGCTACTGCTTAGTACTTTTACAATGTGGTCTTGCCCAACTATTTCGCTCAATGACTTTGAACGGTATTTTCTGTATAATGTTTTCCCCATTTATAATTAGTATATCTTATGCCATACAACGTATAAAAGGTTGCTTATACAACATAATACTCAATAATTAAAAAAGACCACGCCTGATTCCAGAGCTGGTCTTTTTGGATGCTATTTTTTGTCAAAAATCTACAATGCAGCTTCTAGTGCAGCCCATTCTGCTGAACTATCATCTTGAGGTACATTTATACTTACTTGGTCGCCAGGCTTTGCTTTAAAATATGTAACGCTGGCAAGCAAGACTCGGTATTGTATTTCTTCGCTAACTTTTACAAAGTAATGACCGTCTACTAGCTCCAATGATCCAACTAACTGCTTACGAGGAATTGGGCCGATTTGCTTATACATAAATGTACCATCTTCAGCAATAGTCAGTTTTAGTATATCGCCCTGGACTAACTTCGATTTAGAAGCATAGTTAGCTGGCACAGGATAAGTTTTACTATCACTGCCGACCATATTTTGACCGTCGAATACACCTTCAATAATTTTGCCAACAGCCTCATCTTTAGGTATGGCCACAACATTTTCGTCATCACCAAGCAAGCTTAAAAGTAACTCTTTAGCGGCTGCCAAAGAGGTTTCTGCCTCGACAATCAATGCTCTAAGTCGCTTTATCTGTTTATCAGGTACGTCTGCCATTTTGAACTCTTTATCTTTCTATTTGATTTTCCCTAATTACTCCTAATAAGTCCTAGCCTACCATACATTATTTTTGTTGTAAACATTAACCTGTGGAAAACTAGTTTAGTCTTAAATAAAATCTGAGATGGTTATCGTAACCATCTCAGAGTTATAAGAGCTGTCAGTTAACTAAGCTCTTAGGTTAGTTCTACTGTAGCACCAGCTTCTTCTAGTGTCTTTTTGGCTGCTTCAGCTTCGTCTTTTGCGACCTTTTCTTTAACAGTTTTTGGTACACCATCTACGATTGCTTTTGCTTCACCTAAGCCAAGTCCAGTAATGTCTTTTACGGCCTTAATGACAGCAACTTTTTGTGCTCCTGCCTCTTTAAGTACGATATCAAACTCACTTTTTGCTTCAGCTGCACCTGCATCATCTCCGCCTGCGGCTGGACCAGCTGCTACTGCTACAGCTGCAGCAGCTGGCTCAATTCCATACTCATCTTTTAATATATCACTTAGCTCTTTTACTTCTAAAACGCTAAGATTAACTAATGTTTCAGCAAATTTCTTTAAATCTGTCGCCATTTGTTAGTTCCTTTCTTATCTTCCTAAACGGCTCTTTCCTCTAGGGCCTTTATTAGACCACCTAGATTTCCGCGTAGTCCACCAATCACATTGTTGATTGGTGAGTTTAGTGTGTTAATAATTCCTGCAATCATTTGAGGTTTGCTTGGAAGTTTAGCTAGAGCCGTAACTTCTTCGGCAGTCATAAAGTTGCCTTCACTAGAAAATCCACCTATAAATTTAATGCTAGGGTTTTTCTTTGCAAAAATATCCAAACTTTGAGCTGGAGCGACTTCGTCTTTATCGTTAAATGCGTACAGCAACATGCTTGTTAGGGCTGATGAATCAGCCTCTTTATGAACTTTGCTTGATAGCAAAGCTTGCTTGACTAAGCGGTTCTTAATCACCTTAATCACTGTGCCGTTCTCTTTTGCACTACGCCTAAGTTCTTGCAGTTGCTTAACACTTGTGCCTTGATATGCAGCTATCACAGTCATTTTTGACTCTGTCAGCAAACTGCTCACCTCATCGATCACATCTTGTTTTTTAGCTTTTGTTAATGCCATAAGTTAATTGTTCCTAAAATCCTTATGTTACTTACCAATTTGGCTATCGACCTCTTTTAAATTAAAAATGCCCTTGGTGGTAACCAAAGACAATAAACGTAATTCTATAATTATGTAGAGATTACCTCGGCGACAAATTAAGGTAATAAACCAGTCGCTGTCTTCGGAAACTACTATAGATTATACCAGATTAGAACATAAGGTCAAGGTTTTATCCCTGGAGTAGACCTATGTTATACGTAAGTTATCGGGTATTGAGACACGATGGAAATTTACCGGCATGCCGTGGTGCAATGATATATTATCACGGTTAATACCGATTAAAACACCTTTTTTAGAATTTTGAGGAACACCAAAAGCGCCGATTTCTACAAACAGTATTTGCTTAACGCCTTTTCTGCCTAGTATCTTAGCTACACGACTAGACTGTAAATATTCTAACCTTTTTTGGATTAACTCACTGTATCTAACGGGTTCTGTAAGCTGATTTACAAGCATACTGGCTATTTCGTCGCGTGTTCTTAGCTCGCCTACTGTAGTCGGTGAGTATATTTTTGGCCGACCTGGCTGCTTTATTGCTAACTGGTCAACATATTGTTGAAAGTATTTTTTAGCGAGTGCCATATGCACGCTGTGGTATGCACCGTCTACAGCTAATTCAACAGATCTTATACCCGTAATGCTGTTCTTTAATTTATCTAGTGATTGTCGAATAGTGTCCATTGGTCCAGATAGAACAAGTTGACTTCGGTTATTAAAATTTGAAACAAGCCCAAGCAGTGTTTCCCTCAACTCTATATCTGTCAAGCTGTCTATGTCTTCTACTAAATTTCCAGCCTTTCGAGAAATAGCAGCCATTCCACGTCTTGCTTCATTATCTTTTAATAACATACGGATATTTTTGTCAGTCGATTCGCCACGTTTTTGCGATAGGCTAATGGCGTCTTCTGGAGCGATAGCTCCAGCACAGGCTATTGATGCAACTTCGCCGAGCGAGTGTCCGTGAACTTCGTTAGGTGTAACTCCCATTTGCTTAAGGGCAGTAAAAACAATTACTTGCAACGCAGTATTGGCTGGCTGCATAAGTGGACCTTGGCTTAGGTATTCTTGGTCTAGTGGTTTGCCAAAATCTGTTTCAGTAATCTTATGAAAATGCTCTAATAGGCCATCTGTAGGCTCACTAAAACCATACCACGGCTCAAACATCTCAGGAGTTTGCTGACCTTGACCAGTAAAACCAAATATTACATATGGTTTTGATTCTTTATCTAATTGGCTTATGCGTTCTGGATTGTTCATTATTTGTAATTTAGCTTAAGTTGTATATAGTGTTTTCTTTGTTTTTAGTTGACTAATAAAAATAATCTGTAAGTTCGCAATAAAACAATTTCTAATTTTTTTTATATTTTAATTTGAATTGAGTGTAGCGTTCGGCAGCTAAGCGTGAAAGCTCAGGATCTTCGTCTTTGTTGATAAATTTCATACCGTCAGCAATTATCGGGTGAACCTCAGCAATTTTATCAAACATTTGATTGGCAATTTTGCGATATCCAGAGTGGCCTTGTGGTGAGGTACGAAGCTCTAACATTTGGTAAGCCTCGCGAGCATTTAAAGTAACTTTCCAACGCATTTTGTGTCCTAACAACACAGCATACTGAGCTTCTTCAACGTAGCCGGCTGCTTGCAATGCACTATACAACCCTAAACTGAGGTCAAAACATTTTTCATATAGTTCGCTTAGACCAGCCTTTTCTACTAATTTCGGTATCTCGTAGCCCAGACGTGGGCTAAGTTTTTGCCAGTTTAGATCATCTACCATGCGATGTCGCTGCAAATCGCGAAAGATTCCATAATCACATAGTAAGTCAAAACTATAGTGAATTTGCTCAAAAGCCCGACCAGGTCTTTGTCTTCTGTTGAGCCTGTTGCCGACAAAAGCTTTAATTACATCTGACTTTTGTTGGTAGTTCCAATTTTCGACCTCTTTTTTTATTGAGTCAAGCGACGAATCAGAATGTTCGTATAGTATATCGGCAACTACATCCTGCTCATTTTTGGGAAAATAACTGCTCAAAATAACTGATTTTTGAGTGTGGCTGTCTGTAAAGGTTATCGGCAGTAGCTCATTAGCCATTTTGGCAACATTTTTTCTGGTTTCAGATTGGTAAGCCTGCCATGCTCCACCGCGATCTGGTTTGTCGGCACGTTCCAAAAAAGTTTCTAGTACTTTGCGACATTCGGTTAAGATCTTCTGTCCGGTTTCTTTTGCCTCCGGCAAATCGTCGCTGAGGAGGTGCATAATTAAGCTCTCCAAAGCTTGCCCAGATGCAAAGATGCCAACTGTTGATTTGGTGGCAGCTGGCAAGAGCGGTCGTGCTGCGTCACAAGCCTCGGCTCTCGTTGCTCCATTCCAGGCAATATCTCGTTCACTCTCTGGTACTGTTGAATTAGCACGTACATAATCTGTTATTTTGTGGACAACTAACGAGTATGTTTCAAAAATTTGATCTATAGTTTGGTTATAAATTTTCTTAATATCAGACTTTAGATAATCTGGTGTATAGTAGCGATATTTGCCAGATAAATCTTTCTGGTCGAAGTAAATATAACGAGTCGATTGCTCTAGATACGAAGCAAGTCTGCCCCATTCTAATTTTTTGGTAAGTAGCTGAGAGGCACCCTCGACCACCAAATGTTGACCAGTTAACTGTTGCACAGAATCATCGCCGTAAGCCGTAATCACTCTTTTTAGTAATGATGCATCTTTACCAGCTTCACCCATAAATTCGTCCAAAATTGTGACTCGCATATCGTCACCACGACGAGATAAACGTGCCATAGCTGCGGCAATTGTTACTGCACTAAGCTGGTCATTAAATGCATAAACATTACCAGTCGCTGATGTAACATACTTCGATATTTCCTTGATGCCTTCTTCGTTAATATAGTTAACGCCATTCTTTGAGGTGATAAATTTAGTTGTGTTTTTTAAAGCTTCTTGCTTCACTTTTTCCTCACTTTTGCTGTTAGTTTTATTTGGCAATTCTGGTAAAATTGTTTGCCAGATTAAGCCAGAAATTGTCTCAATTGACATAATTTGCCCACTTCTCACGCAGTCAATTTGCTTAAAATCGTTCGGAAAAAGCTCACATAAATCATCATAAACTTCCACAGCTCTCTTTAGATGCATTAAGTCTGCTTCGTGTAAATCTCGTTTTTTGTCAGTATAGCTTCTGGACTGCTTATTATCGACTAATTTTTGAGCAATTTCAGCGTCTACCCGTAGAACAATCGACAAGTCTGGCCGTGGAATGCCAAGCATCTTAAATTCTATCGCTTCTAGCCAGCTAAAATAACCATTTCGCTCATCTTTGGTAGCAAATTTTGTACCTTGGTGAGCCATATTACTACCTGTAAAACGGTTAGCTAGCACAACCTTACCTTGATTAATGGCTTCACGTATCTTTGGTGCAGCTTGATAACGATCAAGAGCATAAAAAATTGAACCTGTGTATGGCCCGACTTCCTTGCTAGATCCGTAATTTCCATTTAGGTACTCTTTGACAAAAAAACTAGATGGTTGGTCGTATTGTGGAAAATCAAAAGTTGCAATTTCGTATCCTGCTTTGTGCAGTCGTTCTTTTAAAAGGTCAAATTGAGTACCCTTGCCAGAACCGTCAGTACCCTCAATAACAATAAAAATGCCTTTATCTGTTTTATTATCCCCACCCTCTTTAGAGAATGAGGGATTAGACATTTTTACTTAATCCTTTAATAGCTAGCGGTGTTTTACGTTTATCTTTGTAGGCTCGCGGTAGCATTTGCTCTGGCTGCCAATTTTTTATAATGCTTTTCAAGTCATCACTAGTACTAGTCTGATATTTGCCGGTCATTTTCTTGTATTCGCCATCTACTTCGCCAGTTTCGTAAAATACCACTTGTGCAATCCGTTCGCCGACCGGCAAAACTACAGATTCGTGTTGGTTCATATTATAAATTTCCATTGTCCAACGATTAACATAGCCAGGATCACCCCAGCCAGCATCTAAGCAAACCGCCACGCCGTTACGTCCCCAGGTGCTACGAGCCTGCATAGTACTGGTGCCTGGAGCTTTTATGCCAATAAATTCGTGTGTATGGGCTAAAATTCGCTCATGTGGTCGAAGGATGATTATTTGCTGCTCAGCGGGGATGTTATTGAATAGTTTGCGACCGTGTCGCTCGGCCCAGTCTTTATGAATCTCTGCTTGAAGCGGTGAGCCAAAGTAACGCGATACATCACTCTCATCAAAAGGATTGTAAAAGCTACCTTCACTGGTTCTCTCGGTACGATAGTACCAATTGCCAAGCGTGACATCCATGCTGCTGCCAGCCATATGTTCATGGATAAATGGGTGAATCACTATATGCCCTGTTTCTAAACTGGCTAAGATTTGCTTGTTGCTATATACTCCCAATTTAAAACTCCCTAGGTTATTAACATATATAATAATCTAAGGAGTTAATGCTTTTCAAGTGTTGAAAGGTATTATTACAACGCTTAATTTTAAGCAAGTTCGCTTGAATTCACTTTGATGCTTGGACCCATCGAAGTTGAGATGTATACAGTCTTTACGTATCCACCTTTAATACTGGCTGGTTTATTAGACTTGATACTAGCAATTACGGCATCGATATTTTTTTGAAGTTTGTCTTTGCCGAAGCTAACTTTGCCAGTTCCAAGGTGTACGATACCTGTGCTGTCGACGCGGTATTCAACTTGCCCAGCTTTGGCATTTGCGATAGCTTTATTGACATCATTAGTTACAGTACCACTTTTAGGATTTGGCATAAGACCTTTTGGCCCCAGACTTCGTGCATATTTGCTTAGTTTGGCCATTACATTTGGCGTAGCAATCAGAATATCAAAATCGATTATTCCTTTGTCTAGCTGCTTCAAAAATTCATCACCACCAGCTACATCAGCCCCGGCTTTTTTTGCTTCTTTGGCTATGTCTTCGTCGGCAAACACAGCCACACGAACTTTTTTACCAGTGCCTTCGGGCAGCACTAGGTTGTCTCGGATATTTTGATCAGCCTGTTTAGGGTCAACGTTCAAACGAACATGAATCTCAACAGTTGCATCAAACTTAGTGGTACTAGAATTGGTAGCAAGCTCGATTGCTTCACTTAGCGAATACTGTTTGTCTTTTTCAACAAGTTCGCTGGCTTTACGGTATTTCTTACTTTTACGTTCTAGTTTTGAGCGAGTTGGGTTAGCGTGTTGCTTTGGCTTGTCTTCGGTTTCTGTATCATCTTCACTTCGTAAGAGTTGTTTCTCTATCTTGTCTTGCTTAGCTTCAGACTCTTTTAAGCCTTTTTCGCTTCTTTTGCCTGCTTTAGCAGTTGGTTTTGTTGACTTTTCGCTAGTCACCTCTTCGGTTTCTTTAGTTGATACGCTCTCAGTATCTTTAATGTCGTCTTTTGTCATTGTTATTCCTTCCGTGGTAATTTCGAGTTTTTTCTAGCTCTCCCACAAATTTAAATTATGAAGTTGTAAGTATATCCCTTAGTTCGTCTGTAGGCATACCCCAATTGGTGTTTCCGTGAATTGCGACTGACGACGCAGTTTCTGCGAGCCGTCTTTTGGTTTCTTCGTCAATAAGCTGGGCTTCTGGTTGCTCTGCTCCTACGTTAGGTTCGATTTGTTCGCCTTTTTCACCCATACTTAACCTTCCACCTCTACACCCATGCTACGAGCGGTGCCAGCTACCATCTTTTTTACAGATTCTAAATTATCAGCATTCATATCTGTCATCTTGGTTTCTGCTATAGCTATTAAATCAGTCTGAGATAATTTTTTGCTTAGTTTCTCACTATTTGGCTTACCTGAACCTTTTTGAACACCTAACTTTTCACGGATAAGTTCATCAGTAGCCTGTGAAACAACTCTAAAGTCCATTGTGCGATCTTCGTAAATCGCAATATGTGCAGTAACGACACCTTTCATTCCCTTGGTGGCGTCGTTAAATGGTTGAATAAAATCCATCATATTTACACCATACTGACCAAGTGTACTACCAACTGGCGGTGCGGCCGATGCTTTGCCAGCTGCAATTCGCATTTTTAGATTTGCTTTTACTTTTTTTGCTTCCATAGTATTTTCGACTCACTAATAAATAGTGATATCTCCTTCCCGTTTTAATTAAATAGAAGTGCGTAACAGTCACTATTATAGCACCAAAACATTATTTACGCTAGCCTCTTTGATTATTTGTTCTGCACGTAGTTATCAACTTTTTCTATTAATTGCACTAACGTAAGTGGTTGTATTTTAGACTTTTTTAACCTGAAGTCCGTCAAGTTCCACCGGTGTTTCTCGGCCAAACATGCTGACTAGAACTTTAATCTTGCCTTTAGTTTGATCAATTTCGCTGATGGTGCCATCAAAGCCCTTAAATGGTCCATCGATTATACTCACCACCTCGCCTTCAGAGTAGTCAATCTTGTGTTTTGGCTGCTCTAGACCCATTCGCTTGTTGATTTTTTCCATCTCTTCGTCGGATACGGGTGACGGCTCGGTACCAGTTCCAACAAAACCTGTTACGTTTGGCGTATTACGCACAATATACCAAGCATCTTCACTAAGCTTCATTTGTACAAGTACATAACCTTGGAAAATCTTTTTTTCAACAACCTTACGCTTGCCGTTCTTGATTTCAATCATCTTTTCCTTTGGTACTACAACGTCAAAGATTTTATCGGCCATTTCTAGACTGTCTGCTCGCTGACGAATACTCTCGGCAACTTTTTCCTCGTAACCACTATACGTGTGAATTGCATACCAATGTTTTTTTGAGTCATATCGTTTTGACATTTTATTTCCTTTCTAAAAGTTCCAGTTTTATTACTACTATTTTTTTAATATAAATCTCTTAAATAACTCAC
Source organism: uncultured Candidatus Saccharibacteria bacterium (assembly GCA_964615775.1). Lineage (GTDB taxonomy): Bacteria > Patescibacteriota > Saccharimonadia > Saccharimonadales > 2-12-FULL-41-12 > JALHOM01. The sequence goes on along the minus strand of CAZTQB010000006.1, from coordinate 4,824 downwards.
CAAAACCCCAGTCCAAAAGTCCAACAAAGCTAGCGAAAACGATAGCAAAAATAAATACGGCAAAGGTTAAAGCGACTGTTTCACGTCTGTTTGGCCAAGTTACTAAACGTAGCTCTTTAAACGAGTTAACAAAAAATCTAGGAACTAAGTAGACTTTATTGCCGAGAAATCGGCCAATTTTATTATCAGGTAACGGTACAACATGGTACTCTTTTTTACTAAAAGTACGTGCCTTAGATAGCGGCTGTTTCATTTTACCAGCGGTAGTTTTAAGTCTACGAGGCTTCTTGGTCTGTTCGGCTTTTGCTCTTTCGCGAACAGTCTGGGTTTTCTTACCAGTTATAGACCTTTTGACAGTAACTTTGGGGGCTTTGTCATCCTTTTTAGCCATGTGTTCTCCAATTAAAAAAGCTTACATACTAGTAAGCTTTGCTTTTGATGTGTCAATCTTACCACAATTAATAACCACCAGTCAATGAGATATTTACGATCTTTAGTCATGTTTAGTATGGTATGCTTTATATATGATTTATGGTGGGGATAATTTATATCTTTTTGGGATACTGTTTGCACTTTTTACTGTAATTGTTGGGATAATTTTACAGTCAAAATTTTTTTGGAATTTGCATAAGTTTTGGGCATTTGTGATGTCCATTATGGTCGGTACTAGTATTGGTTTACTTATTTTTAGCCGTATTGACCCAATCATACTTTCATTAATTATTTTTATTCAGATTTACAGACTTTTTTCGTTTTTGAGATTAGTGGCTAGTCGGTTAAATACCGAGCAGCTGCGAGCTAGAACAATTCGTAGTGAACTAGCCTTAAACAGTTTTTTGTTATTTGTTGTAGCAATCTGGTCATTCGACTATTATTTTGCAATTCCAGCTCAAACAAACGTGTTTGTCTTGGCTAGTGTGCAGCTACTTTTTTGTCTAGTACTAATAAGGCACTTTAAATATATTAGGCTTGGTTCAGCTTTTAAATTTCCCAAAAAACTTACAGCCGATGTAGATCTTCCAAGCCTAACTGTTGCTCTACCTGCTCGTAATGAAACCAAAAATTTGAACGAGTGCTTAAAAGACCTATTGCAATCTGACTATCCGAAACTTGAGATTTTAGTACTAGATGACTGTTCGCTAGACTCTACACCTGATATTATTAGGGATTTTGCTCATAGAGGCGTAAGGTTTGTTGAAGGTAAAACTCCACCTAAAGGTTGGCTTGCAAAAAATTACGCTTATCAGCAATTACTAGACGAAGCCGAAGGTAAATATATTATTTTTTGTGGTGTAGACACGCATTTTGACAAAAAAACTCATCGATTACTGATCGAGACACTAATAAACAATAGATTATCGATGTTAAGCGTTCTACCGACTCGCTCTCATAAGTATGTAAAAAGTTTTTTTCTTCAGCCAATGAGATACTGGAATGAACTGTTTTACCCTAAATTTTTTAAGCAAAATTTACCAGTACTTTCTACTTGCTGGTTAATCGACAAAAAAATTTTAAAAAATTTCGGTGGTTTTAGTGGATATAAAAATAACATTCGACCAGAACAGTTGATTGCTGAAAAAGTTGCTAAAGATAATAGGTACAAATTTTTATTTTCGTTCGATGGCCTTGGCCTATACAGTACGAAAGGATTGGGCGACCAGTGGCAAACAGCACTTCGTGGCAAATATCCAGAGCTAAAAAATCGTCCAGAAAATGTTCTAGTTAGATCACTTTTTTTACTTTTTATAGTTTTTTCACCATTTTTTATGTTTGTTCAAGCTATAGTATTTGGTTGGTTTTATGTGGCGATTCTTTGTCTTTTGTCAATTTTAATATTGCTTTATATGCAATTTTGCCTAAACCTCTATGTCTTTAAAAGCAGTAATCTAATTTGGGTACTTTTTCTGCCATTGATGATAATCATGGAAGTTATTGTGGTTAATTACTCTATGTGGGCTTATGAATTTTCTAAAGTCATCTGGAAAGGTCGTAATATTTGCATGCCAGTTTTAAGAGCTTATCCCAAACTACCAAAAGTTGATATGTAACTAAAGTTTGTTAAAGTTCGGTATTGTAATAATAAAACACGAACCGTGATTAAGTTCACTCTCTAAGCTTACTTTTGCGTTTATTAAGCGAGTTAGCTTCATAGTTACGTATAGCCCAAGTCCGGTTCCGTTGGTAGACCTAGTGCGAAAGTCCTCACTTCTGAAAAATTTATCAAAAACACGCTCTTGGTCAGTTTTGCTGATACCAATACCTGTATCACTGACCTCAAAAACTACGCCACTTTCATAGGGCAGTGCGGCAATCGTTACTGAGCCTTTTTCGGTGTACTTGATAGCGTTAGTGATAAAGTTCTGCAAAATTTCACGAACATACAGTTTTGAAGAATTCAAAATTTCTAATTTAGGATCAAGTTTTGTTTTCAATTTCAGGCCTTTTGATTCTGCGGCAGATAAATAAGTTTTTTGAAGGTCTAACACCAAATCATGAGTATTTATAGGCTCACATTCTACTTTTAAAACTCCTCGTTCTGCCCTAGATAACGTTGAGAGATCATTTATCATGCCGGCTAAAAACACAATCTGTTCATGGGCAACTTTTAACGAATTATCGATCATCTGATTTTTAACTTGTTTACTAGCAATAAGCTGAGCGTTACTAACATTTCCTTCGGCAATTGCAATCGGTGTTCGTAGTTCATGACTAACTACACTAATGAATTCGTCACGTTCTTCTTCTAATGATTTTTCACGAGTAATATCACGCAGCAGTACTACAAAACCGCGATTACCATCTTTACCAAAACCTAGTTTAACAGGTGCAATTGACAAGTAAATATTGCTAACACTTTTATCTTTGTAAGAAATTTTGTAGTCACGTGATGTAATTTGAGTTTTTACTGAAACAATGAGTTCAGTTAAGTCAATTAATTGATTATTCTTATCGATAAATTTGGCAATCTTATCAAATGTTTTTTTGGCAATATTGGTATTTACGTCCAAAATATTAATTGCTGCACCATTATATAATACAATCTTACCGTGTTCATCGGTGGCTACTACACCGTCCGCCATACTATTAATCAAACTCAGCAAACGCTCGCGTTCAAGCTCAGCCGACTTAACAGATTGTGCTTGGTACTCAGACACCAATGAGCTTAGCTCACCATTTAAGTTATTGTTCATGCTTAAGTTTAGTATATCAAAAACACAACTATTTCATGAAAATTACTTCGGATATATAGTAATGAATACAGTTTCCTCGGTAGATTATTTGCTGGTTGAAGATTTAAGTATAATTGTTGGCTGATAATTTTTAAGCATTTTTCGGTAAAGTTTATAGCTGGGCATCATTTGCTCGACGCATGCCCAGAAACTAGTTCCATGGCTCATATGTTTAGTGTGGGCAAGCTCATGAATAATCACGTAATCCTGCAAAACTTGTGGCAACTGTACAAGATATATATTAAGATTAATATTTTGCTTAGAATCACAACTTCCCCACCTACTAATAACTTTCTTTACATAAGCTTGGTTAAAGTTATATTCAAATTTTTTTGATAATTCTAACAACCTAGGCAATAAAACATTCTCGGCTTGCAGTTTCATAGCTGAGGTCAGTTTACTCTCAATATATTCTTGACTAGATTTAGCTTTTATGCCGTTTGTTTGGTTAATTTTGACGTACAATTTATTTGACAAAACTTTTGAAAAATTTCGACCTTCACCGTATTTTATATACAGTTTAATACCGCTCAAAGTTTCATCACCATCATTATATATAGAGCTTACTGTTTTAGGACGATTCTTAACTATCCAGTCAGTACGATCTTTAATAAACCTATGTACAATATATTTTGGAGTAAGTTTTGGCACCGATACCAGCACATTACCATTAGGGCTAAGCCGAATCTTCAGTGACCGCATGCCCGACTTTTTGGTAACTTTTACAAGCCCAATTTCTGGTAATTCTAATTCGTAGCTATTTGATGGCATTTTATCTTATAGAAATATTGCGATTAATTATATCGCCACGCATTTGCAAACTTGGTTTTGGAATAAGGTTGGTCAGCTCGGGTTTAATAATCTTGCCTTGAGCTTCTGTCATGGTCAAAATTCCCATATCGACTAGTTTTTTAACAATGTTGGAACGTTGAGTCTTGAAGGTGTGTTTACCACTTATCACTACATAATCTTCATGCACTGGGTTTTGCATATGTGAAATGATGTCGCGATATTCATCTTCGGTATATTCCGAAGCATACTTATTTTCCGAAGTACGACGGTCACGTTTTTGAGTGCGTTCAAAGGCTGTTTCTGGATCAACTTGTAACCAGACAATTAAAGGCTTAGTTTTTTGGGCATGGGCCATCTCTCGGACTTTGCGTCGATCATTTTCTCGGTGAATCGAGGCATCGTACATTATAGAGATACCAGCTTTTAAATAATCCTTAACTAAATAATTAGTAATTTTGCGAACTGCTTTGAGTGTTTGTGGTGAAACTTTGCCACCGAAAAGCTCATGTAAAATCTTGTCCTCTTGCACGTGTACCATATTGAACTCTTCAGACATTTGTTTAGCCAGTGCTGACTTACCGGCCCCAGGGAAGCCATACATCATAACAATAAAAGGTTTTGCAATATTCATTTTTTTGCTCAACATAATAATATAAAATATACCACATTTTTTTATATTCATGTACTTAACATAACTCCAAAATGATATAATTATGCTAGAGATGTAGGGGAGTAGCTCAGTTGGTAGAGCATCGGTCTCCAAAACCGAGTGTCGCAGGTTCAAGTCCTGTCTCCCCTGCCA
>CAZTQB010000005.1:0-68986 GCA_964615775.1 uncultured Candidatus Saccharibacteria bacterium | reverse complement strand
ATTCTAATGTTAAATCATCAATAATATCACTAGCGTTATCAGTAGCGTTTTTCATTGCCATCATACGTGATGAAAACTCACTAGCCATGCTTTCTAATACTGCTTGCCATATCTGGACTTCTATCAAACGCTTAACGCAAGATTCTACAATTGACTCAATTGACGGCTCAAAAACCGCTACTTCTAGCTCTGAAAGTTTTTTGTCTTCCACTGGTGTGCGAGCTGGCAAAATCTGCAAACCTTCAACAGTTTGCGTAATACTTGACACAAACTTTGTATAAATTACCACAACTCGATCAACATCTTCTGACTCATATTTTTCTAAAACCGTCTGAACTACCGGACGAATGTCGGCTCCTTTTGGTTGATTGCCAAAAGCTGGATAGCTAGCAATCATTACTACATCTTTTAGCCGCGAGCAAAATTGTGAGCCTTTTTTGCCAATGGCAATCACTTCGTTCTTAACTCCAGCACTGTGATTTTCGCGAAACTCTTTAGTAACCGCCTTCAGCACATTGGCGTCATAAGCTCCAGCTAGTCCAATATCGCTAGTTACAACCACAAAAAGACACTTCTTCATATCTCGCAGCTCAAATAAGCTACTCCTCTCAACATCACTTACGTTACTTAACTTCCTTAGTAAATCACCGGCTGCAATCCTGTAACTTCGCGACGCGACAGCCTGCTCTTGAGCCTTTTTCATCTTAGAGGCAGCCACTAGCTCCATAGCTTTAGTGATTTGTCGAGTATTTTTGACCGATCCAATTCGTCTTTTTAGCGAAGTCGTGTTAGCCATTTCGTAAGCTCCTTTGGAAGTTTGCTTGAGTCATACATAAAGAATCATGAGACATCACAACCACTGTGCGGCTGCTCAATCCTTGGCTCTCAATTCCTAACTCTTGCCTCATTACTTGTAACCTTTAGCAACTTCTTTAGCAACTTTATTAATGATAGCTATAGTATCTTCACTTGGTTTGTCGCCAGTATTTAGAGAATCTACTACCTTTTTGTGAGATCGTTTTAGTTCATTTAGTAGTCCATCGCGAGCTTGATTTATTTTTTCGACTGGCACAGCGTCAAACGCACCATCATTAGCAGCAAACAACATGGCCGCTTGCTCCCAAATGGCAAATGGTGAGTATTGTGGCTGTTTTAGTAGTTCAGTCAAACGACGACCACGCTCGATTCGATGTTTAGTGTCAGAGTCTAAATCAGTTGAGAACTGTGCAAAAGCCGCCAATTCTCTAAACTGAGCCAGACTTAATTTTAGTCCACCGGAGGCTTGTTTAACTACTTTAGTCTGAGCCGACCCACCAACACGTGATACTGACGTACCAACAGAGATAGCTGGCCTAATTCCTTGATAAAATAGGTTTGTTTCAAGGAAAATCTGACCATCGGTGATCGAAATCACATTAGTTGGAATGTAAGCCGAGATATCGCCAGCCTGAGTTTCGATAATCGGCAGGGCAGTAAGAGAACCAGCTCCTAATTTATCGGATAGTTTTGCGGCTCGCTCTAGCAATCGAGAGTGCAAGTAAAACACATCACCAGGGAAGGCTTCGCGTCCTGGAGGACGACGAAGTAATAAGCTCATCTGCCTATAAGCATTGGCATGTTTAGACAAATCATCATGGATTATAAGAGCATGCTCGCTATTATCACGGAAGTATTCACCAATCGCTGTACCAGCATAAGGAGCCAAGTATTGCATGGCAGCTGGATCTGATGCCGATGTTGCCACAACAACAGTCTGGTCCATCACACCTTCACGCTTTAGTCGCTCGACAATTCTAGCAACCTTTGACGCTTTTTGACCAATTGCTACATAGATGTTATAGACACCAGTTTTTTGACGATGCTGATTAATCATTGTATCAATCGCAATTGCTGTTTTACCTGTTTGACGGTCGCCAATTATTAGCTCACGCTGTCCACGACCAATCGGCACCAACGAGTCAATCGCCGTAATACCTGTCATCAGTGGCTCATGTACACTTTTTCTGCCCAAAACACCTACTGCATTTCGTTCAATTGGGTTAGTAGTCTTGGTCTTAAGTGGTCCTTTGCCATCTAGCGGATTACCGAGCGGATCAACCACACGACCCAAAATCTCTTTACCAACTGGAATTTGTAAGCTTTTACCAGTTAGAGTCACCTTCGCACCAGCCTTTACGCCCAAATCACTACCCAAAATCACCGCACCAATCTCATTTTCACCTAAATTAAGGGCAAATGCAGTGACCTTAGAGCCATCATTGTTGTCAATCTCCAACACTTCGTTGAAGCCAGCATCACGTAGTCCATAAATCCAAGCCACGCCATCACCAACTCTAGTGACCACGCCAACATTCTGAACATCTTGCTGGTTTTTCAGTCCAGAAATAGCACTGCGAATCTCACTAGATAGCTCTTTTACATTAATTTCACTCATTATTTAAAGCTCCTTTTAGTCACAGAGTCCCGAGCAAAGAGACGCAAACTAAGGATTTTTCTAAAATCCTGATTCTTTACTCTTGACACTTTATTAAATTGATCCAATTTCATAGTATTGCTTCCTTCAATCTGTTCAGCCGGCCACGAACACTAGCATCCATTACTTCATTAGCAAACTCTAGCACAACACCGCCAATCAATTTTTTGTCGACAACTTCATGCAAAATCAATTTTTTAACATTCGGTGAATGCAGCTTGATATTTGCCTCAATTTGCTGCCGAACTTCTGGTGTTAAAGCGTGAGCGACCCGAACAGTAACCTCGCTTATGCCGTCTTTATTTTTCCGATACTCATTAACATCTCGCATAATCGACTCTAGTTCGCTAGCTTTGCCACTATCAATCAAAAAAGCTGCCGTTTTATCTGGTAAGTTAGAATCACCAAAATGATTTGCAATATACTCTACCAGTGCTGATCGCGAAAATTTAGCCATTTATCTTGTCCTTTTTTAAAGCCTTAGAAATCAAATCGGCGTCTTTTTTAGCATCGATTTTCTCACCAGCAACAATCTCAGTAGCTTCAACAACCAAACTAACAATGTCTTTTTCTAACGTGCGACGAGCTTTCAGAGTTTCATCGGCAATTTTTGATTTCGCCTCTTTGACCATCACGTCAACCCTTACTTTGGCTTCGTCCTCGGCATCTTTTACGATGGCCTTGGCTTGATCTTGAGTTTTAGCAATCATATCTTTAGCCTCAGCTCGAGCTTTAACCATTGTTTTTTCAACTTCTTCTTCAAGCTTGGCTTTTTCCTTCAGCATTTCAGTAGTTAGCTCCACACCTTGACTAATAGTTTTACGACGCTTTTCTAGCAAATCTATTACTGGACGAAAAACAAATTTTATTAAGATGACAAACACCAAAATCCAAGTAATAAATTGGATCAAAAAGGCTTTGCCGTCAACGCCAAGTGCCGATATTCCTCCGTCGCTTGCAGCAGCTTCGTTCGCAAAATTTGTGATTAAATTTATCATAAACTATTATTCCTCATACATTCAATGGAATATTTTCTAAAATATTGCAAATTTGGTATAAAAAATGAAAACTGCAAGTAAATCATGCTTGAAGGTACGACAAACGCAGATTGGATTTTTTTGTTCGAAACATGCATTCTAGACAAATATCCTGTTATTTGATGATAAATATGCTGGCGAAAGCGATTAATCCAAACAACTCAGCCAAAGAAACGAATACAAGCATCTGGCCCAAAAACTTGGCACTTTCTGGATTACGGCTAACTCCATTCATAAATGCCGCACCAATCAACCCAATGGCGATAGCTGGCCCCATCACACCAAACCCTAGTGCAATACCTTTTGCTAGTGGTACAACATTAACTGCTTCTGCTAATAAATGCATATTTTACTCCTTAATTTACTTCTGCTTAACTTAACATAATTTATATAATTTTTGACATTTAGTCAATTTGTTTCTTCTCTTTTAAGTCATCTCCTTGCCATGACTTTCATCATGATTATGCGAAGTGGCGACCGCCAGATAAGAAATACACAAAACAACAAATATATAGGCCTGCAACAGGCCAACAAAAATCTCTAGTAGAGTAAAGGGTAAAGCAGACAGAGGTGCAGCAGATGACCCCAGGTGTGCAAAAATTGCTATCAAAATCTCGCCAATCACCACATTAAGAAAAAGTCGTAGAGCCAATGATGCGATACGCGTAAGCTCACTAAACATCTCTAACATACCTAAGATAATAGTCATTGGGTTTTTAAGGCTACCCTGAAAATAGTGACGCACGTGCCTAAGCGGACTAGACTCACGCATAGACAGGTAGATTACAACTAACACCATTACAATCGCCATCGACAAAGTCGCGTTAAGGTCTGCTGTAAACGGCCGCAGCAAAGGCGAGCCATGATACTCAACTGCTGGTCCAACACCCGGCAACAGCCCCAACCAGTTATTCATAACAATAAAGAAAAAGGTTGTCACAAACAGCGGGGCATACCGCACAGCTCGTTTACGAGAACCTAGGCTTGACTCTAAAGTACCCAATATAAACTCAGTTCCGCCATCTAGTAGATCAGAGATGCCTTTTGTGCCACCGAGTTTGACCTTACTCTTCATATATAGCAAGAGACAGACGATAATTATAGCCGAAATCCAGCCATAAAAAATTGAGTTTGTGATCTGAAAGCTACCAATCTCAAATAATTTTTCTGGTGTAATCGCAATATGTGGACCACTAGCTTCAGCAACTATCCAGTTCATGACCGTGTGACCTCCAACGCTTGCTTAATTATCAACATTACCGCCAAAATTATACCAACAAAAATGCCGATTACAACATATTTTTCAGTGTTTTTGGCTTGATCAACCAAATAACCAACTATAGTAGGCAACAAAACTGCTGTTCCCAAACGCCAAAACGTATCCATTAGTCCACTAATAAACGCTAGTCGAGCTTTGGCAATTTCTGAATTTTTGGACGATTTTTTAGCGGCCATAATATACATTTACTTATACTATACCACCTCTGTAAATAAATTATCAAGAAAAATCTATTTTTTCATCTTTTGGCTTGCAGACCAGTAGCCACAAAGCCCTCATTGTCATCGACGGAAAATCGCCCTCACCTTCATAAGCTTCTTCTACAGCACCACTAAAATTACCTAAAGCACCTCTAACACTTTCTCTAATCTGGTCAGATGTTTTAGCTTTTGTTCTTTTAACAATATCTCTTACGTATTGTTGATCTGTTTCAATATCAAATATACTTGGCCTACCTCTGTAAGCTTCATCCCATTCATGTTGGGCAACCAAAGTGTATATTAAAGCTTTTCGAGCTGCTTTTGCCGGCTTATTAATTTCTGCAGTTTCTGTAAATACATCACATCCATAAAAGCTACCAGGTAGTACAACCTCAGGATCATCTATTGTTGCACATAGCCTTAAAAGCGGATATTTATTCATCGACGACGCAAAGAACTCAGCCAAACCCCTCTGAAAAGTGCCACGGGCATGCGGCTGCCTGCCAATTTCATAATTTGCTTCAATGTATTCACTTACTCTAAATAAATATTTCTGTAGCCCATTAACCGACAAAATCACTTCTTTTTGGCGATCAATTATGCAGGTTTCTTCAATAAATCTTTTGAGCTTCTTTGTATCAGTACCCCCCGTGCAAGTTGACATATCAAAAGTTACAAAATCTATTCCATTATGCTCACATATCTTCTCGACTGTTAGATTCTTTTCTTCTTCGGTTTCGTTACCACGAATTGTAAAAGCTTTATATGCAAATACCAGATCTGAAAGAACCTCAAGTTCATCTGTATTTCTGCCAGGAATATTTGGTATACCGAAATCAGGAACGATTAATTCTTCACATGCAACAGGCCGTTCGTAACTCGGCATAAAAAATCTTTCACGTAATTCTTCGGGTGACATACCAAAAGCCTCTCCACGGTCCATTTTATTTTTATACCATAAATTTAAAAGAAAACCTACTTTACCTCAAACTCTTTTATCGCTAATCTAAATCTTATATATGGCTTTTGAGGATTTTAATACAAAAGAATCGGTCGTTGTAGTCTACACTGGCGACGGCAAAGGCAAGACTTCGGCTGGCCTGGGGCTGATGGTCAGGGCATTGGGTACCCGCTGGAATGTGGCATTTATTCAGTTTATAAAATATTGGGGTGTCGGCGAGCATAATTTTATTCGTGATATCCAAGACACTTACGAAGATCAGCTGTACTTCTATAAAGGCGGCAAAGGTTTTTACGATGCTGGCGACCTTAGTGCTGCCCATATCTCTAAAGATCAGCACAAACAAGCTGCTCTTGACACCTACAACCAAGCATACACAGCTGCAGCATCAGGCAAGTACCAGTTAGTTATTTGCGACGAGATCAACAACGCTGTCAACGATGGCTTACTTACCAAAACTCAACTCAAAAAACTTATTAAAGATAAATCACCCAAAACTAGCCTATGCCTAACTGGCCGCAACTTTCCAAGCGAGCTACTAAACCTAACTGATATAGCTACCGAAATGCACAAAGTAAAACATCATTTCGACCAAAAATACTTAGCCAACCCTGGTATTGATTATTGATTTATTTGCCATATATGCTTACAAAATCGGCAGCCAACCGCGAAGAGTATATAGATGAAAACCCAGAGACACTTAAGCCAGATTCTACTCTGAAAGTGGTTAGGGCAATTGGCGAACTCGCACTAAGTCACCCAATAGATTTGTTCATAACCTATCCGCAGGCACTAGCAAGACAAGATTTAGCCAGAACCATCAAAGAAAATATTTCAAAAGAGAATACTCAGTTAAGAATTTTCTGCGGTAGCCACGATGCCGTTAGCCCCCTAGAGGGCAACCTGGCACTTAATCAAGCATTAACAGAAGCTGAGTATGAAACAGCTTTAGTTATTGGCAAAGGCGACACTCATGCGATGAGCGAAAGTGCAAATCGCTTGGCTGGTACTTTTGCTTAAATGGCGAAGGCTACTTTACTAAACCACTCAAAACTTCGCTAAATTTTTTAGCTTGGCTATATTCGGTCATTTTTGTAGCTCTATCTCTGGCACTCTGGCCCAACCTGACCATAAGAGCTTTATCATTTAAAAGCTTAATAATCGTTTTGGCAAATGAATTAGCAGTGTTTTCACAGAGTAAACCACTCTGGCCATCTAACAGAACCCCATTTACGTCTTTATCACACCAAACGATTGGCAGTCCGCACAAAGCTGCTTCGTTGATTACCAAAGCTTGAGTATCTGTAACCGATGGAAATACAAAAATATCAGCCGCTTTAAAAGCCTGCCAGCGGTCATCTATAGACACTTTGCCGGTAAAAATCACTGAGCCAGACAAGTTCATTCTTGCCACCTTGGATTCAAGGGTTTTACGGTAATCAAAGTTGCCAACAATAACCAAAAAAGCCTCTGGTACAGCCTCTAGAACTTCATTCATGGCTTCTATGAGAGTATCAATGTTTTTTTCTTTGGCAACTCTGCCAAGATACATAATCACCGGTATGCATGTCGGTATTTTATATTTATGCCTAAAACCCTGACCGCTGATAGTATGTAGGTCTGCTGGTGGATTAACTCCTGACGGAACGATGTCAATAGGAGTCTTAACCCCCCAGGACTGCATCTGTAGTTCCGATTTGTACGACGGCACAATTACCTGTGAACAACGTGCATGAAAATCTTTTAACATCTCTTTGACTATCTTTTTACGCCACAATTCATCGCTCCTTGTTGCCGGTATACTTATCCTGATTAGCCGCAAAATATCACGAGTATTCATACGAAGTGCCAACGGCGTAGTACTCATCAGTGCCAAAACACCCAAAATCGCAAATGGGTAGCGTTCAATATATTCCACAAGATCGGTAGCATAATAAGATACCAAAGGTATATCCAGCTTTAAAGCACAGTAGCTTCCTAGTAGACCTATCTGTGCCGGCGTAAAAATAATGATTACATCAAGCTCCAGTCTTTTCACCCGTAAATACTGTGTGGTAGGGAAAAAAACACTAGTAGATTGATCATGAAAAAGCATATCATTAATAGCCGGAACACGCTTGACATATAGTTTGTCGTGAATTTTTTGGTCTTTTTTATTTAGAGGTTTTGGAGCGAAAACATAAACTTCATGGTCTAGCTCGCAAAGACTACTTCGCATTGCTTCAATCACTAAAGTTACGCCGTTAATATTAGGGTAATAACTATCAGTAAAAAATCCAATTCTCAAAATATATCCTTATCTTCGACAGGTATTATACTAAAAATTCCTAGTTCTTTTTGGTTTATTTAGGGCATAAATCCTAAAATAATCGGTTAACCTAACTGGAAACGACATAATATACAGGAAAATTGCTCCGAAACCAGCCAAAAACCACAACTGGTAGTGATGCATCCAAAAAGTCCGTGGCCACATCATGAGGTTACTCCATAGACTGCTACGATCATTCATTACTCGTTTCATTTTGACACCTACAACCATACTCTTGCGGTGATTTATCTGAAAACCCATGCGACTTAGGTGTATAGCAAGATCAATATCTTCATGAATATTACGCTGAAAACAAGTATCACTCTTTACAATATCCCACAGATACTTTGGGACAGCCATATTTGATCCCCAAAGTATATAATTACCCAAAATTAGCTTATTGTACTTGAAGGCAAAGCTGTGTTGGATTTTACCAGCAAACTTTGGCCAAATTGTGTTATAAAAATAGCCTTGACCACTGACGCCTGTGGCTAGATTGGTTTCGAAAGAATAATAACGTTTGACCGCCGACACCCAGCTTGGACTAAGCCTTGAGTCAGCATCAATTCGACCAATAATCTGACTTTTAGCCGCATCAAACCCAGCGTTTCGGGCATATGCTATGCCTTGATTGGGTTCATGTATAACTCTGACAAATTTAAATTTTTTGGCAATTTTTACAGAATTGTCGCTAGAGTTATTGTCTACAACTATTACTTCGTCAGGTGCGACAGTTTGCTTAGCAATTGACCACAGACACTGGGCAATATCGAATTCTTCATTGTAAACCGGTATCACGATGGTTAAAGTAGGACTGGCCATAGCTAATCAGCCTGCCTAGTTAGGCCATAGATGTAAAACGTAGCCAGTAAATTGACGCGATCGGCCCATACATGCGAAGTATTACTTACAGACACCGTATAAATTGAGTTAGAAGTAGGCAATTGGCGAGTTTTGGCTATAATTTGTTTTATTGTTTCTGGAGGACAAACCGACCCCAGTCCACTCCAGCCAATAGTCACAACCGTCTTTGAGTTAGCTAGATACTCAAAATCACGCTCAAATGAACCATGTGATAATCCGGCGACCAAGGAATAATTTAGCCTTGGCCGATATAAAATACTGGTAAATATCTTTAGTTTGCTTGGACTCGAGTATGGTGTTAGATGTACGATTCGACTATCGTCAACAGCCTTTTTAAGGTGTTTGTAGTCACGTATAAAACTTCTTGATAATTTTCGTTTCCGTCTATTTTGCACATTTGCTGGCTCTCCAAAAACTGCATGACTGACCTCTATCCCACTAAGTACTGCTCGGTGAGCAACTGCTGCTGCCAAAGTTGCCCCTTGAGAAAAACCAATGATAAATAGCTGGGTATAGCCTTGAGATTGTAACGATTTTACATATACTTCAGCAATCTTTGCAAAATCGCCATTAGCAATAGCTTTTAGCTGCGTTCTATTTGGCTTAAACCTCTGCCTTGCGTTGACAGCGGTGAAGCTAATCATGTCAGGCAAGAAACCATTACCGTCCTTAAAGTCAAACTCTTCAAGTACTTTTTGGATATAAAAAGCCCGTATTAACATACTTCCATTTAACGAGTTACCAAAAGGGTTGAAATGCACAACCGCCGAATGTACTCTACTGTCACTAGAGAGCTTAAGATATTTCAAACCTGTCAATTTGCAATCGACAATCTTCTGCTCCAACATAGAGCTTACTTCATCATAAGATAAACCATTGATTTTTTCGGTTACCTGATTGATTTTTTCATAAAATATAAAGTCATCTGATTCATAGTTCCACGAAGTATCATTAGGCAGCTGGGGATCTTGTCTGTTATAGTGCATCTTCCATATTTATTTTATTGCTGTTATGCTTTTATTATACATTAGATTATTCTGCTATCTTAGTATTATTTTAAGCTAAATTATGTCCAAAAAGTCTTCTACCAAAAAAACGACCAACCCTAAGCAATATTTTAGTTGGTTTAATCATTTATCTGTTACATACAAGGTAGCGGCAGCTTTAATGTCATGTTTTTTAGTTATCGTACTTTTTACTTACATTGGTGGCCAATATTACATTAACAAGCACAAAAACGAGCCACTTAAATTAGGCGTAACTTTCGTGCCAGACTATGCCCGTTATTTTGGACTAGACCCAGAAGGCACAATGGACGCAATGATTGATGATCTTGGTATTAGACAATTTCGCTTAGTTAGTTATTGGAAAAATATTGAAGCAAACAGAGGTACTTATGACTTTTCAGAACTAGACTGGCAATTTAAAAAGGCCGAGGAATCTGGCTCAAAAGTATCTTTAGCTATCGGGTTACGTCAACCACGCTGGCCAGAGTGTCATGAGCCATCTTGGGCAAAAGGTCGACCAATTGAAGAGTGGCGAGCTGACTTATATCGCTACATCGAAGCCACAGTCAATCGCTACAAAGACAATCCCGCTCTAGAAAGCTACCAGCTAGAAAATGAGTATTTTATGAGCGTGTTTGGTGAGTGTACCGACTTTAGTCGAGATCGTTTGGTTGCCGAAGCAGATTTAGTAAAGCGACTTGACTCTAACCATAAACTTATCATTAGTCGAAGCAATAACTGGGGCGGTGTGCCAATGCGTAGTCCGACACCAGATCAATTTGCAGTATCGATTTATAAGCGTGTTTGGGATAAAACTGCTACAAAACGTTATTTTGAATATCCTTATCCAGCTTGGTTTTACTCTAGCTTGGCCGGTTACGGTGAGATAGTTTCTGGAAAAAGTATGGTAATTCACGAATTACAAACTGAGGCATGGCTACCAGAGGGCTATAAGATGAACCAGGCAAAAGATATCCCAGAAATGTATAAATCTTTAGATGCCGAGAGGTTAGATGATCGAATTCAGTACGGTCTTGACACCGGTATCAGAGAAATCTACCTATGGGGACCAGAATGGTGGTACTGGCTCAAACAAAATGGCCATCCAGATTTATGGAATACTGCCAAAGACAAGATAGGTCAGGCAAAGGCGGCTGACGAGACTAGTCTTTCGTCGAAAATAGATCAAAAAACATATTAAACATATATTGTGTTTTTTGTCAATTTAGCTCATAATTAGTTTATGGCAAAAAAACAAGCTCAAACCAAAAAAATTACCAACAAGCGTGCCAAGTTTGATTACGACCTCAAAGAAAGTTATGTGGCAGGTTTAGTTTTGAATGGCAAAGAAACTAAGTCATTACGACTAGGTCACGGGCATTTGCGTGGAGCTTACGTTGTTTTTAAGGACGATGAGCTGTACTTACTCAATGCTACAATCACCGGCTTTTTAGGGGCCAAGCTTTCCGACACTGAGCAAGTCCGCAGCCGCAAGTTACTTATGAAAAAACGTGAAATTGATCAGTTATCAGAGGCCAAAAAACGTGGCCAAAGCATTATTCCAACAGAATTAATTACAACTGGCAGATACATAAAACTACGTATTAGTATCGGTACAGGTCGCAAAAAATACGACAAACGTGAACTAATAAAAAAACGTGATCAATCCCGTGACGCACAACGTGTAATTAAAAAATCAAATTAGTTGATTTTGAGGTTTACTTTTTAGCCACCCATCGGTAGAATATTGATATCGAAAGTTGTTATTTTTATGACTTAGATTTTTAAATTTAACCAATATTCGGGAGTAGCTCAATGGTGGAGCAAGAAGCTGTTAACTTCGAGGTTGCCGGTTCGAGTCCGGCCTCCCGAGCCAATTTGCATTTTTTGCACAAAAAGCCATCAAATCGAATGGCTTTTTGTATTTCCACCTCAGTAATTTGTCTTCTAACTGAAAGTTCGAGACTATGAGATTTAAAATAGACCGCTTTTGATCTCTGTCGGCTTTTAAGTACAAATTTTCTATGTTATTTGCGAGTTTTAACAGATAAGAAACCGTATTGTAATAGTCTTCGTTGGCGAGTTCGAGACTTTCTCTTCGCTCTTGTTTAAGTTTGAGCTTTAAGTTGAAGTTCTTTTAATTTTATTAACTTTTAAGAAAGTGTTTCTTCAATAAAGAAAATGGGTCAACATCGTCGATTGCAGCTAGGTAATCTTTCCATTCGCTATCATCTAATTCAGCCAGGCTTCTACTCGGAAAACTTGGATGGCCATAGATGTATAGTAGTTCTGTCCAGCCATGCAAATTCTCACCTTTTGGTTCATTAGTAATAAAACCTGTTTCATCTGCTACAAAAACGACATCTTCTTTGCCATCGAAATAGGCTACTGCGTATGAGAATACTGCACTTCGATCTTTTTCGCCTGCCATGAGTTTTATAAGCCCTTTGTAGCTAAAACTATCTAGCAATAGCTTTACAAATGGACCGGGAAAGCCATTAAGAGCTGGGATGAAAAAACCTCTATCGTCTACAATCAACTTCTTGTTAGGAAATGCTTTTTTTGCCTGAGTTAACTTGTATTTTGCAACTGCTTCAATGTTTAAATCTCGTCCTTCGTCAAAATCAAATGCAAGTTGTTTTAAGGTAATATCTACCGTCTCCAGCTGATTTTTAAGACTCGCAAACTTTTTTTTATTTGATGTGACGAAATAAATTTCTTTTGGTTGATTCATTCAATTATCCCCATTATTATCTTTAAAAATTCTGCTTTATCATCATCAATGACTCCAGTAGGCTGCATAATGTAGTCAGCAGTGAAGGCTTTTTGCACGTCCATTGCTCTATCGACGGCAAGGCGTCCAAGATTTTTTACTCCATCTCTCATTTTTTGACGCTCAAATGATGTTTCAAGATCTGTTTTTAGATGTACAGTTGTAATTTTCCCATATACTTGACACATACCATCGAGGATAGTCGATGAAGGTACGCTACAAAAAATTAAATTTCTTCCTTTTCTGATTTCCTCTATATAGAATGAGGCATTGACGCCATAACGATTTCCATAGATGAGTGACTCATCCCACACGGAGGCCCGATCTCTCATCCGATCGTACTCTGAGCTTGTGGCAAATGTGTACTCAACATCGTCTTCGTGAGGTCTTGGCTCTCTCGTGGTTATCGTCTTCATATAGTCTAGATTATCGACCATTGTAGATAAGGCATACCTTACAAGTGTGCTTTTCCCCGAACCTGAACTGCCACACACAGCAATAAGCTCACCCTTTTTATCTATATAATGATTCGCCATCTATATCTTCTATTTCTGGAGCTATGCACTCTTTAAATTTATATAGATATATATTAGACGATAATAATCCTGGGTCTTTTGGTAAATATTCGTATGTATGTATATCTCTATTGATGTCTACGATCATTAAGCCGCACTGGTATGCGTAATCGACTATCTCTTTGAGACAAGATATAGTCCAGGGTAACGTTTCATCAATCGGATAAGCTAATACTGAAGTTGAGCCAATCGGTATTGCTTGAGATGCTCTGCTTACCCATACTTTAACGCCCTTACCATTATTTTTAGATGAGTAAGGTGGATTAATGTAAAACGTGTCAGCTTTTACTCCGTTCGGTATGAATTCTCTTACATCATACTTAAGAATTGAGTAGTTTTGTATACGAAAACTACTAAAGCTAGACCGCAAACTTTTCCTTACTCTTGGATCGTACTCTAAAATGACAGGATGACAGTTTAGGTATAATGCAAAGAGTACTGACAGATGGTCGTCATCACCAATATGCAATACCTTTTTGTCTAAAAAGACATTCTGCAAACAACTTACCTGTCTAGCGAGACTCTCTGCGGTCATCAAGTATTGCTCCACTGATAAATCGGCAGTGGGACGCTGGCTTGCAATTATCTGTGCGTTCTTTAAAACATCCTTATGATTTAACATGAAACTAGTACCTCATCTTTATGTGTCTGATATGGGTTGGCTTAAAACATTTATCAAAGATTGTGGCCATTTCTAAAGGCGTCAATTCATTTTTTGTACAAGTTACTAAGTCGACGTGTATATAGCCACTCTCTGGCCATGTATGCATAGAAATATGACTTTCTTCTAAAACATAGAAAACCGTTTTTCCTACAGGCTTAAAGTTATGCACACTTCGCTCTACAACCTTCAGATTAGCCTCATTACAAAATTGATCACAAGCTGCCCTTAGTTTTTTTGATGAGTCAAGAAATGATCGTGATAGACCACGCGCTTCAATAACGGTATGGTTAATTATAGGGATATTTTCATCCCAAACACCTCGTACCTTATGTCTGAGGTCTAAATTGTAAAGTCTAAGGGTAGAATCGTAGTCAGTAGTTTCAATATCGTGGCTACTCATTACATCTTCCTTTCTTGATTCTATAATGACATATTACTCATTTTTTTACAACAGAGGTCATTTGTCGGATGTATAGAAGTAATAAAAAATTTGCGTGAGAACTGAATCTAGAAAAACAGAAGTGTCAAAGGGGAGGTAGGGGTATGGTCGCAAAAGTTCTTTTACGACATACGAACTACTCGCTGGGGTCATCGCACAATATTCGACATTGTACGACGCCCTGATCCAGACTCGTAATCATGATTGTCAATCTGTGATTGGATTATTAGCAGGGGGGGAGTAGGCTTTCAATTGCAGAGAGGGAGCAAGTTGTGAGAGCGTCCACCTCTGTTGGGTGTTTAAAACTCTCCTCTAGCTCTTCCACTAACGTGAGCCAATTTGCATTTTTAGCACAAAAAGCCATCAAATCGAATGGCTTTTTGTATTTCCACCTCAGTAATTTGTCTTCTAACTGAAAGTTCGAGACTATGAGATTTAAAATAGACCGCTTTTGATCTCGGTCAACTTTTAAGTACAGATCTTCAATGTTATTTGCAAGTTTTAACATGCAAGACAGGTATAATGATTAATGTGTTTATACTTTGGAGTTAGTAAAATCTGGAAAGGAGAAAATAATGCAGTACAATCATTTAACCAATGAGCAAAAAGCCGTTTTAATAGATAAAGCTACGGAAGCACCTTATAGCGGTAAGTTCCTGCATAATAAAGAAAATGGTACATACAAATGTGCGGCCTGTAATTCCCAGCTTTTTTCATCTGATACAAAATTTGACTCAGGCTCGGGCTGGCCAAGTTTCGATCATGCTTTGCCGAATTCCATAAAACAAGTCATCGACAAATCCCACGGTATGCGGCGTACAGAAGTAGTCTGTGCAAAATGTGGCGGACATTTAGGTCATATATTTAATGATGGACCAAAAGAAACGACAGGCGTACGTTATTGCATTAACTCATTATCACTAGATTTTGATAAAAAATATAAAATTAGACATGATTAAAAAAGCATATTTAGCAGGTGGCTGCTTTTGGGGTTTAGAAGATTTGATGAGACAGCAACCAGGAGTTGTTGATACTGAAGTAGGTTATATAGGTGGCTCAAATGACAATCCAAACTACCACAATCACCCGGGCCATGCCGAAGGATTAAAGGTAAGCTATGATGATTCTAAGACCTCATATATTCACATTCTTGATTATTTCTTTAGAATACATGACCCGACTACGCTCAATCGTCAAGGCAACGATACTGGATCATCATACAGGTCAGCAATATTCTACCAAAACCAATCAGAGCTTTCAGATGCTAAAAAAATGATCAAATTAGTTGATAAATCAAATAATTGGCATAGTCCTGTGGTCACCACACTCGAAGCATTCACAAAATTTTGGACAGCCGAAGATTACCATCAAGATTATTTACAAAACAATCCAAGCGGTTATACATGCCACTACGTACGTCCTTTTGATAGTTATCTAAAACCTTAGAACAAAAGAATATCTTTTTTCCATCGAAATAGGCTACTGCGTATGAGAATATAGGGTTCGTCGTATAAAATTTCAGTTATGCCGCGACCAATGTTAAATGTAATAGCTTTGTTAGTTCCAATCGTCAGGGAAGCGAAGGAGATGTTATATCAGTTCGACAACCCATACATCATGACCGATAAAAAATTTAGAACAAAGTTTCCAAACTTTATTACCACAGATTATGAGACCGGGTTAAGAGCAATGATAGGTAGTTTCAAAAAATAAGTCGGAAAACCTCTAAAGCATATCCAGCAAATATCACACAGTTCTAAAAGTCCAATTATTAAATTTATATTTTTATGAGATTATTTGACTAGATTTCGCTTTTCTAAGATCAATCCATTCTTCTTTGCCATTTGTTTTGAGTGGATCAACAGACATTTTCCAGTTTAAGTCCGGACTTAATGTTCCATCACTTGGATTAATATTGGTAAAGTGAAAAATATGACTATTACCGATTTTGTCAGTATCAACCTCTTCAATCTCATCTAACCCCCCCCCAAGAGGTACATGCGATGCCCACATAACATCTCTGTGGGTCATCATGAGTATAGAGCTATATTTCTTAGTGATTTCATTGATTAATTCACTAAACCTCATCGACACTCTCAGCAGCGACTCGCCACTAGGAGGCACCCAGTAGAATGGATGTTCTTGCATAGTTTTATAGCTTTCTGGATATTGATCTTTGTGTTGGTTTCTATTTAGTCCTTGTATATCGCCACGATCACGCTCAGCTAACCGTAAATCTTCTGTCCAGCTATTACTTACGCTCAGTGAGATAGTTGATTGTTTTGTCCTAATTAGTGGGGAAGTAAGGTAGGCATCAAATTGGTTCAAATTGTACTTTTGCAGAATAAATTTTGAAATCCATAACCCTGCTATATGTGATTGTTCATGACCCAGTTCTGTCTGACCCTCATCTCTAGGATGTTTTTGACCTTCTTTACGAGATTTCTTTGAGGCTCGCCGCACATCACCCTCACTCTCTCCGTGCCGCACCATGACTAAATGCTTTTGCTTTAATAAAGTGTAAGTTTCCATCTATATACACCTATGATATAGTACTTTATCTCGGAAACGCCAGTTTACATACACTAAAACAACGAATGCACTAATAGCTAGCATGATTAGTGCTGGAGCGTATGAGTGAGTTTTTTGATAGGTTAAACCAAGCACTAGCGGGGGCAAGAAACCGCCTAAGCCACCGACCGCACCAATGACTCCGGTGACACTGCCCATAATATCGGCACTGACCGACCTACCAACAAGTGCAAATACCGCACCGTTGGAACAACCCAGTATAAACGCCAGTGATAAATAGACTATCGTTGCTTTAACCCCAAGCGTAGACTGAAAGGCAACAAAACATGCTAGGATTATTACTCCTAAAAGAGAGGCTTTTATGACTAAACGACCGCCAATTTTATCACTCAACCAACCGCCAACTGGGCGAGCAATAGTTGCCAGCAGCACAAAACCAGCAGCTTTTGTTGCTGCGTCTGTCAATGATAGGTTGTAGGTGGTTTTTAGCAATACCGGCAAATAAACACCAAAAGCCACAAATGCTCCAAAAGTTATGATATAAACGGCCGACAAATCCCAGGTTACTTGAAACTTCATCGCTTTTTTTAGAGAACTTAGAGACGAAGTTTTTGGTGGTTTCCAGCCTGGAGCATTTTGACCAATTATTAAAAATAATACTGCCATAAATACTAACAATAGGCCAACAATCAAAAAAGTTATGTCCCTGCCTAAGTAATCTGCTAGTCGTGGCGTAGCAAAGCCAGACAGAGCCGTACCAGCATTTCCCATACTATAAATACCTAGCACCAGTCCTCTGCGTTCCGGCGGGAACCAAGCACCGACAAATGGAATTCCCACCACAAAAGCTGCACCACCAACACCAAGCAAAAAAGCTATTAGTAATAGCTGATAGTAAGTGTTTGCCATCATCAAGCCAAATACTGGAACTGCACACACCAAACAAATAAGCGTGAAAGCCCTACGGCCGCCAATTTTGTCGGTAATAATGCCAAATATGATTCTGCCAAGTGATCCGACCAATACTGGAACAGCCAACAATAAAGATAACTGTATCGAGCTAAGCGAAAACTCATTAGCATAAACTGTGCCTAAAGGACTCAGTAGTGACCAAGCCCAAAAATTTACCACTAACGCAGCTACAGCCAGCGTAAGAGCTATGTACTTTGAGTTTTTTGTTTTTTTGTTTTTTTGTTTTTTTGCCATAATTAATTTACAGAAAATTTATTTTATATAGCTGCTTCCCAATCAAAGAACACCGTATCTTCGCGGTATCCACCACGACCCAGGCCAATATGTTCAAAACTATCAACAAACTCAATAGATTTAATGTATTTCGCCATTTTATAGCCATATTTTTTCTCGCACCTCAAACGTACTGGTGCACCATGTTCAATTGATAATGGCTCACCATTCATTTCGTATGCCAAAATTGTCTGTTTATCATACATGTCGTCTAGTCGAAGCCCAGTGTAGTAAGGTCGGCCATGCTCATCAATATCATAGCAATGAAATATTACATACTTGGCTGATTTTTGTGGCTTACATAACTTCACCAAATCTCGCATTGGTAAACCTCCCCATTCGGCAACAGCTGTCCAGCCCTGAATACAATTATGCTTAGTTATCTGGTCTTGTTTGTGCAGCGACTTAATTTCATCAAGCGACATTTCTAGAGGCTTATCAACCAAGCCATGTACTTTAAGCTTCCAATTTTTAAAATCATTGCTTTTTAGCTTCGAGTATTCTTCGGTATTTGGCGGGTAACCATTAACCCTAAAAAACGGTGAAATATCTTTTTTGCTATAGTGCTGATTTGACTTCATATTTCCCAACAATAGTCTGACGACAGGTGTATAAAACCGAGTAAGAATCGTCCGGAGACGAGCTTGGTTGTTGAGCGTAAAGAGCGATGCCCAAATATTGAATACCACAAGCAAAATTATGGCCATCAAAAAGACTGTTAGAGCCAGTGCAAAATCAACATCAGTGTTACCGAACGTAATTAGCTTGATACTGTCATAAAAATGTAGCCCAATAGCTATAGTTACATGAACGATAATAAACATCGAGAAAAGCCCCATAGCGATAAAATGCAGACTACGAGCAACTTGCCGGCGATTGCCAAAAATCTTCAAAAAGCCAGGATATTTTGCCACTAAAGCAGGCGATAAAGCTAGACCAGTTAAGATCGATAAAGGTGCTAAAATGAAAATAACGCCAGCATAGCTCAGTTGTTGTAAGGCATTATAAGTTGCACCTTCTGCAGGGATATTTAGTGTCAGATAACTATGCATAACATCAAACGCTCGACCAACTACACCTACATCGGTCGGTAATAGACGTTGCCATTGCCCACTAACAAACAAATAAGAAACATAGATAAGTCCAGTAACTACCCATATTATTGCGGTTGTAAAGTGCCAATGCCTGGCCGCACCAAGATTATGAGTACCACCCGGCAGAGCTAGCTTGCCAGGATCTTCAGCCTCGTCAAGCGATGTCCAAAGTTTGTCTTTAGGCATAATTTTTTTACCAAATCGCAACCAGTGATTATCATCAGTAGTATCGTCAGTCCAATAAAGTTTGGGGTGGTCGTATAATATCTGTACACCGCTCCGAATAAGTAAAATCAAGCAAAATAGGTTAATTAAGTGCAGAATTACAATAGATATCGGAAAGTGTAAAGACTCATCCATACTATATATAATATTACTTTTTCCTAACTAACGAAAGTATATACTGAAAAGTGGAAATTATTACATTTTTTATAATGGTCCATTGATTAACCATGGAACGACAACTCAAGTTGATGCGATTAGATTTTATGATGCCGTAAAAAATAGACTATAGCCATACATAGGGCAGGCATGCAGATAGCTAGGCAAAATTGATATATAATCACACCATGACAACCAACAAAACTGTCCCCACAAATGAAAAAGTCACATCGTACTTAAAAACACTTGATGACGTCAAGCAAGTAGAATCCTTGGAAATAATTGAACTAATGAAAGAAATATCGGGTGAGGCACCAATTATGTGGGGAACGAGTATTATCGGTTTCGGTACATATCGATACAAATACGCCTCCGGCCGAGAAGGTGACTGGATGAAAATTGGCTTTAGTCCGCGTAAAACTGCTTATAGTTTATACCTAAGCTGTGATGCCGATCAGTTTGAAAACGAGCTAAAACACTTTGGTAAGTTCACTCGCGGTAAAGGCTGCATATATTTCAAATCTTTGAAAGATATTGATCTGGCAGTTTTTAAGAAAATGTTGATTCGAGCCTACACTGAAACAAATGATTATGAAGCCAAACGAAGTCGATAAATATTTAAAACAGTTTGATGATGAAGTTTTAATTAGATTAGGTACAGTCCGTAAGATTATCAAAGATTTAATACCTAGTGCTGAAGAGGTGATTAACTATGGCATACCTACCTTTAAGCTGAACGGTAAAAACTTGGTTCACTACGCTGGATATAAAAATCACATCGGTTTTTATCCTACACCTTCAGTTATAAAACATTTTGGGCAAGAACTGGCTAATTTTAAAACGTCAAAGGGTGCTGTTCAGTTTTTGCACAACAAACCTTTGCCAAAAAAACTAATCAAGCAGATGGTAGAGTTTCGATTGCAAACTATAGTTTAAGTAACTCCAAATCGTTTTCTTAAGCTAGGCTGTGGTTTAACCGATAGTTTATTTTCCGTTTCGCTGCCTATGCGGACAACCAGCCCAGCAACATGGTCGACGTTTGTTTTTGGCAAGATTCTCAGTTGCCCACAAAATTCGTTTGATTCGAGTCTCCGGCTTTTTAGCAGATTCTACCCAGCATATATACTCATTGCGAGCTAGTGGTGTTATATCATTCCAGACTCTTGCCGAAATTTGGCTGGTATTTATCGTTTTTTTTAGATCAGCCGGAAGCATGTGAACTGTACCTTTATTTTCACTAACTTTTACCATAACTACATTCTAACAGATTTAATTTATGCACCCGAATATTATATAATATATTTCTGTGAACAGAGATATGAGTGAACTGCCAAGAAAATTCAGACCGCTGGCTCAAACCTGCGAAAAAGTTTTAGTTGACTTAACTGGTCGGCTAGATGAACTACCTGGACTTATTAGTAGTGCTGCTATGGCTCTTGATACCAATGACCCCTATAACCACCTTATTGCCACAATTGGCTGTGTTATATCAGAAAAAGCTGGTAATAGGGCTGCTTTTACTAAGCAAAAAATTGCAGGACGAGCAATATACCTACCAGGTACGGCTGTCGGCAATTTTATGAGCGACCAGTGCTATGAAGATGGTTTTTATAGTAGCAGAATCAATCCACAGCACCTTACATATATAAATAGAATAAGTAACTTTTGTATTCAATTAGCCTTTGATCAAGACTGCGTTAAACCTAACACCGAGCAAGATAAGAACCAGATTCAATCTACTATGCAAGCACTAGCTACCCAGACAGAAACCATATCTGAACAACTTGACAAATTAACAGATGACGAACCACTTTGCCAAGGATTACTATTAAAATTACCATATGTGGCGAATGCCTTTGTAATAAATTCTGACATCATTAACTCAACCAAAATAGTAAAAGATGAAGGATATCCAGTAGTTAGTCGTTCAATGAATCTATTTGGTTCAGCAATAAAAGAAGTGTTAAAGTCCACCGATTTTAATTATTTTTTGCCTAATTATGAAGGCGATGGCTACTCAATAATTATTCGTATACCCCCGCAAATTGTTTACAGCGAAAATGAAGTTAAAGAGTTTAAAGATAGCAAAGTCAGCCAATTCATGGAAAAAGTCGAAGAATTGGCTTCTGAAAATAGTACTGACACTGTAAAATACCTGACAACTTGCCAAAAAGGTTACGTCGAAGTAACCCCTCATGGTTGTAACGGTGAAATTTTTTGGAACCGAAAATAGTTGCCTAGCTCACATACAAATTTTTAAAAAACAAATAAGATAAACTGTAAATATAGCTATAAAAAAGGAGACTTTTGTGACAGATAACCAAAATCAGAAAATTACACCAAATTTATGGTTCGCAGGAACCGTTAATGAGGCAAGTGAATTTTACGTAAATATCTTTCCCGACAGCAAGATAACTGGAGGCATTAATTACCCAAAGTCAAAAGAGGAAGGTCTAGCCGACTTTCAGCAAGCTATGGCTGGCAAACCCTTAACTATAGAATTTTGCTTGGCAGGATATAACTTTGTCGGTATAAATGCCGGTCCAGAGTTTAAGCCAACTCCGGCTAATTCATTTATGATCAATTTTGACCCTAAAAAAGACGACAAAGCACGTGAGCATCTAGATGAAATTTGGCAAAAACTTAGCGAGGGAGGAAAAGCCTTAATGCCACTCCAAGAATACGACTTTAGCAAATATTATGGATGGGTCCAGGATAAATATGGATTTTCGTGGCAACTAATTTTAACTAGCCCAGATGGCGATGATCGTCCATATATTATTCCTGCATTAATGTTTGGTGGACCTGCACAGAATAAAGCCAAAGAGGCAATTGATTACTATACTAGTGTATTTAGAAGCTCTAAAAAAGGTTTAGACTACGCCTACGAAAAACCATCCGGTCCTGCTACTACTGAAAGTTTGATGTTTGCTGACTTTACGCTAGAAAACCAGTGGTTTGTTGCTAACGATTCTGGAGTCGATCAAGACTTTACTTTTACAGAGGCAGTCTCATACTCTGTTGGCTGCAAAGATCAAGCAGAGATTGATTATTTTTGGGACAAATTATCTGCCGTACCCGAGTCTGAACAGTGTGGTTGGTGTAAAGATAAGTTCGGTGTGTCTTGGCAAATTGTCCCAAGAAATATGGACCAAGCATTGATGAAAAAGCCGGGAGCTTACAAAATTATGATGAACCAAAAGAAGATTATCATTGATGAATATTAAGACTGAGGAGAAGATATGACAACACAACTTAACCCATACATACACTTTAAAAATAATGCGAAACAAGCCTTTGAATATTATCAAAGCATTTTAGGCGGAAAATTAGAAATGCACACATTTGGTGAGTTTAATGCTACCGAAGATGAAACCGAGAAAGACAAAATTATGCATGGCATGCTAACTCTTGACAGCGGCGAGGCAATAATGGGGGCCGACACACCAAATTCGATGGGTTATGAAGGTGGATTATCCGGTTTTAGTATCAGCTTGAGCGGTGACTCAACAGAAGAATTACGCAAAATATTCAGTAATTTTTGTCAAAACGGAACCGTCGTGATGCCACTTGAAAAACAAATGTGGGGTGATGAATTTGGCATGGTAGCTGATCAGTTTGGAGTAAACTGGATGATTAATATACATGATGAACAATCTAATTAATAAGCATAAGAAATATACTTATAAATTATATTAGACATAATACAAAATAAGTACTACAATTCGTTTATATACATTTAACGGAGGTGCTTATGAAGCAAAATCTATATAAATTTTTAATTTTGTCGGCTTTGACACTAGGTGTTGGTGTAATATTTACACCGTCATCTGCGAAAGCTGCATTACCCGGTGAAGACGGAGTTTTGGTTAGCACTGAGCTACAAAGTGAACCTGATAGTGAAAGCTCTAATACAGCAGTAGTTACTACCAACCCAGAAACTGGCAGTTCGCAGGTTATTGCAACAGGCACACCAGAGGTGTCAGCAATAACATCGGCAACTGTTTCAGCACCAGTTGGAACATCTCCTAGCAACCAAACAAACACTGTAATGTACGCAGAGACAGCACTAAGTTGCGTTAATGAAGAAGAATTTGAGAAGCTTGATAAATCCTGCAATCAATCTCAAACCGTTACATATAATTCAGTCAAAATAGACGTTAATGGTGCAAAAGTAAGTGATATAACACCAGTTGCAACAGTTGGAGCAGAAGATAACCTATCAACCAACATTGTATTAGATATGTCTTACTCACCAGATGGCACAAATGCAATTGCAACTCGCTATACAAGATCTCACAGTGAAGGGGGTGGTGAAGCAACCAGAATTGAACGAGTTGGAGTTGATGGAACCGTAACAAATGTTATCAATCCAACAAACGACGGATACCTAAACGCCGGCTATGGTGCAAATGGCAATATATACTTCTCTATGACTCATGCTGTTGGTGACGGTGAATTTCCAAGCTATAATTCTGATCTTTTTATGATCGAAGCTGGCAAGACTTACACTGACCGTATTCAGATTACTGATACACCAGATTACGATGAAGTATTTATTAATGTTGCTCCAGACGTATCAAAAGTTTTGGTTTACTCATTCGGAAATAATGAAGAATATCCAAGTAGTTACTCGTATGTTAATCTAGCAAACACCTGCTAGCTAACAGCAGCAAAATGCAGCGTCGATGTACTTTTGCCAACTAGCAATTCTGATACATACTTGGCTACTTTTTCGCCAAAAGGTACTCGTCTAGCTGGAGTTGATGATCCTGAGTACTCTGAAGAATACAGTTTCACTGACAGAGTAGGCGTACAGCAAGACAGTGATTTAAGTCTATATGATACAGTTATGGCAAATGTTACACATAACCTACGTACCACTTCAGTTATCTACGGTCAATTTGCAAGAGATATAATCCCACAAGTAGACTGGGCTCCAAAATTGGCTGTTGCAACTACTGTAGAGAATCCGATTACAACAACTGCCAGCGTCGTAACGCCATCTACTACAGCAAGGCTTGCCAACACAGGTGTTAATTCATACATTTTTGTGGCAATCGCAGTATTGTTTGTTGCCGCAGGAGTAGCTGCTCTTCCAAAAAATAACTAAACATAAATGAAGTCAAAACTTAGATCAATAATGGCTCTTTGTTTAATAATAGGCGGTATTTATATCGCCTATTTGACTTTAGTGGCAGCTGGATCACGGCCGATTAACCAATCATCGACTTCTCAACAAAAGTTTGTTGAACAACATGCTCTAGCTGTCAGTGAAGTTAACACTCTGATAATTCCTAAAATATCTATAAATGCTCTAATAAATCCAGGTGGGGTGGCAACCTTAAAAGACGGTGCAATTTGGCATAGATTACCAGAAAATGGTGACCCTGAAAAAGGTGGTAATTTTGTTTTAGCCGGACACCGTTACGTTTTCGCCTTAAAACCAGATAAAGTAGTAGAGGATTCAGTTTTATATAATCTAGACAAATTAAACGTAAATGACCAGATAATTGTTGATTGGAATAAAAAGCGCTATAACTACACCATCACCAAAACTTACAGCGTAAAGCCAACCGACGTACAGATAGAAGAACACTCGGACCAAGCAAAATTGACTCTCTATTCTTGTACTCTTAACGGTTCGGCTGATGGTCGAATAGTGGTAGAGGCTGTTCAAAAATAAGCTCAAAAGATCTTAAGGTTATTGACAGTTAAGCTTTTGAGGAGTATCTATATGGTTATAGCTACCTAAAGTAATAAAATGTTAAACCCAGAGACAATCGAAAACACACACAAAAACTCAGAAACACAACCTGAATTAGAGCCTCCAGCTAATGAAGATTTCTTAAAGTTATTTGGCAAACTTATCATGAGACAAGACCCTGACGGCGGACAACCAGCTGGTCTTGATGAAGAGCCATCAAGTATAATTATGAATGTCGAAGATAGAGGTATCAGACACTACGGTGTACCAATTGCGGCAGTCGAATCAAACCCAGAAAATTCTTTTCTCACCCAAACTCTTATCATCATTAAAGACCACTATGTTTCACAAAGTGATCCATCTGGTTGGTTTATTGCTCAGAAAACCGAAAATAGTGTCTGGCAAGTCCTGTCAGTGGTCAGTTCAAGACATGAATCAACCAACAGCGGTGACGCTATCTGTCTTAGCGTTTTTATGAATAACGCCTCAAATCAAGGACCTAGTCAACTTTTATTTACTGTCGACGAAAGATACCAACTTTGTTCAGATGTAGTTAAAGTGACCAATCAGTACTACGGCCGAGAAGTAAGAACAGAAAACTATCTTCCTATACCACACTCAGATTTATAGCTAATATAAAAAACTAAAAATCAAAACTAAAATCACCACTACTCCACATTTGAATATTTTTTGAGCTACTCAATTTTACAGATAATAACACTTGTAGTAGTATTTTAATAAAATGAAAAAATTTAATTTTTGCGTTGAGAACAAAATAAAGAACAGGCTTGGCCGTGCAGGAAAAATCGTTACAGCCCATGGGACAATAGAAACTCCAGCTTTTATACCTGTTGGCACGCAAGCTTCTATTAAAGGACTTACACCAGAAATGATAATAGATGCCGGAGCAGAAGCAATTCTTGCTAATGCATATCATCTGTTTCTGAGGCCAGGACCAGAACTAATATATAAAGCAGGTGGACTTGCCAATTTCATGAATTGGCATAGGCCAACTTTTACCGATTCGGGAGGATTTCAGATACTTTCTCTTGGAAGCGGTTACAAAAAAGTAATATCAATGGACGTTAAAAAAAGCGAAAATACACCTAAGAATGAAAGACACGCGAGAGTCGACGATAATGGAGTCACTTTTACTTCACACATTAATGGAGACAAACATTACTTTACTCCGGAAATATCTATGCAAGTACAAAGCAAGATTGGTGCTGATATATGTTTTGCATTTGATGAACTTACATCTTTAGCCGACCCATACGACTACCAAGTGAAGGCACTTGAAAGAACGCACAAATGGGCTAAAAGATCTGTTGATGAATTCCGTAAATTGCAAAGATATGATGAATCTCATTCATATCAAGCACTTTTTGGAGTACTACAGGGTGCTAATTATGAAAACCTAAGAAGACAAACAGCTAAATATATGTCTAGTCTTGATTTTGATGGTTTTGGAATTGGTGGTGCAATTGAAAAAGAAAAGTTAGCAGAGATAATAAGATGGTGCTGTGAAGAGTTGCCAGAAAATAAGCCAAAACATCTACTTGGAATTAGTGAGCCAAATGATATATTTGATGCAATTGAAAATGGGATAGATACATTTGACTGTGTTTCACCAACCAGAGTTGCTAGAAATGGTGCTATCTATTCAAATAAAGGTAGGTACAATATTAATGGATCAAAATATAAAGATGATTTTTCTAAATTAGATGCTTCTTGTAAATGCTACACATGTAAAAATTACACAAGAGCCTACATTAGGCATTTACTAAAAACTAAGGAGTTATTGGGGTATACATTAGCCTCAATTCACAACGAATTTTTTATAATTAACCTAGTCAAAAATATTCGTAGGAGTATAGTTGAGGAAAGTTTCTTTAAATATAAAAAGGTTTGGTTAAGTTCTTATTACCAAACTAGAGATTAAGGTGAACTGGGTTAAAGTCCGTCTTTTTGTCATAAAAATCAACATTCTCTGATTTTTTAATATAATTTATAACTCTATATGTTACCGGTAATAGTAGTACTTCAACCATTGTTTTAAAAATCCAACCAATCATTATGAACTTTACTAAATCGCTCAAGGTCAAAATACCCGCAAATGCCACTACCCCAAATACTAGTGTGTCAAGAAATTCTCCAATTATGGTTGAACCTACCAATCTCGCCCAAAGTTTTTTGCCCTTTGTAATAACTTTCATTTTGGCAAGGATAATAGAATTGACAAAAGATCCAATCAAATATGCACAAAGGCTTGCGAGAACAATCCTAGGAAAAAAACCTAAAACTTTCACATAAGCATCTTGAGAAGTGTAGTAGGGGGCTGAAGGCAAATACCTGACTAGGGTAAATGCTAAAACAGCCAAAATCATCATTAAAAACCCCAGCCAAATCGCACGCCTTGCGTACTTATAGCCATAAACTTCTGTAATTACATCATTAAATATATAAATTAGCGGAAAAAGGACTGCCCCCCCATCTGTAATTATTGACCCAAATGATATCAATTTCGTAGCGGCCAGATTAGAAATAAGAAGCATAGAAACAAAAGAAACTAAAATAATATCAATGTACTTGTGATTTTTTGTCGTCATAAACAATATAAAGTATTCTATACCTGTTTTTAAATTATTGAAAATTATTTTATCGAATAGTAGCGAGGAAAAAGCGGTGGAGTGAAATCGGCCGTTTGGCCATTTGCTTGAATGGGTAGCTGAAGTGTGTTTGCCGGCCAGGTTATAGGTAATTTACCTTTGAATTCTTTCTTTCCAAATAAAACATCTGCCACACCGTCTCCTTCAGAACCAGGTAGCCAGACAGCCACCAAACCGTCCCATTTAGCTAACTCGGCTTGATCTAAAATCAGCGGTCTTCCAGATACTATTACAATTACTAATTTATTGACCCTTTCTCTTGTTAGTTTAATTGCTTTCATGTCTTCGGTGGATATCTCTGGTTTTGGATTGTCTCCCCAGCCTTCGGCATAAGGTTTCTCGCTAACTACAACAACTCCAATATCGCCATAAACTCCACCCGTAAAATTACCTTTCTCAGAAAAAGTTATATTGTTATCATTCTTGTCAAATGCCTGTTTAATAGAGGTTGAGCCAGGTAGCCAGTTGCCGTCTATTCCTTGCCACTCTACAGTCCAAGCACCAGATTGCCGCCCAACATTGTTAGCCCCGCTACCACTCAGCAAAATTTTTTGATTCGCAGAAAGTGGTAAAACATTATCATTTTTTAGTAATACAGCCGATTTGGCAACTGCTTCACGAGCAATTTCTCTGTGCGAATTACTTCCAACCTGACTAAAACTATTATAATCAACTGACTTTTGGTCAAATAAACCAGCTTCAAATTTAGCAGTTAAAATTCTTCTAACCGAATCATCGACTCGTTCCTGTTTTATATCACCGTTTTTTAGTGCTTTTAGCATATCTTTCTCAAAGCTCTTATAATCAAATGGCAACATTGCCATATCCAGCCCAGAATTAATTGCTTTAACTGTCGCAGAGTAGTAGTCTCCAGCCCGTTCATACACTCCATACCAATCACTAACAACAAAACCCTTGAAGCCTAGTTCATTCTTTAGTTTGTCATTTACCAAATATTTATTAGTTACAATTGTCTGGTCATCCCATTTATGCAGTGCCACCATCACACTTGGCACACCGGCATCAATTGCAGACTTAAATGGAGGCAAATACTCATTTTCTAATCTCTGTTCATCAGGCTTAACCCTACCTTGATCGATCTTGAAATTTTTATTATCCGACTCACCCCAAACTTGATCGCCAGTCGCCAGATAATGCTTAGCAGTCGCCATAACTTCTAAATTATTTTGGTTTTTAGCTTGAGTACCTTTGATAAATGCTACACCTTGGGTCTTTATTAATTCCGGATCATCTGAAAAAGCTTCGTAAACTCGACCCCATCTAATATCTTTTGGAGCATCAAGCGATGGAGAGTAACTCCAATTTACACCTGTCGCCGCCAATTCCTGACTAGTTGCTGCAGCAACTCTCGCGGTTAAATCGGTATCATTAGCCGCACCCAAGCCAATTGCGTGCGGAAATACAGCTGCTCCAGGTATATTAGTGTGTCCATGATTAGCATCAATCCCGTAAAAAAGCGGGATTTGCAACCGAGTTTTCTTTGCTTCGTCCTGATAGCCAGTGATCATATCTGCCCAGCCTTTAGCAGTATTATTATCCGGCTTAGCACCGGCTCCGCTGAGTAATGCTCCAAGATTATATCGTTTAATATCTTCTGGTTTAATCAAGCTATTTTTATCTACAAGTGCCATTTGGCCAACTTTTTCTTTTTGGGTCATTCTTGACATCAAATCATCAACTCGCTGGCTTACAACTATGTTTGAATTTTTATAGTCTGCGTTCGACGGAACTTCGTCTAAGCTCTCATTGGCAATATAAGCCTTCATGCCAAAAATTAAAATCACAAAAAATATAGATATGATTATTGCATAGACAGTTACTGGTCTAGAGTAGTCTTTTATAAATATTGATTGTGGATTCTTTTTAGATTTTTTTGCCAAAAGACACCTCTTTAATCAACCTACCAAATTAGTAATCGTGAGTACCATAACCTATAATATATACTAATTAAGCTTCAAAGGAGAGGAAAAATGAAAAGAATAGCCATAATTACCGGGAGTGCCAGACCCAATAGTGTAAACAGTGTCGTTTCGAATCTTGTTTTGAAAATAATTAAGAAATATCCTGAGCTTAAAGGCGAAATTATTGATATAAATAAAATAAATCTACCATATTTTGATGCACCAGCCCCTCCAGCTTCACCTCATTTTCAAACTAATCACAAAGAAGTTGAAACATGGCGACAAAAAATCAAAGAATCTGACGGTATAATTTTGGTAATGCCTGAATATAACCATTCTATGACAGCCATTCAAAAAAACGCTATCGATTGGCTATATTTTGAATGGAAAGACAAGCCAGTAACTGTGGTTACTTACGGCTCGAATGCTGGCAAGTTTGCCCTAGAGACTTTTGACAGAGTAGGCAACAATGTAAAAATGAAAATTGTAGAACCTTTTGCTCAATTTAAACTAGGTGACAAAATTGGTTGGGACGGAGCAATCAATGACCAGCAATTTGTTGACCAAGAAATCAGTAAATCTATTACGGCTTTAGCTAAAAATATTAGTTAGACCATAGAATTGTTTGTTTCTATCTAGCACATAAATCAAATAAGCAAAATTTAAAAAACTTAAAGCTAGTTTTCAGAATTAGCTCAGTATACTACTACTAACTTCAATAAATATGAAAGGCAACCCATGAAACAATCAGACAAGCTATTTATAACATTTGCAATATTGGCTGTATTGGTGGTTGGTGGCGGTATAAGCTACAAAGTGCTAAACAATAAACAAAAATCTAGTTCAATCACTCAAGCTACTAATGACAATACTAGCCAAACTCAACCATTATCATCAGCAGCCTCTAGTAATCCTAGTGCAGATAAGTCTGTCACGTCCGATAGCAAGCTAAAAGACGGAACTTATTCTGTTAGTACTGATTATCAAGTACCGCATGGTGAAAGCAATTCCCTAACTACAAAAGTTACAATTGTTAGCGATAAAATAACCGACATATCAACCACCAGCCAATACAATGATCATGAGTCTGAAACTTATATAAACAATTTTAAGCAAAGCTTAAAAAGTGATACAGTCGGTAAAAACCTAGCCGATATCTCACCCAGTAGGATTGGTGGTGCCTCGTTAACTTCAGAGGCATTTTATGAAACCCTGCAGACTATAGAAAGTAATGCCCGGATTTAATAGATTATATGAATTTGAAGCGATCGGAACTCACTGGTGGCTAGAAGTTTTAAACGATAAAACTTTAAATAAACAGTTAATAAATAACATTCAAAAATACACAAAGGAATTTACTAATAATTATTCACGGTTTATTGGTGACTCATTATTAAATCAAATGTGTAGAGAAGGGGAGTTAATAAACCCACCCAGTGAGCTAGTGGAGATGATGAAGTTCGCCCGCCAAATGCATAAAGTCAGTAATGGCTTATTTAACATAACTGTAGGCGGAGAATTACATAAAATTGGCTACGGTAGTCAAGATTATGCGAATTCAATCAGTCCTGATTTTTGGCAAAAAACTACTATTTCTGGTAAAAAAATAAATATTCCTGCTGATGTAACCTTGGACTTTGGTGGATTTGGCAAAGGTTGGTTGATAGAAGTATATAAAAAGATATTAATAAATAATGGATTTGATAATTTTATCATCAACGGTGGCGGAGATTTGTATACACAGAACTCAACAGCAGTAGAGTTTTATCTGGAAGATCCGAGAAACTCTAATCGAGCCTTAGGAAGTGTAAGAATAAAAAAAGGTGCCTTAGCCGCATCTAGCTCGCAAAAAAGACGTTGGAAATATAATCAAAAATCTTATCATCACATAATCGACCCGCGAAGCTCTAGACCATCAAGAACCAAGGTTTTAACTAGCTTCGTACAATCACAATCAGCTCTTGTTGCTGATAGCTTAGCAACAATATTATTTATCGAGCCATCTTTAGAAGAATCATTAAAAAAACACTACGACTTTAGCTCAATTATTATATATAGCTAAAACTTAGAAGTAGAAGTTCTCAGTAAATATCTGTTTATCACATACCCCAGCTAAAAGTAGCTGATTTTTTACATCATTCATCATATCTTTTGGACCACATATAAAATAATTATGTGTAGTCGGGTCAGTCAAATTCTTTTGTAAAACTTTTTTATCAATCTTAACTCTTAGCTCGTGATTTGAGTTTTTATCACTATATATTTCAACTAAATTAGTTCCGAGTACACCGCGAAGTTGTTTCAAAAGTCCAGCTGTTTGTGGCATACGATTGCAATAAAACAGCTTTATTTCGGAAACATTTTTAGCATTAAAAATTCTCTGGACAAAAGGAGTGACACCGATTCCTCCAGCAATATATACAATATTTTTAAGATCTTTAGTTTCAATCTCATTAGTAAAATGCCCATAGGCTTTCGATAAATGAACAATATCACCAGGCTTGAGATTGGTCATTTTCTGGCTAAATTTACCAAATGCACGAAACATTAGAGTAAGTTTAGTGTTATTATCAACAACCGAAAAAGGGTGTTCTTCACTCCAGATACCAAATTTCAAAAAAATATACTGACCTGGTACTGAGTTTATAGCGTAATTTGAATCAAGCGGTTTCATTCGCAAAATATATGTATCCAAATTTGGATTAATGTGCGAAATAACTTGGTATTTATAGCCGTCGAGATTCAAAAAATTACGGAGCCGTAATATACAAAAAATCAAAAAAAGCCACAGTAAAATTAAATAATAAAGTTTTGCCGCCAATAAATGCATATAAGATGAGCCAGTTATTGGTACATGAAGCAGACTAAGCGGCAATGCAGCATAAACTAAATAGTGAATATACTTCCATGCCCTGTAACTAATTTTTGCCCTTACAACTGCTGAAAAGATCCATACCAAAGCCAAAGCAAAAAAAGCAATACGACCATAGCTCACGCCTAAATCAAAGTTAGGACTAATTTTTAAAGAGATTATATATAGCCAACTTTCACCGTAACTCAGAATTGCAAAAATTGGGTGTAAAAAGATTAAAAACAGGCCATATTTACCAAGCCAACTGTGCCATTTATAAATTTGCGATAAATCATTCGACAACAACCTAGCAACACTTTTTGAACCAAGACCATACATAATTAGCAAAAAAACGAGGCCAATATAACCTAAAACAGCCGAGATATACAATATTACTTCGCTTGGAGTGTCCGTTTTTGGTTGCACAATAAACAGTGGAGCAACAATTAAGGCAAAGCCAAAAAAGTAAAGTATATTTTTAGGGTAATTCATCTTTATACTGAATAATAAAAGTAATCCCTTTGAGTTTACTTAAAAAAATAAAAAAGACCAAACTAAAACTTTAGCTTGGTCTTTTTTAGTACTCGTTATAAACAAAACGTATCTTTTTAATTTTTATTTTATGGTAATTTAACAAGATTTCTTTATGGTCTGAAAAATAATTAGAAATAAAACCGCACCAAATATTACTATTAGTAAATTTTGCACATTTAGCACGATCTCGCTACTTTGATTTATCGCAATAATTAATAAACTGCTAATTAATGCACCAAACACTCCCACAGAAACATGAATCAGTAAATCATATATACGTTTCTTGCCAGTCATACTTGCTGCAATCCAACCACACAAACCTCCAAAAATTAACCATACAAAAACCGACATTAATGTCATGATGGCTTAATCAACTCCTTTGTTTAAATGTTATTGGTGACTTAATTTTAATTTGTGATATATATTGTGATGACGACCTTTATATGGCTCGTCTTCAAAAACTTCTGGGAATTCTTGTCTTTTTCGTGCTAGAAAGCTAGCTATTTTTATATCTAAATCATCGTTTTTAAATAATTTGTTCATAATTTTACCCTCCTTAGTAGAATATCTTTTCAACTCGCTTGAAAAGTTCTAAATTGTCATACACAGTGAAGTTGCTCATTTGGTAGCTATTTTGTTAAGGTTCACTGCTCTAAACTCGCATGTCTGTAACCCCATAATAAACTGATGGTATGCATACGACTATGGAATGAATAACGATTTTTTTGTGAGCTTGCTAACACTTTTTTGAGTTTCATCTGTTATTCTAAATAAAAGTGAAGTTAAAAAGTTATACAACATCGGTTTTTCGCAAACTAAAGTCACAAGATGAGACTAAAGTAATTACTATCTTGGTAGTCATAATCTTGGCATTAGGGGTTATTTTATCTTATGTACTATATGGTTACGCCCTAATAAGACAAAATAACCAAAAAGCACGCTACGTTAACCAAGAGAAAAGTAAACTAACCTCGTATTTACAAAATAGATTTTCGCTATACGAGAACCTACTGATCAATGGCTCAGGTACGGTTAGCCTAATAAAACCTGAAAATATATCAAAAGATGATTGGAGTCGATACATATCTTCGCTAGAAATTGATCATCGAACACCGGCATTGCTTGGTGTTGGTCTGGCTAGAGTCGTACCCGCAGATCAAATTAATGATTTTGAAGAGAAAATGCGATCACAGGGTTTTACAGACTACAAAATTACACCAGATTATCCTAGAGATTTTTATACCGCAATCCAATACATCGAACCAAATAATGATGTCAACAAAAATGCTTATGGTTTTGATATGTTCACTGAAAAATCTCGTCATGAAGCAATGGTAAAATCTCGTGATACTAACAAAGCTTCCATGACTGCACCAGTCTTATTGCAACAAGATTTAGATATAGCAGACAGCAAGAAACCTAAGAGTCTATTAATTTACTTTCCAGTATACAGATCTGTTACTGTTAATAATACTAAAGAACAACGAGAAGCTAATTTGATTGGCTATACATATGCTATCGCCCGAATCAACGATATTTTTGCAAACTTAAAGAATCTTGACACTGATACAGAATATAAAATCTCTGATATTACCTCTAGTGATCAGGTCGAAGATTTATTTAATTATGGCTCGTACTCAGAATTAAATGGGACCAAAAGTAACATTGCATCAGAAACAATTGATTTGGCTGGTCGAAAGTGGCAAATCTCGGTTTATGCAAAAACAACCAATGAAAATATCTTTAATTATCCAATAACAATATTTTTCATATCGTTAGCCGGCAGTATCATGGTTGCTTGGTTTATATACAATTACCTAAATAAACGTTTCAGGTTTGTTAGGGAAGTTTATAAAAATGAAGTTGAGCAATCAAAGAACGACCTTCTAGCCCTGGCCTCGCATCAGTTAAGAACACCAGCCACTGGAGTTCGTCAATATGTCAGTATGCTTATTAATGGCTACTTTGGTAAACTAACTGACGAGCAGCTAGCTATTGCTCTCAAGGCTCACATGTCTAATGAACGTCAGCTTGAAGTTATTGATCAGATTTTATACGTGGCCAAAGCCGATATTAATCAGTTGGCGATAAACTTTGAAAAAACTAACATTAGCAAACTCACCGAGGACATCATTGACACTATGAAAGACACGACTAATCAAAAGCGTATAACGACAAAGTTTACATCTAAGCCAAAGGTGATTAACTGTGTTATAGATAAAAAATATATGAGGATGATTATTGAAAACCTACTTAGTAACGCAATCAAATACTCATATCCAGATACCGAAATTTACGTAAATGTTCGTAAAAAACACAAGACCATTAAACTCTCTATAAAGGACAGTGGGGTAGGTATCAGCAAAAATGATTTTGAAAAATTATTTTTGAAATTCTCAAGAATACCAAATGCATTATCCCAAAAAGAGGGTGGCACTGGCTTGGGCTTGTTCTTGGCTAAAAAATTAGCTGAAGCTCATCAAGGCAGTATCGAAGTCATCAGTGAAGATGATAGAGGATCCGAGTTCATTTTGTCAATTCCAGCAAAATTATCAAACCAATAATCTGTATCCCAGCTAACAGAATTACACTTTTTACTTTACTAAAATTTACTTAGCATAGATTCACATTACTTTTGAGTAGTATATAAAAAGAAGTTATAAGTTTAAGAAAGGTTAGTAGATAGGTTGACGGCAATTAAGAAGGTTTTGTTAGTAGAAGATGATCCCACCTTAAGCGATGCATTTAGTATTTTGCTTGAAAAAGAAGGTTATGAGGTAGAAAATGCTTTTAACGGAAAAGAAGCAATTCATATCTTAGAAAGATTTACACCCAACATAATCTTATTAGACTTACTCATGCCGATAATGGACGGACGAGAATTTTTAAAGTCTTTTAAGAATGAATACCAAATACCCATAATTGTCTTTAGCAACCTTGATAGTAAAGATGAAATTAACGAGGTTCTATCATTGGGTGCTAGTCGCTATATGCTCAAAGCTTGGGCGTCACCAAAAGAATTAGTACGCATTATTAACGACACTATCAGCGAGTCTCTACCAGTTAGTAAAGGCTAAAGACTAATAGAGCTGTCAATGTCATCACCAATGATAGTAGTAACTATTGCCAAATCAACTAAGTAAAACTTGTTTTTTTCGATTATAATTTCTTGTTTTTTCAATTTATTTAGTTCCAAGCTAGCGGTTTCTCTGGAAATGTTAGCGATATTAGCAAGTATTTGCTGCGTTAGCTTAATCTTGACCCGTCTATACCTCTTAATAGGCATATCTTCACCAAAACGAATAGCTAAATATCTGAGTGTGTGTGCCAGCTTTTCGTAAGCAGTCGGCTGCACAAGAGCATTGACATGAAATAAGGCTCCTAGATATTTAATATGATGTTCATTCAGCATACCTGGCTTATCTCGCATCGCCGCATAATCGTCAGAACGAAGCAACTCTACTTCAGTATCGTCCATAGTCTCATGATAAAAATAAGAAAACAGATTCTCAATATTGGCCACAACTGGAAAATAATCACCTGGACCAAATAATGAAATAATTGCCTCGTTACCATTGTCAAGTGTGGTGTAGCACTTAACAAGTCCAGACTTTATCTTGTAAATGTTAGGTGTTGCT
Source organism: uncultured Candidatus Saccharibacteria bacterium (assembly GCA_964615775.1). Taxonomy (GTDB): domain Bacteria; phylum Patescibacteriota; class Saccharimonadia; order Saccharimonadales; family 2-12-FULL-41-12; genus JALHOM01. Next base: position 31,833 of record CAZTQB010000005.1, on the reverse strand, counting down.
TCGCCTTGATATAAGATAATTTGATCTTTGCGAAATTTTTTTAACCTACTCATACCTATTTAATAGTGTATATAAAAATAACAGTTTAGGGAATTTTTTTAGTAGACTTATGGCTAAAGTTTAAAAATACCAGTAACACCAAAACGCCAAAAACAAATCCAAATACTCTTTGCACAACTCCGTTAATTGGCCCATCACCAAAATTATAACAATGATATAAACCTCCAAGGGCTAATATAATAAATATCACAGCAAAAAACTTTAGATAATTAGTTGATTTCTTATATATATAGTAGCCCAACCAAATCATAAGACTGGCTACAATTATGCTTTCTAGGGCATGTAGAATACTTAATGTGTCTTGTAGGTATGTACCGCCGCACAATATCTCACTTTTTGTACAGTTACTGATTACAATTCCATCAAAAATTATCATTATACCTATCGCCATAAACGAACGTTTTATCAAAATTAATGACGATTTAGAAACATTATATAAAGTTTTAGAAAAATATACCGCCAAGCATAAAACCATACCAGAAATAACCTCCAGAATTCTAAAAAGCCAGCTATACGGATTACTAGCTACAAATAGGTCGCTTATATAGTCATGAACTGCTGAATGGTCATGATTAAGCCAAAAAGCCAACACCCAATAAAAAGTAAGCCCAAAATACGCCACTGCAAAGTATGATGCTAGTCGATTATTTTTTTCTAGGTAGTTTTGCATTATCCACCTTCATGGCTACGCTCAAGCTTTGAGCAATCTTTAAAATACCAATAGCACTTGATTTATAAGCAATGTAGCTATCTCGCCAATCCGGATCAAACTTGGACTTAAATCTATACAGGCCCTTAAATGAATAGAGCTTGCCGCCAAAGTTATAAATCAAGCTTAGTGCTTTACTAAGAGTTCCTCCTTCATCTTCATCATTCATGCCTGCTAGTGGACATAGACCTAAATTAAATTTCTTGCAGCCCCTAGTTTGCAATTCAAAAATTAATGAATACATCATATAATCTGTCGTGTTGGTTAGTGATTTTTCACGCTGCCGGAATAGGTCCATATTGGCCTCAGTATCGTCAAAACTTTCTATTAAGTTCACAAAGCCAACCAGTTGACTCTCTTCATTACTCAATACTCCAATCTCGCAGTTACTGAGGTATTCTTCGTCAAAATATCCCAACACAAAGCCTCTCTCAGTTCGGCCTGGAGACTCTAACCAATCATCTGAAATCCGCTTTATCTCATCTAGGAAAGTAGTGCTGTGTGGCGGTAAACGCATTTCAAATTTATAACCCTGTTTTTCAAATCGATTTTTTACATTCCGCCAGTTTTTATTTCGTGCCGTTTCTTCTACGAACTTTTCGGCATCAACTACTGCCTCTTCGCCAATCTTTTGCAAATTAAACCCTAGCTTCTGATACAGATTTTTTAATTTATCGCTAACATGCACAAAACTAGGTGTAAATGCGTGTTTCTCACAAAAATTTATATAATTATTGATTACGTTTTCATAGGCTTTAGGATTGCCAACTGGATTTCCAACTGCCATTGCAGTTCCACGGCGAACCTTATATGCAATAAACGCAGAGTTGTCGTCACTATAGATATAATCTTTATCGTTTGGCCAAAATTTAAAAAAGTCTTCACTCGAACCACCATAAGTCTCGGCAATCTCACGAGCTTTGTCTAATTTATATTCGTCTTCTTGGTAACGATAAGCAAGTGGCTTAAGTAGTGTCCAAACAGCCATAATAATACTGCATAAGCCAACGGTCTGAAGACTAAGCACAAACGTCCTAGCTGAGCGACTATGTTTATGGGTAATAATTGGCCGATCATTAGTAAAAGTAATAACTTTTACTGTTTCGTAAGCAGCATCCTTAACACTTAGTCCAGAGCCATGTTCGGTGCTATTAAACTGCAAAAAACCTATTGTGCCATAAATTACAGCAATTAAAATTAAACCAACGCTAATACTTAAGCTGCTCCAGATTTTTGGTTTTTCAGACTGTGCTTTAAACTCATTCTTACACACAATAGTCAAACCAGTAAGTATAATCAAAAAGATTAAGTCCCAATACTCTTTGTACTTAACTGCAAAAAAAAGCTCACTAAATATCGCAAATACTAACAATGCAACCGTAATTAACCAAGCTCGATAAAGTCTTTTGTACAAGCTTAGAGATAAGTAAATTAAGCCAAGCCCAATTAGTGTATAGTGAATAGGCAAGCCGATTACAAGCGATAATTCTCTTTCTCTTATGCTTGCAATTACAAAATATAGATAACTTACACCAGTCAAAAAAACTAAACTAGCGATGAGATAAACTATTAAATCTCGTTTTACTTTCATGCTAATTAGTATTTTCTTGTCTCGGATACCTTACTATCAGACTTATCATTTTTTAAAGAGGTCTTATCTGAGTGTGAGTCTTGTGAAGAATTAGTGCCGACAGCCATCCCAAACACAACCGCTCCTAAGAAAATTAAAATTCCACCGATCCAAAATGGAGTTTTTGAAGGCATGTCACTGGCTAAATAGGCTCCCAACAACATACCAACACCCACACAAGATGCAATTGCCGCTAACCAATTATACAAGGATGCTTTTTTCATAACCTAACTTTACCATATATTATTAATATTAGCGTATAATTAATTGTGTTAAAAAGGAGGTTTTTATGGATATTCAAGCAGAGATTAAGCAATATTTAAACTCAAAAGCAATTGGACAAATTAGCTCACAGGTTGGTACGTCCGATTCGGAAACAAAAAGTGTAATTAATTCAGCCTTACCAATGATTTTGGGAGGCCTGGCCAAAGAGACTGATCAGGATGCTCTGGGTAGTACCATTGACGAAAAACACAGTGGCTCAATACTTGATAATGTCATTGAAGCAATCTCAAACTCGAACACCCATACCGAAGGTAATAAAATTTTAGGCCATATATTTGGTAGTAACAATCAAAAAGCTGCTCAAGCTATAAACAAAAAAACTGGTGTAGATACAGCCAAAATTATGATGATCATGGCCATAATTGCCCCGTTTATATTAGGTAAACTAGGTAAGAGCAAATCTGATAACAATTTGGATGCTGGTGGTTTAATGGATATTTTAAAAAATCAAAAAATAGGCAAAGAAAATAACTCAATATTAGGTAGCATATTAGACAAAAATAACAACGGCAGTGTTGTTGATGATCTAATCAACATTGGTGGAAGCATATTTGGAAAAAAATAACTACCTATTACGATAAGACCGCTTAAGATTGGCGATCAAATAACTAAGGTTGGTTTCTGACAAGGCCATTATCATTAGCATAGTTAAAATTACACCAATTGCCGCAAGAAGCTGAATGCTATAAAACAAAATTGGATACATCAATACAATCGCCATCTGCGATGAACCTCTCAAAATATGAGCAGCTGAATCAACTCGCTTCATAAACAGTCTCGTCAATCCCAGCATTATTAGAAGTCCATAAATAATTGCCGAAATACTACCAATCGCAATCATACTAGTAACTCGTTTTTGGATTGATGAATAATCGGCTAAATTTTCTAAAATATAAACCACTAAAACAACCTGGGAAAAAGACCAACAAATAATAAAGCTTCGAACGAAAAAAGGTTTTGGCCATTCAGCAGGTGATAAAAACTTCTGACCACTACCACGAAGTAAAAAAAGCCTAGACAAAAACCATACAATCAAAAAAGTTAAATAAATAATTGTAAATGTCGGTTCATAAAAATAATCATTATCGCGTGTGATAAACTTACCGGTCTCATCTATGAACAGACCAAAGCCAACACCACCCAAAACTGCACTGAAAAATTTATTTGGTTTATTACTAAGCAGCAAAACTAAAAGGGCAAATGACAAAAATAATCCACCAAATAAAACGTGGGCTACATGTAAATTGCTGCTACCAATTTGAGGATAGCCAGTGATTTCTAAGTAAGTACGGGTTAGTAGAACCGTTAAGACACCACTTAAGACAAAACTATCAAGCAAATCAACTTTATTTTTAAATAACTGGGTATGGTTCTTGGTCTTAGGCATAGTAACTAGCAGCTATTATATACTTAGATTGGCTGTTTTTTAAGCCTAACAAGATAGCCAAGATAACTAAAAATTATGTGCATCAAAAACCAAACTATTATAATCATAACGTACAGTTTTACGGACAAAATCACCAGCGGACTGGATAGCAAACAAGCTCCGACTATGTAATCAAGTTGATCAAAAGGGAACCAACTTTTGCCAGATTTTATGCCAAACTGACGCTTAAAAAAGCTTTCTACTAAGTCCCCCAAAATTGCACCAAGACCTAACACGCTACCCAAAAATATAGTTAGATAACTTTGGTAGTCAAAATTAATAAATTTTGTAAAATCGACTGCAAAAATTCTTGCTATGTACATTTGAAATACACCGACTAAAGCTCCAGCCAATACTGCACAAAGTAAACCTCGCCAAGTTTTATTTTTGCCAAAAAGTGGTTTTTTATTAAATTTTGCCCCCATATCAACCGGCATACTAAACAACCGAATAAAGGGTATATTGGCTGCAAAAATAGGGCAGACGTTACCTATGCCAGCCGGCATAAAAAACCACAGACAAAAAATTATCTCTATAAGCACTTTCTATAAAGCTTTCATAATTTTAATAGTCCTTAACAACAAAGTATAGCTAGCAAGCAATAAAATAATACTTAAAAATATTGATGGATACCCAAACAAACATCCAAGAGCAATTAAGAAAATCCGAATTTCATAGGCACCCAGGCCGTCTTCAAAAAATCTATTGAGTTCATCGTGGGATATTTTATACTTGCTAACAACAATTGCAGCTTCACCTTTGGCCTTTGCATAACTTACACTCATAGAAATACCGAGCGTTAAGATACATAAGATAACCCCCAAGTCATTATTTATCTCCAAAAAATAACCGCTAAGTCCAGTTAATATCAAAACTTCTTTTAGCCGGTCACTCAAAGCATCTAAAAACATACCCTTGGTGCTAGCAACATTTTGAACCCTAGCTAAAGCACCATCTAGTGTGTCAAAAAGCCCGAAGATAATTATCATAACACCTCCAAGAACCAGTCGACCATCAAATAGTAAAAAAACAATCGGCAAATGGGCCAACAAGCCAACCACCGTTACCATATTTGGCGTAATTTTGCCTCTGAAGATTTTATTTAAAAAAGCCGCCAACCTAGTAAATATACTTCTGATAATACTCTTTATAACTTTATGAAGATTCATTACGACTATATCGTATATGTTTTAGCCATAAAACACTAATTGATGAAAATTTTTTAAAACGATACAGTATAGGTATGTCAAAACTTAACGGAGATAAACCAGTTCTTGAAAATATTGATTATTATATCTTTGCCTATAACCCGAAGGCTAGTAATATTCTGCGGGCTAAAAAATGGCATAGATCTTTTTTAAAAAACCTTCATTTTAATCAAAAAACAGAAGTTAATATTATAGAAAATCCTAAACTTATAACAGAAAAAATTAGATGCTACTCCAAAAATTCAAAAATATTAATCGCTATTGGCGGCGGCGACGGTACAGTAAGCAGCATCACCAACCAACTACTAAACGATTCAAAAGTATGTAAGTATTCAAATATCTATTTACTGCCACTTTGGGGCGGTAACGCTAATGATCTAGCCTATATGCTAAATGGTCTAAGCAAGACTACTTCTTGCAAGAAACTTATTAATGACTCCATCAACATAAAAATGCCACTAATAAAAATTGACATTGAATCCAAAAACACACTAGCTCAAACTTTTTATGCCAACTGCTATGCCAGTTTTGGGGCCAGTGCTTATATTGCCGATAAATTAGAAAGTAGTCGTTCTTCCAGCAAAAGATTTATTAAATACTTTCCACCTTTTTTAATTATTCGCGAGGTGTTTTTGGTGATAGCCTCTATACTGGAAGCCACAGTTTTTAGAATGGAAATAGACAGCAGGGATACCAATTTTTTTGAACATAGTTTTGTTAATGGACCGAGAATGGCCAAGGTAAGTCGATTGCCAATAAGTCTACATGAAAAAGCGTTTTTTCACGCCCAAATTAAACAAAAGAGTCCATCGGTTATTATCGAATTAATTAAACTAGCTATTTCAGGTAAATCAAGCCCTAATTACAAAAAGAAAGAAAAAGTAACTTTTATTGCTAAAGAGCCAATAACGGCTCAGATAGACGGCGAAATTCACAAAATTCCAGCTCATACTAAAATAGCCGTTACTTCTTTGGAAACAAATCTAAAATATATTTCATTGGCAAAATAATTAGATTTGAGTCAATGCTCTAGTGAATACTTAGCATGTTCTAGCTGAACCACCCAACCAGTACTACGAATACTTTTATAAATGCCGGTTCTTAGAAACCTTCCATCTGGACTATATGTCTCAGCCAGACCTTGATCACGAATTAAATTTTGCTCGTATATTCCAAGATACTTAAGAGCTTCATTTTTATACTTTGAATCACCGGTTTTTTTATGCATATCACTTAATAAAGTTATGTATTGACTACCCCAATAACTCCAAATAACATTACGTCCATAATTTGCCACAAAATAGTCAACAAATTTTGGTACATTTGGATTACCGTCGATTTGATATTTAATCGGAAACAGTCGCACTAACTCACTGTCATTTAAGTAATCAATTGTCCTTTTAGTGCGACTTAAGTCAGTTAGGTCGTTTAGGTCAAAAAAATTGTTAACATAACCAATCAAAAAATCTGAAGAAAATGATTTTGTCTTAATATCATCGTTATAAAATCCTGCTGATTCATTCCAGTAAAAATTCTTCAACATTTGTTTATTTTCTGAGTTGGCAATATTGTATTTATCCTGCAAGCCTAGCTGACGAGCTAACTGAGCAGTCTCATATAAGATAATATTGTCGTAAAAACTCGACCGCCTGATTACTCCGTCTCTAGCACTTGAAAGATGAAGATTGTCTTTAACTCGCTTTGTTGAGGTATCATAAACAGCATCAATGTAGTTATCGAACATTTTTTGCAACTGAGACTGGCGTGTGTAAGCTAAAAAATTTGCAGAATCAATTGTCTGAATTCTATATTTATGATTGTTGCTCGACGCGGCAGTTTGCATTTTATGTATAGCAAAAAATACGCCGTAAACCTGATCCGAACCAACGCCACCAGGGTGAACCTGAGTTAAAACTACTTGACGCTGGCCAATCGGTACGATAGTGGTTTTTGGTGAGTTGCTAGCCGAAAGTCCATCAATCGCAAATAGGACTGACTGCAAATATAGTTTTTGACGATCTTGCCAATCATTCTGGTCGAGAGCGGTATTTGGATTCAAAATTTGGTTATAAAAAACACCTAAATTTCTGGGGTAAAGAACACTAAATTGATCGCCACTAATTAAATATGGTTTGTCGGCATCAAACCGCTTGTCATGAATAGAGTTTATGACCTCGTCCGGCGTTTTACCTCTAGCCGGCCCACCGCCAAAAAGTGTATTTTGTAAAATCAAAAAACCCGACTTATAGTAGCCTAAAAGGTCAGCTACTGGATTGGTATAGACTTCCATTTTGTATTTTTGCCTAAACTCAATATCTCCATTTTGGTTTACAAAAGTATAGTATGGCTTTTCAAAAACATTTATTTTTGCATACGGATTGGTAAAGTGCAGCCACATATGAAAAACAATGAAAATTGCTGAACAAATAACAATTATCCTTCTAGTTTTTGGTTGATTTCTTAAAAAATTAAAAAAACCTGCCTTGAATATATCTTTCGAAAAAAAATTAATTTTGCTGGCAATTCTTCTAATCATAAGCTTATATCTCAAGGATATACTAGCTAGATAAACTTGGCTAATCAATCTGGCTGATTACTATAATAAATGTTAAACTAAAAACATTAGGGGGATTATCTCTAGTAAAAAGGTCAAAGTGCATAATTCATACGCATATCCAACCAAACTAAATGATTTTTTCAAAAAACATCAACTTATTAGTCTCCCTCCTAAAAAAATTATCTTAAAGCCCAATCAAAAATCCGATTTTGTCTACTTTATAAAAACTGGTGAAATAAAAAAGTACACATTTTCCTATAAAAAGGAAGAGGTTGTGCTGCATATTTATAAATCAGGTAGTTTTTTACCAATCTCTGAGAGTTTAGACATGGAGCTAACTAACTATTTTTATTATTCTAGTATCTATAATGTAACTACCTATAAAATTCCTAAACAAAAAATTATTAACTTTATAAACGATAACCCCGATATCGCCATTGTGCTTGCCAAGAGACTCTACTTAGGACTTAATGATTTTTTAATGAGAGCCACAACTATGATGGCTGGCAATGCTTTTGACAGAGTAGTTTATGAACTTTACTGCGAGCTGAGTCATAATAAAAAAGATCTAACCGACAACATTCCGGTATCATCAAACGAGAAATACATTGCCGCTAAAACCGGTTTATCGCGAGAGACAGTTAATCGCGTGATTCGCAGATTAAAAGACATGGATTGTGTAGAAGTGGCTAATGGTAAGTTGATTGTAAAAGATTACAAAAAGATAAAAAATTGGGTTCATAAAAGGACGAACAGATAGACTAATCCTTTTGGTTAATATAAAATATCAGAAGTAAATTAAGTATACTGACTAAGTTTTTAAGAGAGAGTTTTTATGAAAAAATCCCAAAAAGTTAATAAGCTAACAAATAGTTTTCTACAAAATGTTAGCCTCTACTTCTTTAAACGTCCTCGTAAAACCGCACTTTTGTGCCTTGCTTTGGTTCTATTTGGAGCCGTTTGCTACACCACGCTTTTAAAAAAAGAGGGCTTTCCTAGTATAAATACACCATATGCAATTGCTCAAGGTACCTTTTTTGTTGAAAACTCTGAGAAAGTTGACTCCGATGTAGCAACAAAATTAAGTTCTTTCTTACTCAGTCAAGATGGCGTAAAATCGGTCCAAACTCAAAGTTTTGACAATTTTTTCACTGGTCAAGTTCAATACAAAGACGAGGTTAATGCCGAACAAAAAACTAACGAGCTGAAATCTAAGCTAAGTGCCGAAAAGATATTGCCTGAGCAAGCAAATATCAAATTTGACCCATACAAGTTTGGCTTTACAGAGCGTGGTGATGATTTGGTTATCTCTTTTTACTCACATGAACCAGTAGATGAGCCAACACTCATCTCTAAAGCAAATGATATGGCTACCGCCCTAAAAGATAAAAATATAAACTTGGTTAGTGACGTTTCTATAATCAATCCTATCGAAGAAGCCAAAAATCCGGTTACTGGACAAACCGAAACTGCTCAAAGATCATTTGAGAGGTTTGGCAAAAGAAACGATGGTCAAAATAAATTTTATGAAGCAATAGTCATAGGTGTAAAATCAGTTCCAAAAGCTGATAATTTAGAACTATACGACAATGTTAATAAAGCGTTAGCTGAAGTAAAAAATGACTCTAAATTTAGCGGTTACGCTGCCGAAATAAGTGCCTCAAATGCACCAAGTATTAAAGCTCAAATAAGTGAGCTTCAACGCACTCTACTGGAAGGACTAGTTGTAGTACTAGTTGTTGGAGCCATTATAATCGCCGTACGAGCATCTATAGTAACTGTTTTATCAATGATTAGCGTACTAGCAATCACTAACGGTGTTTTGTATTTATCTGGCAACTCACTTAATACTATAACCTTATTCTCATTAATATTAGCTTTGTCGCTGATAGTCGATGACACAATTATTATGGTAGAAGCAATCGTGGCACAGAGCAAAAAACATAAAGACCCCGATACAGTTATATCAAATGCTACCCACAAGGTAAGTAGAGCCATGATTGCTGCGACACTTACAGCAGCCTTAAGTTTTACGCCACTTATTTTTGTCAGTGGTATTTTAGGTGAATTTATCCGGGCAATCCCAATTACTATTATCTCGGCTCTACTAGTAAGCTTGTTCGTAGCACTAGTGTTTATACCACTTTTTGCGAGACTTATAATATTTAAGAAAAATCACAGTCTTAAAAATGCAAACAAGCACGACTTTTCTGGAAACATCGAGTCGAAGATCGCCGAATTTATCGCTAAGCCAATGCTTTTGGCTAAAAATTCTAAGCCTAAGCTAGCAGTAGTCTGTGTAGTCGCATTTTTGATTAGCTTTGCTTTTATTGGTAGCGGCGGATATTTGTTCAAAAAGGTTAAATTTAATATCTTCCCGTCATCCAAAGACTCTAATCAGCTATCAATAAATGCCGTTTTTGCACCAAATACTGAACTGCCAGAAGCAAAAGAAAAAGCTAAAGAGGTAGAAGCAGTCATATCAAAAGTAGTTGGGGATAATTTAGTGACTACAGCCAACAACGGTTTCAGTAACGCTCAAAATGCATACTACTTTATTGACCTGACCGACTACAAAGACAGGAAAGTTACTTCCCAGCAAATTATTAAAGATTTGAGTAGTGAACTAAAAAACGTCAAAGATGTTCAGATTAAGATCAATCAAATTGACGCAGGACCACCGGCTTCAGGTTTTACCGTAAAAGTCGAGACCGTCAAAGATCGTCAAGCCGCAATTAAGCTCGCAAACGATATTCAACATTACCTATCAACCTTAGTATTGCAAAGAAGTGATGGCAGTAAGGCAGAGATTGAATCTGTCAGCCCACCAAATCCAGGTGTATACTCACGATCAAACAACAAACCATATGTATCTGTTACTGCCCAATATAAAGACAGTGACACAACAGCACTGTTCACCCTAACAGAAAAAGCTCTAAAAGATAAATTTACACCCGAAAAAGTTGCTAGCTACGGACTGGATAAAGATGCGATGGTCTTTGATTTACAACAAGAAGGCGAGAACCAAGACAGCTTCAAAACTTTAGCAATTGCGTTTCCAGCCGTTTTATTAGTCATCTATGTTTTGTTGGTTATTCAGTTTAGAAGCTTCCTGCAGCCAATACTAATCTTTATGGCCATTCCTTTTAGTCTGTTTGGTATAGCACTTGGCTTGTACCTATCAGATAATCCATTTAGCTTCTTTGCAATGTTAGGTTTTTTTGCTCTGATAGGTCTAAGTATTAAAAACACCATTTTATTAACAGATTACGCCAACCAAGCTAGGGCAGCCGGCAAGAGACCGGTAGACGCTATACATGAAGCGTTGGCTGAGCGTTTCCGCCCACTTATTGCCACCAGCTTGACCGCTGTCGTCTCATTAATCCCGCTAGCCATAACTAGCCCATTTTGGGAAGGGTTGTCGGTCGTACTAATCTTTGGCCTACTATCCAGTACATTCTTAGTAATTATCGCTTTTCCGTACTACTATCTAGCAGCTGAATTTCTTCGTATCTACACCAAAAAATCTTTCCAAAGAATATTTAGATAATTACTTATTCGTGATGATACTTTGAACCGGAGAGTATCGTGTATGCCCTGTAGATTTGCTCGATTAAAATTAGCCTCACCAATTGATGCGGAAAAACCATATCAGAAAGACTAATAACTAAATTACTTCTCTCGATAACATTATGGTTGATACCAAATGCACCACCAATCACAAATATCAGTTGTTTAGTGGAATCATTTTGTATCTGCTCAATCGTGGCCGCAAAGTCGGTGCTTGAAAATTTGTTGCCATTTTGATCAAGCAAAACCATATAGTCGCTTGCACCAATTTGTTTTAAGATTGCAGCTGACTCGCCGTCAATATTAGATGTCGGCAAGAATATCCAAAGTAGCTCGCAGGATCGCTTAAGTCTTTGCTGGTAATTTTCAACTAAACTAGCGATTTCTTTGGTAGATTTTTTACCGACTGAGATGATTTTGATTTTCATAAGATAAAACCAGGCTTAATTACTGGAACGCAGCGATTCTATTGGGTCTTTGCGTGCTGCTTTTGTGGCTGGAATTACACCAAAAACCACACCAACAATAATTGACATTAGACCAGCAACCGCTATTGGCTGCCAAGAAAGCACCGGCTCTAAATCAGTAAAGATCCTTATAGCTAAGTGCAGAATGATCGATACTACCACGCCCAAAATTGCCCCCCAGACTGATAAAATAAGTGCTTCAACCATAAATTGATTTGTTATCTGACGATTAGTAGCCCCAATAGCTTTACGGATTCCAATTTCTCGAGTCCGCTCAGTCACAGACACCAACATAACGTTCATAATCCCAATACCACTCACAATCAGCGTAATAGTGGCCATACCCAAAATCATTCGAGACAAAGTGTCTATCAGCTCTCCGCTAATCACTCCAGCCTCATCTTGCTTAAGTACCGAAAAATCCTCTAGACCAGAGTGGTTTTGTTTGATAGACTCTGAAATTTGCTTAGCAACTTCATCGGTTTTGCTAGGATTTTTAAGCTTAGCAACAATTTGAAAATAGGGCATTTTTATATCCTTCAATGGAATAGCTCCATTTTCTGGTATAAAGACCGCATTATTATAATTGATTCCCGAAGCTAAAGGCGTATCACGAAAAGGCGAGTATATGCCACCAACCACATACTGCTGATTTTTGATAGTTAGACTTTTACCAATTGGAACTGTTTCGTTAAATAACTTTTGAGCAACACCGGCACCGATTACTACGTAACGATTAGAGCTTGGCTCTTCGACGTTAGGGTAGTTACCAAACTCTACTTTATGATCAATCACGTCACCCAGTTCGCCAGAGTAAGCTACAACTAGGCCATCATTAAAAGTCTTGCCGTTGTAAGACGGTAAGGCACTAATAGCAGAGAATGAAGTCGCACCGCTAATTTCTGGGTTTTTTCGTATCGTTTCTAGATCTCCAGGCGTAACGCTAGCCGATGCAGTGCTAGCTAGTAGATTAAGACTGGTTATTTTACCATTAGAATCGCGGTTGACCAGCTTGCCAGGTCGCACGGTAATCGCCCCATTGACCAGCTCAGCCGACTGATTATTAACCTGCTTTTTAATACCTTCACCAAGAGTGACTATAGTTACCACACTAACCACGCCAATAATAATCCCGATTATCGTGACCATGCTCCGAAAACGAGATTTTCTGACTGAAGCTAAGCCAATCTTTATATGATCAGAGAGCATCATTTATTTTTTACCCTACTGCGTTTTGTTGTAGCTTTCTTAGCTTTAGAACCACGACGCTTATTGTGCTTCTTAACTCGTCTGTAAGGTATATCATCGCCAGCTTTTGGTATACCTTCAACCATTGCTGAGACGGCCTCCAAATCAGCTATTTCATCTGAGATTGGTAGATACTTAACACTTTCAATTGCACTTTTGGCAACTTCGCCAGGTTGATTATATTCGTCTTTGACAATGCTGCCGTCAATCATGTAAATAACTCGAGTTGCATAACGCGTCAGCTCTGGGTTGTGAGTCACCATTAAAATCGTATTACCCATTTCATGAACTTCCTTAAGCAGCTCCATAACCAACATCGATGAAGCAGTATCTAGATTACCAGTTGGCTCATCGGCAATCACAATTCCAGGCTCTTTTATCAATGCTCTAGCAATCGCCACACGCTGGGCTTGTCCACCACTGAGTTGATGGGGCAGGTAGTAGGCTCGAGTAGCTAAGCCAACTCTTTCTAGCATTGCATGAGCCATTTTGGTTCTTTTGCCAAAACTACGCCCTTTATAAGCCAATGGCAAAGCCACATTCTCAAGAGCAGTCAATCCTCCTAGCAAGCTAGATGACTGAAAAACAAAACCAATCTTATCACGACGAACCTTTGCTCGAGTATTAGAGCGAAGCTTACTAACAAACCGATTGTCTAATTTGTACGTTCCATGAGTCGGGTGGTCAAGAAGACCAATTACGTTCATCAGGGTACTTTTACCTGAGCCGCTCGGACCCATAACAGCTACAAATTCGCCTTTTTCCACGCTCAAACTGACCTCTTCGAGAGCTACAGTAGTAGCATCACCGAATCCGTATATTTTACTTACGTCTTCTATTTCAATTATTGCCATTGTTGTATCTAGTGTATTATCTGTGAGAGGTGTTACGCAAGTGTATATGCTTATTAAGTGTTGCAGATTTTACATCTCTCTCAATTCCTAAAAAAGACTATTATTTTAGAACCTAGGTTTGATAAAATTATAGATAAGGAGAGATGCAAGAGTGGTTGAATTGGCACGCCTGGAACGCGTGTGTGGCAGCAATGTCACCGAGGGTTCGAATCCCTCTCTCTCCGCCAAACAGAGAATCCGCTATTTGTAGGTTTTTATTTTGACTCGAGGTTTTTTATCAGTTGAGTTATTTTCTAGCGATCTAGAAAATTTAAGTTTTTTAGCCAATAATAAAATAAAGGTCGATCTTTATACCAAAAGTTTTGGTATAAGTGGCAAAGTCTTAATTAATGATTCTAAATGATTTATATTTTTTTGGGTTACCAACAGTCTTGGAGCTAAAAATTGTCCACCATCTAAAGCTGAATCACATGTATAAATACGCGAATAACTACTGCCAGTAGTCAAGTCGATGACTTCTTTGTTGTAAAGTCCGTATGGCAAGACAAAAGATGCAGGTGCATACCCCAATATTGCAGCAAGACTTGTACTTGACTCAATAAGCTGGTACTGAATTTCTTGCGTCGATAACACATTTCCTTTACCGTAGGTGGTGTTTTTGTAGTTACCGCCTACTAAAGATGGTAGGAGTGATCCTTTTGCAAAAATAGCCAGTGCCGCATGAGAAACTCCATGAGAATCTATAGTAAAACCTTGATTTGATAACTTCATAATATCTTTTGCTGTTAATTTGTTGGGCTTACCAATATCATTTGTAATAATGGCTAAGTGTATGTTTTTATTGCTAACGCCAAAATCGATATCTTGTACCACACGTAGGGAAGATTTATAGCCATCGTCAAAAAATATGTGGTATGAATCGATAACTTTTTCTGTCCGCAGCTTTTCTAGTAACTCAACAATATCTTTAACTTGTTGCCAGGCCGTATCATAAACCGTCCTTAAACCTGAAGTATCTTTCACCACATCATGCAGACATATATTTAGTGATTTAGTCTGCATCGAAAAATCTCTCAAGCTCCAACTTCAAAGTTTCTTGACTATCTATTAATACACGATCAAACCCTAGTTTCTTGTATTTACCACTGCTGTCAGGAGAATCGTCTAGAAGTATAGCATCAGCATATTCCCAACCATTACTTTTGAGATAACCATCAAAAAACAATATTCTGTCGACAGGCAACTCATCATCTTTTAGATATCCTATACTGTGTGAGTTTAATATCCCATCAAATACTTTATCTAGTGACATAGCAGGAACCGTAAAGTCAGAAAAGGTATCCATGTTGTCCGTTGCTATAACCACCTTAGTACCTCGTTTTTGTATTTTTTTGATTATACTCTCAAGATTATTTATACTGTAATGCATTTCTTTGCAGCTACGGTGCAATTCATTTATTATCAGTGCTTTATCAATACCCGTATCATAGCTCATCTTATTAACTACACTCAGGGCAGATAGTTCACCTCTCATCCAGGGGTTTATAATATCTCGATTATCCACAAACAACCATTTTTCGATAGATGGCAAATGTTTATGGTTCAGATGTCTATGGTCCTGCAAATGTTCCCAAAATAAGCTATATGACAGAGTTTTGTTCCAATCAACAAAGACGACTTTCTTCATGACACTTCTTCTTTCAGAAAGGTATTGAAATAAAAATTATGCTTTTTCTTAAATATTTCATCTTTTGCTGTCTGAGATAAATTAACACTATCATCTTCTACGTGAATAGCACCTCCAACAAGACAAGGCACGACAACGTTACCTCGTTCTGCAATCATCCCAGTAACTGCAGATGTTTCAGTAAAACCATAACCCTTAAAACGAAAATCAAATGCCCCAACCGCATAAATTTCTTCTTTAATGACTGAAAAAACACCGCCCAAGACCATATTAGGCAATACCCATGCTTTATACTGGCCTTTCCACGACCTAAAGTTTTGAGTTTCATTCACAAGTTGCAGGTGTTGACCAATGTATTGTTTGTCATTTTCACAGCCAATCCAAGTAGCACCATACATACAGTCTATTCTAAAGTCATTGATATCTATATCTTGTTTAGCTAGGCGAGTTTTTACTATTTTTTTAGATTTTGTATCAGTAAATTCGAAGAACCCTACACAAATTGCCTTCAAGTTACGTCGCAGCGACTCAAGATGTAGCTTTATATGATTGATGACTAGATCTTCATCAACTAGTATGTCACTATCTAAGAAGAATATAACTTTACCTTTTGCCGCCAACAATCCTGCGTTCCGAGCTTCAGTACGACCTCGGTTGTTTTTGAAAACTATGGTTTTAATATTTTTAAAGTCACCAGTGTAGCTCAGTGCTGTTTTTTGAACTGACCCATCATCAATTACAATAATCTCATTATCTCCTGGGTATCTACTTATTGCTTGTGTTAGAAAATATAAGCACCGATTAAAGATTTCACCAGTCTCGTAATACGGTATCACAATTGAAACTAATGGTAGTTTTTCTGCACCAATTGGCTTGAACAATATATCTTGTACATCAAACCCGTAGTCATTGTTGTGGTTATTTAGTAACTCTTGCCTTGTTGCCATGACTCTAATTATATATTTGTTCAGCAAATTTTATCAGCTCTGTCGCTAAAGCTTGCGGAGTCATCGCGTCAACATCAATTAACAATGGCTTACTTCTGGAGAACAAGAGTTCAGCATATTCTAGAGATTTCTGTGCTATATAAAGTTCTGTTGTAAATATAGCTAGACTACCCACCTCGGTCACACCCCGTCCTTTAACACGATCTTCAAATTTTTGTTTGTCGGTTATTCTTAGCACAGCAGTACTATCTGGTAAAGTTATCTTTTGTTCTTCTGATAACGCAACAATTCTCAATATAGTATAGTCGCGTACTTCTTGATGGATCCTTTTTTTATCGCTTGCATTGGCATCGAATGCACTCATTTCCTCAAATGTAATGAGCGAGATAGGCGTTCTGTCTTCAAAATTAACCTTACCCCTTAAGATAAGCCCTTTACGCTGTTTTTCGCGTTCAAGTAACTCATCAACCACACGCTTTAACCCTGCAACACTTTCGTCAGACTCAGGAAACGGTCCAAAGGTGTCATATTCAGGGATTACGCCATAACCCATATCGGATAACTTATTAGCAACCGTAGTCTTACCTACATAGCTAGAACCTTCAATGCCAATAAGTCCTCTCATGCCGATTTTGTCTTTCGCTTTGAGGGTTTTGTGCCGTATATGCCCGTTATAAGCCAGTGACATACCGATATAAGTGGACCAACAGAGTGAGTAAGTACATACGGAACCCCACCTAGTATCGCTTTATACGAATTACTGCCGCCATTAACCAGAGAGATTCTTCTACTTGTAACAAAAGACGCGGGGACTACCCAATACAGAAAAAAAGATACTATCCAAATTCCGACATAAACCCAACCGGCTACAATACTTACAACAAAACCACCGACAAGGATGATACTATGCAGTAACCATACGCATAGCAAAGTATACGCCTGAATCAGTAGCCATAATACCTCAAATTTGGACGTATATGATTTTTGCTGAATCAGTTTCTTGCCATAGTTTGCAAATTCAAAGAACGGATTAAACCAGGTAGCTTTTTGGAGATACACATTAAAGATTTTGTTGGGCGTTGACGCAAGTTCAAGCGATGGTATGGGGTATATAGGTTCGCGTAAAGCACAGGCACGCAACCCATAAGGTAAGTCTTCATTTAATATGTCTTGGGGCAGAGGGTGACTTATGTAGTAATCGCCACGCACAAACAGACCATGGCCAACACAGTGTACGACTCGACTATTCTTTACGCTTTCAATTAGGCTAAGTCCTCTTAAATTTTGTATCCTTGAAGATTGCTTTTTTAGTTTTGGTATTTCATGAGTAAGCGTCCATAGAGTCTGGTGTAATCCCGCACCCTCAGCTACAATACTTTTACCAGCATACTGGTATACGGCTGACTGTTGGAGTATAGTAGGCTTTTTATCGTAAAGTTTCGTTCTGTTGGTAATTATAGAATCCACAATTTTGAACATATTTTTATCTATATGCGAGTCAGCATTGTAGATTACAAAATATGTGTCATTTTTCTTTAGCTCACTCCGTAAACTATCTGCAACAAAATTGACTTGATGGGCTGTGTATCCATCTAGTTTTGGATAATGCAGTACATGAACCCTGTTGCGAGTTGTATTGTCGAGCAATGCGATATACCTATCTATAACTTCTTTGGTAGTAGATTCGTTTGGCAAAGATTTTTCTTTTGCCGAAGTCGCTATATAGATAGATATAAGGTCGTCGGAGTAGGATTGGTTAAGGAGCCTTTCTATGGTTTCTATTATTGTATCTTGTTCATTTAATGCAGGGATACACACTAAAAATCGAGTCTTTCCTCTATAGCTAGCTTTACAAGGCCTATTAAGCCATTCGAAACTTCTGTATAAATTATAGAGATTTTGAATGGAGCGAATAATGATTATTGAACATAGACCAATTGATAAATATCCCCAAACACTCATATATTTATCTCCTCGTAGACTACTCTTTGCTTTAAACCTTTTGTATTAATTATGTTAGTGATAAGTCCTAAGGTTTCTTTGAAGCCAGCGATTTTGACTTTTTCCATAAAATATACTATATCACTTTATTTATAAAATATCAATTACCCCTTCCTATAGGTACTCTAGTAATCCACTTAAATTACTTAATACTCAGCAATGAAAAGCTGGTTGAGCTAGAGATTAAAAGCAAATTAATATGCCCGACACTACGGACTATGGGCATCAACTGTTTGTCAAATTAATTGAGAGGCTAGTTAAACCAGATTTATTAAAAGTCTGGCATTTAGCTGATGGTGGTGCCGATGTCTTGGCCGCGACAAACTTTCAAGATAGCGTCTTCGCCCATTGGATTAAAGACCACAACTTTCATACCTTGCTCCATGGCTAACCCAATTGCAGCTTTGTCCATAACCTTAATGTTGTCGTCCTCGACAGCTCGCTGAAAACTAAGCTCACTAAATCTCAGAGCATCATCATGCTTGCTTGGATCTTTGTCATAAACACCGTCAACTTTAGTAGCCTTAAGCACAATCTCGCAGTCCATTTGCAGTGCCAAAGAAACAGCCGCAGTATCGGTGGTAAGATAAGGCTGACCAGTACCACCACCCACTACAACCACGCGGCCTTTCTCTAGGTGTTTATTAGCTAAGCGAAAGACAAAAGGCTCGGCAACTTGCTGTGCAAAAATACTACTGAGACAACGAGTCCTAACATCGCAAGCTTCAAAAATATCTGTCAAGGCAAGAGCGTTAATCATGGTTGCCAACATACCCATATGGTCGCCAGTTACTCGCTTAATCCCATGTCCAGCAATCTGAGCTCCTCGCACAAAATTGCCACCACCTACCATAATCACAACTTGCGTACCAGATTCAGCTAACTTCTTTACCTCTTTCGCAAACCAAGCAGCTAGCTCCGGATCGATGCCATTTTCAAACTTACCAGCTAGCTGCTCGCCAGATAGTTTTAGCAAAATCCTTTTATATTTCATCTAAAATTTAATTATAGCAGGCAAGAAGTAAATATAATAAAATTAGATTATGAAAATATACTCATGGAACGTAAACGGTATTAGGGCAGTCTGGAACAAAGGCGAATTTCAAAAATTTATTTCAAAGCATAATCCTGATATTTTATGTCTACAAGAAACTAAAGCTACCCAAGGCGACTCGCCAGTAGAGTTGACTGGCTACGAGGAATACTGGAACTCAGCTACTAAAAAGGGTTACGCCGGGACAGCAATATTTAGCAAAATCAAGCCAATCTCTATAATCAATGACATACCTGACGAAATAGCGAACAAATATCTCTTAGAAGATAGATATGGCAAAACCAACCAAGAGGGCAGGGTGATTGCAGCCGAGTATGAAGACTTTTTCTTGGTAACGGTATATACGCCAAATTCTAAGGGCGATTTGTCTCGTTTAAAACTGCGTGAACAGGCTTGGGACAAAGCATTTTTAGAATATGTAGATAGTCTTCAAGCTATTAAATCAGTTATTTTTTGCGGCGATTTAAATGTTGCCCACACCGAAGATGACTTAGCCCGACCTAAGGAAAATGTCGGTAAACACGGCTTTACAGATGAAGAACGAGCCGGTTTTGAAAAAATACTACAAAAAGGCTTCACCGACACCTTTCGACTATTTACCAATGGCAATGGCAATTATAGTTGGTGGACACATTGGGCAAATGCGAGGGCTAGAAATATAGGTTGGCGGATAGACTATTTTTTGGTTAGCCAACAGCTAAAACCGCAGATAAAATCTGCCAAAATCCACTCTGAACAAATGGGATCTGACCATTGTCCGGTTAGTATTGAAATTACAAAATAACAACACTTCTGTTACAGCCACAATAATGTTGACATTTGTGGTATAATGTATGTTTATGACAAACCAAGAAACTAGCCCGGAACTCTGTTCAAGCCGTGCGTATGTCGCCAGCGAAGAAAGAATTGAAGCAATGAGTCACTTGCTCATAGGTATTTACGAAGGTACACACCGAGGTCCAGTAAAAATCCTCGATGTGTGTAGAGAATCAGATATAGAACATGCCTTAAAAATAGCCAGAGAATCAGCTCCAGGAATTCCTGTTATTGGCCTAGCTACTGATACAACTGCCGAAGACTTACCGAAAGATACCCCATTCCACACATCACATTTATTGACCGGTCAACGCAACCATTCACTTACTCCTGAAAGACACTTCAATGGATCAGAAGTCGCAATGACTAATCTAGGTAAGTTTTTGCTTAATGACCATAGTCGATTAGCTTTTTACTCAGCCTTCAACCCATACTGCTTAAGGCTGGGCAAGCTTGCAACTCCTAGTCTCGTAGAGGAATTTTTAGGTGAAATAGAGCAAATACACGGAAATAGACGACCAGGAATTGTTATCGTACCTCCAGCAGCCCTTCAAGAACCAAGAGAAATAGAAAAGACTTTAAACGCCTTAAGGCACGTTAAAGAAGATATGCCCATTCTGTTTGGGGCAGAAGTTTCATACAGCGGCATTAAGCAAGCTATGGGATACTCAAAAGATTATAATGGTTCGGTAAAAATAGACCCTTCAAGACTGATTCAATATTTTGAGAGATATAACGAGTTATTAAAAAAAACAGGATTAGAACCAATGGCAGCCGTTAGGGTTGCGGGTGTTTGCGGATTTAGTGCTAGCGATAAGAAAGCTCAGGAAAATTACACACAAAGCATGTGTAATGGCACGCTCTATAATACTCTATGTGCATTTAACTCGGCTTATTATCGTAAGAGTTAGTTCACTGATGAATACAACAAAACGCTATAATTAAACTATGATGCAGCAAAACTGGCAGACCCAGAAAAATGAGCCACTTTTTCCGGACATTTTATGGTCACGCCCAGAAAATAGAAATGGAGCCGGCAAGCTATTGATAGTCGGTGGCTCAGCCGACAACCTAGCTAATGTCGCCCAAAGCTACACTATGGCCGAACAAGCAGGTGTAGGAGCATGTTTTTTACTTGTACCAGAGTCTTTGCAAAAAGTAACCAAAAATATTCCTTTTATACATTACGGACCAGCCAATAGGAGCGGTAGTTTTGCCGAGAGATCGCTGTCTGAAATGTTAGATCTTGCTAAAAACGTAGATGGGATAATGCTTGCAGGTAATATGGGCAAAAATAGTGAAACTTCCCTGACACTTGACAAATTTTTGAGCAAATACAGAGGTTTACTAGGAATAAACTCTAGTAGCCTAGAAAGCTTGAGCCTGGGTTGGCAAAGTCTACTTGCTCGAGATAATACAATCTTAGAGATAGACATAAAAACATTACAACAAATTGGCATTAGTCTGAGCTTTGACAAGCCAATTACCTCGGACTCTCCTAACTGGTTAATCGCTGAATCGTTAAGCAAAATCTCTATGAATTTTCCTACCACGTTAGCTCTGTATACTAACTCAACTATCTGGCTGGCTCAAGGTAGCCAAGTTATTGCTTGTGACCAACAAAAATACAACTTTTGCAAGGGAATGGTTTGGGCTATTCAGCAACCCAAAAAGCAGCTGCAAGCAATAGCTACATCAATAATCGAGTAATTTAACAATCTGGCTGAATTTCAAACAGGAATTGGTGTATCTAGATGGTTTGGTGCCGCAGGAGAGACTCGAACCCTCAATCCGCTAGGGAACACGATTTTGAGTCGTGCGCGTATACCAATTCCGCCACTGCGGCAACAAACCTCGCTAGATATTATTAGCTACTCTTATAAAAGGTCATAATAGACAAAATCTATCGCCCCCTTAACCTATAAATAAACATAACAACGTTAGGCGTTATCTATAGAATTATACTATAATATCTTTAGTATATGAACCCAGACGAACTAATTCCACCCGAGTTACGAAAATCTAGCGAAAAGCAGACTCATGACGAAGCTGTAAATCTTATTAGGCATAAATTAGATGCAATTTATAGCCACGAGCCAAATGCTAAAAAACAAGCCAATGAAGTAAAGGAAATGACCGCCTATAAGGAGCCACTGTCTAAACACCAAAGGTACATGAAACGACTTAATGACTCCGGTAAAGACACTGCCGAAATTCAGACCGCTTGGCATGAATATTACCAAAAATTAAATGACGAAGAGAAGAGAGAAGTTTGGCAAGAATTCTATGCCGAACAAGCTCACAAAAAGCAACATCATCACCCCGAAAAAGCTAATGAATTAGACGAAAAACCGGCTATTCATGCTTCTCACAACACTCAACAAAATCAATCCGAGACTCACATAACAAACCCAAACCGCCCTCATACTCCACGCCGAAAAGGCAGCAAACGAGTTTTCGAACAAAAAACCTTACCTAACCCTAGAAATCGCCCTGGAAAATTAGCAAAAATCAAACAAAACCACCATGTAAAATCGTTAGCATTTGGATTAAGTATGGGTTTTGTAGTGGTTTTTATATTACTACTCAGCTTCTTTAATGAGCGTTTTATTGTACCATTTATCCGCCCCAGTGGAACCGTTAGTGCTACACCTATCATCATCGACCCTAATTCCAGTGGACCAGTTGGTCCTGAGCCAAAAATAATTATCCCGAAGATAAACTTAGAGGTACCGGTAATCTATGATGTGCCTAGCATCGAAGAAAAAGATGTCCAGGTAGGGCTAGAAAAAGGAGTCGTACACTATATCACCACTCCCAATCCCGGCGAAACTGGCAATACTGTAATTTTCGGACACTCTAGTGGCAACATTCTAAACAAGGGAAAATACAAGTTTGCCTTTATACTGCTGAAAAGTCTAGAAAAAGATGACAATATAATTGTTCAAAAAGATGGCAAACGTTATGTATATAAAGTGTACGACAAGCATGTTACTGACCCAACTGACTTTTCCGTACTTAAACCCGACCCTCAACGAAGCTCAATCCTAACTTTGATCACCTGCGACCCACCCGGCACATCCACACATAGACTCATAGTTAATGCTGAACAAATCTTTCCAGATCCAAAAACCAATATAAAAAGTTCATTATCTGATACAAGTTTTGTAAAATCGGATAAGCTACCTAGTAACTCACCGTCATTATGGCAAAGATTGTTTAACTAGGCTACAATCTGCCTAGCTAAAAATTAAACTAACTAAGCAGTACTAGGTTACTTATCGTTATCTAATCGCAGGTCAGTGTAGTTTAAGATATTGCTAGCTAATGATGATTCTGTAGCTGGACTGCTTAGCACTGTATACATAACCGTGTAATCACGGTCAAAAAAAACATGATCAACATCATCACTTTTGACTAAAGTTTGTTTGTTATTGTTATCAAAATCAACTATTTTTATCATATTATGACTTGTTAAATACATAATTCGATGTCCGTCCATCCATTTAGGCTTAAAGTTCTGAAGATTAATCGTATCATCTATATTATAGGTGTAGATTTCGACTTTTTCAGCATCAAAAACTCCAAATTTTTTGTCATTATTGACCAGAATAAACCGGCTATTAGCCGAGAAAGTTGGGTTGGCCAAGCTATCAGCAAAACCAATTGCATTAATCGGGTTTACTCCTGTAGAATTAGCTACCGATCGGATTACTTTTTGTGGGTTTTTGTATATGTAGGTCTTGCCGTCTCCACCGCTAGAGACTGCCAAAAACCAATCACCATCAAATTCTGTTATTTTTAGCCCAATTCGCCCTGGTTTGTATGAACCGATTAGCCTTTCTTGGTTATCTTTACGTAGATAGACCTTCTGCTCAGTATCTGAAATTTTCTGAGCATAAACTAGTGTGTTGCTACCATGAGATGTATAGGTCGTGACTCGTTCTTTGATTAAGGATGTCTCTTTTTTATTATTAACCTGGGTTAGTGTCAGGTCTTTATCAGAGTAAAAATACCACTTTTCAGCATCTTTGTCATCTAAGCTAACATTGGTAGGCTTGAGGCCAGAAAGATCATTTAGATTTACAGATTCAAGCGGTTGCTCGCGGTTAATAACCAGAAACTCGACACCACTACCATAGTTATGTTTGACTAAAAAATTCTTATTGTCAGTCGACCACTCCACAACTTCAAATACTTCTGTGCCATCAGCCGGTTTTATGATGTTTGGCAAAGTCAGCTGTGTGTTTTTTGGTACTTTTTGGCTTTTATCAACTGATTTAAGGTCAAACACATTTATTACAAGAGGCAGGGTATTGTCAGCCTTCACAATCCAACGTCTGTCCGGACTACTTGTGGTAAATGCTGGTTTTGTTACCCCAAAATCTGCTATCTTATTTTGTTTTAAGTCACTCATAATAAGCAGAGGATAGGTCACTCTATAAACTGTTCCACCTAATATATCCATCTTTCGATTCCAGTCACGGTAACCGTTCTTAGAAATTTTAATATTATATTCACCATCAGGTACAGTAACTTTAGTGTTCGTTTGGGCATCAAGTTTAATGTCCGATCCAACTCCTTTAAGTTCAACTTTTGCCTTATCTGGGGCAGAATCTACATACAACAAGCCATTGTGAACAACCTCACCAGTTTTTCTATCCAGATTAAAGCCATAGGCGGCATAAACCAAGATACCAGCAATCAAAAAAATCATTGTTGCTGTCAACACATAACCAAGCATCAGCCTTTGATTACGGCGTCTTTTGAAATCAGGGTCTAGAAAATCCATATCTTAATATTACTATACTGGCCTTTTTTACAATAAAATATAGCCTTAATTTTTTGACTTTCATAAAATATTTTGAAAAAATTCATTGATAGAGTTAATATATAAGCATTAGTATTAAAACCGAAAAATTAAAAGGATAGATTCTTGGCAAACTCACAAACAACAATCGAACTTAACGGTGTTAGGTACGACGCTCGGACAGGACAAGTTTTATCTCAAAAAAACTTCGATAACATCAGCTCGCAACCCGTAAAACCAAATACACCCCATGAAAGCCAGCAAGTTTTGGATAATTTTATTAGACAATCTAAAGATCAGCCCAAACACTTTGCATCTAGCTTACAATCAAGAAAAGTACGCCAACCTGCCAATGTTAATCAAACTAAAAGAAAGCTAGCAAAATCTAATACACTCATGCGACCGTCTCTAAAAAAGCCGACTATAAAAAATAATATCGCAGAAATAAAAAAGACAACAAAAGTAATCGGTATAGGCAATTCGATTAGTCGCCAGAAAAGAGCAGAAGCGTCAATAAAGAGTCCAAATATTAGTAGGTTTGCACACATGAGGCCACGTCATGCAGTTGTCAAGAAACACCAACCATTAGAAGTAGTAAGGCCAAGTAATACACCTCAAAACATTATTCAGCAGACTAACAATTTTGTGAATAGTGAACTAGAGCAAATAGAAAATGCTCTACTTAATGCAAACTCACACCTGCAGCAACTTGAAGATTCGGTTATTAAGAAAATGCCTATACTAAATAGAATTGGGTTAAAAAATCGTTTTGCCAATATTGCAGCTATGAGCTTTGCTTTTGCTCTACTAATAGGCTTTTTTGTTTACCAAAACTCAGCAATTATATCAATGAAGATGGCCGCTTCTAAGTCAGGCATCTCGGCCAATCTACCTGGTTATCGACCAGCGGGCTATTCGGTTGGCAACATTCAATCTAGTCCAGGTAGTGTCAATATCGCCTTTAAGTCCAATAGTAGCGGCAATGAATTTCAACTTACTCAAACTGCCAGTAACTGGAATAGTTCTACTTTACTATCAGATCAAGTTCTCAAAGAACAATGTGCCAGCTGCTACCAAACTTACCAAGCCAACGGCAAAACTATCTACATCTACGATAACTCCAATGCAACCTGGGTAAACAGTGGCATAATCTACAAAATTGGCGGAAATACTCAGCTATCTAGTGACCAAATTATCAGACTAGCCAACAGCTTATAAATATTAGTGGTCTCAAGACTCAATCTGTTATTATAAATTAGATGAACAATAACATTCGGACGCGTTTTGCTCCTAGTCCAACGGGTTACATGCATGTTGGTGGCGTGCGAACAGCACTTTTTGCATGGCTGCTAGCCCGACAAAAAGCCGGCCAGTTTATTCTAAGGATAGAAGATACCGACCAAAGCCGAGAGGTTGAAGGTAGTGTTAAGCATATTATCGACAGTCTAGATTGGCTTGGACTAGATTATGATGAAGGACCATTACCTAAAGCTCAAAAAAACAATTACTTTCAGTCCGAAAGGCTAGAGATTTATCGACAGTATGCCTTAAAACTACTGGAAAATGGCAGAGCATATATCGACCCCTACTCTCAAACAGAAATCCAAGGTTTCCGTGAGCAAGCTACAGTTACCAAACAACCTTTTTTATACCGTAATCATCGGCCCAATAACCTAAATACAGTTTTTGCCAAAAACCAACCGATTAGATTTTTGTCTCGGCCGCAAGCTTACCAATGGCACGACGAAGTTATGGGAGACATGAAAGCTGGCGAAGAAGCAATTGATGATTTTATTTTGATCAAGTCAGATGGTTTTCCAACTTACAATTTCGCACATATTGTCGATGATTTTGAGATGAAAATTACACATATTATTCGTGGCCAAGAATTTTTGGCCAGTACGCCAAACTACCTAAATCTATACGAGGCTTTAGAAATTTCACCACCAATTATCGCCTCGGTGCCACCAATTATGAACGAAAACGGCAACAAGAAATTATCGAAACGCGACGGAGCCAAAGACATACTACAGTACCGAGAGGAAGGTTATTTGCCAGAGGCATTTATAAATTTCTTAGCCAGCTTGGGCTGGAACGACGGAACAACTAAAGAGATGTTCTCATTAAAAGAACTTATACAAGAATTCAGTCTTGATAGAATTCAAAAATCAGGAGCCAGATTTGATGAAAAACGTTTAATTTGGCTACAGGGTTTGCATATCCGAGACATGGACTTAGAGAAATTATATAGGATTGTTTCGCCGTTCAATGACAATCCTATAAATTCACATTTTTGGCCGAAATCAGCTTACAATAATCAATTTGACAAAAACTACCGACTCAAAGTCTTAAAATTAACTCAGCAGCGACTTAAAACTTTTGACGAGCTTGATGGACTGAGCCGTTTTTTCTTTGAAGATCTACCCGTCAATCATGATCTGATAAGCAATCACAAACAGCTCAAAAAACTATCTAGTGCAGAAATAGCTAACTTGCTACAAACTTCATATGACCAATTTAATAAAATTGATGACTGGTCATTTGATAATATTCAAAATGCACTCAATAATTTACTAGAAGTAACCGGCAAAAAACCAGCTGAGCTTTTTAGTCTTATTCGTATTGCCACTACAGAAAGTCCAGCTAGCCCCGGCTTAGCAGACACATTAGAACTACTAGCCAAACCACTAAGTCTAGCTCGTATTCAAAGTCATATAAAGAGTCTAGCTTAATATTTCTTGATATATTCGTCGAGTTTTTGATAGAATAGCCTTAAGCATGAACAATGATATAAAACCAAACAACTCTGATAGAAATTTTAAAAAATTCGACCAAATTAGTGACGAACCAGGTGTCTTTGACCCCAATAAATCCTTAGATGACCAAGTTTCCGAAGATACAAGCATTGATAAACCGATTAATATTGATAACGATAATAACCCTAGTGATTTTACGAGCGACCAGCCTAAAAAAATGGATTTTAGGCCACCTGAGACCCAAAAAACCTCTAAGAATCCTTTTAAGTTACTAGGCAGAAAGTTTAATGCTCTCAGTAAGAAGCAAAAAATTATTGTTATCGCTGTAATAGTCCTACTTTTGGCAGCAATTTCGTATGGTGCTTATGCACTATTTCTCAAAAAAGATAAACCAGCCGAAGTTAAGCAACCAGTAGCCGAGAAAAAAGTTGAACCACCAAAGCCAACTACCGAAGCCTCTACGCTAACCGGCATTCAGGTACCGATTGGCTCTAACAAACGACCAATAACCTCTATACAGATAGAAAACAGCCCCGATGCTCGGCCTCAGTCAGGTTTGTTGCAAGCCGGCGTAGTATTTGAGGCAATCGCTGAAGGCGGAATCACTCGTTTTAATGCATCTTTTCAGGAAGCTCAGCCAGATTATATTGGACCAATCCGCTCCGTGAGGCCATATTATGCTCAACTTGTAGCCCCATTTGACCCGATTTTCGTTCATGCTGGCGGTAGTGGCGACGGTTTGAATAAATTAAGTGAACTTGGCCTAAAAGACCTCGATCATGGAGCCAATGGAGCAGCTTTTAGGCGAGTTTCAGATCGATATGCACCGCACAACCTATACAGTAGCACTGTTGATCTGGACAAGGCAGCACAAGGACGCGGCTATACGTCATCTAATGCTAAAGGTTTTCTGCGTAAAGAAGAGGTAAAGAATCAGCCACCAACCATATCCAACATTACAATGAATATTTCTGGGCAACTATATAACACCTCTTATGCTTACGATGCCGCCACTAATACATACAAACGCTCATTGGCCGGCAAGCCACACACAGATTATCGTTCTGGCGAGCAAATCTCGCCCAAAGTGGTAGTAGCGATGGTCGCACCATGGTCACAAAACGATATTTATTCGGTCTACGCTATTATTGGCTCAGGAGAAGCAACTATTTTTCAAGATGGACAAATGACTAAAGGCACTTGGACCAAAACAGCCGACAAAGAGCAAATTACCTTTAAAGATGCTACGGGTAAACCTATCGCTCTTGATGCTGGCCAAACATGGATAACTTTGCTTAGATCGCCCGGTGAGCTAGCCGCTACCCCTTAGACTATGAGTGGTGGTTACCTAGACAAATTTAAGAAAAATTTTGTAATTATCTTATTTACTGGTATTTGCTTAAGCTTATTAACTGTATTATTGATAGCTTACGGGTTGTTTTACTACACCGATTTACAGCCAAATTTTATATTGATAGCTGTATTTTTTGCCATACTAATAGTCGGTACAATTTTTACTTTAATATTAAGCAGCACTCTTATTAGGCCAACTGAATTTTTGGCCCAGTCTATTTTCCACCTCTCTTCTAGTCAGCACTTAGTGAATATTCCTGATGCTAATAGATTATGGTTCGGCAGGGAGCTAGTAAGTAACCTCACTAGACAGATTAATGATTTAACTGCTAATATCGGTAATATTTCCAATGAAAACAGCACTTTGACGTCTAACCTCCAGTCAGTACTAGACAATCTATCTGTGCCAATTATTGGCCTAGATAAATCAAAAAATGTTATTTATATTAACAAAAATGCCACAGAGAAGTTCAGTCTGCTTAACTGGCAGAATACACCACTTCAAGCTCATTTAGACTTGAAGTTTGAAAAAACAAGTCTAGATGATTGGCTTAGCCAAGCTACAAAACAAAGCATCAATGCGGACTATTCATTCAAAAAAGTAGGATTAAGTAGCCTAAATAGTGATTTCAAAAGTTATTTTGATATTATTGCTTCACATAATCAATCTAGTGCTAGTGGAATAGAGACGTTGCTAACATTCTTCGATCATCAAGACATATACGAAGCTGAAGAAAATACTCTAAACTTTATTACTATGACGGTTCATGAGATCCGTACACCGCTAACAATTATGCGTGGTTACGTAGAAGTTATCAAACAAGAGCTTGACGGCAAAGTGGATGACAAAACTCAAATTTATATAGACAGGCTCAAAGTATCTAGCGAAAGCTTAACCACGTTTATGGCCAATATTCTGAGTGTGGCAAAAGCCGACCAAAACCAACTCAACCTCAACCTAACAGAAGGCAACTGGGAAACTGCTTTATCTTCTACCGTTAAGAATCTGCAAAATCGAGCTACTGTCAGAGGCAAAGAAATACACCTTAATATTGCCCCTAATTTGCCAAGTGTAGCAAGCGATATGGTTAGCCTTAACGAAGTTATGACAAACTTAGTCGATAACGCTATTAAGTACTCACCCCAAGATAAAACCAACATCTGGATAGAGGCTAGCCTGGACACCGATGGGTCAGTTCTGACGACTGTTCGTGACGAAGGAATTGGTATCGCCCAATCAGTTATACCAAATTTATTTAGTCGATTTTATCGCAATCACCGTAGCCGCAATCAAGTTTCGGGTACTGGCCTGGGTCTTTATATCTCTAAAGAGATTATCTCTGCTCATCATGGCAATATTTGGATAAAATCTATCGAAAATCAAGGTGCAACCATTGGTTTTACACTAGTGCCATATACAAAGCTTGCTGATAGCCTAGAAAAAAGCGATAATACATTTACACCTGTAGCTCACGGATGGATTAAAAATCATAATATGCAGAGAAGATAATGATGGAAGAAAGCACAAACAACCAACCAAACAATGTACCGCCGTCTAACTCAAACCAAAAAAGCATTTTGTGCATAGAGGACGAGCTGTTTATCGCCGATCTATACAAACACGCCTTCGAGAAAGCGGGTTATAAATTCGACCTAGTTGTCAGCGGTGACAACGGGCTAGAGATGGCCAAGCAAGGTAGCTATGACTATATTTTGCTAGATATCGTAATCCCAGGTATTTTAGGCGTAGAAATCTTGCATGAATTACGTAAATTGCCAGATATAAAAAGTAAGATTATTATTACAACCAACCTTGAGCAAGACCAAGAAACCAGAAGCCAAGTCGAAAAAGAGGCCGATGCTTACTTAATCAAAGCCGAAATCACCCCCAATCAACTAGTCGACTTTGTTAATAACTTCAGCTAAATTTAGTTGCCAGGACTGTCGGGAGCATTTATATAATCAATGAGCTGCCCAACAGTATCAACTCCTTTCTCTTCAAGGAATTTGATTTGTTCACTCGGATCTACCAATATTGCCTCGGCCTCGGCCCTGGCACGTTCTTTTGGTTGACCTTCGGCTACTGCTTCATCTCTGATTGCTAAATATGTGATTAGCCTAGCATAGCTAATAGTAGCTGTCGCTCCATTTTTGGTGTTTGTAGGCGGCGAGAGTGCCTCGTCGATTGGTAAACCTAAAATAAGACCTGGTTGCGGTTTCGGCAAACCATTTTCCAATTCACCAAAAGACATATATCTCACAGATCCATCATTAGACGTCACTTCAACAAGTAGTTCTTTCCTAGAATTCATAGAAGAGATATTATATAAGAACTCAACCAAATATACAACAAAACCCCGAAAGAAAATTACAATCCCTAAAAAACCAATGGTGA
>CAZTQB010000004.1:0-80270 GCA_964615775.1 uncultured Candidatus Saccharibacteria bacterium | reverse complement strand
CGGTGAGGGTACATCTTTTAATGACCTACGTAGTCAACTCCTTTATGAAGCTACACTCTACGTTACAAAAGATTTAGTTAGCTTTCCTGAGTTTGCGTCAGTGAAAGTTGGTGACCAGACTATAAAAGAAGTATTTGCCGCCGAACTAAGTAAAGCTATAGGCAAACATAAGACAGGTACTGTGATTAAGGCGGACGATCCGGAATTATCTCAAGCATTAGAGGTGGGACTTTCTGCTGAACGACTAAAGGAGAGCGGTAAGTTCAGCGAAAATGCCGTTCGTGCTATTCAAGACGCCGTTGCCAAGACTGCCCGTAATGTTTTGCCAGGTATTCAGCCAGAAAGTCTACTGAGAGGCTACCAGCACCATATTAAGCAATTAGCTTCTAAGTACGGTGTTAACCCTGATAATCTAGCCCGTAACATACCCATCGCCGCTTAAATCACTCAAAATAGTGCCATGCCGCCAAAGTAACGGCCCGCCAATCTGAATTTCGGTCTTTGAGATATAAATAAAATGGCCCTAGGATATTTACCTAGGGCCATTTTATTATTTAACTACTTGTTTATCTAAGCCAGGCGTTATTTTTGACTACGTCTAGCGAACGCCACCAGTCATTAATACTTAGGCAGGTTTTGCCAAAAGCTATAACCCACAGTAAGACAGCGTAGATTATGTGATCATCAATAATTGGATTAGTTTTGAGTGGCAAAGCCGACATCCACATCATAATCATCATAACTATCCCAAACAGGGCTGCCAACCTAAGACTAACACCCAAAATTAGAGCTACACCGATGAAAAGTAGACCAAGCATAAACAACCACGCAAAAAGTGAACTATTAGCAAAACTGCCAAAGAAGTCTGCAAATGGACCCCCGGCTTTTTCAACTCCTTTTAGATAGCCAGTTGTTGGCAAAATACCATCTACCCATGCTTTGCCAGCTGGAGTTGCCTTGCCCCAACCAAGTAGTTTGTCAAAAAATGCCCACAAGAATATAAACCCTAATAAAATCCTAGTGACGCCTAGAGCCATCCAAGCTCGATTGAATGAGCATGATTTTGTATTTTTTCTTTTGGTAGCCATCGTTCCCTCCTTAATTATTTGGCTTATGCTTTGATTATACCCTAAAATGGAATTATCTCGAGTAGTTTGCACCTATGCATGTTTAGGTTATTGAGCAAAAATTTTATAAGCTTCGCTTGCTAAATCTGAAATATCGTTTGCATTAGCCCCATCGCTCATAACACTTATAATATACTTGTTACTTGGAGCATAAACTAAACCAGAATCATTCTTGATGCGTCCAAAACTGCCAGACATACTAGCCACTGATGCACCATTAGAGCCGGCTGGTATACCAGAACGACCTGCAGAATTTTGCATTTTAGATAGCAATGAAGATGAATAGCTTCTTGAGATTACGCTACCATTGTAAATTTTTTGTAAAAACACTGAGTTGTCGGTTGCCGAAGTCAGACTTGAGCTAAGCGACAAAGTTGTACTGCTCAAACCTTGATCTTTTAAGCTAGAATCACCCGCACTCCAGCCCACTAAGTCACCTAATAAATTGGTACAGTTGTTGTCGCCAGCTTGAATCATCTTATTTAAACAAGTTTCCACCGATTGACCGCCAACAGTTGTCTGCAAAGAGCTAGATCCAGTGCTAATTTTGCCATAAACTAGAGCTGCAACAAATATTTTATTAAAGCCAGCTGCCGGTAGAATACGAAATCCGTTGTAGTTTGCTGAAATCCTGTCGTCAATAGAACGAATATCTATACTGTATTCACCCCTGTGAGTAGACGTCCAGTAACCCATCATAGATTGCAGCCCTTGGTTGTCCTTTGTGTAACGTCGTTCAGTCACCTCTGTCTGTGGAATAGTTGCCACATTTGCTTCCAGCGAAGTAACAGAAGGATTACTAGCTTCTGAAACTTGTTTGATTAGATTATCTCTATCAATCTTGCGACCACTGCTACCTTCTATACGTCCAGCTAAAGCTCCATTGAGCAAAGTAACTTTGTTGGGAACTTGGTTTTTATCAACTTGCGAAAAAAAGACACCTAGCGTACCAGCAATAGCTTGTTTGTCTAGGCCAATATCGATATTTTGCTGTTCTGGTAAGAGTTTAATAGTTACCCAAGATGCTATCACTTCTGGTCCAGCTACGTAACTCTTGCCGTCGGCATTAATAGTAAGTGATGTATTGATCCTCTTCTGCATTTTATTAATAGCTTCTTTGGCAGTTTGCGACGATAAACTTGGCCGAAGTACTGTTGGAGCAAATATAATTTGACCTTTATTGGACAGATCTGAACGTAAAATTTGAGTACGAAGGGCTTCGGTTTCGTAACGATAACCATCCTCCGACTCTGTTGTACTAAGAAGCGTACCATTCTTGCTCACCACCGCATCGACTGGCTGCTTACTAGCTTGAGCTACTACGTCTTTTACGTATAAACCAAGCCGTGATTCATCTATAGAACGATCTACATAGTACGTTTTATTACCTTTAAATAGTATCGAGAATGGTATCAGTCGTGACTTTAGATCATATTCTGTCATATGATTAGTAGTTTGGTTTGGGTCTATTGTCACACCAAGGTCTTTATATGAAGTTGTTAGGGCTTTGGTATGGGTGTGAATGGTAACTATACGATCATTAAAATTATCAAACGAACCTAAAACTTCTTGCTTGTTAGCAAAACCCTGATAGCCAGCAGATTGCAGCCTAGCAAAAGGCAATGTCCTATCTTTTGGGTATAATAACTGAACTAGCACAACTAATAAAACCAACCCGACACAGGCTATTGCCCATTTTTTGTAGCTAAATGATCTCTTTTTGTGTTGCTCAGACCTACTTTCTTCAACTTCTTGTGAATAAGGTACCTTAGGGGTTAACCCAAGTACTTTCTTAATGTCCTCTAGGTCTTTATCTATGACTTTATCATTTTTGACATCTACATATGACTGACTTTTAGGCTTCTCTAAATCAGTATCTGGATAATTGGGTTCAGGTAAATCTTCAAAACTCTCAAGATCTTTAGTAGGTTTAGAAGCTCTATGAGTAGGCTTGGGGGGATTAACCTTTATTTTTACGCTACTTTTAGCTGGTTTTGGAGCCAAAACAATAGCTTCCAGAAGGTAATAATGGACAATCTGGTCCTTAAGATACTGCGACTGAGAGACTTTTGACCCCTGTTTTTTTGTTTTTATCATTTGATTTTTCTTTTAGTATCTTACATTTACAAATTATAACAATGCATATGATAAAAAACAACAATTTTAAAATGATACGTATCTACGAGATTTTTGCTTAGCTTTAATATCATTCAGATACTGTGACGTGTCTTTGTAGTTAAAAGCTATATGAGCCGCCCTAACCTGGCTACCCTTAACTTCTAGGACTTTTACAATTTCGAGTCCATATCCAGTATCAATCACATCTGAATACTCTCCGGGCTTGAGCTTAAAGATTGCATCGGCTATTTTGGGTGAGAGATCACGGTTTGACTTATCTAATAAAGTACCGTACTCTCCTCCGTTCTGGGCAGTAACAGCATCTTCAGAGACTTCTTTAGCTAGAGTGGCAAAATCTTTACCATTTTTTAACTGCTGGTAAGCAACATTGGCTTTATCGTGTGTGTCTTTAGCTAGGTACGATACTACTTTATGATTCAAAGTCTGAGTCTTGAGTGAGCGACGAAAATCTTTCATATTCCAACCCCAATATTCACTCAGAATATTAGCTAGTTCTTGGTCATTACCACTTAGCCTATTTTGGTCGCGTACTACTCTGATAGCATCATCCACGTCTGATTCAGTGACCGTAATGTTATTCTGCTTGGCAATTTCCTTAACATAAGCATCATCGATAACTTTATCTAAAGCTCGCTTTTTGAACTCGGCTAACTGAGCTTTGCCAGCATCGCTATTAAAGTCTAGCTGTTGCTGGGTTTGATAGTAATGCTTATAGTGATTTATCTCAAACAAATAATTCTCATATGGTACAAAATCTGAACCAATCCTAGCTATCGGGAATGGAACGATTTTAGTAACTTTATAGATAAAATCTGAATAATTCTTAGTTTTATACAGGACCACCATGCAGTAACTAAAAAATCCCATCAAAGCTACCAAAAATATGGTTATAGATATACCAACTAACTTGTGTTTGGCATGCTGTAGTGGGTAAATGTACTTTCTGGCACCCTTTAAAACTTCTTCCCTGTGCAAAGCAACTGTGTCATTAGTCACTCTAGCGTCAGTACTGACTTTAGGCTGCCTCTTTCGTGGATATATTCTCTTTAATTTATTCTTCATCTTGATAATATTGATTGCCTGGAGCAGAGCTTGCATTCAAAAAGCCCCGATCTCGCAAAATTGCTAATAACTTTTTCTGGGTTTTGGCTGGATTATGAATATCGTGAATCACCAAATCACCAACAAAAGTTTGTATATTTATTGTACCAAATCCGAGTAGAGTTTGCTCTAGACCAGAAATTTCATAATTTACCATCTGTATCTGATTAAGACCGATATCGACTACACTTTTGTTCCAAAATCCTTTTTGTGTAATCTGGATCAAGCGCTGATCAGTTACTAGATAAACACTGTAGTTCCAGGTAATCCACCACGGCATAAAAACTAGTCCAGCCAAAATAAAGCCACCAATTAATCCACCAATTAGATAGCTGTATTCGGGCTTTATATAGGCAGGAATTGTGCCAATCAAGATAGCTAACATCGCATAAATAAGTCCTCGACGCATAACTACCGGGTGTTTGCGAAACATATAAAGTAGGCCCTCGCCATCCATCTGGTCTTCGAAGTATTTTTTTGGTTTTTTGGCCATAAGTATAGCTTATCATAAACATAAGCCTAATTCGGCTACCCGAGCCTTTATATGTAGCATAAGACTTACCTTAAAAAATATAAATTTATTTTATATCTGTAAAAGGCCGGGCCTTTAAGTTGTTTTGCATGTAGAATTGGTGATCCGGGTAAGAGTCGAACCTACAACCTTCTCCTTAGGACGGAGCTGCTCTATCCATTGAGCTACCGGACCATAAATGAAGGACCCTTAGCCCTTCATAATCTACTATTTTAATTGAGTATACTTGTCGTGAACAGATTCATAGTCAAAAATCTCACCGGCACTAAACCAATGAGCAATCTCTTGAGTTGCTTCTTCTTGGTTGCCGGAAGCATGAATAACATTTGGTATACCCATATTTTTTTTGTCTGCATGAGCAAAGCTAACATGAGCATAATCACCTCTTATTGTACCGGGTAAGGCTACTTTTGGCTCGGTAGTGCCAACCATTTTACGCACCAATGAAATCGCCTCTACGCCTTCTAGCACGAAAGCAATGACTGGACCATCTTGCATCATTTTTAGCGTCACATCAAAAGCTTTTTGCCCACGCCTAGACACCATTTTGCTTATATCTTCGTAGTGATGGTAATAATGCTCTGCTGTTGGCTGAACCATTTTGCTAGCAACAATTTTTAAACCCGCTCGCTCAAAACGAGTCAGAATTTCACCCACAAAACCACGCTTAATTGTATCGGGTTTGAGAATTATTAACGTTTGTTCCATTTTTTTATACCTTTCTAATTGCTATGAATAAACTTATTATAACAGATTGGTTTCAGATTTTTTACACTATATCTCTCTGGCATTGTACAATAAACGTATGCAATTTGATAAAGCATTGGTTGATTTTTTAGAATATTTAGAAATAGAGCAAAATCGTTCGCAAAAAACAATCGCCAACTACCATCATTACCTACTCAGACTGAGCGACTACGCCGGTGAGATAAAAGTTAGAGATATTACTCCAGAGCTAATTAGAAAATGGCGGTTATGGCTAAACCGAATCGGTACTTACGACTCCGATGAGCTACAAAAGTCTACCACCAATTATCACCTGATAGCCCTTAGAAGTTTTCTAAAGTACTGCGTAAAACGCGATATCCCAGCTATCAGTCCCGACAAGATTGAGCTAGCCCGTACCAAACGTAAACAAGTTAGCTTTATGTCTACCGAAGAGATGACCAGACTATTGAATCAACCGCCTGTATCTAACAAAACCGGCCTACGTGATCGAGCAATTTTAGAATTGCTATACTCTAGCGGCCTGCGTGTATCCGAGCTAACCAATCTCAACCGAGATCACATCAATCTAAAACGTCGTGAGTTTATGGTAAGAGGTAAAGGTCAGAAAGATCGACCAGTTTTTATTAGCGACACTGCAGCTGAATGGATAGAAAAATACCTAGACTCTAGACAAGATAAGGCTCCGGCTCTTTTTATACGCTTTAGTGGTATTAAAAAGCCAGATCTCTCTGGTAATTATTTACGCCTAACACCACGAAGTATCCAGCGGATGGTTAGTAAGTATGCACTGTTAGCTGGTATTACCAAGCATATTTCGCCACATTCGCTAAGACACAGCTTTGCGACTGATCTGTTAGTAAATGGAGCCGACATACGCTCTGTGCAGGCAATGCTTGGTCATAGTAACATCTCAACTACTCAAATCTACACCCACATAACTGACCCACACCTAAAGAAAATCCACGACCAGTTCCACCGTAAAAACGATTAAACTAGCCTACTTTATTCACAATCATCATGAACGATAGTATCAATCGAATTCGGAGTAGTGCTAGTTTGAATTTTGATAAGTTTACAAATCGACTGAGCCGAGGCCAATGAATCAACTCCTGTTCCAACTTGAGTGTATTGATCCTCAAGGGGCTTATGAACCTTTATCCTACGAAGAACATCATTGGCTTTACCAGTTACGTCAATCTCAACCTGCGAATCAAGCATAGCTACAACGTTAGAATCAAGTCCACCACTAACTACTACGGTACTTGTGTCAGCCATAAGATAGATTCGTTTTACAACCAGATAATACTCTTCTTGGGTAGCAATATTTATATTATTAACCGTCACGCTACATTCTTGACCGGTACAACTCGCTATCTTTTTTGCACCTTTTTTATCACCTGCCGCTTCAGCAAAAGAAATATTAGGGTTTCCATTACCATTATTAGGGAAGGCATAAAATACCATAGAGTTGTTAATATAAGCATCTCTGCTAGTTTGGTTCTTCTTAAAAAGTTCTAGCCTTAAACCACCAATACTGCAAGATGTGACAGCTGACGAAGTTGGTAGCGTAGAGCTAGAAAATAACCCACAACCAGATAAGCTCGCACCATCGACAGACCATTTAATGTCTATATGATTAATGGTAGACTGTGGTTTAATGAGAAAAACTTCTGATGCGTCGGCCTTATTTTGACTTACCAAGTAGCTCGGCGTTCTGTTATACATAACACATGTGTATTTGTTGACCCCATTTGACCCATCAAGTTCATTGTTTGGTGGCTTAGGCAATGTAGCAGGGACTCCTTTGGGGTCACACTCTGTCTTTTTTACTGGAAGAGAAGGATTATTTTTATATTCATTAATATACTTTGTCCAGTCGTTTATGCCAGACTCTGCATTATAAAAAGCTTGGTCGCTTAGCTGTCTATCAAGCGATTGGCGACCTTCGCGAGTAGAATTACGTGCCATAGCAAGAATAATCAAGCTCATTAATAAAATTATAATAACTGTTATAAAAATCGAAACTATACCCCTTTGGTCATCTCTAAGTTGCAGATTTTTTTTACTATTCATAAGCATTACACCTCTTTTATCTTACACGCCTTTTTAGTGTTGTGTCT
This sequence comes from uncultured Candidatus Saccharibacteria bacterium, assembly GCA_964615775.1. Taxonomy (GTDB): domain Bacteria; phylum Patescibacteriota; class Saccharimonadia; order Saccharimonadales; family 2-12-FULL-41-12; genus JALHOM01. Next base: position 72,522 of record CAZTQB010000004.1, on the reverse strand, counting down.
AATTTTGATACAGCACAAAAGCTCCCGCCAGATTGACTTGACATACATCTTGCACCACTAGCTTTGGCAGGTTCTTTGAACTCCGCATCGCTTATAGGGTTACCGTCGCTTTTTACAAATAAATCAATATCGCCGTAAGCAATACCAATTTTGGTACGCCATAAATTGTTACTTGGTTGACCAAATTGCTTAACATCAAATTCCGTAAGACGCATGTTTTTAGACAATAATTGCCGCTTTTCAAGCCAACAAGAAGAGTACCTGTCGCCCGGACACGCACTACATGAAGACGCATTTATACCAGTAATTGGGCCTCTAGGCGTATCTCTTTTATACTCTCCCAAACGAACAGCAACTAATCCTACACTACCTAGGTTATTATTGTCATTCAGGCTTGCTCCTGGGTCGTCTACCGTTGTGCCGATTGAGTAGTAATACCTTGTATCACCCATACACAGAGTTTTAACTGTTGGACCACGATCTACAGACACAGGTACTGCACCAGAATATTGTAATGATTTATTAAGTTCTTCAGATATTGAGCGAACTTTTTCTTGAGTTTTAGATGATGAGATACCTTTATAAAAAATCCTCCCTAGGTATATAATCCCGCTGGTTGCTACTAGTAAAATCACACTAAAAATAGTGGTTGCTATCAGTAGCTCTATTATCGTAAAGCCTCTTTGGTTGTTAATAATTTTGCCTCTACTCATCTTATTTATTCCTCTGTATCGGCATAAAGTCTGTAGGGCATATCAAGTCGATTGTATTTACCGCCAGACACAGCCTCCCACACTACAGATGATGTATAAACATCTTTGTAGTCTCCAGACCCTCGCGTGATGTAAAAGTTATAGTAGCTATCTTTACAGATAGTACCAGTGTCTGTAATCACTCCATTAGAGTCAACAGAGCTAACACTTTTTTTATCTATCGAACCCGACGGACCTTCCTTGAGACAAAACCTCCCACCCTCGACTGGTAAATTGTCTGAGCTAAACTTCATAAAAGCCTTAAGCGTCTCTAGCTGAGATATTGCTATTTTACTTGCTTCGCCACGTTCTTGAGCCGTACGAGTAGTGGCTGAAGCCCGATTAGCCAGCGTAAAAGTACTGGCAAGTATTAAGCTTAGAACTGCTGTAGAAATCAAGACTTCCATGATTGTATCGCCAGACTGAGATCTAAATAGCGACACCTAGCTACACTCCGCAGGTACGTTATCTATGAACCGTTCAGTAGACATATTGGCTGAAATCACTATTGCTGCCTTACGTCCATTGCCATCTTGGGCTAGGCAGATAGTTATTTTGTTTGCACCCTCTACGGGCAAGAAATGCCTATAGTCTGGAGCATTACTAGTGGTTGAGAGGGCAGCTCTATCTGTTCCACTATCATGACCATATGCATGAAGTTTTACTCTTGAACTATTACCAGTTTTTGAGTTATTAGGCCCTAGTTCACCAGCAAAGTCATATACCGAGGCAAAACCTTGTATTTCTTTACTTTTAAACTCTCTGCCCACAGAATTACCCGAACTGTCTATGTTGGCCAAAAGAACTTTCGTAACTTGTAGTCCGGCCTGGATCGATCTTTCTTCACGCACACCAGGGTTTTGTTGGCCAGAATCTGTTTCTGAATTTCTGCCACCTAATAATTTTGTGCAGTTCATTTTATTAAAATCTGCGTCTTCAACCGAAACCATAGCGTGAATAAAGTAGCCCCCTTTGTCTACTCCCGATCCATCATAAGACTTTTTTGGCATAGTCACCAATTTACCCGCAAATACGCAACCGCTATTCGAACCTTGTCCAACACTATCAGTTGTTAATTTAGGTATCTCAGTCCCACTCACTTTCTCACATTTAACATTGTTATCTGAAGGATAGTAACCAGATGATACGTCGTTAAAGACGTCCTGGAGGTTTTCGTCTAGGTCGACTACAGCCTGTGAGAACCTGGTGCGGTCATTGCGACCACTCATCATCATACTGACAGATAAAAACAAAGCAGTTGAGATAGTCAAAAATATTATAACCTCAATAATCGTGTAGCCATACATGCTGCCAACTAACTTTTTGGCAATCTTTATATCTGTAAAGCGTCTTATGACAATCACTTGCTTAAGTCCTACCCTTCTTTGGCATAAATTATAGCATAAGCTATATGGTTTTATCTATATATTAGGTGAGCAAAATACCAGTCACTGACCACTTGCCCGAAAAGCACCACCAGTATACAGCCGATTATCAAAAATGGTCCGAACGGAATTTTGGTATGTTTAGTAATTTTTTTGCTTAACATGCGAGGCAAAATATATATACAGCCAAGTAGTGAAGCAAAAAATAGTAGCATCATAGCGTTCATAGGGGTTAAAGCTAAAGCACCCAACAAAAGCCCTAATTTTACATCGCCACCACCAATCCATTTCTCTTTCGATACTCTAAATAATATATAGAAAATACCGCCACCTATGAACACCGCCAAGACAAGCTCTGACAGGGATTTAATGATATCTGCACTAGCCCACAGTTTAACGACAACAAAAATTACAGCCAAAAAATAAAGTGGAAGAATAATTTTATTTGGCAAAATCATCCAACGGAAGTCATAGACTATCAATGCCACAAAACCAGTCAATATAGCCAGCCACAACCCAAAAGCCAGCCATTCTTTGCCCGCCAAACCAACTGGCCAAAACACATAAGACAATACAAATAAAACAGCGGTGGCTAGCTCAACACCAGGATATTGCCAAGAAATCTTTTTGTGGCAGTATCTACACTTGCCTCTTAGGCCCACCCAGCTGATTACAGGCACAAGATCGAGAAAACTTAACTTGTGGCCACAATCTACGCACATAGAGCGGCCGCGGGTAATCGAGTATTTGCTGGCCAGTTTTTTGCTAGACTTCGACTGTTTGTACACTCGCCAAACCAATGCGTTAGCAAAGCTACCTAAGGCCAGCCCTAAAACTACCAAAACTAAAATAACCATAAGTAAATTCTAACATAAAAATGCCCTATAGCAGGGCATTTTTATGCAATATAACTCAAACTAAAGTTCTTGACACTGGCTCTGAGTACCGCCACCAGATTCAACTGCATAAAGTGCCGCTACGCTTCTACTAGAAGCACCAGATAGAGTTGCAGCATCTCCCGCACTATTGCATTTTGTTCCTTTATAAACAGTAACAGAGTTAGTGTCAGTTGATTGTTGATTATCAGCTGCAGCAACAGAGCTATAGGTTACAGTATCAAAGTATTTACTTTTTGTATTCGTGAGAACATCAGATTGAAATTTAGCATTGTCTCCAGGTAGTTGACCGTTATGATTGTTGACATATTCACCTAAAGCTCCACCAATTGAACTAACAGCATTTTTGCGTTGGGTATTTCGACTATTTCGTTGAAGAGCCGGTACAGCTAAGAAAACAATCAAGATAATAAGCCCAGCAATAGCTAGCACGATCAAAACCTCGATAATTGTGAAGCCTTCTTCTCTTTTAGATTTGTACAGTTGTTTCATTTCTATGCCCCCTAGAAGGTATTTAATAATTATTTATAAGTTAAATATACCAGTTATGCTTATGCTTAGCAACCATTGCTAACGAATCATGTTTTTGCCAGCCAAGCCATAAATAGGCAAAAGCACTGCTGCCACAATAATAAACGCCACTACACCCAAGATCACCATCAAAAGCGGCTCTATGATTGTACTGATGGTCTTGATAGCGTTATCGACCTCTTTTTCGTAGTAGTCGGCAGTCTTAGCCATCATGTCCTCTAACGCTCCAGACTCTTCACCAATCCGAAGCATGTTAGGCACTAGTGGCAAAAAGTTAGGGTCGCCCTCTAGAGCGTCGGCTAACGACTTACCGCCTTTCACTTTCTCGATGGCGTTTTTGATAGACCGCTCGACATGTACGTTATTAATTGACTGCGAAATAACTTCTAACGATTGGATTAATGGTACGCCACTAGCTACCAAAGTAGTACCAGTACGAGCAAAACGAGCCATATAGACCTTCATAAACAATGTGCCAAACGGCCAAGCCTTCATCTTGGCTTTGTCGACAACCTCTTTGCCTGGCCCGGTGCGAGCATAACGTGTACCCATAAAGGTCAAAAAAGCCAAAGCTAATATTACCACCCACCAATATTTCACAGTAAAGTCAGAAACTGCCAGCAAGGCTCGAGTAATAAACGGCAAAGATGCTCCTGGAATATCTTGGTAGATCACCTTAACCTGCGGCAAAACCTTAATAATCATAAAGCCTACGACAAGTAACATCACCAATATAACGATTGCCGGGTAAGCCATAGCCCCACGAATTTTTGACACAATTTCGGCGTCTTTTTCTTGTTGGAAAGCAATCCGCTCTAATGCGGTATCTAAGTTACCAGATACTTCGCCAGCAGCAATCAAGTTAACATAAATATTGTTAAAAACTTTGGGGTGCTTGGCTAATGCATTGCTTAAGGCACTTCCGCCTTCTACGTCGGCAATAATTTTATTTATCACCACCTTAAAAGCTTTGTTTTCTGTCTGATCAGCGACATTTCTTAGACTCTGCACCAGTGGCAAGCCAGCATTGATAAGAGTTGACATCTGCCTAGAAAAAACAATCTTTTGTTTGGTAGATATATGATTACGAAAACCATTCAGCCCTTTGTCACTGGCTCCAATCGGCTTGATGTCTAAAGGAGCCAAGCCTTGGCCTTGAATCATCTTAGCTGCAGCCATTTCATTGGCTGCCTCTACCATAGACTTGACCTTTTGGCCTGTGTTGGGGTCGCGAGCTTCGTACTCAAAACTTAACATTTATTTACCCTCGCATTAACCTATCTAGCTCTTCAATATCTACTGAGAAATTGCGGGCTTCTTCATAAGAAATTGTTCCGGCGTGAATTAGCGATACAAGTGTTTTGTCCATGCTCTGCATTCCGTGTTCGGCACCAGTTTGGATTACTGCATCTAGTTGATGAGTCTTACCCTCTCGTACAATGTTACGAACAGCAGGGGTAGCTACCAAAATCTCGGCTGCAGCCACTCGTCCACCACCAATAGTTGGCACAAGTCTTTGTGAACAAATTGCCATCAAAATATTACTTAACTGAGCTCTCACCTGCGGCTGCTGATGTGGCGGAAAAACATCAATCATACGATCAATACTTTGAGCCGCTGAGTTAGTGTGTAGAGTAGCGAATACTAAATGCCCGGTCTCTGCAATAGTGATTGCTGCTGCTATGGTTTCAAGATCACGCATCTCGCCTAGCAAAACTACGTCAGGGTCTTGACGCAAACTTGAGCGAAGAGCCGCAGAAAATGAGTATGTATCATAATGCACTTCCCTTTGCACAATTACCGATTTTTTACTCTTGTGCGTAAACTCAATTGGATCTTCGATAGTGATAATATGAGTTGCTCGTTCGGTATTAATTCTGTCGACCAAAGCCGCCAATGTCGTAGACTTACCAGAGCCAGTTGGACCAGTAACTAACACCAAACCCCGTGGATAATTAGAAAATTTCTCAATAACCTTAGGTAGACCTAGCTGCTCAATTGTCAAAATTTCGTTAGGAATAAGACGTAGAGCTGCCGCCAGATTGCCTCGTTCGTGAAAAGCGTTTACACGAAAACGCCCTAAATCTCCGAACGCAAAGCTAAAATCAAACTCTTTGTCTTTGAGCAATATCTGTTTTTGTTCATCATCTAAAATTGCAAATACTAGATTTTCAACCATCTCTTCGGTTAATACTGACGTACCGGCAATTGGAGCCAAGGCCCCATCAACACGCAAAATTGGTGCCAAGCCTACCTGCAAGTGAAGATCAGAGGCTTTTTGCTTAATCACCTCCTCTAGTAATAATTCTATGCGTAATGTTTGTGTTCCCACCTATTCACCCTCCTTAGGCACTATCTGCAGCCGCTACGCGGTTAACTTCACTTATGGTAGTTAGTCCTGCTAGAGCTTTGAGATATCCGTCTTCACGCATGTCAATCATGCCGTTTTCTCTTGCAACTTTTTGGATTTCACTACTAGTTGCACGCTCTAGAATCAGTTTTTGGATTGACTCATCAACCTCAAATACTTCATAAAGTCCCATTCGACCCTTATAGCCAGATGGAGTTTCAGGGCTATCTTTACCCTTGTATAAAGTATAAGCGTTTTCAGTACTAAGTGGCAAGTTTTCGTAGCCTAAATCTTCACTGACTTTAGCTTTTGCTTCTTCTGTTGGCGGTAAAAGATGTCCAATATTTTGATGAATTGCCTCTGCCTCAGTGATCGAAGCTTTGTAGTTTGCTTTATTTTTATCGGCGATTCGACGCACCAAACGCTGACCAATAACTGTTCTCACAGTAGAAGCAATCAAAAATGGCTCAATACCCATGTCTAGAAGTCTAGGCAAAATACCAGATGCTGAGTTAGTGTGAAGTGTACTAAAAACTAAGTGGCCAGTTAGAGCAGCCTGAACTGCCAAGTTGGCTGTTTCTTTATCTCGAATCTCACCAACCATCACCACATCAGGGTCCTGACGCAAAATTGACCGCAAACCAGATGCAAAAGTTAAACCTACCTCAGCATTAACTTGGATCTGATTGATACCGTCCATCTTGTACTCAACTGGATCCTCTAAGGTAACAATGTTTATGGTGTCATTTTTTATCTCTTGCAGCAGTGCATATAGAGAAGTAGACTTACCAGAGCCAGTTGGACCAGAGGTTAAGATCATGCCATTAGAATACTCTAGCCCTTTGCGAATTGCCTTCAAAGCTCGTCCTTTATATCCCATCGCCTCTAGCTTAAGAGAAGTACCAGATTTGTCGAGCAATCTAATCACCACTTGCTCACCCCACACTACAGGACTAATCGCAATACGTAGGTCGATTGGTTTATCTACCACCATAACTGTAAATTGCCCATCTTGGGGTATACGATGCTCATCAATCTTTAGGTTACTAAGAATCTTGATACGCGATATTAACGGCGGTTCAGTCTCTTTAGGTAATTTCATGATCTCTCTTAGCACACCGTCAATTCGACAGCGAATTTTTAGCTCATGCTCTAGCGGCTCAATGTGTATATCACTAGCTCTACTTTTAGCAGCATACTCTAATATAGAAGATAGAGCTTTGCTGATTGGCGAATCCTGGACGATGGTCTTTATGGTATTTTCAGCATGTTGAGCCGCGTTCTGCAAATCCTCAGTACCTTGCTCTCCGGTTTTTTTGATATTTACACCAATCGCTTTGGCTACATCTGCCTCCACATCTTCATCGTACTGAGATATTACTTTACGGATTCCCTCTTCGCTAGCAGTATAAACCTTAAGCTGACGACCAATCCTATTAGACAAGAAATCAACCGCCTGTACATTATCTGCATCAAGCATAGCAACTACTAGCTTGTTGTCGATCTGTCCTAACGGCACTGCCATATAACGTTCAGCTATCTCTTTAGAGAGTAGACGTAAAACATCTTTTTCGATATGAGCATCAAGTAAGTTAACATATGGCACAAGATTAACCTTGGCAATAGCTTTGGTTAAAAATTCACTAGACACGTGACCATCATTAATAAGTGCCTCCATAATCGGCTTGGAATTTTTGACAGCTAGCTCTTTTACTTCCGCCAACTGCTCTCTTGTGATTTGGTTTTCGGCCACCAAAATATCTTCAATTTGCTGCTGATTGGCCTCTGATAGAATGCTCATAAACTAAGCCCTACCTTAAAATGGTTTGTTGTTATTTCCGTCACCAATCTGTATATTTTTGGTTGGGTTAACACTCTCGCTATTAAAGTATCTTTTGTCGGGTTGTTTAAATTCAGAGCTAATCTCGTCTATCTTATATGCCTTTAAGGTCTTTGTAGACTTGGGTGTAAAAATCAAGTTCGATGCAACCATAGAGAAAATCCCTGCAAATATTGCCACAATTAGTATCACGACTAAGTCATTTTTTTTCATTTTACCGTCTCCTGTGTAACATTCATTTTCTTTTCAGGCTGGAAATAAGTATTGCCGAATAGAGAGATTTTTAATGTATTACCCTGTCCTGTAATAGTCATTTTTTGTATCTGGAAAGGTCGAATAGATTTTTCAAAACCTTCCATAAGCTTTTTGGCATCAGCATTTGATACTTCGGACTCTAGGTTGAATGGAACACTAACAGCCTGTGGACTCGCCGAACCTTCATTAATCGACTGGGCAACCTCATCGTCTGTACCCGTAAACTCCTTTAACTTAAAGCCGTTGCCCGTAACCAGCTTGTCGATACTGGTAGCCAATGCCGGAAAATCATACTTACTTGGTAAGGCATCTAATATAATCTTGGCATTTTGGCCGTCTTTTTCACCATTTCCTTTAGGATTGCCGCCTAAAATATTCTGAGTTGAGCCATCAAATTCAGCATACGAAGTCTTTAGTTTATCTACTTCTTGTTTATTTCTCTCAACACGACGTAGCGTTACTTCTTGCTTTTTTATAACCTTAGATTGATATTGCATTTGGTTAAACAAAGATTTGCAAGCAACCAACGAGAAAATAACTACAAAAGACGTAATCGCAACAATAATCACCAAAGTCGCATTTGCTTTATCAATAGCTAGGTGCTTGATCGAAAGATTTGGTTTGTGCATCACTAGTTTTGTCCCCCATTCTGATTTGGCGTTGGTGTAGGTTCAATTTTTTTATCAAATAAGCTCTCTGGCTTCTCGGTTTCTGATCTGGTAGTAATTACTTTAGGAACTACTAGTTTTACATCATTATTAAGCGGGTTCGAATCTTTAGCATAATCAGCGAAAATTGCTTCATTATAAGCAAAGTTCATAGCATAAGATACACTCTTGTTGGCATTGTTCGCTGTACTACCTTGCTGAGAATTTATAGAGAAATTGTCTAAAACAACCGAGCTAAAGGCCTTGTCTTTTTTAGCATCACTACCATTAGAAGTTTTTTCGTAATCAGTAAACTTTAGAGTATCTGCAAATTTATTTACGGTAGTGATAGAGTCTGCATCTCCCTTTATTTTGATAGTTTTTGCTTCATAATCTACTTCCACGTTACTGATACTAGCGTTAGCTGGAGTAACCTGAGTTAGATAATCAAATAACCTAGATGCCATAACCTTTTTATTATGTAAATCTGGCAAACTATTGAGTTGATTTTGGATAGTCAATATTTTGTCTAAATCTTTATTGCTCTGAAGTTCGGCAACATTACTTTTTATATCTTCATTGAGGTTAGATAGATGCTTTGGCTGGTTAACGCGAACAAGCAAAAACATAAAGATGAATAATACCAAAAACACCCCACCAACCAAAAAACAAACAATCGAAATAATCCTACGACGATACGTTGCCTTAATGTATTCAAGCTTTACATCAGGTAGTAGATTAAACTGAACACGGCTCATACGTGACATTATTCGTCCCTCCCAGCTAGCCCAACAGCTACTGCAAAGTGATTGGACAATGCCATAAGCTCATTCTGCCTCTCCATAGGTGCTTGAACGTTTCGCCAAGCGTTGCCGATCTCTACATTTATACCAAATTTGTTAGCTATATACAGCGGAAACTCCGGCAAAGACGATGCTCCACCAGTCATGATAATCTTAGTTATCGGCACACCTTTATATCTAGCTTGGAAGAATTTTATAGACTTATCTATTTCGCCCATCAATGTGTCAACCGTAGAAATAATCGCACTATAAACTTGTCCCTCCAATTTTTGTTGGCTCAAGCCGAATTTAAAAACAAATTCTTGAGCTTGTTTTTCATCAATATTTAAATTCTGTATTGCCGAACGGATAATAGATTCCGAGCCAGTTGGCACTGCTCTTATCAAACGTGGTGCACCGTTCATTACAATCACAATGTCAGTCGTCTTGCCACCGATATCTATCACCATCTGTGGCTCCATTGACTCTGGCGGGATTATCGCTCTCACTAGTGCCAGGTTATCTGGCTCAAAAGCCACTACGTTTAGCCCAATCGATTCTAGTAAATCTAGCCTAGACTCCACGAATTCGTTTGGTACGCTAGATAGCAGTACTTCGACTTTGTTTGGGTCTTTTGGTGAATCACCTATAACTTCCCAGTCAATTTTTGATTCATTAACTGGAGTCGGAATAATCGAATCTGCTTGATACTGAATTGTTTTGGCTAGCTCATTTTGAGCTAGCCTCTCAATATCTACCACTACCGTAAACACTCTAGATGACGGAATACCAACTGTTACATTTTTTGTCGTAATCTGAGCTTGATTGATCACATTTCTGATAGTTTCAGCTACTTTTTGTCTATCTATCGCCGAGTCACTCTGAACTAGCTTACTATCTATTGGGGCAATTGCGTATCTCATAAGCTGGCGAGGTCCAGTCTTGTTACTAGTTAACTCAACCACTCTCAAAGTGTCAGAGCCAATATCTAGCCCAAAAAAGTCAGTAATTCCACTCAAAAAACCCATTTATTTAATGTAATCTTTCTTTTTATTTACGGTTTTAGTCATCTTGCTATTAACCCACTCATTAATAATTTTACTTAATCCCAGTATAGCATAAGCATTTTTATTAACCAACACCTTACAATATTGGCGGTAATGTACCAATAAATTTATAGTCATCAGAGCTTGGACCGGTTGTTGGGTGTTCAGATGTGTTGGCACTAGGCAAGTATAGATATGGTACCCATATGAATACTTCAGAAGCTTCAGTTGAATTGTAGTTTTCAGATATAGGAACACTAGGCAGATTGACGACTCCATCTACTGTTCCATTGCTTTTAATGCGATTCAAAATAACTTTTTTAGCAGTAAAGCTACCATAAACTTTTAATTGGTTTTGGCATTGACTCACATACGTACTCCAGTCTGGCCCATAGCTCACTGAGGTTCCTAGGCCTGACGCACATGTATATATCTCACCCTTATTGCCATCATCTTTAGGCTGTGCTACAAATACACCATTAAGTTCAGTTACATCTTTGCTCACATATATATTACCTTTTACGTATAGTCTGAATACGGGTGGATTTGCAGGATTAAACCCAGAAGAAGGTATTGTAATATTACCACTCAAGAATACATCACCATCTACAAATACACTCACATTTTTACCACTCAAATCACCACCATTAATAGTTAGATCACCATTCTTAATGTATTGTTTACCAGCTTCAGCACGGTTAATATTGAAATCATTGCCGATAACTGAAGTTTTGTTGGTGTCTACGTTAAACTGCTTAGTTTGGAAATAGTTTTCCATGCAGCCGGTTACGTTATATCCACCACCCATTGTTTGATTCAGGGCTAAGCCACCAGAAACTGGAGTACCGCCAAAAGTTAGACCATTGGGCTTAGGTGCCGCATTTGACTGTTTGACCGAACTCAGAAAGCCACTTATACCACCTGGGGCAAAGGCACCAAGTTGCGAACCTGAGCCGGCTGTAGAACTAGCTATATATGCCTTTATACTCGAGCTGCCAGCAGCAGCACATGTACCATCAGATTTGGCAAAGCCCATACCCGCAACTGTGTCGCCAGAGAAGGTTTTGACAGCTGGATATATACTGACTTCAATTGATGCAGAGCAGGCCGGATTACCAGTACTTGGAATACAATCAGGCGGTGGAGTTTCGCGAACAGCTCCCAAACATGTTGGTAGATATTCCAACGGAACCTGCTGACCATCAATAGACGCTCCCAATAGTATATATCCCGAGTAGCTCGGCATTACTGAGATATTTACATCAAAATTTTGATCTCCCGGATTCATCCCGCCCGATGTTTCGCCATATCCACTGAGGCCGCCTATTCCTCTACCTGTACCCGTGAAGGTATACGCGGTATCTGTACGATTACTAGTTCCATACTTTAGATTTACATTTGTAGGCTGACCTTTAAGTAGACTCCCCGGACTAATGCTACAGGTTGCCGAAAAACAACCATCTATAGAGGAGTCTGATATACCGTCTGAGACATACTCTCCATTTTCGCCAAGTATAACAAAATTATGAGTGCCATAGGGCATTATCCTCCCATTTGGACTACCAGGCCAGCCCGAAAATACTCCACCACCCATATCTTGCCCATTTATTGGTCTTGAGTATTGTCCATCTGCGACTATCATTCCGATTGCAGGTTGTCCGGTACTTGCCCAAACTAAATTACCTACAATACCATTGCAGCTTACACTTAAACTTGCTCTGTAGCTATCTTTGACATTTACGGTTATCGTACATGATGTCATAAGCCTACTATTGGAAGGAGAAATGTACTGATACAAAGAAAAAGAATAATCTTTTGGACCTCTAGTGCTAGGTGCATTAGCAGAAAAACTTGCATTATTATTAACTGATCCATTGATAACCGAACCTATGTCATTTCCCGTCCCATCTCGGTAGACTTTCCTACCTTGAGCAAGATCATCATTAAATTGCATATAAACTACTTGACTTGGGTAAGGACTACCCGGTACACGAACACCATTGTTCCAGTTGGTTTTTGTGTCATTTACTGCACTTACGTTAAAGCTAAGAGCCTGACCCGGTTTTACCTCCCCGCCATTAGCAAAATTAATAACTCCGCAACCAGTAGTTGGAGGTTTAGGGGGCGGGCAATCAACAACGCTCGATCTTCTAGCTCCAAGCTGTGAAAGTCCTAATGGCAAATTAACTCTTAAAGTATTACGTACGCCAAGATTCTCAAAAGTAACCATGTACCTACTATTCGCATTAAAATCAATTTTATTGAAAGAGCCATCATCACCAATACCTCCTCCTCTCTGTCTCTTCGTTTCAACCCTATTCCATGCAGATATATTTACAGGATTACTTTGTATAGGTTGAGACCATAGCGTAAATTCCATATCAGTATTCCAATCAAAATGATCAGGACCTGAGTCTGCATCTTGCCAATTTACTGCAGCATTTTTTACTGACATGGTAGCGACATTACTGCATCTTGGATCTTCAACTCCAAACTGAATATTAAAACCCCAATGATTTGTATTCGCTAAGTCTCCTACCCTATAGCCATAACCCGTATAGTCGCCTTCGCTTCCACTCGCACCAATAAGTACATCTGTACGATTTGCAATTACTTTAAATGCATTCTCCCTGTCTTGACTACTGGTTTTTAAAACTGAATTTAAGTAATAAAGACATCGATTACCATAATACACTGTTGAGCAGTCTGTGTAAGCCGTAAAAGATATATCGCCACAACCCTCAGAAGAGGTTTGTGGACTTCTAGTTACTACAGTTCCACCACCGATACCATAAAAAGTATAGTCGGTTACTGCTGGACCAAAATCAGGGCCTTGTACCCCATTGTTGCTATATAGGCTACAATTATAGCCTGCATTTTCAATAGTTATAGTAAAGGAGCCAGAACCTTGAGGAGCAGTAACACTAACAAAACTCTTAGCGACATCATACCCTCCTTTACCAATAGTATAATAGGGTGTTACCTGAGTAGAGCCATTTAGTATACCACTCGCTCTATTTGGCCCCAAATTAGATATAGGTGAAGAAATTGGTACGGCCGCTTCCGTAACACCATTTGTAAAAAATATACACCCAAGTGAAGTAAAGAAAAATAAAGCAAGGAGCAGCTTACTATTCTTAGTAATCATAGTTTGCCAACTTCCTGTTTTAAGTTTTCAAGAGAATCTTTTGGTTGATTAGCAGTATCCTTATACTTATCTATCGCTGCTTGAAAATTTATCTTTGCAGAATTTTTGTCCTGCAATCTAAGGTCAATATACGCTTTATCTTTATATATAAACCAAGGTATCTTTGATTGGTCTTTAACTCTGGAAGTACATTCATCTATTGATCGTTTTGCATCTTGATATTTTTGCGAAGCCATGTAGCTAGAAGATATAACTTCACATACTAAAAAAACTTGATCTAGATCATTGTCTGCTAGAGACTTATCTGCCTTTTGGGATAACATCTTTTCATACTCACTGCCACTAAGAGGTCCTGGAGTAACTTGCTCTGACTTAGTGGATATCGGATTTTTTGATTCAGTCTTCTTGTGATTATTCTTATAATTAAGAAAAATTGGTACCATAGCTAACAAAACAACACATACAGCAATAAATATAAGTACTTTTAAGACATTAGATCTTCTAGGTACATTATAATAATCTGGCTTTATACTTAGCAGCTCTTTCTTTTTTGTATTCTTACCTAAATCTTGGTTTGATGTATTAGACATCTAACTACTCCACCGCTATCCTACTTACGCTTATCTAGGTTTATTTTACGACTTTCCTAAGCAGCATTGCAAGTATTTAATTAATATACGCAAAAGCTATTTTTTTGATTTCGTATATAAAGATTGGCTGCCACATTCACTAACTGTACCTTTTGGAGCATAGAAAATAACAGACCACCTTTTATTTGTCTTTTTAATAGGTATCTTTAAATTCCATGGGTGTCTATTGGATATCTTATCTTTTGTGTCAAAGTAGATTTTCGAACCGATTTTTTTTGATGAATTAGGTATTTTACTAGTAATGACTGCACCACCTGGCAAACTAGCAATTAGTCTAGCGGCTTTTGCCCTTGCAGAAGCTTTAGATGATGCACCATTTCCATTAGGTAGAATGGTCTGACCCTTTGATGGCCTAACCTGAACAGAGTAAGCCTGACCGTTAGCGTTAGGCTTAAGCGTAATTCTTGGTGGTGTGGCACATTTTCGTTTATCAACGACACCAGTGCTAAAATTCTTACCTGGAGTAGATATAGTTACCTTCGGATTAGAACCGGTATTTCGAAAACTATGATCAAATGGATTCGCCACACCATGAATTGTAATCTTTGAAACTGTAGAATCGTTAGAAGGATTTAAATCCGGCTCACCAAGTTGAGCCGTAATGGTAGAATAATCTGTTATCGCATCTCGGGAACTAACCCAGACAACCAATGAACCAACTTGCCCTTGAGTCATAACAGGAAGGGTACAGATTTTTTGACCAGCAGACTCTGCACCGTCAACACATTCTAGATTGCGGTAGTAGTCATCTAGCATATTTGCTCTTACAAATGAAAGATTAGGATTTCCGAAGGATAACTTTACCGTTCGTGGTGCTAGATCTGTGCCATATTGCTCAATATCAAACAACAAGTGACTTCCTTCCGGATAGCCTCTTTGATCAGTATTATCACAAGTCCAATCCAATACCCTGCCTTTATTTGACCCGAACTCATCACCAGCAATCATGATATTATTGCCGTCCATACCAAACGGGTCTCTAAGTCTAGAATAAATTCCTGCCTCTACTCCGTCTACTCGAGGAAATGACGGACGAGATACAGGAGGTATTATATTTCTATAGCCATAAGACGCATAATTAAAGCATTTTAAAAATTTAGGATCAGTTGCTGCAGTTGCTTTTTCTGGTTGGGCAAGACTTACTCCAGACGTTAAGCCTAACGCAACTACTCCTGCTATTGCAGCAGCCAATTCTCTGGTAGAAAATGAGGATTCGACTGCGGGCAGTTCTCCTAGACCCATGTTGGTTGATGGGTTAGTAAATAATGCTTCACCGTTTTCGTTTCTTATCATAAAATGTCCTCACAATTTATAAAATTTACGCCTAATATATAACACTGTTTTTATAATATTGCAAGCATAAATAGTGTAGTGTGTGATTTTTATCACGCTACATGTATTGATTCTGTCATAGATACTTTTACTGACGAAGAGATACTTGGTAAAATACAATCTAAGGAGTAAGACAAAATATGTCAAAAGTAAGTAAATACCATAGTGTCACCATCGAGCAAAGTTGGTCAAAATGTTAGGTATTGCAATTGTTGGTCTACCTAACGTGGGCAAAAGCACTCTGTTCAACGCACTAACCGGAAGTAGTATTTTAGCGGCTAACTACCCTTTTGCTACTATCGAGCCAAATACTGGGATTGTTCCAGTACCCGACTCTAGGCTAGCCAAACTAGCGGATATATATAAATCTAACAAAATTATCCCGGCTACTGTCACCTTTGTAGATGTAGCTGGTTTGGTGGCAGGTGCTAGTAATGGCGAAGGTCTTGGCAACCAATTTTTGAGCCATATACGCAGCTGTAGTGCAGTTTGCCAGGTAGTCAGAGCCTTTGAAGATGATGACGTAGTGCATGTCGATAACCAAATAAACCCCAAAAAAGATATCGATATAATCAACACAGAGCTGATTCTAGCTGATTTACAAACAGTCGAGAAACGCATGCCACGCACCGAAAAAGAAGTTAGAGCCAACCCAAAGCTGCGTCCAATCCTCGACAACCTGCATAAAGCCAAAGAAATTTTAGACAATAACCAGCCTATCTACCACAACCATTCTCAGCTTGACCTAGAAATTTTGGCCGATCTTCACCTACTGACTGCCAAGCCGATGATTTATTTGTTTAATATCGATGAAGCTACCTTAAGTAATCAATCTCGCCAGAAAGAGTTGATTCAAATGGTCGGTGATGCAAAAGCAATGTTTGTCTGTGCCAAACTAGAAAGCGAGCTGGCTGGTCTAAACCCAGATGAAGCCGAGGAGCTACTAGACACCTACGACGTAAAAGAGTCTGGCTTAAACCAACTAGTCCACTCTGCCTATGATATATTAGGGCTTCAAAGTTATCTAACCGCTGGTGAAAAAGAAGTTAGAGCCTGGACAATACATAAAGGCTACACTGCCCCACAAGCAGCCGGTGTAATTCATACTGACTTCGAGCGAGGCTTCATCGCCGCTCAAATAATAAATTACGACGATTTAGTGGCTGCTGGCTCCGAACAAGCCGCCAGATCACTAGGCAAAATCCGCACCGAAGGTAAAACTTACATCATGCAAGAAGGCGATGTTGTAGAGTTTAGGTTTAATGTATGACCACTTTGGTATAAAATAGAAAAGCTATGGGAAATAACACCAAAGATTCTAAAAGTCTAGCTCTCGATGCCCAAAAATTAGGCAAGATTTATGCTGATGGCACAAAGGCTCTAGAGAATGTAAACTTACAGATCAAAAAAGGTTCATTTTTTGGTCTACTCGGACCTAACGGAGCCGGTAAATCTACTCTTATTCACAGCCTAGTTGGCTTATCTAGACCAACTTCTGGCGAGGCATATATTTTTGGCTACGATGTAGTTAAGGACTACAAGCAAGCTCGTTCACGCATCGGTTTTGCTCCACAAGACGTAAACCTAGATTGGTTTCTGTCCGTAGAAGAGACACTTGATTATCACGGCGGATACTTTAGTATGCCAAAACATGAGCGAAAAGTTCGCATCCAAGAGTTACTTGAGATCTTTTCGTTAAAAGATAAGTCCAAGACTAATACTCGTATGTTATCTGGAGGTATGAAACGACGGTTAGTAATAGCTAGAGCCTTAATGCACAATCCTGACTTACTGATATTAGATGAACCCACTGCCGGTGTAGACGTAGAATTACGCTTAGAACTGTGGAAGTATATTGCCCAAATCAACAAAAGCGGCACATCAGTACTGCTTACTACTCACTATATAGAAGAAGCCGAACAATTATGCGACCAGATTGCCTTAATCAACAAAGGCCAGATCGTCAAAACCGGTACATCTGCAGAATTAAAAAAAGCTTACCATAAAAAGACTCTAGAAGATGTCTATTTAGAGCTAGTTGGACGAGGCGAGCTTACAAGGAGTACAAATTGAACTACGATCTTATGCCCTTTTGGACTGTACTACGCCGCGAGTTGGCTCGCTTTTGGAGTATTAAACGCCAAACAATCCTTGGACCGCTACTAGAAACAGCTTTATATATAGGTATCTTCGGTGCAGCCTTAGGCTCACGCATTAACTCGTTAGACGGACACCCTTATATTGTTTATATTATCCCGGGACTTTTGATGATGAGCTTTGCTATGAACGTCTTCTCTAACAATGCATCTTCTATCATGCAGCAAAAAATTCAACGCTCAATTGACGATCAACTTACCTCACCCGTTGGCAACACATCGCTATTTATGGCCTACGCACTAGGCGGTATTGTGCGGGCTTCAGTTATCGCTTCTATTATTATGGCCACATCTTACATAATGATTAAGGACTTGCCATTGGTTCACCCTATACTATTCATACTAAGTCTTGCTCTAATCGGCTTTTTCTTTGCCATGTTAGGTGTGTTTGTAGGCTTAAGGAGTGAAAAATTCGACGATTTGAGCCTGTATCAAACTTTTATTTTGCAGCCCCTTATTTTTCTTGGCGGTGTTTTTTATTCTGCATCTTTATTACCGCCACTTTTTGCTACACTCACCAAATTTGACCCAATCTACTACATGATCAACATGGTTCGCTATTCTATGTTAGGTAAAGCCGACATTCATATGACAACCGCCATACTAGTAGTTGGTCTAGCTGGGCTTGCACTATTCTACATAAACTACATACTCTTTAATAAAGGCTACAAACTACGTTCTTAAATAAGAAATCCTAGATCAATCAACATGCTTCATGTGATAATCAATCCCTTTAGTGATATCACCAATCAACTGCCAGTTAGAGCCTTTACTCATAATCACTAATACATACTTAGTTTTACCGCTCGTAACTACGGCAGCGTCGTAGCGATAATCACCTTGTTCGCTAGTCTTGTTACCCACTAAGCACGTACTACCGCAACCGATTGGTATACCTTTACGATTTTTTTGTTCATAAAAGCCATCAAAAAATGTTCGTCGACCTTTATCGCTTAATAACTGAGAAGTCTGTAATCTATAAATTACTTCACTAACGTCTTGAGCAGTTGTAGTTGATTTTTCTATGTCTTCTATATGTGTAGAATTAAGTCCTAAGTTCTTATTGTAGCCATCAACCGTTTTAATATCTATATACTTAGCCACAGCCTCGCCACAGCGATTCTCTACAGACCGGACCATCTCTTTAACACAGTTGCCGATATTGTTCTTGCCATTTAACCATTTGTTCCACTCAACGGCATCAGTTTTTCTTTCAAGGCTTGGTAGTAAAAATAATTTGTACAGTTCGCCGGCTGGCATTTTTTGACTAGACTCAATGTTAACCGAACGACCAGAATTCAGATCTCTAACTACTATTGAATACTCACCTTGGCCACCATTGCGTGCAACAACCGAACGCAAACTAGTAGTTAAGTTCTTATCTTCATACGGTTTAGTAGTTTTTTGCTCAGTTATGATTTCTGGCTTGCTAGCTGGCTCTACGGCACTAATTGGTGTAGCATTTTGTGATACTTGTATAGGTTTGTTAAAGACATTTTGATAACTAAAAAATCCGCCGATACCAACCAAACATGCGAGTGCAAAAACTGGTAATATAGCGGATTTTAGTAGTGGTTTCTTAGTATTTATAATCCCAGATGTATGTTCATAATAAGATACTTTTTGGCCACGAAAAATGCTTTTGTTTCTGTTTAACATTTTTATCTTTCTTTTATTATTTTAATTGCGGTTTTGGTATTGAAAATTTATTTTATTTTCAAACCTTTTTGTTTACACACTTAACTTAGCATACATCATTTATGCTAGGCAAAAGAATCTGCCTCAAGTTATTCGCAGTCTATTTTGCCCCAGTTGCTTGCCAGTTGAGTACAATATTTTTCATTATTTCTACCACTGTTTTGTCATCTGGAATGTTATTATTGTCATAATAATGTTCGGTTGAGATATAGTTCTCGGCTACCCTCAGACAAAAAATTTGATCAACCAACATATGCATTCTATCTACCGCCTCCAGTGAGGCAATTGGTGTAGCTATGATTAATCTCTTAATCTCGATATCTCGCATAAAATTTACAGCAACTTGCAACGACAAAGCAGTTTTTAAACCATCACTTACTAAAATGACTGTATGTCGCTTTAGTAAGGCTTTGGGGATAAAACCATCTTTGCCAGCTACACTATTAAGCTTCTGATACTCAATCATGCTTCGCGTACTGCTTAAAAGCTTACTGGCAAAAGCGTCTTCTTCTAGTTCACCCAACGAATTAAAAGTATTATACGAAAATACACCATTTGCCGATAAAGCAGTCATGGCATTTTCATTATTTTTTTCAGCATGCTGAGTCGCCAAAATAAACAAACTAGTGTGTAGTCGCCTTGCAATCTCTGCCCCAACCAACACTCCACCTTCACTTAGAGCCACAACAGCCACAAGCTGGTTCTTAAGCTTATCTAGCTCGTTAGCTAACAAAATTCCAGCTTGCGATCGTGATGACAAATAGTTCATTATCCCTTAGATTATAGCTTCCTTAGCAAATAAAATCGCTCTTTATTGCCTTTTTCGCCGGCCACACTACTGTCTTGCTTGGCTTGAATAAAAAAGTTTTGCTTGGTCCATATCTCAAAATCTTTAAAAATTTTTCTACGCTCGGTCTCATTTTTTATGACACCTTTATGCTTTTGCGACAGCTCTTTTGATTCAAACTGCGGCTTAACCATAGCTAGAATTTCAGTTCTCTTATTTACTAATTTTGCTACACTAGGCAAAATTTCCCTCAAAGAAATAAAGCTTACATCAATCACTACTACATCCGGTACAGACTTTAGCTTCTTTATTGACCTTATGTCGGTTTGCTCGTAAAGTTCAATCTTTGGCTCATCTCTCAAGCTATAATGCAACTGATTTGTTCCCACCTCTACAGCTACTACTTTCTTTGCTCCATGCTTTAGGGCAAAATCCGTAAATCCACCAGTACTGCTACCAACATCTAAAACCGTTTTGTCTGTAAAATATACCTTTAAACTGCTGACTACTGACTCTAGCTTATAGGCTGCTCTCGATACATACTGAACATTTGTCTTTAGCTGAACTATCGAGCCTTCCGCTACCAAATAGCCCGGCTTACTAATTTGCTCACCATTGACGTAAACTTTACCCATACGAATATAGCTTTCCGCCTGAGACCGCGAAAAAACTATTTTTTTACTAGCTAAATATTTATCCAGCCTCATCTATCTCCAGTTAAAATACTATTTACTTGATCAAGTCGCATCCAGCCAATTTCATCAACCACAGCCACAGCAAATGCACCAATACCAGTCTTAATTTCTGGCCTATTTTTTAGTATTACATCATAGTCTTTTTCAGAAAATGACATACAGCCCAGCTCACCTAAATACTCAGTGAGTCTTGAGTATTCTATACCGTTTTCTGAAGCCTCAGCATTTGTAGTCTTGATTATCCGTGATAGCGAATGATTCTGGTTATGTCTATAAGATGACTTAATATTATGCGAAGGATTAACCGCTCGTCTCCCAGAAGACATGCGTAAAACAAACCCTCTCGAACTCAGCGAGTAAGTTAGACTTTCAAGCAAAATATTTGGATTAGTTTTTGCAAGCTCCTCACATTTTTCTTTTGCCCATTCAATAGAAGCAGTACTGTACAAAGGCGAAGTTATAGGTATGTATGGTGGCGAGTCTGCAACCGTACAAGTGTACTCATCTGATTTAACAAGCCCATGAGTACCTTTTACAATTGGTGCGGGTACAATTATTCTGCAATAGCCTCGCCCTTTCGGTATACCACTACTCACCGGTTCTAGTATTGGCATTGTTGCCATAGAGCCAACACTCACAAGATCTATCCCGTTACAAGATATGCGTTCGCTCATTTATTACTTTTTCCGTTCTCTGTACTCCCCGCTACTGGTATCAACAGAAATAACGTCGCCAGTCTTAATAAACGACGGCACTTTTACACTAGCACCCGTTTCTAAAGTAGCATCTTTAGTAATAGCCGAGCTAGTGTCACCCTTAACTGCGTCTTCGGTATATGCAACCTTTAGGTACACGTTTTTGGGTAATTCTACGTTTATAACCTTAGAGTCAAACTTCTGCAGTTGCACACGGTCACCCTCTTTCATAAAGCCACTACTACCGCCCACCAAGTCTAGCTCTACCTCATGCTGCTCAAAAGTAGTTTCGTCCATAAAGTAAAACTTTTGGCCATCGTTATATAAATATTGAGCCGAAGAATTACTAACATCAGCCGGTTCAATCGAGTCATTACCCTTAAAGGTTTTATCTAGCACCTTGCCATCGATCAAACTCTTAATCTTTACATTGACAATCGAACCACCACGCCCCATTACCTTTTGAGCATATTCAACTACTTTATAAGGTATACCATTAAGCTGAAAGATTGTACCTTTTTTAAGATCTGTTACCCCAAATGCCATACTTATATCTTGCTACTTTCCTGATAAATTTTACCTAGTTTGTGGCCACAAACGGCATTAGTGCCAAGTGTCTAGCTCGCTTGATAGCAATTGCCAAACGTTTCTGTTCGGTCTCTGTTAGTCCAGTTTTTTTTCGAGCTTCAATCTGACCATATTGATTCACATACTTTTGTAAAGTCTTAAAATCTTTGTAGTCAAAATATGGTACATCTGTACTTTGTTTAAAAATTTTTGCCATAATTATTTAATTAATCCTTTCAATTATATAGAATTAAAACGGGATATCATCTAGGTTAATCGGTTCGTCACCAATATTATCTACAACCACATCTTCTTTCTTAGAAGATTTTGCTTGTGGTTCATATGACTGATTACTATTCCCGCCATCATCATTTTTATTGCCAATAAAGGTCACGTCAACTGCCACAACCTCTAATTTACTGCGTTTTTGTCCATCCTGTTCCCACTGTCGGCTCTGTAAACGACCACTAACTAGTACTGGGCTACCCTTCTTCATATACTGAGCTACTCGCTCTCCCAAGTTTGCCCAAGCAACTACGTCCACGTAATCCACGGCTTCTTGCCAATTACCGTCACCGCCTTTATAGCTACGATTTAGTGCTAGACTAAAGCTACAAACACTCTGACCGCTTGGTATTTGCCGCAACTCTGGATCGCGGGTTAAGTTACCCATTAATGTTACCTGATTAAATGATCGTGCCATTTTACCCTCCTAAATTTCTTAATCTTGTTCTTCAGTTTCTTCTTCGTCTCTGCCAGTTCTGTTGGCAGCTCTCTCTACTTTGAACTTGCGAATTTCTTCAGCCTTTTTTATAGATTTATGATCAACTTTACTAACCAAATATCGCATTACTTCAGTGGTGATATTCAGTAGTGATTCAACTTTCCTGACAGCTTGAGCATCCATCTCAACTGTATAAAAAATGTATACAGCATGGTCCTGACCTTTGATTTTATAAGCCAGTTTTTTCTTACCCCAATTATCGGTTTTTGTGATTTTTACGTCACTATCGGCAAAAATTTTTTCGAGTTTTTTTGTGCCTTTTTCTAGGTCTGCTTCTAGACCTGGATCAAGCAAAACTGCTACTTCATAGTCGTTCAACTAAACGACTCCTTTCCTCTGGTCCCTTAGACAATAATTGCCAAGGTATCTGGCTAGGCACTCTTCTTTCTTGGCCCTAACCTGAAACTTAAGTTTATTAACTATTTTATTTTACCAGAAAACCTCAACTTATTCAACCTAAACGGAAATAGTAATCTCGGTGATTTATTTTAGCTTTACTGAGTCAAGCATAGCATCAAGACTATTAGAAATATCACTGTTATCTTTGTTGTACTCGCCACTAACGGTTAGGTATTTGCCGTTCTTATGAGTCGTAACATAAAACACATTTTTGGTTGCAATATCATTTGTGTACTCACCCACGTATTTTGTAGCTGTATCACCCGCTAGACTTACTTCAGAGCTGGTAATATTGCTTAGCTCAATACCTTCATCTACTACCTGATTTAGCGATTCTTGACTAGCTTCTTCGTTGGGCGGCTGATCACTAACTTTTACAAAAATTTTATACTTAGTATTTTCGTAATCTTCCTCGGCAAACGACAAAAACCAGCCATTACTGCCATCTTCTAGCTTTTCGTCAGTATCCTTGCGAAGTGAACTCGCATAATTCATAGAAAAATACTGCCCATCATACTGCGAAGTAGCTACATTAGTTTGAGCCAACGGCAAGCTACTATCTTTTTTGGTAAATGAGTAAATAGCCGCCAGGATAGTAATAATTATCATCGGTACCAGCATAAATAAAATTAGCTTTTTGTACTTAGCAAAAAGCGACGGCTGCTTAGGTGGTTCGCTTGGACTATTTAAAAAAGCCCATTCGTCCTTGTAGACCGCATTATCATACTGCTGGTTATTGTTTTTACGACTATTTATATCCATATAGCTTATGCTTAAAAGCATATCACAATTTCTGACACTCTAGTTGGTTTATTTTGCCAGATAATTCTCTTCAGGCGTCTCATCACCAAGTTCCTGACCATAGTTTGCTTCTTCCATGGCAGACTCACCACCAAAAACTTCATCCATACTACTAACCAAAACTTCTCTAGCTTTCGAACCATCAGCATGACTGACTATGCCTTGCTCCTCCATTGTCTCGATCAGTCTTGCTGCTCGAGCATAGCCAACTCTTAGTCGCCTTTGCAGCAAGCTAGTACTAGCCTTTCGACCTTCTATGACTACCCTAACTGCATCTTCCCACATGTCGTCATCAGCATCATTACTAGCCATCGGTGCCACAACTCCACCCTTGCCATTAAACTGAACTGGCTGAGCTACCACCTCATCATCGTATTGTGGCTGCCTTTGCTCTCGCAAAAAGTCCGTAACTTTATTGGTTTCGTTGTCGTCTATTAGAGAGCCTTGAACACGGATTGGCTGCGGCATTTCACTAGTTTTATAAAGCATATCACCTCTACCAAGCAACTTCTCGGCACCAACTTGGTCGATAATAGTTCGCGAGTCTACCTGCGAAGTAGTCGTAAAGGCTATCCGGGCCGGCACATTAGCCTTAATCAATCCAGTAATTACGTCAACACTTGGCCTTTGTGTGGCCAAAATCAAGTGTATACCGACTGCTCGAGCCTTCTGGGCAATTCGTACAATCAAAGCTTCAACATCGCGAGCTGCCATCATCATAAGATCCGCCAACTCGTCAATCACAATCACAATATATGGCATGCTCTCTTCTTTTTTAAGTGCATTGTACTCGGCAATATTTCGCTTTTTAACCTCAGCTAGAGTTCTATAGCGTCGCTCCATCTCAGCTACTGCCCATTTCAAAGCACTCATACACTTCTCTGGTTCGGTAATCACAGGTGTTAGAAGGTGTGGTATATCATCGTAGGGAGCCATTTCGACCGTCTTCGGATCCACCAAAATCAACTTCATATCTGATGGCGAATTATGATACAAAAGACTAGTTAAAATAGTATTAATCATTACTGATTTACCAGAACCAGTCTGACCAGCTACCAAAAGGTGTGGCATTTTTGCTAGATCACCATAAACCGATTTACCTGATATATCTTTACCAATCGCAAAATTAAGTGGTCTGGATTTTTCCTGTTCCCACTCATTTGTTAGCAGCAAACTACTCAAACGCACTGTCGCTGACTTAATATTTGGCACTTCTATACCTACTAGTCTCTTGCCAGGGATAGGAGCCTCCATACGAATCGAGGTTGCCGCCAAATCCAGAGCCAAATTATTTTCGAGAGCTGTGATTTTGGTCAATTTTACTCCTGTAGGAGGACGCAGTGTATACTGCGTAACACGCGGCCCAATGTTAGCTCCTTCCATAACAACATCAATATTGAAGTTATTAAATGTTTCACGAATCACGTCTGCATTGCCATTTACATCACCAGCATTGGCTTTATCCTGAGTTTGGTTTAGTAAGCTAACAGATGGAAACTTCCAGTCCGTATCATTGGTAGTTATCAGTGCTTCATCAGATTTACCAGTAGGTCTTTCGCTGTCCCGAGCAGCATTGCGAAAGCTACTCAGACGCGGCTTTGGTTTAGGCGGTTCTATAGGCTCAGGCGTACCCACTGTTGGCACACCAGCGTTTAATTTAAAATGCTTTTCTTTTAGGTCACCAAGATCAGTGTCTTTATCTTTTTCCTTTTTCTTAAAAGGAGCTGCTAACAATCTAAACGGAATATAAAACCCTAAAAACAGCAAGACCAGACTAATCAACATTAGCAAAATAACTGCCGGAATTTTATCAAGTGCGTCTAACACTACTCCACCAATTAGTGAGCCAAGATGTCCACCTTTGCCACCAGTCGCTTCACTTATCATTACACTAGTACTGTCGGGTAGTTTTACAAAAGCTACATGGGCAAAAGCCGATAAACTCACAAAAAAACCTACTAGAGCCAATAAGCGACCTTTTGGTATTAAATGCTCTTCATTTCTAAACTTAACAAAAACCAAAAATACTAATGCAACTGGCAGAATAAAAGCAGCAATTCCTATCAACCAACTAAAACCATCAAATATCATAATTGGCATTTTGCCGCCAGTATTAAAACTACCTAGACCAATTATTGCCGCCAAAAGTACCATAAATACCATACCTACATAAGGCCAAACTACCGACCTTTCGCTTGGGCTGGCTTTGACTGGTATTTTTTTAGTTTTTGATTTGTGTTTCTTTTTAGCCATAAGAGTAATTATACCATTTTTATTTGTAATTTACTCTTTGATTGTAGCATATTTTACCACAAAAGTCAATATTAACATAAAATAAATAGCTCGGAGTAAGCCGAGCTATTTAAGCGGTGAATGTTTTTAAATAATAAACTATTTAAGAACTACGAATTTTGTGCATTTGCTCAATTAATTCTCGAGGGACATTGAATTTATAGTTATCGGGTAGATGTCTTGCCTCATCCCATGTAAGTCCGTTTGCATCTAATATTCTTTTTGTAAACCTTTCAACATCTACATTTTTTGCATTCTCACCTAAGTGCTTACTTACATGTTCCCAAACTGTACCATTAGAGCTACTAAGTTGCTCAACAATACTGTCTTTTGCGTGACTTAGGTCGCCGGCTGCGGCAGCGTGTTCAAGTACTTTGTGTGGAGACGCTCCAGAATTGCTCAACTGACCAACAGCCTGATCCTTAATATGGTTTAGGTCCCTACCAGCCGTAGATGCATATTCGGACACGTTGCGTAAAGGTGCTTCTCCATTACCAGAATTTGGCATGAAGTGTGAAGTGTCGACATATACACCCTTGCTGTTTGCGTAACCGGCTGCGGTGACAACAACAGGAACTAAAGCTAAAGCACCCAAGGCAACTACATGTTTTTTCTCATACTTCCTGTATCTTTCATCAACTATAGCTTCACCGACTTTCTTGCCCGGCACAGGGTTGCCGTTATGATCTTTGCCGTCAAACCTTACAGCTGGCTGTGCGTTCCAAGTTTCCTTGACTCGATTAAGCCAACCGCGTTTTTGTGGCTTATTTGCAGCTTTTTCAACTAATGATGAAGTCTTATTACCTACATCTTCACCTTCCTCAGGACTATCTTGGTCAATAATTTCCTGTAAATCACCTTCGGGTAAACCAAGTATTTCTATAATCTCCTCAGATGGATCTTTATCTTTCTTGTTGAACGACCTATGGAAAGAATCTACAGCAGACTTGTGTGATACTGCTCGCTCTTTTTTGTCTGCCAGTTGTTTTTCGCGAACTTCTTTTGACTCGTCTGAATCATAATAATAAGCATTAGGATCCTTTGGTGCTTCACCTACGATTTGTTTGGCCTTTTGACCAGCTTCGTTCTCAATAATCTCTTTTAGCTCAGCATCTGCATTGAACTTGTCTCGAGCATTCTGTTCAGCCTTAGATTTTAGTTGTTTTTCCAACTCTGGATCTCTTTCAATAAAAATATGACCATGCACTAAAGCAAGTCTACCAAACTCAGCTGCTGCCATTTCTTTTATGTGAGCTTCTACCTCGCTTTTTGCAGCTCTCTGCACTTTTCGTTCATGGTTTTTTGTAGCTTTTGCTTGCTCTGCTAAACGTTTGTTATGGGCAACTTTTTTATCATGATAGTCGCCATCACGATTTCGTTTTTCTATACGTGCATCTATCACATTAGCAACTTTTTCAAGATGCTCAGCCTGTGCTTTTTTATGCTCGAGTGCCGACATTTTGCCTCTTGGTACTCCCAAAAGCTTTGGCAAGTCTCTTATATCATAGTGATCAAATCCTTTAAGTATCGTGTTCAGCTCCCACAACGCTTGTTCGTGGTCGTCCAGTTTTTCAGTATCTATCATACTTATAGACTTATCACGGCTTAGTTTAATTGTATCGACTTCATGCACATCAGAACCTAGCTGAGAGCCTAGAGCTTCTTTCTCGTTTCTCAGGACATCTTTATAAACAGAGTCAAGCTGTTTCCGCTTATCTTCTGGTGATATCTCTTTTTCAAACATCTCATACGTTAATATTTCACCATCATCAATAGGCATAGGTTCTCCCGGATTTTGTCTTGGAGATTGTGGGCTAGTTAACGTTTCATTCATAATAATTATTCCTTATTATTGTTTTTATTTTTTGTTTATAATACTAATTTAGCATAAACATCATAAAAAGTCAAGTATAGTTATGCTTTTTATGAATTTATGCAAATTTGTATCTAAATAAAAATCTGACTAATTGCTTAGTCAGATTTTTATCACTTTATGGTGGCCTTACTAGTCGGTACGAGCGTCTTGGTTAAGAAGTTTTTGTCGCATTTTAGCAAAACGTTCTTGCAGCTCTTTGGCCTCTTGCTCTGGAGACTTAGCTGGTTGAGGATTGCCATTCTTTGACTTCTTGGAGCCATTACCGCCCTGCTGCTTACCACCAATGATATTAATCACAGGTATAACGATTGGACTACGTCCGGTTTGCTCATACAAAAAATGAGTAACATGCTCACGAAGCTCGGCTTTAAACCGGTCTAAGTCTATACGCTTAAATCGCTGAGCTACTGCTCGCTTAAGTTCAATTCTGAAAGCATTCATCAGTTCTTCTTGGTCTTTCATATATATAAAGCCACGACTAATAATATCTGGGCTAGTCATAAGTTGACCTGATTTTTTGTCGATCGTTAACACTACCGCCACTAGACCTTCCTGTGAAAGCATCAGGCGATCTTTAACAACGATATTGCTTACTACCGCACCTGTTTGGTCTACCAAGATAACACCATGTGGTACATCACCGGCTAGCTCAAGCTTATTACCATCAAGAGCGATAACTTGGCCGTTTTCGGCATTGATGGTGTTGGTTCGTGGTATGCCTTCCTCAATAGCTGCCTCTATATGACGCTGTTTAACACGGTAAGCTCCGTAAATTGGGATAAAAAATTTAGGACGTGTCATTTGGATCATTTCTTTATATTCGTCGAGGCTGGCATGACCAGATACGTGTAGTGGACCACAATTATCGAGTACGTAAGTTTCGTGCCTAAATACATGCACGCCCTTTCGCATCATGTCGTCGACCATATTGCCAATCAAAGCATCATTACCAGTCTCTGGGATCGGCGTAGAACTAAGTACTACCGTATCTTGTGGCTTGAGTTTAATAAATTTGTGTTCACCGGCAGCCATACGTTGTAGTGCCGAATTTGGCTCACCCTGAGAGCCGGTACAAACTACTACTACTTGGTCGTCTTTCATATTTGGCACGCTAGCGATTGGCACAATTGTACCTTTAGGAATCTTTACAAAACCATGGCGAACCGCCATCTCCAGCGTGCTGACTAAGCTGCGACCATCGAGAGCAATCTTACGTCCATGATGCGAGGCAGCATTAATAATCATCTGGATACGGTTAATATTGGTCGAGAACATCGCCATAAAGCAACGCCCTGGAGCATTATCCATAATATTGATAAAACTTTGCTCAATGGTACTTTCTGATGGCGTCCGACCTGGGCGATCACAGGTAGTACTTTCGCTCAGTAAGGCCAACACACCTTCGTTACCTAGCTCTTTTAGTCGCTCGACATCAGTTTTCTCGTGGTCCAGTGGGTTAGGATCAAGCCGAAAATCACCAGTGTTAATGATACGTCCAACCGGCGTATCTAGCACTATACAAGTACTACCTGGGATTGAGTGCGTTACTCTGACTAACTCTACAAAAAAATCACCTATTTTTAGACGCTCGTGCGTATCTTCATTCATGGCCACAGTTCTAAGCTCAAAGCCTTCAGGCATCGCTAAACCAAAATTCTCAAAAATTTCTTCTACTCGGCCAATCGTAAACCGACTACCGTAAACCGGTGCAGGAAACTTTGGCAAAAGATGAGGCAAGCCACCAATATGATCAAGGTGGCCATGGGTAATGACATAGCCCTTTAGCTTGTGTTTGACGGATTCTAAGTAGCTCATGTCACAGATACCGTAGTTAATGCCTGGCAGGTCAACGCCTAAATCTGAACCGTAGTCCATAATTACAAGATCATCTTTATATTCGACTAGAATACAGTTCTTGGAACCGCCACCGTCCATACCACCCATACCAATTATTTTTAATTTGGGACTATCATCAATAAAATTTGCCCGACGCGACTGCTGCTCGGAATTTTGTGTAGTGCTGCCTGCATCAAGATACTGGTTAGCAATACGCATAGCATCATCAATACTACGCTTCTGAGCCCTGATTGCCTCGCCACGACTAATTGGTCGCTTAGCGGAAGCTTGGTTTTGATTAGTTTTTTTCTCCAATCTATTATTTCTTTTATTTTGTTGTTTTGGTTGCATAATTTCTCCTTTTTTCTGGTTTATAAAATTATTTGCTTAATATTTTTAAAATCGTTAAATAATGTTTGACGTAATCCACCGTTGTAGAGTGCTGCTGCTGGATGATACAGAGGCAAAACCTTTACTTCTTTATCTCCTAAAATTGCCCTACCTACCTTACCATGAGCTTCGGTAATGCGGGCATTAGGCAAAAAATAGCCCATACTATGTCTACCTAGGCAGACCACTAATTGCGGGTCAATTACCTTTAGCTCTCTTAGTAGAAACGGCCAGAACACTTGTTTTTCATCTGGCAGCGGATCTCGGTTATTTGGTGGACGATATTTTACGATGTTAGTAATGTACACGCTAGCTCGATCTAGTCCAATACTGGCTAGCATCTCATCTAGCAGCTTACCGGCGGAACCAACAAACGGTATCCCTTGTAAATCTTCCTGTTTACCAGGAGCTTCGCCAATAAACACAATCTTTGCCTCGAAACTGCCCTGACCCATAACTAATTGGGTGGCATCTTGAGCCAAATTTGAGCAGATATTACTCTTTAAAATATCTGCTTTAATCTGTTCAAGCTGTTCTTTTTTTCTTTGTTCTTGCTCTGGCATCTTTTTTAGTTTGTGATTTCCCGCGTATAACTAATCCTACTATTAAATCTATTGTCTCTGTAAGCATAATAATAGTTAATAGCCAGTAGATAATTTTACCGCTATCTATAGCTAATGAACCAAAAATGTAAGTTAGACCAGCAAAAATAGCTATGGCTAACGTAAGCTGAACAGTAGTTAGTTGGTTTTTATAAATCTTTCTCAACATTTTTATTTAACTCTCTCTTCACGTCTTTCATACTTAATTGCAAGCGACCTTTGTCATCAATAGCCACTAGTTTAACATCAACCCTGTCACCCTCTTTAACAACATCACTGGGCTTATTGACTCTCTCTTCGCTTATAGCACTAACGTGGACCAAGCCATCTTTGCCAGGCAAAATTTCTACAAAAGCTCCAAAATCTAATACACTAACCACCTTGGCATTTCTGTAAATTCGACCAACTTCTGGCTCAGCAACAATATTGCTGATCATCTGCATAGCTTTATCGATACTAGCTTTATCGGCACTAGCTACATTAACCGTCCCATCATCTTTAATATCGATCTCAGCACCAGATTCAGCGATAATTTTATTAATCATCTCGCCACCCTTGCCAATAACTTCACGAATCTTGTCAGGGTTAATTTGCATAGACTCTACCCTAGGAGCATATGGGCTAAGTTCGGTTTTTGGCTGACTAATCACTGAGAGCATATGATTCAATATGTGTGCTCGTCCAGCTTTAGCTTGCTCTAAAGCAGCTTCTAAGGTAGTAACTGGTAAGCCGTGAACCTTCATATCCATCTGAATAGCAGTAATTCCTTCGCTAGTACCGGTCACCTTAAAGTCCATATCGCCTGCAAAATCTTCGGCATCAGCAATGTCACTTAAGATAATCGGTTTATCGCCATCAAGTATCAGCCCCATTGCAATACCACTGACTGGTCGCTTAAGTGGTACACCAGCATCCATTAGTGCCATAGTTGACGAGCAAGTGGCCGCCATCGACGTGCTACCATTTTGACTCATTATCTCTGTTACAGAGCGAATTGTATATGGAAAATCAGCTTCGCTAGGTAGAACGGCTGTCAAAGCTCTCTCAGCCAGGTATCCATGACCAATTTCTCGCCTGCCCGGGCTACCAAGCCTGCGAACTTCGCCAACTGTCCAGCCAGGTGCATTGTAATGATGCAGGTAACGTCGCTCTTCGTCTTTCTCCATAGTATCGACAACTTGAGCATAACTAAGTGGAGCTAATGTAACTATATTCATTGCCTGAGTTACACCTCTGGTGAATATACTTGAGCCGTGAACTCTAGGCAAAAGTCCCACTTCACTCGATAACGTACGAATGTCGGTAAACTTACGACCATCAGGGCGAATTTTATCCTCGACAATGCCTTTTCTGACATCTTTATGGATTGCTAGCGTCAGTGCATCATTATACTCAGACTTTAATGGCAAGAATTCTTCTTCACCCAGCTTCTCATAAAAATAATCCTCCATTTGCTTACGCAAATCACTAATAAGATCGTTACGCTCAGGATAGTCGACTCTTAAGGGCTGACCCAATTTACCGTCAACCCACTTATCTAGCTCTGTCTGAATAGCTTCATCAGGTAAAGATAGGCTGTACTCCTGAGTTTCTACACCAACTTTTTTGACTAGTTCATTCTGTAAATCAATAGCTGGCTGCATAGCCTTCATGGCAAAATCTATGGCTTCAACTACTTGTTTCTCGGTTACTTCGCTAGCTCCAGCTTCTACCATCATAACACCGTTAGCCGTTCCAGCTACCACTATGTCTAACTTGCCTTCATTTAATTGCTTGTTGCTCATGAAAGCTTGGTATTCACCACTGTCATTAATACCAACTCTCAAGCCTGCCACTGGTCCATCAAATGGAGCTCCAGTTAGCATAAAAGCCGCACTCATAGCTATCATAGCTACCATATCCGGACGAAATTCTGGATCCATACTCAAAATCGTAGCTACACCTTGAGCCTCATGACGATAACCTTTTGGCCAAAGCGGACGAATCGGTCGGTCAATCAAGCGACCAATCAAAACCGCGTCATCACTAGGGCGACCCTCTCGCTTAATAAATCTAGAGCCGCTAATTTTGCCAGCAGCATACATTTTCTCTTCGTAATCAATACTAAGCGGAAAATAGTCAAAGTGATCAAGCGGACTATTGCCAACCATCGCCGTTCCAAGCACCACTGTATCGCCGTAAGTTGCTAGTACACTGGCACTAGACCGAAAACCAACACGGTTAACCTCTAGTGTTAGAGTTTTACCGCATAACTCGGTAGAAACTTTGGTTATTTGTTTTCCGTAAGGATTTATTATTGACATATTTTTCCTTCCTTTATCACGGGGTAAAGCTAGAGGGCTAATCTTACCAATTCAGACTATTTATTTTGGTAAATATATCTGCTGTCGATAAGGTTAGTTTCTTAGTTATAGCCTTAGCTCCTATTAATGTTTATGTTTTAATATTACATTTCATTAAGGCGTGAGTAAAATTTTTAAGCTTGAGATTATAAATGGTCTCATTTCTGCTGTTTATGACTTACTAAACAGCAGTATCAGATCAAACTACCTGCGAATACCAAGTTTTTGAATTAAATCGAGGTACTTTTTGCCATCTTTTTCGGCAATATATTTGAGCAATCTCTTTCGCTTGCCAACCATCTGTAGTAGCCCACGACGAGCGGCAAAATCTTTTTTATTCACTTTTAGGTGTTCAGTCAATTCTGCAATCCTAGCACTCAAAATTCCAACTTGAGCCTCGGAAGCACCAGTATTCTTGGTGTCTTTTGCTAAATCTTTAACAATTTCTTGTTTTTTCTCAGATGTAATCATCAATTTCCTTTAATTATTAAGTTTAGTAGATCAATGGCGTTATGGCTATTTTAGCACAACCCCTGTTATTTATCAAGCAGTCCAAGATAATTCTCTTAAGATAGATAGCTTCCGGACCAGAATACTAGCAAAAATTGATTTGGGCAGTGGTTATGGATTGATGGCTTCGGCATCTTTACCTTGTCTATAGATATCAAAGCAACTTAATGCACCTAGGCTAAGAGCTAGAGCTGTAGAAACGTGACCTGTCTTCTCTAATATTCCAGACGTGGTCGGATTCTCCACTGCACTAGCCATTAAGTAAGCCGATACAGTACTGAATCTGGCAATCATTCCCTGTTTGCCAAACCTGCCTACAATTGGCGGATTATCAAGCCTTTTGGTAGCATAGGCAGTTGCTGCAACTGTAGCTAATTCTGGAATAGCAATTAAACCGGCTATTCCACTTATATAACCGCCAGATATTCCACCCACTAATACACCTCCAGTAAATAGCTTGTCATTAGCCACATCTGCATACACACCTTGCTTACTGGGCCAAATACGCAAACCATCACGAATCTTCTGCGGCCATTTTTTTGCCATATTGATAAGACTACCTTCAGCATCAGATACAGCCAAACCCAAAGCCCCAACGGCCGCCGTGCCTGGACTAACCACCCCTCTTAACATGAGATAACCTAAGGCAAGACCACCAACCCCTCTAGCTACACTAATGGAGTTCGGTAAAGTTACAAGTGCATTCTTCTCAAATGCTTCAAAATCTTGTCTTTTTGTAATTCCAACTATATGTGACTTCATATCATTTTATCTACTGCAATAAGTAGTCGATATTTTATCATTTTTTTACGTTTTTGCAAGTAAATTTACCTATAGCGACAGCTTTGGCGATATTGTATTCACCAACAACCGTACGACGAAGAGACGTCAAATAACCTAAAGTACCGAGTTCCCTTGCAATATCCTCTACCAAACTTCGTATATAAGTTCCACTGGATACGTTTACGCTAAACCTAAGTACCGGGAAAGAATAATCTTTGAGCTTTATATCATATATAGTAACTTTACGTGGCTCTAATTCAACTTTTTGGCCTTTGCGAGCTAAATTGTAAGCTTTTTGACCATTTATTTTGATAGCTGAATAGATTGGTGGAGTCTGCATACTCTCACCTAAAAAGGCTTTGAGAGTCTTTTTGACTTGCTCTAAACTGAATTGCTGGCAAGCCTGATAGGTCTTTTCACCCTCTTCATCGCCAGTGGTTGAAGATACACCAAATTTCATCTCTACATCATAGCTTTTATTAAGTTTTGAGAATTCACTAGCTTGCTTACAATAACTACCTACTAATACAATCATCAGCCCCGTAGCTAAAGGGTCTAGTGTGCCACTATGACCGACCTTGGATTTACAGCGACAACGAAAATTACTAGTCGTTTGGCCAGACTTTGGCGGATCACTACAGTAGCCTCGAGCAGTGTGAAGTTGGCGTTTTTCGGCCTGCAAGCTACCGCGAACCTTGGCAACAATATCAAAAGAAGTCCAGCCCTTGGGCTTATCAATCAGCAAAAAACCATCTGTTATCATCTAGCAGTAGTATACCCTACTGTGGCGGTAGAGGCGGTGGAACAGGCGGTGGTGGGTTCTGGCCGCTAGCCGCCGAAGTAACAGGCGGAGCGTTGTGAATAGAGTCTTGGCCAAATGGCTGAGCATTAAGTGAAGCAATTGGTTCTGGTCGAAAATCGTTCGACGCCTGCACTGCCCTATTTACCGCATCTCTGGCATAGTCACTATCTGGCAATGGCGACACCGGTGATGCCACTGTAGGCTCGGTACCCAATTGAGGCTGAGTTGGCAAATCGACAGAATTTGCCGATGGTTGCTTGTAGTCTTCAAGGTGAGGACTATTAACCGATTTTTCAAGCTCCGATAAAGTGGTTTTATCGACAGTTTCATCTGAATGTTCGCCAATTGGCTCAATTCGTTTCATCTGATGAGCAACCGAAGAATCGTTGACTGCTAGTGGATCAGGTGTAGATGTATAATCTTGGTCAACTTTTTCAGAGTTTGCAGTTAGCTGCGAACCAAAAGTTGGTGGCTCAATTACCATCGACGGGCCTTGATTGATAGTACTCTGATCTCCTTTGCTTTCATCTTGCGAAGTAACCGTGTCGTTCATCTGTGATGTCTCAGATCCTAGTTCAGCGAGCGGTTGCTGGCTTTGCTGCTCAGCCCTAAGCTCAGCATCGGCAGCATCAAGTGCTGCTTGTTCTTCGATCGCCTGACGTTCTTTCTCGATATCAGACATCTTCTGGAACTTACCCGAATCATCAATTTGAATCGCATCATGATCAATCTCTATTACGCCACTATCTTTTGGCTCTTTAGATTTAGTTTCTTTAACCTCTTCTTTGGGTTCCTCTTTTGGCTCTTCAGGTTCCGGTAGTTCCTCTGGTTCTGGAGTTGGTTCTTCAGGTTCCGGTTCAGAGATTTCTTCATCATTAGCCTCTTCAAGCTTTGTTGAAACCAGATTAGTACTAGCTCCAGCAGAAATCAAAACCCCTGATATATCCATAGTCTTTGGGGTAACTTTATCGTTTTTGAATCTGTCGGTTTCAGCAACAATTCCAGTAAGCAGTGCTGTTGCAATTTGTGAGTCAAAAACCTTATCATCTAATTGTTTTATAAGCTCAGCGGTCATTTCGCTTAAACAGCTGGCTGAACTATCTACCCAGTTCAGCGAGCCAAGCTCAGAGTTGTCAGAATTATTAACAGATATAATCGTAGCATCATGCAAAATTCGACCATGTGCCAAAATAGCCTCATCTAACTGAGAACGTTCGCGAACACCCAAAGCCACGACAGAATCAACATTAAAATCACCTTGGCTGAACTCTAAATCATCTTCCGAAATCGAGGTCTTGTAAGGCGTGATAAAAATCCTAACAAAACTGTCTTCTACCTTATAACGCAGTTTGTCAGCTTTTTCTCGGTCTATCGATATAATAAAATCCCTCAGGCTGTCGGTATTTTTCTCTAGTGTCTTATTTGGCTCCAAAAATTCCATAACACTTGGCACTTCACCGCTAAATACTGCAGTGGCATGTTTATCCTCTTTGTTGAGGGCTAGAGTTAGTCCAATACAGGCCGTTAATTGATCAATTGACGGGTCTTTATTAACGGTTATCAAGACATTATTAGCTTCTCTTAAGCTTGAGACAATTTCGTTGATGATAGATTGAGGTTTCTTTGCTTCTTCCATAATATTTTTATTTTTTTATTTTATATTACCTAACATTCGTATTTTAACATTAGTGTTATATATATGTCAAAACCAAAACCCGTAAATCACTGCAGTTAACTTTCATCTGTTATTTTTAATATTTAGACTTCAACCGCTTTACATTATTTTTGACAACGCTTATACTAACAATTACTTTTAATATCAATAAATAAAAGGATAGATATGCCAATTATCAAATCAGCCAAAAAACGAGCCAAAACAGCTGCCAAGGCTACTGCTCGCAACTCAAAAACTAAACGTGGTCTAAAATCTGCCGTTAAGGCCCTACACAGTGCCATAAAAGGTGGTAAAAAAACCGAATCAGCACTAAAAAAAGCTCAGAGTTCTATCGATAAGGCTGCCAAAAAGAATGTAATCCACAAGAATAAAGCCGCTCGCAAGAAAAGCCAAGCTGCTAAAGCTGCCAAAAATAGCACCAAACCAGCTGCTAAAACTACCAAAAAAGTAGTTGCTAAAAAGCCAGCTGCCAAGAAATCTACTGCCAAGAAAAAATAAGCTCGCCTTATTTATTTTTATAAGTATCTAGTCTAAGAATAATGTGTTTTATGGCACTATCCATATCAAAAGTCTGATGCTTAGACTTTATCTCTATTTCCCTTAGTAAATCTAAGAACTTTTTGACATTTTTTACACCAATTTTATCGGCTAAGGCTCGGTTTTTGGAAATAACATAATTATTTACGCCCGTTTGTAGCGATATCTCCTGACTGGTCATTCTTCCGCCAGCCAAACATAGACATATTACATGCATCTGCCAAATAATCATACCCAGTATTGCCTGCGGAGCTACTTGCTGAGCTTTCTGATCGGCGTAAATCCGCATAGCATTATCCAATCGCCCACTAAAAATACTATCAATTAGATTAAATATTGTGCTATTAGGAGTTGGCTCAGTTAATAAATTAATATTTTCTTTAGTAATTTTAGGCTCATAAACAAAAAGTTTGTGAATTTCATTAGACAATCTAAGCTGGTGGTTACCGACCCTCTCCACCAAATACTGGGCATCTGCTCGGCTAATACTCCCCTTCTTCTGCTTTACAAGTTCTACCACCCAATTAGTCAGTTCTGGGCCGCTAATTATCTTAAATTCCATAAAATTTGACTGTTTTTTGAAGGTTTTATACGTACTACTACGTTTATCGATGTTTCGCTCAACCAAGACCATAATTGTAGTTTCGTCTACTTGGCCAAGCCAATCATCTAGCGACTTAGGTAAACTACTATTTGCAGACAAATCTTCAATAATTACTAGCTTATTAGCCTCAAACAGTGAAATTGCTTTAAGAGAATTGGTAATTTCGTTAATATCAGTTACTACACCATCGTAATTTTCTATCTGTAAATTGCTATATTTTTCGATAAAATCAGTTTTTATCTCAAGTAGTTTTTGCTTGATAGCATAACTATTGTCACCACATAAAATATAGATCATTTCGGCTGCCTTTGGCAGTTTGGACAAACATGCGTTCCTCGACCAGCTACCCGAATCTTAATAATCGTCGTCTGGCAATTTGGACAAGGTAGATTTTCTCTCCGAAAAACTCTAGCAAATTGCAAATAACTACCTCTTTTGCCCTCAGCATCGACATAATTTTTGTCTGTCGAGCCGCCCTTTTCTATCGATAAATTTAAGATATACTTTATTTCCGTGAATAACTTTTTTAACTTAGTAACCGGTATATATTTGACAAGTGTCGCAGGGTGAACTTTGGCACCCCACAGCGATTCATCGGCATAGATATTGCCGACCCCAGCCAGCACAGTCTGGTCGAGTAGCACTGACTTAATATTGCTATTTTTTCGCCGCTGCAAGCGACTTTCAAAAACCTGGTACGTAAACTCGTCTTCTAGTGGCTCAGGGCCAACTTTCTTAAAAAAATCTAGTTCTTTTATCAGAGTTGTAGCGATCAGTCGCATCCACCCAAATTTACGTTGGTCATTAAAAAATAATCTAGATTCATCACTAAAAGACAGTGTCACTCTAGTAGATTTATCAGGCA
Source organism: uncultured Candidatus Saccharibacteria bacterium (assembly GCA_964615775.1). Lineage (GTDB taxonomy): Bacteria > Patescibacteriota > Saccharimonadia > Saccharimonadales > 2-12-FULL-41-12 > JALHOM01. Next base: position 33,212 of record CAZTQB010000004.1, on the reverse strand, counting down.
ATTTGCCAACTAAAGAATTATTTGGGTGACCTGCCCCAAAAGCCTGTTGTCCGCGGTAAACTAGCTGGCCAGTCATTTTAAGGTGTGTGACCAAACTATAGTTTGTGTCAAGTTCGATTATTAAAACCTTGGCTCGTCTTTTTACGCATCTAACTCTTGCACCAAGTAAAAATTTATTCACTTCTGAAGCTGGGTTAGGAAAAGACTTTGGCCAGTCAAACTCTACACCAATAACCTGTTTACTAACGAGCAGCCTTTCTAAGCCGCGTTTAACTGTTTCTACCTCTGGTAATTCTGGCATATACTCATTATATCGCCATTTACGTACGTCGGCTGTTGTTAAAACTGAACGCTGCGAGTAAGTTCGTAATAATTTGGCACTTGAGCTTGCATTATTTTGATAGCCATTTGCTCATCACCACCAAAAGTACCATCGACTTTTGGACAAGTGGTCGACCATGTGTTATTTTTTGAGCCGTCACTATATTCAATACCATAATCATAAGTCCAGTTAGTTGGACAAGCCGCTCGTTTATCTGTTATACGACTGTCAATTGTGGCATCATAGCCAATGGCTCTTAAGTTAGCAAGTAAGTTATCGAAACTGTCTTTGGTGTTTTCAAACGACTTCGTTGACTCAACTTCATCAGAATATGTTCTTAAAATATCAAGTCGTACTTCCTGGGCAGTTACCTCTATCCTAATGCCTCGACGTTCTTGATCACTAACTAGTCGACCATGGGACGTAAAGCTTACTTTACGTGCTGAGTCCAACTTAGAGGCTTTCTCGGTCTTAATTTGCTGAGCTGTTTTTGGAGCATTAGACGTATTTTTAGAACTACCTCTATTAAAAAAACCAACTGTAATTAGCACAACTGCAAACAGTACAGTAGCGATAACTAAAAGTGTTAAAAGATACTTCCTTGGCATATTACTACTATTATACTACATATCCTATATAAAATCAAGTATTGCCACAATTGCTATAATAGCTACATGGCAGACTCTTTGGGCGATTTACTAAATAACTCACGATTTTCTGAGCCGCCAGAAATAAATAAAATTAAAAAATTTGTACAGGAACATATCGACCAAACTCCAAAAGTCAGAATGACCGGCCAAAACTTTATTGTTTATATAGAAGGTGCATCAGCAGCAAATGCACTAAGGTTTCAGATTTTTAGACTACAAAGAAGTTTTGGTAATACCCACAAAATAATTATTAAAATTATATAAAATTTTAATTTTAGATTTATTTACTAAAATTCACCCCAGTTTTGAGCAGTAGCAACATCTACTTTAAGTTTTACAGGCAAACTGTAGACACCTTCCATTATATCTTTAAGCATTTGGCTTACACCCTCAGCCTTAGTTTTGGGACACTCTATCAGAATACTGTCATGGATCTGTAGTAACATTTGACAATCGTCATCTAGTTTTTTGGCTAGTTTTACCATGGCTAACTTGGTTAGATCGGCAGCCGTTCCCTGAACTGGCATATTGACAGCAGCCCGATAGGCCGCTTCGCGTAAGACAAAATTTGAACTTCTGACATCTGGTGTTGGCCGACGTCGACCCAGTAGTGTTTTGACATAGCCTTGTTCGCTTGCTTGTTTACGAGTCTTAGCGATATAGTCCTTTAGCTTAGGTCGGACTTCAAAATACCGATCAATAAAAAACTTAGCATCCTGAAAACTCATACCCGTACCTTCGGCTAATCCGTGCGGACCTTGACCATACAGAATACCAAAATTTACAGCCTTTGCCTCGTATCTCTGTTGTTTAGTCACCTCTTCTGGCTTAATCCGCAAAATCTCAGCCGCAGTTTGACGATGAATATCAATATCTTCGTTAAAATTATTAATCATATCTTGGTCATCTGCCAACACCGCCGCCAACCTTAGTTCAAACTGGCTATAATCGGCACTAATCAACACATTGGCCTTATCGGCCACAAAAGCCTCTCGAACTTTATTACCTAGTTCTGTCCGAACTGGTATGTTTTGTAAGTTTGGATCAAGACTACTCAAGCGACCAGTTTGAGCCGTTGTCATATTGAAAGTCGTATGAATCCGCGAGTTCTCATCAACCATACTTGGCAAAGTATCTACATAGGTATTTTTTAGTTTAGTAACTTCTCTAAAATTACTAATACAGTCAATTATAGGGTGAAGATGTCGCAACTTCGCTAGCTCGTTTGCAGCCGTAGAATAACCGGTTTTGCCTTTTTTTATAAAATTAGTTGGCAAATTAAGCTTGCCATACAATATATCCGCTAGTTGTGACGGCGAGGCTATATTAAACTCACTATTAGCATATCCATAAATAGTTTGTTCAAGGTCTGAAATGGCATCATCTAGCTGTTTAGAAAGCTTTCTAAGAGTATTCACTTCTAGTTTAATACCTTTGTACTCCATGTCTGCTAGTACTGGAATCACCGGGAACTCCACTGTCTCTGCTAACGTAATCATATCTGTGAGTTCGCTCATCTGCTCAGCCTGAAAATTATATAGTCCACGAATTGCCGACATAATTTGCGGACTTCGCTCCAAAAACTCCTCGGGCGATAAACCATCTAGTCCTCCCCCATCATAACCAAGATCGGTCCTGGCTAAGTCCGTCAAGGACTGTTCCCGTCGAACACTATTTAATAAAAATGCTCCCACATGCACATCGTGTTCAATATTTTTAATTTTTATGCCTAGCTCAAATAAAACTTTTATTGTTGATTTTAGGTCATAGCCAATTTTTTTGACTTCAAGATCTTCTAGTGTGCTTTTTAGTTTACTTTGCAGTTTTTTGGTTGAAATTTTCTGCAGATCAATAACATAGTTTTGCTTAATATTTGGAGCAATGACCAAATACAAACCTCCTTTACCATTTTTGCCAGTAGCATAGCTAGACATGACCAGCTCTTGCCAGTCTTTTGTGGCTAATTTCGCCAGTTTATCATCTGCATCTATTAATTCTAGTTTGCCAAGACTTAAATCAAAATTTTTTTCAGTTGGCAAAGTCTCGTCAATTTGCACGTTCATCACCTCTGGCAGTTGACGCATTAGGCTACGGAACTCTAGCTTCTTTAAGACGTTCATAACTTTGCTACTATCACAATCCGTAACATCTTTTGCCTTAAGATCTAGCTCAACAGGAGCATCTAGCCAAATTTCTGCTAACCGCTTGCTCATATAGGCAGAATCTTTGCCATCAACCAGCTTTTTATGGGTCGAGCCACTGATTAGCTCGATATTTTCATATATACCATCAAGAGTCTCAAAATCCTGTAATAATTTTATACCACCTTTTTCGCCAATACCCGGCACACCAGGAATATTATCAGAGCTATCACCTTTTAAAGCCTTAAGGTCTACGAATTGATCTGGCCGTATGCTGTACTTAAGCGTGAAACTTTCAGGGTGGTATTCTTCAATATTACTTAAGCCTTTTTTTAGAGCATATACCTTCACCTTGCTGTTTACTAGCTGCAGCATATCCAGATCCGAAGTAACCAAAATAGTCTCAATATTTTGTTCACTAGCCTTGAGTGCTAGAGTTCCCATAATATCATCAGCCTCATAGTCGTCACATTCATAGAGTGGCCAACTAAAAGCATCTAGAAGTTCATGCAACAGGGGTATCTGAGCATAAAAATCATCAGGTGCTGGTTTCCGACCGGCCTTATAATCGGCGTAAATTGCTAGACGTTTACGTATATTGGTCTTTGGCTTATCCCAAGCCACACAGACATAGTCTGGCCTAAGACGCTTTATTACTTCTAGAGCCATGACCGCAAAACCATAAACTCCACCAGTTGGTATACCGTCTTTAGTACTAAGGCCAGACATGGCATAATAGCCACGATAAAATACACTTTTGCCATCAATCACCACTAGCCGCTTCATAAGCCAGATTATAACACCTAATAGAAGCTACATATAAAGATTCTGAGTTAGTAAATATTTAAAAATATAAAGAAAGGATCCCTACTACAAAAACTTACCTAAGTTTGCCAAAGCAGATTGACTTTAAGGTTAGGCTTGGCGAGAGAGAATTTGGCCGGTTAATGCAATCAGAAAATCAATGTCATCCTTGGACCAGATAACTTTTAGTTCATGAAGAGATTTTATAGCTTCATCATGCTCTTTTTTGGCAAGCTGCCTAGAGTATTCCAAAGAACCGCTTTGCTGGATTAGATCACGAGCTTCTATAAATTCTTCCTGTGTGATATTAGGTTTGCCTAATAACTCCAAAAAACGATTTTTTTGGCCATTTGCTAGGTTGTTAATAGTATAGGTACTGAGAAGAGTTGCCTTACCTTCCTTGATATCATCTAAATTGTTTTTGCCAGTCTGCTTAGAGCCAAATACTCCTATAATGTCATCTGTTATTTGGAACAACTTGCCAAGATGTAGTGCAAAGTTACTCAAAAGCTTTGCTTGATCAGCCTTACCAGCCAAAATCATGCCGATAACAAGTGGGCAATAAATTGTATAATGAGCAGTTTTTAACTCATGAACCGTACTTACATCTTCTTCAGACACAGGCTCATTGGTACTTTGATTAATAATATCTAATGTTTGGCCATGTGAAGTTGATACCATGACAGAATTTAACTCTTTTACTGCAAGTAATAGGTCTTTCGGAATAAAATCTTGTTCAAGCATAATTCGATTTGCCTCATGCGATCCAACCAAAGCAGCATTTAATGCTAGTGACAGCCCAAACTGTTGAGAATCGTTTATTTCTCTATTTTTGGCAATGTGTTCAAACTTTTTATGTAGAGTTAGCTCACCACGTCGTAGTTCGCTTTTATCTTGAATGTCATCGATTGCCAAAATATAGGCGTGCATCAACTCAACTGCGAGAGCCACCTGATTAATAGCCTGGTTATCTTTACCGCCGCTAGCCTGATAGCTAAAAATCACCAAACTACCCCTTATACGTTTACCGCCTCTTGCTAGAAATTTGCAAAATTCGCTAGCCACCAACTTAGCCTCTGAACCAAAATTTTGCTTGGTAGTAGCTAAAAGTTCACGACAGTAAGACTCAATTGCCAAATCAACTCTATTTTTGTACTCGGTTAAAGAAGCATGTGCCATAAGTACTATAAAATACCGGCAGATTTAAGCGTACGTTCCGCCGCAACCAAAAAATCTTCTACATTGCCAAAATTATTATCGATAATCACATCAGACATCTGTTTCATGGCAGTCAAATTTTGAACAGATTTATCGCTTGGATTAGCGTCAACCTCGCTCCGCTCCGCCGCCATAAACTCGTCAAAAGTTTTATTATCACCTTCGTCACGCATACGTGCAATTGACCTCTGGTAACGAATATTGGGATCAGCATCGACAAAAACTATCTTGCCGCCCAACCTATGGATTGTCTCGGCCTCACCAATTGCCCGAATTGCACTAGCAATACAGCCTTTTGGGTATCTTTTTTTATCAGCTTGCCAATCAGCATAAACGGCATCAACTAAAAACCCAGGTCCGCGTTCATCTCTCAACTTATTAATATACGGGTCGTTGCGAACCAATAAAGACTCCGCACCATCACCATATTCACGACGTTTCATCTCGCGAATCATGTCAGAGGTAGAGATATGCAAAAAACCGTACTGCTTAGCTAATAAATTACCTAAGCTATCTTTACCGGCATTAAGTGTACCTGCTAACCCAATTATCATAGTTATATGATATCAAATTTACTTGATGTAGTCGTGGAGTTTGCGAGCATCTTTGTGTTTACGCAGTTTGGCCAGTGCCTTGGCTTCAATCTGACGAATTCGTTCACGAGTAACGCTAAATTCTTGACCGACTTCTTCTAAAGTATGGTTTTTACCATCTTCTAGGCCAAATCGTAGTTTCAAAATCTTTTGTTCACGGTCAGACAAACCTCCAAGCATATCTTTAACTTGCTCTTTAAGTAACTGGTTGGTGGCCGATTCTTCTGGGCTAATTGTGTCTTCGTCCTCGATAAAATCACCCAACACACTATCTTCTTCATCATCACGAACAGAAGCGTCGAGCGAATGAATATCTTGTTTGATTTTCATAATATGTTCAACTTTATCGACTTCCATTTCCATAGCTTTTGCTATCTCTTCATTGGTCGGTTCACGGTTTAACTCCTGGGTTAAGCGACGTTGAGTCCGAAGCAGCTTGTTAATAGTTTCAAACATATGCACCGGAATCCTAATCACTCTAGCCTGGTCAGCTATTGCCCTAGTTATCGCCTGACGAATCCACCAGGTAGCATAAGTAGAGAATTTAAAACCTTTATCCGGATCAAATTTCTCAACTGCCCGAAGTAGCCCTGTATTACCCTCTTGGATTAGATCTAGTAAATCAAGTCCACGCCCGACATAGCGTTTAGCAATCGATACCACTAAACGCATGTTAGCTTCAGCCATCTTATCCTTAGCATCTTTATCACCTGCCACTACTCGGTGAGCAAGCTCTAACTCCTCATCGGTCTTAAGCAAAGGAATTTTTCCTATTTCACGCAAGTAAAGACGCACTGAATCATCAGCAATATCGTCCATATAGTCTTTATCATTCAAAACCACCTCTTCGTCTTCTTCGTCGGTCCACTCATCAGTAAATTCAACGGTCGAGCTAGGTTCTTCCTCATCTGTCGTAGTAACAACTATTTTTTCTTCACTGAGCTGCTTGTACAGCTCATCTAATAATTTCGAGTTTTTTGGAGAATCAGGGATAGTTTTCTGAATCTCGTCTTGGTCAATGCGACCAGCCTTTTTGGCTGATTCAACTAATTGCTTGACTGTCTCAATTGAAATATCAATCGTCTTTTCTACTGATTTTTTAGGCATTCATTACTCCTTATTTAAGACTGCTCAAGAGCTGATCAAGGTTTTTCACCTCTGTGAGATACTGATTCATCTCAGACTCTTTGGCATTATTCATTTTTTCGATAATTTGGTGTTTTTGATCTTTTACGTAAAGTTCAACTAGCCTTGAAAATAGTCGATCAATTTCATCTTGGAGATCTAACGGGTCGACTTTGGCGTATAGTTCCTCAAATTGTAATATAATAATTTTTACATATTCACTCAATACTTTCAAGTCTCTAGCATTTTTCACGTCACCGTTAAACTCTGGATTAGACTTTATAAACAAGAGGAGCCGCCTAGCATTATCACTCACAAACATCTTTTCCTCTAATTTTGGTAAAATTTGTCGAGTTTTTGGTATCATCAGCAGAATTGTCAGTAATCTATCGCCCACCTTAATCTGTTCTTGTTGATTTGTGTCATTGTTTCTTATCGGTTTAACCTGTTTTAGGCGTCTAGCAGGTTCAGTCGCTTTCATTCCACTCAGCTCAGAGATAACTGAGCTTTTATCAACTTTTAACAGATCGGCTAACCTAGAGATGTAATGGTCTTTCTCAATCTGGCTCGATAAGCCACTCAGTACAGGTAAGACCGTCGTTGCTAATTGTTTTTTACCCTCAATTGAATCAGTATCGATCGTTTTAAGATGTTGATTAAATAGCCAATCAATAGCGTATTCTGACTTCTCGATTACTTCTTGCCAAAGTTGAGCATCTTGACGAATTAACTCATCAGGATCTTTACCATTTGGGATTGTCACTACACTCAGCCGCACGTTAGCCTGTGAAGCAAGTGGAATTGCTCTTTCGCTAGCAGCTATACCAGCTCTGTCCTCATCAAATGCTAAGCGTACATCAGGCGAAAATCGCCCGAGTGTTTTAAGCTGAGCCAGTGTTAAAGCAGTGCCAGCCGTCGCCACCACATTTTTAACTCCAGCCTGATGTGAGCTTATTACATCTAAATTACCTTCAGCAAGCACACTAAATTTCGAGGCTTGAATGGCCTTCTTTGCTAAGTGTAGCCCATAAACATGCCTTGACTTATCGTACAGAGGAGTCGACGGTGTATTGATATACTTCGGTGCATTAGGGTTATCTTCCAAAATTCTGGCCGTGAAACCAATAGTTTTGCCAAACTGATCAGCAAGCGGTATCATAATCCGCCCTCTGAACATGTCTCCTAGCCCAACTCGTCTTTGGCTCGTCAAACCAGCCATGCTGATCTCTTTTATAGAATAGTCTTCTTTGGTCAAAAATTTTACCAAAGCGGCACCATTATTTGGACTATATCCCAGTCTAAAGTCAATCAAAGTTTGCTTGTTAAAACCACGTTTTCTGACTATGTAGTTCAGAGCTTGTCGATTAGCCAGTAAGTTAGCCTGGTAAAATTTAGTAGTTTTTTCTAAAATTTCATAAAGTCGGTCTTTGTCGATGCGATTACCAGGAGATTTCTGGTACTTATCAAGGTCAACTCCGGCTTTGCGAGCCAATAGCTCTAAAGTTGCTCTAAAGTCTAAACCTTCAACTTCTTGAACAAAGCTAAACATATCGCCACCCCTACCAGAGCTAAAATCATGCCATATTTGCTTATCAGGACTAACCACAAAACTTGGTGTTTTCTCCGACGTAAATGGACTAAGGCCTTTGTAATTTTTACCAGCCCGCTTTAAGCTAACATATTCAGCAATCACATCTTCAATATTTAGTCGAGCTTTGACCTCACTGACCGCATCCATACATTTATTATAGAGGTTAGCGGTAGATATCACCTAATCTATGGCCGAAACACCCAGATCTGTTGTAAAATAAGGTTATGTATCCAAACAATCAAAATAACCCAAGCCCGCCAGTTAGCAATAGCTCCCCAGCTACACCTGAAAACTCAAATCCATATTCGTTTATCACCGATAATTCCAATCAACCAGCACGCAAATTACCACTGCCAAATGGTAAAGCCAGTAAATTCATTTTACTGGGCGTTGTGGTGGTGTTACTAATAGTTATAATCTCTGTTTTTATCAAAATATTAAGTAGCGACGACAAAAATCGAAGCCAAAGCTATGTTGAGCTAGCCAAAAAACAAACTGAAATCATCCGTCTTAGCGGTTTAGCCGACACCAAGGCAAAAAATTTTGACACAAAAGCCTATGCCCTAACTACCAAATTAGCCTTAGAAACTTCCCAAAAAGAACTGATGGGCCGACTAGAAAAACGCGGTATCAAGGGTAAAGATCTATCTAAGCAATTATCATCAAGTCGAAATAAAGAATCCGACCAACTACTAGCCAGTGCAGAAAAAAGTGGCCGCTATGACGAAACTTTACTCAACTTAATCAATAAAAACTTAGAAGACTACCAGATTGAAGTAAAATCCTCGTCCAACGGATCTGCCGGCAATGACTTTAAGGTACTAGAAAAAGCCTACAAGCAAGTATCAGTCCTTCAGGCCACCAGTAACTAGCTCATAACTATGCCTAATCAAATCCTTAACTTCTTCGCCAGTTAACTGGCCAGATAAAATTAGTGTATTCCAGTGTTTTTTATTGAGATGATAACCCGGCATTACTGACTCATACTTTTCTCTTAAAACCTCGGCTAGCTTAGGGTCGCATTTGAGACTAAGCTGCAAAGGATCAGACTTTTCGCCTATAAGTGCAAACATCTTATTATCAGTAGTTTTATAGACTGCCACCCCTTCACCAAAAGGATAATCTAGCCATGCAGCTGGCATACTCAAAATATAGTCTTCAACCTCGGTGTGTTTCATAATTAACAGTTTAGCATAAGGCCAGTACTCTGCAGAAGTCTTAAGATTAGAGGCTTTTTAAGGCATGCAGGTAATATTGTAGTTCTGCTATCGAGGCCTGAATGTCATCAAAGGCTCTGTGAACTTCTTTTTTGGCAAATTCTATACCTCTGGCTTGCATGACTATTTTCCAGCTTGACACATCTAGCATGCGGTAGTGTAGCAACGCCTCTACCTCCGGCCAATGGACTGTAATAAATCCTCGATCGTTATGGATGGAATTACCTGCCAGCACTGCTGGTTCGCTACCAAATTGAGCTTTTATAAACCCAACTAGCTCGTGAATAACTTCTTTCTCTTCGCGGCCCTCGGACTTTATTCTGTCAATCAAGCCACTTTTCTGGTGTTGAGTTTGACTCCAAGGGTTCATATTATCTATAACTTCATTAGTGTGTTTAATCACTGCCTCATAACTGGCTAGTGTTTTGTATTCAAAATCCGTCACCTCGCAGGCCACTTCTATAATTTTGTCCTTTTGTGGACTCAGCCCGGTCATTTCCAAATCAACCCATAGTAATTTAGTTGGTAATTTATCCTTATTAATATTTGCCATACTCATAACAAACAGTATAGCAAATATGATATTATCTGTTTATGAAGCGTAAGTTCCTCTTTAAGTCTTTTTCATACAAAAGCCGTAAAATGTTAGTTGTTTACGGACTAGTGTTGTTCTTAGTGATCGGCTTAGGCGTATTTTTGTTTACGAAAAACGATCACAAAAACCCAATAGTTCCTGCAAAAACGACTGACTCGAACACTCAACCACAGCCAACAGAAACTGAAAATAAGCCAGCCCCAGTAGTTCCAAAACCAACTCCTATCACAGAACCATCTAGTACCCCAGCTTCCACACCTATATCTGACCCCAGTTCATTAACCGCAATTGTCAACAAAAAACGCCCACTATCAGCTAGTTATGTACCACCTAATTTAACGTCAGTCGCCGGTGGCACAGTTCGAGCCGAAGCAGCAACTAGCCTAAGCCAACTTCTAAATGATGCAGTGGCAGCTGGCGTAGGCATGAAAATTCTTAGCTCTTACAGATCATATGCCAATCAGCAATCTACATATAACGGCTGGGTAGCTCGCGACGGAGTGGCCCTAGCCGACACATATAGTGCCAGACCAGGATACAGCGAACACCAAACAGGTCTTGCTATCGACCTAGGCAACGGCACTTGTGACCTAGAAACCTGTTTCGGCAACACGGCAGCCGGTATTTGGCTTAAAAACAATGCAACCAAATATGGATTCGTCGTCAGATATCTAGAAGACAAAACTAGTGTTACCGGCTACCAATACGAGCCTTGGCATATCAGATATATCGGCACTGACGTTTCACAAAAAGTTGGCAATCTTACGCTCGAAGAGTATTTTGGCTTGCCGGCTGCACCAAGCTATTGACCCAACTAAATTAATAATTTCTTAAGCTCAGCAACTGTATTTACCAGGTGTGTTGGCTTGTGTTGAGCCAGTAGTGAGCCATCTTGTAGGCCCCAACTAACAGATATAGTGTTAACTTTAGCCTTATTGCCAGCATCAACATCGCGAACTTCATCGCCTATCATCCATACGTCAGCTTTACTATATTTTCTGGACTTAACTAACTTATTTATACTGCCAGATTTACCAAGCAAACTAGGCCGACGCAGGATTATAATTTTGTTGTCAATACCGTAGCGTTCCAGTACACATTTTATAGTACTCTCGCTATTAGAACTCAACACGTAAACCTCGCAACCATTACTATGTAACTTGTTAACAATATCAGTCATACCGTCAAAAAGCTTAGCCTCTTTTTTGTGTTTGGCGAACATTGTGCGACCCTTATTTAATATACCAGGTAGCTGCCAATACCTTATGCCAACCCATTTTAGAGCTTGTTTTAGATTTTTCTTGCGTAGCTCTAAAAAGTCTTGGTCCGATATCTCCGGTAGATTATATTGCAGTGCAAGGTTGCTATAAATTTTACGAAAAATTGGCACTACATCGGCCAGAGTACCGTCAAAATCAAAAATCACTACTTTATTTTTCATATTTTTTCCGGAGTTGGTACACCAAGTAGTTCCAAGCCCTGTTTTAGAATTTTTTGATACTTGTTTACCAAAAATAACCTCTCGACTTCTCGTTGATCATCAATAATCCGATTTTTTTCGTAAAAACGATTAAACTCTTGAGCTAAGTCATACAAGAAACTAGCAACGTGATGCGGTGAAAAATCTTTAATTGCTACTTCTATTGCCTGACCAAAATCAGTCAATTTAAGGGCAAAATTCCGTTCGCCATCTGTTAATTCTTTTGGTATACTCCCTCGTTTTTTGGCTTTAGCAAGTACCGAGTTAGCTCGAGCCAGAGCATACTGCATATAAGGTCCACTGTTACCTTCGACGCTAATCGATTTTTCTATATCAAAAGCAATATCACCGCCTACCTTGCTTTTTAGCAGCGAATATTTAATTGCACCTAGCACCATGTCTTTTTTTACTGCTTGGTCTCCGGCCGACATAGCCAAACTAACTGCCTCAATTACATCTGTTGCCTTGGTTACATTACCTAATCTAGAACTCATTTTTTGGCCGTTAGCGAATTTAACTGTGCCATTTGCAATATGCCTTTGCTTAGCCGCCAACACAGGGTCAATCAGCTCGAGTGCCTTAAAAACTACCTTCATGTACTCCGATTGGTCATTGCCAGTCATAATAATTCGCTTCTCGTAATTAAAGTCCTGATTTTCCAGCCTAACAACACCTAAATCTTTAGTCTCGTAAGTCGGCAAACCAGCCGAAGTCACAAACACCCTAGTATGTAGACCAGACTTGGCTTCATCTAATACTACCGCCCCTTCACTCTCACTAAAAACATCAACCAAATTTTGACTAACGACCTCTAACCCAGGACCAGAAGTCACACTTTCTGGATAATATTTATCAAACGCAACTACATCTATATCAGCATAAAATTTATCAAAATAATCATAACTCCACTGCCTCGTCGTAAAATAAATCTGAGCAAAATCAGATACTATATCACCAGATTCATGCAAACCATAGATTTTTTTGTTTAGATTGTCTATTTCGGCTTTTACAAACTCATCTTCTTCGTAAGCCTTGGACCCTACCACGTAAGCTGCCGAAATCCAAGCCGCATGGTCTTCTACCTCTGTCAATTTGGTAAGATTTTCACCACCAAGAGCTTGTAAAATCCCCCACATACACTTTGCGGCATGCAAACCCACATCACCACCAAAGCTAGTTCTATAAACCTTTACGCCCAAAAATTCATAAATCCGTCCCATGCTATCGCCAATCAATGTTTGATAGAGATGTCCGGTATGAAGTTCCTTAAAAGCATTTGGGCAAGAATATTCAAGCAAAACTGCACCACCATTTCCATCATTTATGTCAAAAACAGTCATTCCGTCTGAGTCTAATGCTTGAATTAACACTTCGTCACTTAGCCAAACATTCAAAAAGCCCGGTCCAGCAACTTCTATTCTGCTAAAAAAAGAGTTCTCTGAAATTTCGGCACGCAACTGCTCAGCAATGTCTATAGGGTTTTTACCTAGCTTGCCACTAAGCTGCATAGCTATATTACTGGCAAAATCGCAGTGATCCGATCTTGCAAAGCTAGCTTCCATAGTCTCGCAGTACAGTTTCTGAACTGCATTCATCAAAACCCCGTTAATTTTATCTAACATAGTAACAATTATAACAGAGACAGTTTCTTAGTTGTGGTAACTTACTTCTTCGATAGCATCCCAGCCAACTCATAAACTACCCAATAAATTGACGATAAAAATAGAAAAAATAAAATTGTCACAATATAAGTAGATTTATTGGCAAGCGGATCAACAATCTGATCACTAACATCAAAAATCAAACCCATTGGGCTAAACAGTAAATCCCAGCTATTCCAACGCGAGTAACGCCCCAGATAAATCGCAAAACTCACCAACGCCAAAATAATTATCATAATCACATTTGAACGATGACCAGAAAAGTGTTTTTGCAGAACTCTATGAACCAAAAATAGACTTATTAAACCCAGAATCAGCCCCGAAGCAATAAATGATTCTAGCAAAATAACATCATATATTAGACTGACTTCCTGAGTTTTACGTAGGTGAAGTAGATCAGTCACCATATAAAAACTATTTGGCAAAACCACTAACCACAGGCCAAAAATCACTAACCATTTTGGCGTAATAAAAAGTTTATTTTTAGATATTACTTTAAGCCAAATCGCCAGGAACAGAGGTATGACTGCTAGTGTTAAATTCCAAAGCATAAAAACATACCGATCGCTGCCACTCTCAATCATACGAGCAGCAAGCAACAGAATTGGCAATAAAATTAGCCAAATTAGGCTTAATAACAAGTGGTTTTGCCGCTTTGTTATTTTTTTTAGTCTAAAAAATCTTATTTTTTTAGCTCCTGTTTTAGTTTCTCGATTAGGTCAACCGGCGACGGATTAAGGCCATTAATCAGAGCCAAGTACAGGCTTACAAAATCGCCAAAAGTTGTGCCATAAATCATCTGTTTCATAATATTATCACCCACTAGATTGACTGTCTCTGCAGCTGGTTTTTTGCCACTCAAAAGTCGATCAGATATCTCGAACCGTTTCAGTATCTGTGGATGATCAAAACTACTGACCAAGTTTACTACCTTATACGGCTTATTTTCTGGATGAGATGACCAGCCCAAAAACTCATTATGATTAAACTCTGGATAGGCATTACACCACGCTACATTTTTGGCATTTTCATTAAAACTAATCTTCCATTTATAAGCCACCGAATAAAACAAGCTACTGGCATAAACTACTGGCGAACTACCAGCCAACTCAAGAGCTAGCTGCTTGGTCGGGTTATCTACCGTAAGCACATCTGGACGATAGTTATCTAGTTGAGTTTTTAGCTCATCGGCATAATCTTCAAGCTCATTTATGCAAGATTTAGGGCAAAGATTAGCTGCCGCTAAAGCTTCAATCACTGCTTTCAAAATTGCCAATGTAGCATAACGTGGTTGCGGAATATCAGGCAGCTTTGCTAACGGATAGCCTTTTTCCTCGGCAATCGTCGCTAATTTTCCACCATTGGTGATAACTACAATCTTTGCACCCTTCGCCTCTGCCTGAGCCAAAGCCGACAAAGTCTCTTCAGTATTCCCGCTAAAGCTACAACAGATAAAAAATGTCTTGTCATTCACATAACGAGGGATATCATAAGTCCGGCAGACTTCAAACGGCAAACTATAGCCTGGCCAAGTCTGACTCAATGAGGCCGACAATGATGAACCCCCCATGCCGGCATAAACTATATTTTCAAATTCTTCCTCTATAATTGGCAAATCATAGCTTTCTTTTAGCTGCTGCCATTGATTTAATGCCACACCCAAAGCATCCTGAACGTCGCGTTCATGTATCATTTTTAAATTATCTAATACTGACATAATCCTCCTTTTATATACTTTATTATAACGTCAAAACATTTAGATTTGTCGCTTATGGTTAAAATTGTTAAAATAAATAGCATATAAATGTGTTTCAAAATGAACAAATAAAGGAGTGGTATGTTCAATAATAAATCCGACGACCAAAGTCAAAGCCCAAAAACAGACATGGATCAAGTTGCAAATGATATAAATGACGCCAGTCCACAGATTGGACTTGGCAATAATCCCACAACTTTCAGCCCAGTTCTACCTAGCCAGCCCAGTCAAACGCCGACCTTACCTAACCAAGATGATAACAATGAGCAAGGCCTAGAAGAAGATAGCCCAGTTAGTCAATCATCTACTACTTCAGTTAGTGGCGTCTCGCCTGCTAATCTAGATCAACTATCGGATATCAAGGTGCAAGCTCTTAATCAGCTATCGCCTCTAGTGAGTCAGCTCAGCCAACAACCCGAAGAGCGCTACAAAACACTTATGATGCTTATCCAGGCTTCCGACAATCATGAACTTATCAAAGAAGCTTACGAAGCAGCTAATCAAATTTCTGATGAGAAAGCAAAAGCTGAGGCTCTACTGGCTATTGTTAACGAAATCAATTACTTTTCTCAACATCACGGCCAAAATAGCTAAAACTTACTTAGTAAAACCAGAAAGCTTAGCTCTTAAAATTGCTTAAAATCTAATTAGTGACCTTCGTCACCGGTGTGTGGCAACGGAGAAGTTGGTTCGTCGCCTAAAGCTGGAGTTGTTGTACTTCCAGAATTGTTAGCTGCACCTCCACCGCTATTTGTAGTCGAAGCCGAACTTGATGCACCACCAGAGCCGCCATTGGCCTGAGAAGTACTAGAATTAGAGCCGGCCGAGCTATTAGACGAAGAGGTACCGCTCGTTGAGCTACTGTTATCTTGGCTACTACTTGACGATTTGTCGCTTGATTTATCGTTAGCCGACTTGTCGGATGCCTTTTTATCGTCAATTATTGCAGTTGGAGTCTTGTTTTTACCGCTAATTTTTTGATAAACCCATCTACCACCGAAAAACAGTGCAAAACCGACTATCAGTGTTGCTATCAAAGCTGCCAAACCAAGCATCAAAGCCACACCAGTTCGCTCACGTTTCTGGGCTTTATAATAATCGTTTACCTCTTCTGGTAAGACCGTACGCTGAGTTTTATTTTGTCTAAACAATGCCATATAAGTTCCTTGATTAACAGTATTGTACTACATAATTACATTTTACGCAAGTATTCTGATGCATTTAAAAAGAAAATACTGCTTCTGGCAGCTCCAAAAGCAGTATTTTTTACCTAAAATTAAGGCCGATTTCTTTGACTTAAACTACATCATGCCCATGCCGCCACCCATACCAGACATATCTGGGGCAGCCGTTTTTGGCTCCGGTACATCAACCACTAATGCACCCATAGTCATAGCCGTACCAGCAATGGACACCGAATTTTGAATAGCTTGTCGAGTAACTCTAACTGGGTCTACTACTCCGGCTGACTTCATATCGACCAACTTACTTGGGTTATTGACATCTATGCCATAGCCAGCTTTGCCCTTCTTAACTTGCGGTAACCACTCGTCAGGGTTAAGACCAGCATTTTCAAGAATAATCCTAAACGGTTGCTCTAAAGCCCTAAACAAGATAGTTTGACCAAACAGAACTTCGTCATTAGATGCCAGTTTAGTAGCAGACACCAAGTTAACTAGCGTAACGCCTCCACCTGGCACAATTCCTTCTTCAAGTGCTGCCTTAACTGCGGCCACCGCGTCGTCAACGCGGAATTTCTTCTCTTCTATCTCGGTTTCTGTAGCACCACCTACTTTTATAACTGCTACTTTACCAGACAAAGCAGCTTTTCGTTCATTTAATCCATCACGGTCATAGTTTGAGGTAGCATTTGCCGCTTGAGCTTCAATCTGACTCATACGCTTAGTTACATCGCTAGCTTTGCCAGCTCCCTCGATAATAGTAGTACTATCTTTACCGACAATCACTTTACGAGCAGAACCAAAAACCGACTCATCAACATTGTCAAAAGTCATACCTTGGTCTTCGCTAACTACTTGTCCGCCAGTCAAAACTGCGATGTCAGACAAGATTTCTTTACGTTTGTCGCCAAAACTTGGTGCTTTAACCGTGACTACATTCAAAACACCTTTTAATTTATTTAGCACCAATGTACCAAGTGCCTCACCCTCTACATCTTCGGCAATTACAAATACGTCTTTTTTACCAACTTGAGCCAATTTCTCTAAAATTGGCAAAAATTCTTGAATTGAACTAATTTTCTTGTCTGTTATCACAATTGCCGGCTTATCTAATACAGCCTCCATTCGCGTAGCGTCAGTTACCATATACGGACTTATAAAGCCACGATCCATAGTAAATCCTTCTACCACTTCACTCTCTAGCCCCAGACCCTGGCCTTGCTCAACCGTAACCACACCATCTTTACCAACTTTGGCAATCACATCAGCAATCAACTCACCAATCTCACTATCACCAGCCGATATTGTAGCTACTTCTGCAACCCGCTTTTTATTAGATTTGATATCTTCAGCCATTTTATTTAGCTCTTTGGCAATATCTTCACTAGCTTTTTCTAAACCACGACGAAGCAACATCGGATTATGGCCGGCCGCAATCAACTTATTAGCTTCATTCAAGATATGATAAGTCAGTACTGTCACAGTAGTAGTACCATCGCCAGCATTATCATTCATTTTGCTGGCTGCCTGCTTGATTAGCTCAGCACCCACTTTATAGCCCAAAGTTTCGTCATCAACATCAGCAATTTCCACACCTTTAGCCACCGTTACACCATCATGAGTCACAGTTGGACCACCATAACTCTTGCTAATCACTACATTTCGGCCCTTTGGCCCCATAGTCGTTTTGACAGCATTGTACAAAATCTCTGCCCCGGCTAATACTCGGCGGCGTGCATCTTCATCATAAAATACTTTTTTACTCATTTTCGTATCTCCTTAACTAAATTCTAATTATTTTACAGTCGCTAGCACATCCTCTTGACGCACCAAAATATAGTCAACATTTCCAACCTTAACTTCAGTAGTAGAGTAGCTTTTATAAATAATTTTGTCTTTTACTTTTATATCCTTCACGCTTGGGCCAACCGCTACAACTTCGGCAGTTTTTGGCTTTTCGGTAGCGTTTTCTGGCAAATAAAAGCCACTAGCCGTCTTATTGCTAGCTTTTTCGGCTACTGCCACAACATAATCTGCCAACGGGTTAATTGGTACTGACATATCTCTCCTCCTTTTTGAAAGTTATTAAACTTAGAAACTTTAAAATAGTTAGATGCACTAGCACTTTCTCGCAAGATAAATCATCAGTGATTTAATACCGAAGATCTATAAGCACTAATGCACTAGCACTCACTATACTCGAGTGCCAACTACCCTGTCAATATCTACTTTGTCTAATTATCGTTTTTAGACGTTTTCAATTTGCAATGAGGCCTTTTCAGCCCCATCCGTAAATCTACATACATATAAAGAAGGAGTTTCAGGACTCAGGTAACTACCAGTAGAAAAGCCGGAGAATTCTATTCCATCAACAAAACTTTCATCAGAGATAGCTTGCTTGAGGACTATTCGAGCAACAGAAAGTGCAAACCAAATATCTAGCCCTTCATGCTGCCCATAGACTTCGATGGGAAATTTTCCGCGAAAAGCCTCATAAGTTATGTCATAGACTCTATCAAAACTAGTTTCCTGGCCATCAAAATTAACATTATATTTTCTCATACTTATTGACATTTAATCATACTTATGCTATTATTGCAATACTTAGTTATTAAAATAAAAAAGAAAAACATTAAATGTATGGAGACAATTAGCCACAGCTCGCCTTATGAAATTCTTGAACCAACTGCTTACCATTCACAGATGCAGACAGGTGAAGAACTAAGAGAATTATATATAAGTAAAACCTCTGAGCTTATATCCAGAATCGCCGGCAATCCAAATAAGGGTGAGCAACCATACGACGTAGTAGTGTTCTTAGACAAATCGGCCAGACCCTTAAGTTGGATGACAAGAAAACTATGGAACAGTTTAGCACCTGAAGAAATTGACCCACAAACCGGCGAAAAAATACGATAAAGATGCCAGAAATGAAGTTTGTAAACATAGATAGAATAACATGGCGTCAAGATCCAGCCATACCGTTTGATGGCGAAAAAGGTATGAAGCCAATATCAGAAGAAGATTCTGAGGGCCTAAGAGCTATATTCCATATAAATAGCACCGAAACACTAGATGGGAAAAGAGTGTTAATCATCGATGAACAGAGAGAAACAGGAGATACACAGACAGTTGCAAAAAAACTTTTTAAATTAGCTTTTCCAAGCAGTGAAGTTGATACCGCCGAGTGGATTGCTCCTTCTAGTAAATATAATGCATCAACCGGAGAACATGTGCCAGAACCAAAAGAAATACCTGTTTGGTATCCCAAAAAAGACATGCAAAATGGATTATTCGGCATTGAAGGAAGAGGTATTTACGATCCCGACCCAAATACCCCACCCACTAATCAACGCTATACGCAAGCAAGTATGCAATTCTTGGGAACTACACCAAAAACCGAGCGAAGAGACGAAGAGTACACAGAAGAGGAGAATGAAGCTATCTTAAGACTTCATGAACAGTATAATCTTGAGGAAGATACTAGTAAAAAAGAAAAGATTAGAGAAAAAATTGAACTCTTCAAACATGGAGAATACGATCCAAAAAGTGAACAATTAAGGAAAGAAATTGGACAGTTAGTGTTAGATGCAATGAACCATAGATTGTATCCATTAGTCCGCAACAGTCGTGAAGAAGTTTTTGGGCTAACCAGAGAAGAATACTACAAAAAACGGCAGCAAACTCTTAAGGAACGAAAGTTCGGAAAATAAGAGTACTAGTTTGTTTTTGCCACTGCCTTTAATATACCTAGTGCATAAAGGGCGGCACGACGGTTTGTTGTGCCGCCAAGACGTCTTTTCTGAAACTCTGATACTTCCCTTACGCTTTTCTGCTGAGCTTCCTTTAGGTGAGAAAAAGCCTCTTGAGCTGACGTTTTTCCATTAATCTTACCCTCTACCTCAGCACTAGAGCAGGCTCTACCGCCCCTATTTGCCTCTTCTCCAGGGATAATCATTATACCTTCAGTTCCTAAAATTGCGGTCTCAGCCTCATCTAATATAGGATGGTTAGCTCCTTCAGTAATGACTTTTGGTCCGTCTGGATTATCTAAAAGCCTTCCTACATTTTCATTATTTACAACACCACGTGGAGTTGCACATAAAGCCAGGACATCTGCACCAACACTTAAGAAGTAGGAGGTGTCGGCATCTTGACCAAACCCGGGTATAAATCTTGCACTTTCATCAAGATGCTTTCGTATAAGGCTATCTATTTCTTTGATTTTTCTACCTTCGCTTATATTTTGATCCCAAAATACGCGACTTAGCTGAGCATGAATACTGCTAACAACCCGCGGGTCTATACCTCCAGGAGATTCAACTGTGCCATAAATATCACTAATACCAACTAATTTCATGTCCCCACTCGCCGGGCTAATCATTTGGCGACCAATAGAGTCGTATTCTGTTCTTATATAATTCAGACCTACTGCCCCTAAGCCATGAACAACCGTTCTAACAGGTTCACCTTTAGAGAACTCCAGCTCTGTTTCGCCTCTTTCAATTAACAGGTCAGTGGTGTAGCGTAAAATATACCCAGTAGCGGGTTCACGGATATCTGGTATGCCTCCTAAGTTTCTGGGTTTAGCCGATACTATACTGCATGCAAGTAGGTAGGCTTCTTTTTCAGAACGACCATACTTAGTCGCTGTTTCAGATGCGATTGCGTGAACCATAGTACCCATTTGATCAGCCGTACCACTGTCTGGAGCCAGTACATCTCTTCTGCCCTCGCCGGTTTGGAAGTAGTCTTTGTTCCAACCTAAAGCTACTAAATCCGTCACATATGAACGAGCAGCTAGCAAGTTAGCTAAAAAGTCATCTCTGCTTCCTTCTACGGCATACTCGCCTTTAGCACCGCAACTTTCTAAAAAATATCCTTTAACAGCCATCTCAGATGCTAAGCGTTCTGCCTCGGTAGACATATTTTCTCTTATAGTGTCCGACATCGCGTCAACATAATTTGCTCGTACTCCGCCACCAGAAGTTGCGAAATGGTACGGAAAACCAAAAATCACCCTAACACCATTGCTAGTTTCATATCGTTTATTTTCTTCAAGCTGGCCAATAGGTGGAGCTTCTCCTCCAACATATCCTATCGCTTGCTCTAAAGTTCTTGACATTGACAACTTAACTTTTCTCCTCTTTATAACAACAAAACCAGAGTAGCTCTAGGTAAGGCTCTAGAGTAACTCTGGCTGTTTGCTTAATATCTGCACTATACCTCCAGACTCAAAGCAATGTCAAACAAGTTTTTTGACACATTTTCATAATCTACATGAGGTAAATTATAGATTTTTCTTAAAAAAATATTACAACGCTAGCTTTTTTAGTTCTTTTTTGGCAATTTGGCGTTCATCCCATCGCATTTTTTGACCACCCATATTGCGGTAATTTTCGTGACCGATGCCTGTTAGCAATATCGTATCACCTTTCTTAGCCTGCTTGAAGGCAAGTTTAATCGCCTTAAGCCGATCATCAATAACTTCAGTCTTTTTGGTTGCATTGACAGTTTTTATACCTTCATAAACAGCCTGCCAGATAGCTGTTGGATCTTCGGTATAAGTCTCGTCATCTGTCAGATAAATTTTATCTGCCAGTTGCCCTACGACCTTACCCATAAGTGGACGTTTAGTCTTGTCGCGGTCACCAGTCGCCCCAAAAACAATCGCCAAATTACCCTTGGTCAGTGGTCGTAAAGTACGTAAAGCGTTTTCTAAGGCATCGGGAGTATAGGCAAAATCCACCAGAACATTAAAACCTTGACCCTCGTCGATCTGTTCCATGCGACCCGGCACAGCCTTTAGCTCGGCTATACCCTTCTGAACGTCATCTATATTAATCCCAAGCTGACGAGCCACACCTATGGCCGCTAAAGAATTATAGATATTGAATTTGCCCAGTAAGCTAGTATGGAATCTGTGCTTTTTAGAGTCTATCACCACCTCAAAATCTGAACCAGCTGCAGAAGAGTTATGTTTATTGAGCCGAATAATCGAACCAGCTGCCATGCCATAACCTATCACCGGTGCAGAAGAATTATTGGCAAAAAAGTCATACCAATCATCGTCGCTGTTT
The DNA here is from genome assembly GCA_964615775.1 of uncultured Candidatus Saccharibacteria bacterium. Taxonomy (GTDB): domain Bacteria; phylum Patescibacteriota; class Saccharimonadia; order Saccharimonadales; family 2-12-FULL-41-12; genus JALHOM01. Next base: position 10,798 of record CAZTQB010000004.1, on the reverse strand, counting down.
AAAATTGCATAGTCTGCCCGATATTCAGAAGAAAACAACCGAGCTTTGGCTGCTGCATATTCCTCCATGGTGCCATGATAGTCTAGATGGTCCTGGGTTAAATTGGTCATAACGCCTAATTTGACTTTAGGCATTGCAATCCGTCGCTGATCTAAAGCGTGCGACGTAATCTCAATAACTACGTAATTAACCCCTGCCCTATAAGCCTGAGCAAAAAACTTCTGAACCGACTTCTGGCTAGCCACGGTCATATGAGTATGGTTAGCTACTCGCTGTCCATCAATCTCAAAAAATGCTGTCGTATAGACAGCTGTTTTATGCCCAGCTGCCCTTAGAACGCTATTTATGTAGCTACAGGTTGTAGTTTTACCATTAGTACCAGTTACGGCAATTATCTCTAACTTAGCTGCCGAATTACCATAATAGGTCTGCCAAATTTTACCCCTTGCTCTACGATACGACTTTTCAGCCAATTTGACCCCTGATTTTGGTATTATTTGCCTAACAGCTTTCTTTGGGTTCATATATCTAATCTTACACCGAATTTTGCTTTTAGAGGTAACTTAAGTTTAGTATTAAACTTATGATAGTTCTTGGAATCGAATCTAGCTGCGATGAAACGGCGGCAGCTGTTATCCAGCAAGGTGATACTGGCTTAAAGATGTTGTCGAATGTTGTAGCAACTAGTATGGATAAGCATGCTGTATACGGTGGCATAGTGCCAGAGGTAGCGGCTCGCAGTCACATAGAGTACATGAACCCTGTTTTAGAACAAACGATATCAGAGGCATTTCCCGGTTTAAGTCAACAAGCTGGTTGGCAAAAAATCGACGCTATTGCCGTGACCGAAGGTCCTGGATTGGGTGGTAGCTTACTGGTTGGCGTAAGTGCAGCTCGGACGTTGTCTATCACCCAAAACAAGCCACTCTATGCCATAAATCATGTTCACGCCCACCCATTTGCTGCCTTTATAACGGAAGCCGCCATGAAAGATTACGACTTACCCTCTTTTGCCCCTAAGTTTCCAATGCTATCCCTAATCGTCAGTGGCGGACACACTCAACTAGTGCTTTTTGGTAGTGCTTTTGACTACCAAGTCTTAGGGCGAACCCATGACGATGCTATTGGCGAAGCTTTTGACAAAGTTGCCAAGATAATTGGCTTACCCTACCCCGGTGGACCAAGCATATCCAAGGCTGCCCTAAGCGGTAGCTCTGACAAATACCACTTCCCTACCCCCAAGCCAGCAGGTGTATACGATTTTAGCTATTCTGGGCTTAAAACAGCCGTTTTAAGGACCGCCCAAAAACTGATAGGTGAAGATCACCGCTTTCCTTCTGGAAGTATTAAAAATCGCCTATCTGAAGCTCAGGTGAATGATATTGCCGCTTCATTTCAGAAAACTGCAATTAATATTGTTGTAGATAAAACAATGAAAGCTTACTACGAATTCTCACCAAGATCTGTAGTGATAGCCGGTGGCGTGGCGGCCAACCATGAGTTACGCGGGCAACTAGAATCTCAGCTAGATATTCAGCCGTTTTATCCAGATATTAAATTATGCACCGACAACGCCGCAATGATCGCTACTTTGGGAGTGTTAAAAATAAATGCTAACTTATCCAAGGCAGATCCAAATAAGCTAGAAATTTCTCCTAGCTTATCTATGTAAGCCTACGTGTAAAAATACTTAATATTGTTGTCAGATTTACATAATTAGCATAAGAAGATTGACAAATACAGTTAACCTCTGTTAAAGTAGTAGTTACAAAAACAAAAATCGTAAATAAAATTCAATTAAAGCCTGTTTAAGTTTGAGCTTTCGAAACCGCAAGCTTAAATTTGAGTTGGCTTTATTTCATGTGAAAGATTAAACAAGAATAAAAATATGATTTCTTTATTCTCAGAGTAAACTGGCCTGTCTATTGCCCTTAATTACAGTTGGCACGAGCTAATCCCTTGCTCTTTTATGCTTCAACCTAGTCTAAAGATAACCACCGAAAAATAAGCTGGAAGACTCGAATAATCAACAGAGGTGATATAATATAAATATGATTAAGTTGTGTGTTGACGACCTAATTTACTTAAATTTTTTATCAGTGCATAATAATAACCTACTTTTTTTAAAAATTTTAACTAAAAGACTAAATAACTCATGAAACTACCCAAAACTTATAACCCTAAAGAGTACGAAGACCAAATATATAAACTTTGGGAGGAAAAACAGGCATTTTTGCCAAACAATGAGTCCGGCAAAGATTATTTTTCGATGGTTATTCCACCGCCAAACGCTAACGGTGATCTACATATGGGTCACGGCTTAACAATAACCATTGAAGATATTGCTATTCGTTATAACCGTATGATTGGCAAAAACACCTTATTTGTACCTGGAGCGGACCATGCCGGATTTGAAACTCAAACCGTCTATGAAAAACTTTTAAACAAGCAGGGTGAGAGTCGTTTTGATTACACCAGAGAAGAGCTTTACAAACAAATCTGGGACTTCGTAGAACAGAACAAGTGTAGCTACCAGTCTCAACTACGCCGCCTAGGGGCAAGTTTATCGTGGTCTGATTTTACATACACTTTAGACAAAAAAGTCGTGAAAACCGCATACCGAACCTTTCAAAAAATGTGGGAAGAAGGATTAATTTACAGAGGCGAAAGATTAGTAAACTACTGCACTTTCCATGGTACAAGCTTTGCTGATATCGAAGTAGAATACCAGACCAAAAAGGGAAGTATTTGGAGCCTAAGATACCCCTTAACCGATAACTCTGGCGAGATTATTGTGGCTACAACGCGACCTGAAACTATGCTCGGCGATACTGCCGTAGCCATAAACCCAAAAGATACTAGATACAAAAATCTAGTTGGCAAAACTGTGAAACTACCCCTAACAAACCGTGAAATCCCAATCATTGCTGATGAATATGTTGATGTTAACTTCGGTACAGGTGCTGTGAAAATTACACCAGCTCATGATCCAAATGATTATGACATGAGCCAAAGACACAATCTACCAATGATCTCAGTAATCGACCACAACGGACTAATAAATCATAACGCTCCTAAGCAATTTATTGGACTGAGCGTATCGGAGGCTCGTGACGCAGTTATTAAAGCATTAGATGAGCAAGGTCTAGTGGTAGAGGTAAAAGATCACGAAAATAATGTCGGACACTGTTATAAGTGTGGCACTGTTATCGAGCCGCTACTTAAAGAACAGTGGTTCGTGGATATGGGTTCGCTTACCAAGCCAGCAATTAGAGCAATAAAGAGCGGGGAAGTGGAGTTTTATCCAAAAAACAGGGCTACTCAACTAGTTAATTACCTTGAGAACCTCCGAGATTGGAATATTTCTCGACAAATTGCCTGGGGTATACCAATTCCAGCTTTTCAAAATGTTGATAAACCTGATGACTGGCTGTTTGACGAGCGAGTAGATCAGCAAATTATAGAGGTAAACGGACAGAAGTATCATCGTGACCCTGATGTTTTTGATACTTGGTTTTCTAGCTCTAGCTGGCCTTACGCTACCCTTGATTACCCCAATGGTGACAAGTTTAAACAATACTATCCCTTGAGTCTCATGGAAACTGGTTTTGACATTCTTTACCCTTGGGTATCAAGAATGCTGATGATGGGTCTTTACGTAACTGGACAGGTGCCGTTCAAAAAAGTTTATTTACACGGGCTTATTCAAGATGAACATGGTGCCAAGATGAGTAAAAGTAAGGGCAATGTCATAAATCCTATGGATAAGATTACCGAATACGGTTCCGACGCTTTCCGCATGGGTATTATCGCCGATGAAGCCCCGGCTAGCTCACGACCATACGACGAATCTAAGCTGGTTGGTGGACGAAACTTCTGTAACAAACTATGGAATATTGCACGCTACACCGAGGGAATTTTAGGCAATGACTTAGACCTGAACGCCTCGCCTGAGCCACAGACAATTGCCGATGAGTGGATTTTGGGTAAATTAAATGATGCAATTGAGTCTATAAGTCAAAATATTAGTCATTATCGCTTCGCAGAAGCCCGTGAACAGGTATATCACTTGGTATGGGACGATCTAGCAGATTGGTATATTGAAGCCTCTAAGCAGGCTCAAAATGCTTCAGTTTTGAATTATAGCTTGGCAACTGTTCTAAAGTTAACTCACCCGTTTGCTCCATTTGTAACCGAAACAATCTGGCAGAATTTGGACGGGGAAGGACTACTCATAAGCACTAGCTGGCCAAAAACTGTTAGCTTTAAGACTAAAAAAGCCGGCCAATTTGCTCAAATTCAAGCAATAATTAGTGAAATTCGCCATATAAAATCTAACCTAAATCTTCAGGGAGGCATTCTGGCGTATAGTTCTAATAATTTATTAGATGAAAATGGCCAACTAGTGGGTCAACTAGCCAAACTCAGTGAAGTGGTAGCCACTGAGCAAAAAGAAGGGATTGCTATTACCTCAGCCGAAGGTAATTGTTATTACGTTATTAGTCCTGAGTTAGCCAAGCAGCTAAAAGATAGCCTACTAGATAACCAAGCACGACTAAAAAACCAAATTGAAAACCTAGAAGCTCGCCTAAATAACAAAAGTTACATCCAAAAAGCTCCTGAAAAATTAGTAAATGAAACCAGACAGGAACTAGCCAAAGTCCGCACCGAATTTGCCAAGGTCACCGACCAACTAACGCAAATTTAGAAATTGACCTTGAGATCTTCGAAGTTGACCCTTTTGCGGGGGTGAGGACCAAATTGATTACGATGTTTTTTGCCAGGTATCAGACAGATAGCCAGAATTACAAAAACTCCAGCCAAATTCAACAACCAAAGATCCATCAGCCGCCCAAAGCCCATAAAAGCAAAAAATGCTATAACAATAATTAGGCCAGGGAAGTTGATATCATGAAGTCGTCTAATCATTAGTATCACAAAATAAAAAAGCCAGAGCAGTATCGGTAAAATCAAGATTTTGACGATCACGCTTACGCCTTCATCGAAAAGTTTATTGTGCAGAACCAAGCTCAAGATAGCTAGAGGTATCATAATCAAGGCACATAGCAGAAAAAGTACACCCAAAGCAATGATATTACCAATAACATACGTTCTGCGATTAACCCGACCGCTTAATGCATTTAACATAGTTTATATTTTATGACGGGTTACTGAATATTTCAAAAAAGCCTAAAATTCCAATGCTTGACGAACTTTACTAGCCGATTCATCTGGACGATAATCATCAAACCAAGATACTCTCCAGCCCTGTTTTTCGGCAGCCATAAGGTTGGAACGCGAATCATCTACTAGTAGAATTTCTTCTGGGTCAACTTTGGCTTTTTTGGTCGCAAACTCAAAAATTTTTGGCTCTGGTTTGATGGCTCCAACCTGTGAAGAATCAATTATTTGGTCGTAAGACAAATTAGGAATTATATCTTGGTCAATCATTTTATCAATCAACCCCGGCATTATGTTGCTCAGTAAACCTATATGGTAGTTCTCTGATGCCCAAGTTATCAGCTCCCGTGACTGTGGTATCGGATCAACCGATGCAAGATAGTACTTCGCCCAATCAAACTCTGCTAGATTAAAGGTTTTGGCCAACTCTCCATTGTACTCCTCTAGGGTCATGTCACCGCGACAAACCGCATCGTTGTAGTGCCAGCATGTTGACTCTACAAAGTCTAAAGGCAGGGAATAGTCGATCGAAATTTTACTAAAGGCTCTGTGAAAAAACCCAACTAAACAACCATTTATATCAAAATAGACAAACTTTATGCCAGTATTGGAAGTTCTCTTGGCATTAATAGGCAAAACCTGTTCAATGCCCATAAGTTCATCAATAGTGGTGCCTAATACTGCGGCAATTTGTTGGATTGTAAAAATTGACGGTGATTTTATTGCTCCACGCTCAATCTTGGCTAATGTCGAATAGCTAAGCCCAGATTTTTGACACAAATCTTGTTGCGTAAATCCTGCTTCTTTCCGTACTTTTTGTAGCCGTAAACCCAAACCTTTTTCGTTCATTGGCCATATAATACCACAAAATAGTTCAAAAATTCAACAAAACTAGCATTAAATGGCTAATTCTTGCTAACCATGCCACTAACCGTCAAGGCTAATGTATAGACTACCAAAAACACCACCAACCCTAAAGCACCAGCGACAATGAGAGCTTTCTTAGTGTTATTACCAGTAGATCTCATAAACTTGGTATAAATCCAAGTTCCGGCACTAACTGCTGCTAGTAATGCTATAATCCAATCTGCCATAATGCTTAAGATTATATCAAAAAAATCTCAATACCAGCATTGACTTTTTAGTAAAAATTTATTATAATATATAAATAATGCAACGTAGAGAGAGTTTGATTCTCAACCTAACTAACCATCCGACTACAGATGCACAAATTAGAGACGGAGTTTTCGATCCAATTACTGAGGACCAATAGACAATCTCACGATTACTGACTTTTGAGGAGCCTCCGAGCAAAGATGAAATAGAAAAAAGAGCTGGTCAGCTAGCAGTCATTGCTGCCGGATACGGAGGAGAGAAAGCCATGGTTGGTGGTGCTATGTATTTGATTTCGGCACTCGAAAAAGCACTTACCGAACAAGGCATAACTCCGGTTTACTCTTTTTCTAAGCGAGTGTCTAAAGAAGAACAAATGCCCGATGGAACTGTTAAAAAAACTACAGTTTTTAAGCATCTCGGTTTTGTCAATTGCGTCTATTGCGTCAAGGTCCGACCTTGACGCAATAGAAAAAGCCGCCCTTGTGGGCGACTAATTATTCCAAATTTAAGATAAAAATATAATCTGTAAATCTAAAATCTAAAGTTGGCGGAGGAGGCGGGATTCGAACCCGCGGTGCCGATTGCTCGGCACAACTGTTTTCGAGACAGTCCAGTTCAACCACTCCTGCACTCCTCCGCATGACCTATGCCAGTGCCTCAATCATAGAACAATTTACGTATTTATAGCAAAACTCTAGGAATCATTAAGACAATCAGCTGAAGTAATTCGGCTTAATATATAATAAAGGTTATGTTAGTGATATCAATTTTATCGTGGTGGTACACAAAAGGCTGGAGCTATGCTTTGGATAGAATCGGTGTGGAGCTAAATAAGATAAATGACTTTTTTGCTGTAGGGGTACTACTAAAGACAATGTTTGCTCCCTGGAAACAATTGTCCAGCGTAGCGACTTTTCAGACCTTTTTTCAGGTAATGATAGACAATGCTGTATCTAGGACAATCGGTTTTATTATCAGATTTAGCGTACTGCTTTTTGCAGCCGTGTGGGCAGCGTTTATAACTATTATTGGACTAATTTTACTAGTTTTGTGGGGCTTTATACCATTGGCTGTATTTATTTTACCTATTTTATTCTTAATGAAAATCGGGGTTTAAAAGTGGAATACCACCTAGACCTAAACTCCACCAGAGCCAAAAACTCTCGTTATGCTAGTAAATACGCCAACAAAACAGCGGTGATTGTCTATAAAGTACTAATAGTTTTGCTCTTATTGACCGGGGTGTCATTGCTTATTTGGCAAAAAAGTCCTTATGGCTGGATAATTATGATTCCAGCGACTTGGACTATCATGTTCTACGCATGGAGCCAGGGAAGTTTAGGCGATAAGTCATACGGACAGCGACAAGATCAAGTCGACGATATGCTAGAACAAGCAACCCTTGCACAGCTCAAAACCGACCAACCATCATGCTACGATATCTGGAAATCTCTAGAAAAAAGCGAGGAAAGATACTTTATCGGCAATCGGTATTTGATAGACGAGAGTTATTTTGAAAATTTATTGAGCAGGGAAGTTGGTTCTGCCAATAAGCTATGGGGTGTCTGCAAAAATTACCAAACAAAATATAATTTAAGTGGTTTTAGTAACATGGCTATACTAGTAGCACTTGTCACTTCGGTGCCAAACTACGATCAACTTTTGAAGTCCGTAAAACTTGAATTAGCAGAAGTTGAAACAGCCATTCCCTGGATGAGAGACGTACTAGAAAAACGACGGCTGGTGAAAGAAAGTAAGTCATTTGGCGGTATTGGACGAGATTGGGCTTTTGGCTACGCACCAATCTTAAGGGCTTTGGGCTACAATGTCAGCCACGATATTGAAATGCACGGTTTTTTTAGCGATACCAAAATGCACGAAAAGATTGTTGAGCAAATGATACAAATGCTATCTAGTGGTAACGGTACGGCAACTTTAGTAGGCGAAACAGGGGTAGGCAAGACAACTTGTGTACACGCGTTTGCCGAATATATCTTAGGGCAGCCCAAAAACTCTAGCTCGGTTGCTCATCATCAAGTTATTCAGCTTGATACACCAACTTTGCTTGCCAACGCCAAAAACAGTGGTCAACTAGAAGAATTGATGCTAAAAATCCTAAATGAAGCCCATAAGGCAAAAAATATTATTTTGTTTTTTGATGATGCTGAAGTCTTCTTTGGTTATGGCTCTAGCATAGATCTAACCCATGTGCTTCAACCAGCGATTGAGGCACATAGCCTCAAACTAATCTTAGCTATGAGTCCATTTGCTTGGCAAAAAATCACGTCAGAAGGTAAAGGAGGGAGACTACAACCACTTAATGTCGCTCCGGCCGACGAAGAAAACAGCCTTGCGGTGCTACGTGACTCTATTTCGCTGGCGGAATATCGTAATAAGTCTGTCTTTACCTATACAGCACTTAAGGAAGCCTATAGGCTAGGTCTGCGTTACGTCGACAATCAGGCAATGCCAGGAGCAGCACTAACCATACTGGAGCAAGCAGCCACCACAGCTCAAAACCAGCTAATTACCAGCGAAGTTGTACAAGCATCAGTGGAAAGTACTTATGATATAAAACTACAGGCGTCGAGTTCTAGCGAGAGCCAAAAACTTCTAGATTTAGAAACCGAATTACACAAACAAGTTCTAAGTCAAGATAGGGCAATCTCAGTAGTTGCTAACGCCCTAAGACGAGCCAGAAGCGGTGTTGGCAACCCTAACCGACCAGTTGGCACATTTTTATTCTTAGGACCAACAGGCGTAGGCAAAACTGAACTATCCAAGGCCCTAGCACGAACTTACTTTAGCAACGAAAGTTCGCTCATAAGAGTAGATATGAACCAGTACGTAGAACAGAGTGATGTAAGTAGACTAATCCAGCCCATAAACTCACAAGATTTGAGCTTTTTGGGCCAAGTCCGCAAAAAACCATTTAGTGTAATCTTGTTAGACGAGATAGAAAAAGCTCACAGCTCGGTAATAAATGCTCTTTTGCAAATGTTAGACGAAGGTATTATGAAAGACGGCGAGGGACGTGACGTGTCTTTTCGTGATGCAATCGTAATAGCCACCTCCAACGCTGGAGCTGACGAAATAAGGCAAATGATAAGCGAAGGACAAGATATCGATAACGCCGAAAGCATATTTAGCGAAAGTTTGATGAAACGCGGCATCTTCGCACCAGAGTTCATCAACCGCTTTGACGAAATTGTCATATTTAAGCCACTAAGCCAAACCGACTTAGTAAAAGTAGTCGACCTGATTGTGGCCGATATCAATAGCAACCTTCACAGCCAAAAAGTCCAGGTCGAGCTAAGCCAAAACGCCAAAGAATGGCTAGTAGAGAAGGGGTACGATAGCAAGCTCGGAGCCAGACCTATGCGTCGTATGGTGCAGCGTTATGTTGAAAATACCGTTGCCAAGAAACTACTTGACGGCAGCTTCCAGCCCGGCCAAACTATCAAGCTTGATACAGTTGATATTATTTCTTAAAATACGGTATTCACTACCGACGTAATCAATTATTTTTACCGTTCTGTTCTAGTCATCGTCTGGATAGTAATCGCGTAAATCAAAGCTGACTACAGTTCCATCGCTTCTTAAGACTAGCTCATCAAGTGTCGTATTCGGCTCGCGTCTTTGAATTTGATCTTCTGAGACAGGAAAGCCGGTGGCTTCAAATAAGTCTTTAAGATGCCTTATATCATATTCGCAAACAGCATCTTCTTCATCCGACCAACGCTCAGAGGTTGAGCCGCCGTTTATCCAAACTTTTGATTTCCGTTTATCTTCGTCGGTTAATCTTTTACTAATATTTCCCATCATTTCCTCTATCGGCATAAATTCACTATGTGTCTTGCGATATTCTTCGTCATTTGAAAGATAATTAAGGTCAATGTAGTGTCCTAAATAAACACCTTTTGGAGTCGCAATAGTAAAGACAGTGCATGGAAATGCTCCACCAGTACCTATAGTTCCGCTAGCTTCAATAGGCAAAAAAGCCCACTCATTTATTCCGACTTCGGTATGTGGAGGATAGTTTTCTGGACCGTTGTTTATTTTTTCTGACATGATTTTATAATAACATGTTTATGTTTATAGTGCAAGTTATTTTTGTGTGGTAGATTACATATTTTGTCGTTAATAAAACTTATAGTGCAAAGTACCACTAAATAAGGAGAAATAAAATGAACATAATAGTATGGATAATCTTTGGCGGTTTAGCTGGATGGGTGGCCTCGATGATAGCCGGCACCAACGCCCAGCAGGGGCTTATCATGAACATAGTCGTCGGTATAATCGGTGCGTTTATCGGTGGTTTTGTGATGGAGAAGTTGGGCAAATCTGGTGTAGACGGCTTTAACCTGTATAGCTTTTTGGTAGCTTTATTGGGTGCGGTAATCTTACTATTTATCTACCGTTTGATTGCAAAATAACTTTTTAAAAAGCCAAAAAACCCTCTTGACTAAAGTTAAGAGGGTTTTAATAATCTAGATGGCGG
>CAZTQB010000003.1:0-105261 GCA_964615775.1 uncultured Candidatus Saccharibacteria bacterium | reverse complement strand
TGGAGGGCCATCTGGGACTCGAACCCAGGACACGCGGCTTAAGAGGCCGCTGCTCTAACCAGCTGAGCTAATGGCCCGAATTATCAGGCTAATAAATTAAATTCTACTACACTCACCCCTGTTTGTAAATAATCTTCCCTCATTCACTCCTCGGTCGATTTGATCAAATACTTCTGGTGCTACTGCATAAACCTCAGCTTTATGCATGCTTAACGCCGCCGCCAAATAGGCGATATTACTGATATGAAAAGCTGATTTCCGGCCGCGTGTTCGCCTCCAAATCACTTGTGCTAAAACTTCTGTATCATCATAATTTGGCGTACTATGTTCCAAATCCCTAGCTAAACGTATAATCCTGCGTGAATAGCCCATGGCCGGATACATTAGCATGCTGTCTTCACACCAGCCAATTGTTTGACAGAAACTATCTAATGTCTCTGGATAATTACAAATAATCCAGCCATCAAACATCAGATCTGTACCGAGTTCATTGCCTACTCTAACCACATTCGACTCAACTTGTGGGTAGTTGTCACGCATAATTCCTCTAAACGACTCTTTCAAAGAAGCTACCAGTGCCAACTCACCCATAGCAGCATCTACAGTCATGTGGTGATCTATGCCTTCTTGGACCGCTCGGTGTTGTCTGTCTAGATATCCACGTCTTTCTTGTTGAATCCTGTGCAACTTACTACCCACCATACCAACAAAATCTGGGGCCATACTACCCCACATAAATTCTGGTGACGCTCCCCTGCCAGCTAAATACAGATGCCCTAAATAATTCATAATCTAACTAATTATCTAACAGTTTTTGATTTGTAGCAAATCTTAATAAATGTTAGAATATTTCTATTGTAAGTGCATGTAGCTCAGTGGATACAATACCTAAATAAGCTGTTTTTCTAACCATTTACATCATTAGCTATAAATAATTTTGCAGATTAACAATAGTAAATTTACCAAAAATATGCGCGTGTAGCTCAGTGGATTAGAGCATCGGTCTTCGGAACCGAGTGTCGTAGGTTCGAGTCCTACCACGCGTACCACGATAATTTTACAGATACAGGTTGATGTGTATACCTTTTTTCGCTTGCATGTAGATTATTTGCAACTGAATTAGTTGAATTTTTGGATTTTATTCATCGTGCTAGAATGAAGCTGTATACAATGAATTTTATGAAATTATCAAGCTATAGATATGTGCAAATTAGTCATATTATTTTGGCCATATTTATTGTAATTTGTATTTTTGTCGACCCACGTTATTTTTTCGCTAGAAATCAAGGTGGAATAAGCAACTACGGCACAGATTCTCGAACACAAATCTTTTTTATACTAGGATTCTTGGCTGCTGCAATCGGTACATGGTTAGCAGCTTTTACTAATATAAATATCTCTAAATTTCATAAATATATTATGATCGCAATTGGCATAATGTATTTTTTATTAATGCTCAGTACCATACCTTATAAATTAAACTCGACCTTCAAGACACTACATTTTGCAGCGGCCCTAGCCTTGTTCCTGACAATGCTAATGATGACATTTTGGATTAAGTACAAACTAGCTAAAAATAGCCGGGTAATTAAAGTGTGGTTTTACATATTCCTCCTAGGACTCATTATTGCCTTATTGACACAACTAAAAATCATAACACTTCTGTTTGTCTCGCAAATTGTTGTTGGAGTAGCATTTGCGGTTATCCTTATTTACAGCTTAAAATTACCCAAACAAAGCTAGTTTTAGTTTAACTATGAGAGTATAGAGAACATAAAACAAAAGCAAAATATCTTTATGTCATGTTTCGCTTATCAAAAGTCTTTTTAAGATAAAAAAGCCTGTTCAGCTCTAGCAATTTTCTAAATTATTACAGCTTTTAGGCTAAAGCCTCTAAAAACTTAGTAGCTTTTTTGCGAACTGCTTTAGATTTATGGCCAATCTGCACTTTAAATAAAAACATTAACTCATCTTTATTTACCAATTTTTTGTCACAAAAGTGCAGTAATGCTCTCATCGTATTAACAGAAACTATCCAGTCTACATCAGATGTAGAAATTTTGTCTTTCAGCCATTTTATAGCTTTTTTGTTTTGAGGCTCAGTTAGGTCCAATTCTACGAATAATTCAGCAACGTGCCATTGAATTGACGCTTGGTTAATTTTTGTCAAATCATCAAAAATTGCATCAATATAGGGTTCAGCTAGTACAGGATTTTCTCTCACTAGCTTCTCAAAAGTATCAATGGCTCGCATTCTCACCCAAGCATCTTCAGAGTAGATACATCTAAATAGTTCACCAGTTCTCTCGGGGTTAGATCTAACTAGCTGCAAAACTTCACCGGCTCGACCCAACGAGTTAGCATGACCACCACTAGACAAAATAACCTCAAGTGTCTCCATATCGCTAATTATAACACCGGCAGTTTTTATCTTTTAAGAAAAATCTGAATAACACCGCCTAAAAATTTTTATATATAATAAACACATGATTGAACCGCAACTTTTCATAATAATCGGTTTGATTTTAGCAGCCAGCGTGTTTATCGCACACATTGCTGGCCGTTTAGGTGTGCCAGCATTAGTAGTGTTTTTGGCTCTTGGCATGCTTTTGGGTAGCGACGGAGTCACCAAAATTCAACTAAGCAATGCCGAGATTGCTCAGAGCGTAGGTGTGATAGGACTGATAGCAATTTTGTTCGAGGGAGGACTTTCTACATCATTTAGACGACTACGATCAGTTGCTGTACCGGCAATACTACTTAGTACTGTCGGTGTGATTATCACAGCATTTTTAGCAGGTTTTGTATCTCACTATATTTTTGATTTGTCCTGGAAATACAGTTTTCTACTTGGTGCTGTAGTATCGTCTACCGACGCAGCAGCCGTTTTTGCTACGCTTCGCTATACGTCTATTAAGCGTAAACTAGCCAGAACTTTAGAGGCAGAAACGGGTATTAATGACCCTGTAGCAATTGCCCTAACTCTGGGATTCATCAGTTGGGTCCAACATTCACAAGAAACAATATGGAAAATAGCCGAACTGATGGCCAAAGAGCTGACTATTGGCTTGGCGGCTGGACTAATATTTGCATTCATCGCCCGCCAAATTTTCTGCAGGTTACCAAATTCAATCGGCTCATTTGCACCTGTCGTATCAATTGCAACCTGCGTATTAGTATACGGATTCACTGACCTATTAGGTGGAAGTGGGTTTTTAGCAATATATTTAGTAGCTTTAGTTATTGGTAGTACGCCATCAAGGTACAGAGGCCAATTAACAAACTTTCATGAAGGCTTGGCGTTCTTAGCACAAGTATTGATGTTTATAATTTTGGGACTTTTTGTCTTGCCACATAATCTGCCAGCAGTTGCTTTGCCAAGCATAATTTTCGCAGCTCTTTTAATAATTTTCATTCGTCCAATCTCGGTTTTTCTGTCTATGTTCAACTTAGATTTTTCTACCAAAGATAAGCTTCTTTTAGGCTACGCTGGACTACGTGGAGCCGTACCGATTGTACTTGCTACATTTGCAGTATCGGCCAATATACCGAAAAGCGAAGTAATCTTTAACATTGTATTTTTCGTTGTGCTGATATCGGCATTAATCCAAGGCACAAGTCTAGAGTGGGTAGCTAAAAAATTAGGCGTAGTCGATAATTTTGCTGAAAATGGCTCTAAAAATACCAATCAAGATAGTATTGAGAAAATTCGCTTCGTGGTAGCCGACCACCATTCTATAAACGGAGCAATGATTAAAGAAGTTGGCTTGCCTAAAAATTCGAAGATTGCTGTCGTTGTACGTAACTCAAAACGCTTTAAGCCAAATCACTCTACAATTATACTGGCCGGTGATAATCTGATTATTAACGCTCCGTTGTCTATGCATCCAGAAGTCGAAGATGTTTTTAGCCGATGGCGACGACGTATCTAGAAACTAATTTATACTAACGCAAGCCAAGCTTAGAACTACAAGCTGGCCAAGCACCCCAACCTTGTCGAGCTTGCAGATTTTGAGCTACACGAATTTGTTCTTCGCGAGAAGCATTTTGTGGTGACCCAGAACCGCCAGCTGCCGCCCAGCTGCCTTGAGTAAACTGCAGGCCACCGTAGTAACCATTGCCTGTATTGATTGCCCAGTTGCCCCCAGATTCACAAGCCGCTAACTGATCCCAAACACTACCGTCAGCAGCAGCTTGCTGCACGACCGGCTTAGGATAAGATGATCGATTCGTCACTTGGTAGTTTGTGCTATAACTAACAGGCTTCACAGCAGCTACAGGCTGCGGCAAAGGTCGCGGTGTAATCTGCTCGTTAGGGTCTGGCACCCGTATATTTTGGCCGACATCAATTACGTTTGGATCCTTAATCTCTAGATTGGCATCATATAATCTTGGGTACGTGGTCTGATTAGTTTCTGCAATAGAGCTTAAAGTATCGCCTTCGCTTACTACCACAACCTTACTTTGGCTTGTTGGAGCCGGTTTTGACTCCTCGGCATGGACACGCCCCGCACCAGTTAAAATAATCGGTGCCAAAAAAGCACCAAGTATTAATATTTTTTTCATTTAAATTCCTTCCTTACCCCACAAATTTTAATAGCAAAATTAATTAATATTTTTTTATCTAAAAAGTTAGCTACCAAAAATATGGCTTTCCCTCGCGACTTACCTCCACGTAAAATGCACGAAACCTCAGAATAATAAGAACTTTATTTTATGTCAATATGTTGTCAAATTAGTTGTATTATAGTCAGAAGTGTTTTCAACTATTAATTTTTAAGTGTTGTAGAATTTATTGATGTTTTAGTTTTTAAGCAATTTGCTTTGCCTTTTTGGTTATAAATATATTGATAATAATCGCTTTACAATCTATAATTACTCTAGTCAATGTGGTGGCTGTAGCTCAGTCGGTTAGAGCGTCTGATTGTGGTCCAGAAGGTCGCCGGTTCAATTCCGGTCAGCCACCCCATTTTGCTATGCCTGTAACAGCCTGAAGACATCTGCATACTTACGTTTCAGACAACAGGTGTGCTTCCCGAAATTTTCTAGCAATATATAATTAGTTTATAAATGAATTTAACCTATATTACTGGCAATCATAATAAAGCCAAGTTCATACAACAAAATTTCGATTTGAGCTTCGAGATAATGAATTTTGACCTAGATGAAATTCAATCACTGAACCCCAAGCTAATAGCCGAACATAAGGTAAAGCAAGCCTACGAACTTGTAGGTCAACCAGTTTTTGTTGAAGATACTTGCTTATTTATTGACGAGTTAGGCAACTTACCAGGACCATTTATCAAATTTTTTATTACAGAACTAGGCTTGAAAAAAATCTGCAATTTAGTCGCAAAAAATCGTAATGCAACGGCTGTAAGTACTGTCGGTTATTTTGACGGCAAAAATCTAAAAATTTTTGTAGTAGAATCAAAAGGCAAGATTGCTAAAATACCAAAAGGCGATGGTGGATTTGGCTGGGATAGTATTTATATCCAAAACGGACAAAAGCACACAAACGCCGAACTATCCGTGCAAGAATACAATAATTTTTACACATCTCTTAAGCCATTCGACAAATTAAAAAAATACTTAACGCGTTAAGTATTTATAGATTTAATAGATACAAGCAAGCTACGGGAATAAAAAAATTATCAAGTCCATACCAAGATATATTTTCAATGGCTGTCAGAACAATTGGAATAAAGACAACTAAATACCAGATATTATAGTCATTGCGATGTGTCAAAAAAGCACTTAACATTATTACTATTGATGTAAGCAAAAATGCTAAGCTACCATGTAGTGATTTTTTGTTACCAAAAAGTTTATAGCTAGTAACCTTACCCCATCTTACACCCACAATTGCAGCCATAGAATCAGCCACAGCAAGGTGCAAAATTGAGATTGTAAAAATCCAAACTTTTGGCTCCAAAATTGCAAGAGTTGTTATAGCCACAGCAAACAAAATTTCACCTGATGTTACCCTTTCAACAGCGTGAATTGAGCGAAAGATCTTTAACTTCTTGCTAATCAAAATTACCCCAATAAACGCTAGCCCTAAAATCTGAATTTCTCGCCAGCTAGCAAAAAACGGCATAAAAGCTACAATTACTCCCGAAAAAATATGAACTAGTTTTCTGCTAATTTCTATACTGACTAGTTTTTTGCGATGTAAGCTTTCTGACAAAACCAGTACCATAAATATGACAACACAAACCGCAAATAAATTAATCATCTTAGCTTCTATTGTACCCTAAAATTACTTTAGCTTATGTTAAATCAATACAGCTGTTTTTTTGACAGACCGCCCCACTCAACGACCGTAAAACCATCACGTTTTGGAGCCTTAAACGTTTGCGGCTGAAGCTTAATCGGCTGATCTAAACCATCAAAATCTAAGAAAACTCGTATCATAGTTTGTGGCCTTGGTGAAATCTGTAGCGGTGCTAAGTCATTCATTTGATTTGTATTCAGCCATGAGATCCGAATATATGGCTTATCGGGCAAATTTGGTTGCCAATATTCTACAAAATCGGCGATTTCTCTTGCATTTAGGCCTTGCTGATTTAGCTGGGATCTTATAGTATTTATCGCTTCAGAAGTTGGCACAACTACACCCTTATCTATGAGCGGGTACTTGCCATAACCAGGACCTTCCCAAAATAGCGAGCTGTACGTCCTGCCCTGATAACTAAGCAAGCCACTAGGGCTAGCTAGAACGTTTTGCCAGCCAGTTGCTGGATTATAAAACGGCTCAGAAACCTTCACATCAGCTCCTACCCTAACATTTACCTGCCGAGTTGAGGTCGGGTACAAATAAACTACAGGCTTAGCACAACCATACTGCGGACGATAATCATCGTTCACATAAGCCAATATTTTACCTCCAGTGTCTTTGTAAAGTACAAGGGCATGGTTTTTGGCAAAATCATCTGGCGTCATACTTGCTTTGTACTTATCTTGTTTATCATCTTTGTAAAAATCATAAAATTCTTGATAGGCTTTCTTAAAAAGCTCGTGATCCTGGCTGGAAAGAGCGTATACTTGCTTGCCTGAGGGCGATCTTCCGGCCTCTACTAAGTTACTTGGAGTGACGTTATTGGCTTCTGTAACAGATGGGTTTAAACGACCACAACCTTTAGTGATTGGCGAAATCTTGCCACTAGCAACCGACTGGCCAATCTTCCATTGATAATTGGATAAATCTGTTTCTATTGGCTCATATATTAAGCTAACCTCGTTTTTTATCGGGTTAGTCAGCTCATAACTTATTGAACTTAATTTAGTTTCGTTAGATGTATAAACAGATTTGTTAAGTGTACTTTGACCAAATTTCTTAAGCTCAGTCAGTACTGGCTTGCTAGAGTCTTTATCCGTGTCGTCTTTGGGGTAACCAAGCGTATACTGAGGTCGTTTTAATAAAATGCCACCACCTAGGTCTATACTGCTAGGGATCGTCAAAGAGTCGTAAGAAGTTTTGTCATCAAACACAACTTTGTTAACAAATGTTTCGCGAATATTTTTTAAATCTTCGCTATTTATAACCATTTTGGCATCGGGCTTCACAATATAGCTTATTTTGCCAGTAGCATCTTGCTCAAAGAGATCAGAAACATAGACCATTGCAAGATATACAGACTTTATAATTTTGTTATTGCCACGTGAGCCAACTTCATAATATTTTGCTTCTACGTCTGTTGTGTACAGTTTTAAGTCGGCCAACTGTTTAGGCTCAGGCAGCCACTTTTCGCCAGTTGTCGGGTTTATAAACTTCTCAAGCTCTGGGTCAAGTGGTTTTTTATTGTCTACTACTACCTGCTTTTTCTCAACCGAAACTGTAGCGGACGAATTATTACTAATTTTTTTGTTGTGGCTTAGGTAATACCACACGCCAAAACCAATCAATATCAACAAAGTTAAACCAATCGATATCAATATATACAGTTTTTTTCGTGATTTTAAATGATGCGGCTGCACTGGTAGTGTGCCGTCAGGGATATACTGACTTGAATGATCATCTAATTTTGCTGGAATGCCACTAGGCATAGGACTAGTAGTGCTGGCTGATTCCAGGTCTGCAACTTCGGGATTTTGTCCTACAAAAGTATCTTGGTTGTTGTTATCTTCAGGCATTCCCCCTCCTTTTTTGGCCAACTAGACAATAGTTTGCCAATAGTACCAAAATTTATAAATAATTAACCCAACTATCAATAATATCCATCCTACATATATATCAATATGATGTTTCTGGGCAAAATCAACAATTTCACGATACTTTTTGCTAACCTTAAGGTGTCCTTCGCTAAACATATAAAGTGTCGTGTACCAAAATAACAAAATAGTCGACACCCACACCGTCATACAGTATGGACATAGACTTTTTATTACAAAGATACTCTCGTACATCAGATAATGAACAAAAATAAGACCGAAAATTGTACCTGCCCAAACTAGCCGCCAGAACCATCGCTTAAAACTAGCTCCAGCTAACAGCATCAAACCAATAGTACCAAGCGAAGAAAAGCCGATTAACCCCAGTACCGTATTTGGTACTCCAGCTATTTCGGCTTGCTTAGATGTCATAACCGAGCCACAGCTAATAATTGGGTTAATATTACACTCCGGTATAAAATTTGGGTCTTTTAACACATGGATTTTGTCAGCCGTCAACACAAACGACGCCGTTAAGCCAATTACTGCTACCAAAATCATAATAAAAGGCAGATAATTCTGTACTCCACTCTTCCGCGATTTTATAAACTTTAGCATAACTTTAGCATAATTATAATAATGTTTTGGTTACTTAAGCAATAGCCTATTTAGATTAGTACGTAATCTGTCATCTAGAATTACGCCTATTTTTGAAATACTGACCACTTTTACCGGCAGCAAAGTATAGTACAGAACCGATTAATACTGAAAGAATTGCCAAATTAGCCAACGAAGCCAACCTATCATCAACTTTACCTAAAGCTTCCGTAAGATTAAATCCTGAACCATTTTTACCATTTTGCGAACGATGATTTTCACCAGGTGAACTATCGGCTATAGTTTGTAAATTCATAACCACAGTATATTCTGGATTATTTTTTACTAACGAATTTGCAAAGCAAGGAGACCCATTCTTTGCAAGTTGTGCCATTAAACGCTTACGGACAGGAGTGCTATAGACTGTCCTTACAGAGTTACCAGACTGACCAATATCGGCCATCTTTTTCTGGTACAAGCTAACAAAATCGTTCATTCTATTTACATTTTCAGGGTTTAGCTTAAGCGGCACCAGCCTCTGGGCAGTCTGGTCCGCATACACAAAACCTTTGTTGTTTTCACCGTTATCGAGCTTACTCCTCACAGCCATAACTTTTGCCTGACATTTTGGCTGAACTCTAGACGCAAATGTAAAGCTTTCTAATACCACACCCTTTGGCATATCATTGACCGGTCGATCATCGCTAAAAACTGTTTTGGCAGTTTGACTGTTCAAATCTGTGACCAAAGTCACACCATCATTTTTTGCTTCAAACGGACCCTTTTCGGCGTGACCATTACTGTCACAACCTCTAACAAGAAAAAAACACGCTGCTGCAACTGCAAGAAAACCTACACCCACTTGAGACCTATCAAAGCGACTAATACCTCCATCAACTACCGGATTTGCAGTTGCACGCATATCGCTGGTGTCTACTTTACCGTCGCCATTTATATCATAAAAACGGTGGTCTTTTTCTGGATTTGTCATAATAATATATTATACAACTTATTAGTATAATGTGCAATAGAAGTGTATTTAGCCAAATTTTACCACTACCGGATGATGGTCTGTCAGCTCGGGCAAAACTTTTGCTACACCAAAGCCCAAAGTCTTGTTCGGCCTATAAACGCAGGTGTCAATCTTGCCACCCGACGGCGATGAGTTGGACGGTAAAATAACCGTTAACAAATTATACTCTACTGCCCTAAGGGCTAGTTGTGTGTCCTGCTCGTTGGCATCCAAGCAAAAAATAGTAGTCGGCTTAATTTCATCATCTGTTGGTGAAGCCGCAAAACTCAGTACCTTATCAATCTGATCGTCATGAATCCCATCATCTCGCCGTGGCGAAACATGTCCAGTGCCGATAGAAATTATACTAATTTTGCCATTTTTATCCATAATCTTAGCTCGAAAACGAAAATTACGACGTTTTTCCTCATAACTACTCGCAATTCTATCCGGTATGTCATTCACGCCACCATTCGTAGCCGACAAAAATAATTGTTTAACCGACGTATAGGTATTTTCGACTTCACTCCGGCTATTTATAGTCTGGTAGTCAATTTCGCCAAGTGCCGGTTGCCGCGAAATTATCAAGTTACCCTGTCCGTCTAACAATTTATCTGACTCAACAAAGTAAATGTAAGACTCGGCTCCAGACCTCTTCAAAAACTCAGCAAGTACCTTTATGTCTTTTTTTCTCACTTCTTGCAAAGTAAAAAAATCTAGCCTTTCATTACGGTATATTTCCTCTACTTGAGGCATTTTGGGCAGTAAATTTCCTGCCATATTCCAGGTGCCAACTATTGTCTCATTATCGAGGTAGCTTATGTTTAAATCTGAGATAGCTATATCTGGCTCAACCGCTGTTATGGGCTTGTCTACCAAGAACTCCCTGGCAGTAGTAGCAAATGACGACAGCAAAGTAAATGCACCGATCGTTATGGCACAAACTTTACGACGTCTAGCCAATTTTTGGTCAAACATGCTTACAGCTTCCAGATTTTGTGATTCTGGCCCTTTTTCTTTAAAATCCATCTTTGTATATTATATAATAATGCTTACAATCTGCAAAAATTACTCATTTTTAGAATCTAGAGATTAGGATGCGTCAATTGATTTATCTACTAACAGTGTCGGATTTATCTTAAATTGCAACATATTAGCCGATGGGCGTCCATTGTCACCCCCCTTTCGCTGCATAGTAATTTTACCAAGCTTTATGCTACCTCTTTTGGTGGCAATAACTGACCCGTTGCCAAACAGATTTATGGCAATTTCTATTGGCTCCAATGCCCACAAAATAGCTTTTGGATTCAGCTTATTTTTAATGATCACCACTCCACTTAGCTGCAAACTCACCTCTACCTTTTAATATGTCAGATACGATTTGGTCTTTATTATTTTTAATAAAATTGATTATCTTTACCTGTTCGGAAGGAGTAAATTCGTCGATAAACATACGCCTTTTATCGCGAGTACTGCTTTTATATGGTGGCAACTCACCTGTAAAATATCTAAGAAGCTGTAAAATATCATCCGGAATATCCCAAAGTTCTTGATATTTTGCTGGCTGCCTTTTGTCAATTTGGTTAAAGCCTGTCGGATTAGACACTAGCTTAACCTGAATATTTTCAAGCTTAGCGGTAGCGTTCTTGAGCTTTATCATGACTTGAATATCGGCTTTATGAGAGCCAGTAACTTTGCCAGCCTTAACATCATCAACGCTAGATAAATCATAGTCCATTTTCTCTAACCACAACTTTGCTAGTTTGCTAGTTTGCCAATTATTAAACTCGTTTACCGCATATAGCTCGTTCTTGAAACCAGCTTTGGCAGTTTCTGAACCAAGGATAACTAAGTGGTCATTGTTTTTCATTGTTCTAGTACTTTCGTTTTTTAGCATTTTGATAATTATTTTCTTAACCACTGGTATAGATATACTATCTCCAAATTGTTTAAGAGCAAGATTGGTCGAAATTGGAATCTCAAAATCTTCAGGAAAACCCTGCATTCTGGCAGCTTCACGTGGCGACAATTTCCTAACTATATTATTTATCAAGTATGCTCCAGTTTTGCTAGCCAAGCCACCACCATAAGCTGATAAAGTTATGCCAACGTGATCTACACTATAAACTCGCTCGCCTTGACCACCTTTATTAAAATAACCTACTCGCAGTGGTTTTCGTTTAGATGCTTGGCTTCTTTGCTTTGAATTTATGATTTTTTTATCAATAATTTTAGTTTCAACCGGACTATTTTCTAAAATATCTCTCACAACTGTTGACCTAAAATCAGGTAACTTATCCGGAAAATCAAAATTTTTTAGATTTTTTTTAAAGCCGACTATGTAAACTCTTTCGCGGGCCTGCGGCAAACCATAATCGCTCGAATTCAGCACTTCATAAAACACCGAATATCCCAAATCTTTAAGCGTATTTAATATAACTTCTAGTGTCTTGCCGTCGTCATGTTTTGCGAAATTTTTGACATTTTCTAGCAAAAACATTTTTGGTTTTTTTGCCCTAATTATCCTGGCAATATCAAAAAAAAGTGTACCTCTGGTGTCATTAAAGCCAAGTTTTTTGCCGGAAATACTGAACGATTGGCAGGGGAATCCAGCAAACAATATGTCGTGATTTGGCACTTTTGTTTCATCAATCTTTGTAATATCACCCTCCGGAAAGTCATTAAAGTTGGCAAGATACGTCTGCACTGAATTTTTATCCCACTCAGAGCTAAACACACACCTACCGCCCAAACTCTCGGCTGCTATCCGAAAACCGCCAATCCCTGCAAACAAATCAATAAAACTAAACTTTTGCTGTTTTTTTTGCCAACTTTTCGACTTGGCTTTCAGTGACGATACTTGTTTTATATCGTCCTTAGCTAACACACTCTTCACCTCTACATTGTAGTATGAAGTTTAATATTCCTCTACATACACTCGGAAATTATTAATGGCTCTAAATAAGCTACTTTTATATAATTCAGCCAGATAGGGTATTTAAGTTACTAAATCACTTGAGATGTAAATCATTTGTCATCTTACTCGCATTTTGAAAATGACCGATTTATGACAGCTTTCACACCTTAAAAGTTAGGCTAATGTTTTATTAAATAAAGAAGAGGGCGAGCTAGAAGATTCAGTTGTGCGAGTATTCTTCTCGAACTTTGCTGTAACAGCTGATAGTTTCGAGATAAAACGGGGGTACAGTATTACCCATAAATTAAACGAACCCTGGAATGGGTTCGTAAAATCGAATAATTTCGTTCGTGGTCGGGGATAAAGGACTCGAACCTTCGACCTCGCGGTCCCAAACCGCGCGCGCTAGCCAACTGCGCCAATCCCCGTGATTGACTACTAACAGAGGTAAGTATATCAAAAATATAGATAATATCAATCAAATTAGCTAGTTAAATAAGAAGTTACTCTTATAAAAGTGGTAAAATAGCCACATAACTCACCGCTATAATGATTAGTAAAAACGACTACCAAAAGATTATAAACAGCCTCAAAGTCGGCAATTCAGTCGCCGAACATGATTTTATTCTAAAAGATGCTATGGTTGATACACCGATTTTTAGTGCAGTTCTAGATGATGATTACGACATTGTCACCGGCAGAAAAGGAGCTGGTAAAACAGCAATTTTTAGGATAATTGGCAAGGAAAAACTAGATGATTTATTTCTAAAAGAAGATCTGGTTGTCATCAGTGGTGTAAACGCAAGCTCCGAGTCGATATTTGCTGAATTTAAAAAAGATTTTGAAAATTTTAATGAAGATGATTTTGAAAATTTTTGGAAAATCTACTTTGTATCTCTAGCTCATAATTTGTTTTTGAAGTCTCAGAAATATAGCAATAATTTAAAGAACTGCCAGGACGAGATTGAAAAATTCAAAAAACACGCTAATAATGCGGGTATACCAGATATCCCAGCTCAACTAAGTCTCAAGCAAATACTAGAATGGGCGGTCGGTGTACTGAAAAATATAAAACGAGTCAAGGCCAGCCTGGGTGCCAATGCAAATACATCTTTGTTTGGTGCAGAACTGGAGTTTGAGCTTAAAGAGACTGCTCAGACAAAAATAAAAAAACACACTATTTACATAAGTGAAATTGCATCTTCCCTAGATTTAATCTTAAAAAAGAGCGACTTAAAATTATGGATAATCTTGGATCGTTTAGATGAAGTTTTTGACAGATACAGCATGGTCGAGTTCAACGGATTAAGAGGCCTACTGAAAGCTTATAAAAGTTTTGGTGTAGTCGAAAGCAGCAACCGGATAAGAGTAAAGTTATTTCTCCGTGACGATATCAAACAATTCCTGACTGAGGAAAAATCGTTCAAACAATATTACCCAAGCCAAAATATTAGACCACTTGTCGCTGCGACTCACATATTCGCCAAAGAATCGCCAGTTTTAAACTGGTCAGAAGATGAAATACAGCAGCTAATACTATTTCGGCTTTTGCAGAGCAGTCAACTAAGAAAGTTCGTAGACTTAAAAGCTGATTCCTCTTTCGACATAAGAGAAAAACTTCGTGACAAAAACTTAAGAATCGACATTTGGAATAAAATATTTCCTGAAAAAATAGTAAACTCTACTTCACTGCACTGGATTTATAACCGACTTAAAGATTCCAATGATGTTGTTACGCCGAGGTCAGTGATTGATATGTTAAATGAAGCAACCGAATTCCAGAAGAAAGAGATTTCTCTGAACTTCGAAGATAAAGAATGCGTGTTTCCACTAGAGGCACTGAAAAAAGGGTTGGAAAAAGCATCAATAAATAAACTTGAGAACGATATTTACAATGAATTCCCAAAAAATCAGAAATATATAGAAAAATTAAGTCGTGCTGGAAAACACAAGTTAAGCAAAAAAGATTTGCAGAAAATATACGGCAAAGACTGGGAAGATATCGCCGAAATTCTGCGAAGAATTGGTATTTTATACTTTATTAAAAGTAGTAATGATTACCGTGTAGTGCTTCTGTTTAGGCCAGCTCTAAAAATCAGCTATAAGTACTAAAAAGATTTTTAGATTATTTTCTGGATTTGTCTAATGGAGACTGGTTTATTGTTTGCCTCAAGCTCAATAATAACAGCATTGAACTGGAACGGCATTTCTTCTGACATTTCATTTTTGGAAGGTCGGCCACTTAGCCAGCGATCAATTATCGTATCAGTTTTTACACCCAACGATGAATGCAGGCTACCACACATACCAACATCTGTGATATGAGCCGTACCTTTTGGCAAGATCATAGCATCGGCCGTCGGAACGTGCCAATGATCGCCTATTACCGCCGACACTCGACCATCTAAATAGTAGCCAATCACCCTTTTTTCGCTAGAAAAGTCACCATGAAAATTAACAATCGAAACATCAAAATTAGCCTTTTCTTTGGCTAAAATTTCGTCGATTTTTATCAATGGATTCGTAATCTCGACTCTTTGATTGCCGACTGTTTGACCTAAAAGACTAGCAATCAAAATTCGCTTACCCATATGCTCTACAATCTGGTAGCCACGGCCATTCCTAGCTAGCACGTTGGCTGGTCTTACTACTGGTAAATCGGTGTTTTCGTAAACACCATCAGCTTCACCATGATTAAAACTATGATTGCCGCCACTAAAGAAATCAACACCGTTTTTTTGCAATGATTCTAGCTCATAACGCGAAGGAGCTTTGCCGTCGTTACCAGCATTCTCACCTTGGGCAATCACAAAGTCAATGCTATTATCTGCACGAAAAGCTGGCAAAATCTGGCTAATTACCTTACGCCCTGCCAACCCCATAATATCGCCACAGTACAAAATTTTCATTTTATGTCCTACTCAAAAAACTTCTAAAAATTATTTTGCAAATTCAATAGCTCGAGTTTCGCGGATAACATTAACCTTAATCGTACCAGGATATTGCATGGTAGACTCAATCTTGTTAGCAACATCGCGGGCCAACTTAATAGCTCCCAAATCATCAAGGGAAGTTGGCTTTACAAATACTCGTACTTCTCGACCAGCACTTATTGCATAAGCTTTGTCTACACCCTTAAAACTATTAGCTGTGTTTTCGAGATCACGCATACGCTCTGCAAAATTCTCCTGTGAGATATTCCTAGCTCCTGGGCGAGCTGCCGAAATTGCGTCAACTACTCGTACAACCAATGCTTCTTTGGTAGTTGCTTCGACATCATCATGGTGAGCCTCAATAGCGTGGGCTATTGGCTCTGGCACGCCATATTTACGAGCAATTTCAGCACCAATATGATGATGTTTACCCTCAATTTTATGCGTTAACGCTTTGCCCATATCGTGTAGCAGTGCTGCATATTTGACCGTCTTGGTATCTGCCCCAATCTGCTCAGCAATTACACCAGCCATATGAGCCATCTCGGTAGAGTGCTTCAGTACATTTTGGCCATAACTAGTACGAAATTTTAGCTCACCCAAATACTGCAAAATTTCCTTAGGTATGCCAACAATACCTACTTCTCTAGCCGCATCTTCGGCTGTTCGCATAACGTCTTTTTGGACTTGCTTTTGGGCTTTTTCTACCACTTCTTCAATGCGTCCTGGGTGAACACGACCATCTTTTAGCAGCATCTCTAATGCTACTCTAGCTACCTCACGACGTACGGGATCAAAGCTAGATAAAATTATCATACCTGGAGTATCATCAACCATAATATCTACACCTGTTGCTCGCTGCAAAGCCTGAATATTGCGACCTTCTTTACCAATAATACGACCCTTCATTTCCTCGTCGTCTAATTTTACAGAGGTAACTGTCCGCTCAGCAGTTACTTCGCTAGCCATTCGCTCCATCGCTTCAACTATCAGAGTACTGGCTTTTTCTTCGGCTAGATCTTTGGTTTCATTTTGAATCTTGGCAACTAGACCTATCAAATCTGCCCTAATGTCACGCTCTGTCATTTGCATAAGTTTATCGGCTGCCTCAGTTTTGGTAAGTTTTGCTATCTTTTCCAACTTTTCCTGCTGTTTAGTGCGAATATCGCGGATTTCGTTCTTTAGAGCTTCTACTTCGTCCTCACCCTTTCGCAGTTGATCGGTACGCTTGTCTAGGTTATCTAGCTTTTTATCCAAAGTTTCTTCGCGGTCGAGTAACCTTTGTTCAATCTGTTTATATTCAGCTCGGCGTGATTTCTCGTCTTTGCGAGCAGTGTCGGCAATCTCACTCGCTTCTTCGCGGGCTTTAGCCAATAGTTTTTCAGCTTCTTTCTTAACTTTTTGGGACTCTTTCTCGGCCTTTTCTTCTAAGCTGCTTTGTCTTTTTTTGGCTACCGCTGTGCTAGCTCCAAAACCACCAGCAATACCAGCAATCACCAAAGCAATTGTTATTGGATCCATATTTACTCCTTTTGTTTTCGGTCTATCAGCCTACCTTTAAAGAGTCACTATCACTTCATTATCTTTAAAATTAAACTGAAAATTCAAAAATTAATTTAACTAATCTAAGGTCTGGCTAGCAAATCATTTATTATCTAAATAAATATACCTCCCCCGGCCTTAAGCCCAATTATACACTAAAATAAAATCCGATTATAAAAATTAAACTTTGAAGACAAGCGACACAGTGGCCACCCAACAAGAGAGTTTTTATGTTAAACTAAGCCCTAGTGCTACTCAAAAAGAAGCATATTGTCGGATAAATAAAGTGATATCTGAGCATAAATCCCGTTTTTTAGCGGGCCAAAGAGATGCTTATATACTGCTTTAAAAAAGACTTTTTTACTAAATAGACACCAATTTTAATTGGTTTTTTAAAATTGAAAAGGAGAATTTATGGAAAGATACGAACAGATATTGACACCGAGGAAAATAGTAATTGGTACTTTAGGTGTTTTGTCAGCTATAGGTATTGCAAACCCAACAGACACACAAGCTACAAATCCCGTGAATCATCAAGCACGATGCGAAAACCAAACAAAAAAAGACCCCGAGTCATTCAACTCATGTCAATACAAGGTAGTACTTAAAAATTTAGTAAAAACACACCCTTCTTGGGTGAAATCTCATCACTTGCCCAGGCCAGGTCACGAAGACGCCAATGATAGGAAAATAATCTATTTCAAGACCCACCCAAAAGCCTATCAGTTGCATAAAGATAAGATTGCAGCTGGTGTAAACTACAATTCGCCAATTAAGTGGCTGTGGAATTATGTAAGATCTACTGAATGCAACCAACATGGCACAGGCAAAGCACCGGCATATTGGGACTGTGAAACAGGCAATGGCTATCACGGCGGACTTCAAATGGACCGAACTTTTGAAGCAACCTATAACCCCAATGCGTACAAACTATGGGGACATGCTGGTAATTGGCCAATCAATGCTCAAATGCTGGCAGCTGATCGTGCCTACAGCTCACGAGGTCTTCAGCCTTGGCCAACGGCTCATTCGCGAAAAGGGACTTACCCAGTTGCTAAGTTTAAGGTTAAAAAAACCTAAAATCCGCACCAATACTAAATAACAATCTAGATTAGAAGCTTATTTTTTGGGCTGAGTAATATGAGGTTCAGCTCCATAACTTGGCAAAACCTGGGTTTTAGGGCTATTTTTCAGCAAATTTATAGCGTCTTTTTGCCAATTTTCGCCGGTAGCTGACTGGATTGGAATATTTAGCGAAAAGGCGAGTGCGTTGGCTATAGATACCCCAATCCTAAGTCCAGTAAAACTTCCTGGACCTTCGTAAAAGATTACCCCCGTTAAATCAATATACTTTAGGTCTCTTTGATTTAGTAAACTTTCAATTTTATCAAAAATCGTCATACTCAACCGACGATGAGCCTGCCACACTTCACACGCTATCTGCTTACCGTTTAGACTATACAATCCTACTTCAGCTTCAGGTTTATCTGTCCGGATAGCGAGAATCATGCCAACCCTTCTATCTGTAAATTTTCTACTTTAAACAACCGTAAATCATCATCTAACAGCGAAATATGAATTCTAACCGGTTTAATTTTGTCCAAAACACGCGTATTTTCAGCCCATTCGAGCAATAAAATGTCACTAGGTTGCCTCATCTCAGCAATTTCATGCTCAATCAGTCTATCATCATTGCCCAAACGATAAAAATCACAATGATGGATTATCTGCTGACCAGCTTTATACTGATTACAAACCGTAAAGGTCGGGCTAGAGACATGGTCACTGCTGCCCAGAGCTTGAACTAAATACCGCACAAAAGTAGTTTTGCCGGCTCCTACGTCGCCGATTAGCTCCAATACTTCGCCACCACGCAAACTAGTAGCTACTAATTTAGCTAGTTCGGCCGTTTGGGCTTCTTCTTTCACTTCAAAACTGTACATTATTAAGCAGATTATAGCAGGTAGCGTTTGCTTAAGCAGCATAAGTAGTATAATAAACTCATGCTTAAGTTGTACGAGAACTTCCCGGGTACATCAGTTCTATCGCTAAGAGTTGGACGGCCAGTTGCAGTAGTAATTGAGCCAATTATCAACCCCAACAATCTATTTATTGAAGCTTGGCGAGTTCAGGATAATCAGTCAAAAGCGGTTTTGGTACTGCTGACTCAAGATATTCGAGATTTATTAACCCAAGGACTAGCAATTGATGATTTTGATGTCTTGACAGAAGAAAAAGACTTGATTCGCTTGCAAGAGACAATTAAGCTGAAATTTAAACTTGAAGGCCTAAAAGTAAAAGATGAAAATGGTCAAAGTTATGGCAAGGTTATAGATTTTGCGTTTGAGGCTAAAAGCTTTTATATCAAAAAAATTTACGCAGCCCAACCTCTAGTAAAAAGCATTTCTGGCAACAGCCTAACTATTGACCGCACTCAAATATTAGAGATTACCGACCGAGAAATAATTATTGAAGCTCCAATCGTCAAAGAAACAGGCTTTTCGCCAATTACAGCTAGTTAGTCTTCTCATTCAACAAACTTCACCGCCAAAAGTTACTACAATTTGGCTCAAACTGTCTATAAGGTCAGCCAAAACTTAAGCAACAATACAAAATCTTCCTGGATAGCAATTTATAATACTTTATAAATTGGAACTAGTTCAGTAGATTAGTTCTTGATATTTTGCATAACAGTTTTTATGTCTTCGTAGCCAAAGCCTTGTCGAGCCAGGTAGGCTATCAGTTTTTGGTCATCTTTATAGCGAGACTGTGTACGTTTTTTGATAATTAATCGCCTTAACACATCCTGTTCGTTAGTTTCATCTTCGCTTAAAACCTGTTTGATAGTTTCATCTGATATACCTTTTTGCTTGAGTTCTAGGGTTAATTTACGTTGGCTGGTGGCTTTTAGTAGACGACGATTTTCTACCCACCTCTGAGCAAAGTCTTCATCGTCAATTAGCTGTAAATTACTTAACTTGTTAAGTAATTGTGTAATTTCCTGTTGATCATCAGTTTTGCGAGCTAAATAATCATTAATCTCTTTGCGACTACGCGGCCTGCGAGCAATCAGTCCTAAAGTTTGATTATATAATTTATCGGTATCAGATAATTTTTTAAGCTTTTTCAGCTCAACTTGGTCGATTATTTGGCCAAGTTTTATGCCCGATTCTAGCAACCCAGTTTCACTTAAACCAAAAACAAAATTACCATCAACAAAAACCGAATAACGTCCTGCTGCTCTGACCTGCCTTTGTATATCTGTAATTTTCATATTATCTCGGCGAGAAAACTACTGAAAGCAATAATCTTCCGTCTTGTCTTTCGGAACTCAAAGTACAAATTGGGGAGCTAGTAGGACCATAGGCTACATTTGAGTCTTCGTGAACTTGATACAAAAAACCTTCAACTCTTAAAAGAGAACCTGAAATTTTTAAAGCTCTAACTGACCTAGCAAGGCGACTCCCAGGCTGACCTCCTCTGAATCTTTCTATCCGAGGAGCTGGATAATCTCCACCAGTCAAAGCTGCTGTGCAGATACTCGCAATAACACTGCCCTGGCTATCTGTACCCTCCTCAATAACCGACAATGCTTGTCTTTCAGCACTCCTACTATTGCCCCATGTTCTGTTTGCTCTACCAGCGGAGTATGGAGATACAAAACTTTGCTCATTAGCGTTAGCAAAAAATTTAAAAACATCAGTTACTCTAGCAGAAATTATTTCTTCTGCTCTGAACCCACTAGAAACATCCAGTATTTCAGAAGATCGACCGGCATCAATCTCTAGCATTTATTTAATCCTCGGTTTTGATACTACGAATTTTTTTCTCGACTTCAGCCATAATTTTAGGATTTTCTTCTAAGTAAGTTTTAGCAGATTCACGGCCTTGAGCTATTTTTCCCTCGCCGTACGCAAACCACGCTCCAGATTTCTCGATGATTCCTTTATCAACTGCGATGTCTAAGATGTCGCCACTTCGACTAATACCTTGGTTATACATAATGTCAAATTCGGCTTGACGAAACGGTGGAGCAATCTTATTTTTGACCACCTTCACTCTCGTTCGGTTGCCAATAATCTCCTCGCCCTGTTTTATCTGTGAAATACGGCGAATATCCATGCGAACACTGGCGTAGAATTTGAGGGCATTGCCGCCAGTAGTTGTTTCTGGATTGCCAAACATTACCCCAATCTTCATACGAATTTGATTGATAAAAATAACAGTGGTATTGGAGCGATTAATAATACCTGTAAGTTTGCGTAGTGCCTGGCTCATTAACCTTGCCTGAAGACCCATATGACTATCACCCATGTCGCCCTCAATTTCGGCCCGTGGAGTAAGGGCAGCTACTGAGTCAACCACTACTAAATCTACGGCCGATGAACGAACCAAAGTTTCGCATATCTCGAGAGCTTGCTCACCGTTATCAGGCTGGGAAATAAGCAAATTGTCGGTATCTACTCCAACCTTACGAGCATAAGCTGGGTCTAAAGCATGTTCGGCATCTATGAAAGCTGCCGTGCCACCAGCTTTTTGAATCTCGGCAATGGCATGAAGAGTAAGTGTAGTTTTACCACTAGATTCTGGACCATAAATCTCAATAATTCTA
This sequence comes from uncultured Candidatus Saccharibacteria bacterium, assembly GCA_964615775.1. Classification (GTDB taxonomy): domain Bacteria; phylum Patescibacteriota; class Saccharimonadia; order Saccharimonadales; family 2-12-FULL-41-12; genus JALHOM01. Next base: position 83,494 of record CAZTQB010000003.1, on the reverse strand, counting down.
CCCTTTGGAATACCGCCACCAAGAGCTAAATCTAGGCTAATCGAGCCGGTCGAAAAAGTCTCAACATTAGTTTTATGAGCTTCGCCCAATTTCATAATCGAACCTTTGCCAAATTGTTTTTCAATATTTTCTAATGCTAAGCTAAGAGCCTTTTTCTTGCCATCAACTTCTGAATCTTCTGATTTTTTAGACGTTTTTTCTGCCATACTACTCCTCATACCCCTCATTGGTTAGTTTAAGATACTTAAAATTATACCACTACTCAACAGATGAAAGAGTCGTAAAATTCACATCTTCCTATATAACCTTATATCAAAACCACAAATACTATATAATTAAACATATGCGTATTTCCGACAGCCTGGTGGAGCAATTGTTAAGAAACGCCCAAAAAGCCAACGAAGAACAATTAACTTCACTCCGCTCTCAACAAAAAACCGAAAAAAAACCCCTACAAGATCTTGCGATAAAGGCTGGGTTAATTTCTGATAAAGACTTGGCAAAACTATACGCAAATGAGATTGATATTACTTATGTCGAACTTAACCCAAAGGAAATTCCACGAGAAGTCTTAAGGCTTATCCCTGAACGTATTGCCAAACAATATAAAGTGATCTTGTTTGGAGTTGAAGAAGACGGTTCTAAGCTATTAGCTATGGAAGACCCTGACGATATTCAGGCAATTAACTTCTTGCAAAAGCAACTTGGAACTGACATAAAAATTCACTTAGCAACAACTGCTAATATCTTGACGGGCATAGACCAGTATCGCGGTAATGCCAGTAGTGAACTCACCAAAGTTCTAGACAGTTCGGAAGAGACATCATCCGAGGAAGAAGATTTAGGTGTCAGTGCTGAAGATGTAGCTGAGGATTCACCAATTGCCCAAACCGTAAATCTAATAATTGAATACGCCATTAAGTCAGGTGCCAGCGATATTCACATTGAGCCACGTGAAGATAATATTATAGTACGCTACCGAGTTGACGGCATCTTAAAAGAAGCCAATAAATTACCCAAGAAGGTACATGGAGCCTTGGTAAGCCGCATAAAAATCCTTAGCAATCTAAAAATTGACGAACGACGCGTGCCACAAGATGGCCGATTTAAAATCCAGATTGGCTCGTCTGTCTATGCATTACGTGTTTCTACATTGCCTATCAATGAGGGTGAGAAAGTGGTTATGCGTATTTTAAGCGAATCGTCAAAAGCCCTATCGCTGGAAGAGCTAGGCTACTGGGGCAAGTCGCTCGAAACAGTTAACGATGCCATTCTTCAGCCACACGGCATGATTTTGGTAACCGGACCAACTGGTTCCGGTAAGTCTACTAGTCTATTTAGCACGCTGAGCTTACTTAATAAGCCATCGGTTAACATCTCTACAATCGAAGATCCAATCGAGTACAAAATTCCTGGTGCTAACCAAACACAGGTTAACGTCAAGGCTGGCATGACTTTTGCGAACGGCCTTCGAGCTTTACTGCGGCAAGATCCAAATATAATTATGGTAGGCGAGATTCGTGATGGCGAGACCAGTGGACTAGCTGTGCAAGCCGCCCTAACTGGCCACTTGGTTTTTGCAACCCTACACACAAATAATGCGGCTACTTGCTTGCCACGTCTTCTTGATATGGGAATTGAGCCTTTCTTGATCGCTTCGACTGTACGTTGTGTAATCGGTCAAAGATTGGTGCGTCGACTGTGTATAGAATGTCGTGAGATATATACACCAGATGAAGCAGTTATGCATCAAATCGACAAAAATTTCCACATAAACTCACCAGAGTATATCAAGATGATCAACCAACTAGAAAAAGAGGCTCTAAAAGGCGGTATTGGCAAACCCGTAGACAAAGCTGATAAATACAAAACTGGTGAATTATCTTCTACCGAGACTAGCCTGCAGAAATTATACCGACCAAAAGAGAAAGGTTGTGACGCCTGCAATCACACGGGTTATCGTGGTCGAATGGGAATTTACGAAGTACTAGGTAACTCCGAAGAAATTCAACGAAGAATCGTTAGCAATGCTACAAGCGACGATATTCAAAGACAGGCTATAATTGAAGGCATGGTAACAATGCAAGTTGACGGCTTTATCAAGGCCCTAAGAGGCATGACTAGTATCGAAGAGATATTAAGGGTGACTAGCGAAAGTTAATTATGGCAACGTTCAGCTACACCGCTACCAAAAATAATAAAACTTACCGTGGTAAAATCGAATCTAGCGACAAAGACACAGCCTTTTCTAGCTTGTCTAAGCAAGGACTCAAGCCGGTATCTATCACCGAGACTTCAGCCAAAAAATCTACTAAACGCGGTAAGGTAAGGCTTAAAGACCTAGTAGTCTTTACTCGCCAATTATCAACCATGATCTCGGCTGGCGTACCAATCACCAGAGCCTTCAATACATTACAGAATCAAACTGAAAATAAATATTTCAAATATGTGATTGGTAGCTTGGCTAAAGATATTGAGTCTGGTATCGCACTCAATGATGCCCTAGCCAAATATCCAAATGTTTTTAGCGATGTATACGTCAATATGGTCAAAGCCGGTGAAGCCGGTGGTATTTTAGACGAAATTTTAGCTCGTTTGGCCGCACAAGTTGAAAAAGATGCCTCAATTCGTAAAAAAATCAAAAGTGCCTCAGCTTACCCAATTGCAATTATGGGCATAACAGTGGTAGCTTTTTTTGGAATTATGCTTTTTGTAATGCCAAAACTAGGCAAGATTTTGACCGATCTTGGTGGCCCTGATGCCAAATTGCCTCCTTATACCGTGGTTATGCTAAGCATGAGTCACGTTATGCAAAAATATGCTATTCCAATTTTTATTGTGATGGGAATTGGAATATTCCTATTCAGACGGTACATCAAAACGCCAAAAGGTAAATACAACTTCCATAAGTTTTTATTAAAAATTCCAGTACTAAAGATGGTGATTGCTAAAATTGCCGTTGCTAGATTTGCCAGAACATTTGCCTCTCTGATGGCCTCTGGAGTTAGCGTTTTAGATGCACTTCAGGTGACTGGTGGAGCAGTCGGCAATAAAGTTATCGAAGCCGACTTAGTTGCCGCAGCCAAAAATGTCAAAAATGGTCGACCATTATCAGAATCAATAGCTAAGTCTAAATATTTTCCACCAATTGTGTCACAGATGCTAGCAATTGGTGAGGAAACTGGCGAAATCGATACAATTTTGGTAAAAGTCGCCGATTTTTACGATGAAGAAGTTGATGCAGTGATTGATGGACTAAGCTCACTAATCGAACCAATTATGATAGTCGTTCTAGGTGGAATGGTGGGTATGATCGCCGCTAGTGTCATGGGTCCAATTGCCAGTCTAAGCCAAAATGCTGGCAATGGCGGTAATTAGTATTGACTTAGATGACGCTTATGTATAATAATACTGCTTATGATACCTTATTCTAAAAGGTTCACTTAACAAATAATAATTAAATTAAGGAGGGTGGGTCCTCATGATCTCACTAAAGAAAAAAGAACAAGGTTTTACAATAGTTGAACTTTTGATTGTAATCGTCGTAATTGGTATCTTGGCGTTGCTTGTAATTACAACTTTTACTGGTATTCAAAAGAAGGCACGCGATAGCGAAAGAGAAACTGATGTTTCAGCAGTAGCTGCACAAGTAGAAGCTTATCACGCTCAAAATGCCAAATATCCAACGTTAGCTAATCTACAAGATGCTTCATGGGTATCGGCTAATCTAAAAGGCCTTGATGCTAACGCTCTAAAAGACCCTAAATGGTCTACAGGTTCAGCTCCAACAGCTACTTCAAGTGTCGGTAGTTATGGTTACGTAGCTACTCCAACCGGCTGTGACAACACTGTCGCAAACGGTGATTGTGACAACTTCGAACTAACTGCCACAAAAGAATCTGGTGGTACCTTCGTCAAGAAGAGTAGCAACTAAGCTTTAGCTTTAAATATCTAAGAAACCCCTAACTAGTAAGTAAACTTTAGGGGTTTCTTTTTTATTAGTTGATTTTAAGTTAAAATACTATTAAATGCTAAAGCTAAATAATAGTCAGAGTGGGTTTACTTTAGTTGAGCTAGTAATTGGCCTAACCGTGCTATCGATTGTGGTACTTAGCTTTTTTGGGCTTTTTACTTCGCTCGTTAATAGTGCTGTAGTGGCCAAACAAAAAGCTGTTGCTAATTCACTTGCTTCAAATCAAATCGAGTATCTAAAATCTTTACCTTATGACAATTTAGCAGTTAGCGGTGGCAGCATTATCGCCCCTAGCTATATTCCAGCTAGCCGTACACAAAAAATCGATGGAGCAAATTATACAATTATCACTAGTATTAACTACATCGATGATGCTTTCGATGGATGTTTGGTATTAGCACTTTGCCGCAACAAGCCAGTACCAGCTAGCATTACTCTACCAGATAACAACCCGGCTGATTATAAAATCGCTCACGTCGATGTGAAATCCCGTTCTGGGACAGTTTTGGCAGCCATGGACACTCAAATTTCATCAAAAGTAGCCGAAACTTCTAGCTCGACTGGTGCATTAGTAGTTACTGTGGTAGATGATAAAGGTAATCCTATATCTGGTGCCAACGTAAATGTTTTTAACAACACCATCACACCCAACACTAATGCTAATGATACAAGCGATTCTAACGGAGTAGCAATTTTTTATAACCTCAAGCCAGACAGTAACGCTTTTGACTACAAGTTAACCGCTTCAAAAAACGGATTTTCAACGCTAGTTACGATTGTGCCGTCTGGTTCATTAACGCCTACTTTTTCAAGTCAAAAAATCTTATCTCAAAAGCCATCAATGTTGACTATGGTGATTAAGCCAATGACGTCAAATAGCTTAATTGCCGAAGCACTAGATAAATCTGGCAGTCCACTGGCCAACTTAAAGCTTTATGCCAAAGGTGGCTATAAAAAATACTCCGACCCTAAAAACACCGAATATTACTTTGATAACTTTACTCCAACCGACAGTCGGACATCTACTAACGCAACCGGGTTGGCAGCCTTCAATGACTTAGTGCCAGGACCATACTATTTTTGCGGTGACAATCAAAATTTAAACTGCAAAATAGGCACCACTACCTACTACCTTGTCGCGGCTATTCCTTACGCTGGCATTAGCTCTTATTCACCAGTTAATGTGCCGACTTATGACTCAACCTCGCCACCAAGCCCACTTTTTAACTATTCTTCTCAAGATTACATTCAGAAAGTCCGCTTGATATTCTCAAATAGCTCATCTGCTGTAAGGATATTTGCCTTCACTCCACAAGAGCTGTCTCTAGGTTCAACCAATCTAAGTAGCTTTAGCTTCCGCGTAGAGGGTATTAATATTTGCAGTAATGCTCCATGCAGTAATGCATCGGCAAATATAAAACAAGGTGCCAACACCTTTACAACAACCTGCAACGGAGCAAGAGCTAACCCTCCAACTGTCATCAATGACAAACTTGACTGCACCGCCAATATGACCGGTGCTGTAATTGGCAGTACGCAGTTAACTATCAGTAACGGTTCTGACAGTTATGTGTCACCCAGCGACTTAAGTTTAGGAAGTATCAATGTCGTACCATAAAAAATCTACTGATAGCCAAAAAGGTTTTAGTTTAATTGAATTACTGATTGCTATGACAGTTTTATCGGTCGTTGGAGTTATTTTCTTAACTTTTTTTGTTACTACTCTAAGGCAATACCTAGGATTACAAAAAGACGGGTCAGCTTTTTCGGATTTAACCCAGCAATCACAGCGAATTACAAATGTACTAAGAGGTGCAACTGATGTAACCGAGGCTACTAGCGATAGTGTGACTGTTTACGCTTACTTTTTTCCGAATAATAACTACGTGTCGCTCATTCGCTACTACCTAAACCCTGCCCGCACAACACTGTACGCCGATGTAACACCTATGACGGCTAATCCACCAGACGGCGTACAAGATACAGCTCGCAAAAAAACCTATACGGTTATTCCATATTTTTACCAAACCGGTGGGGTAAGATTGTTCGAGTATCAAGACAACTCTGGTAATAATTTAGCTATGCCAATCAGCAATCTAAACACAATTAAGGGTTTTCGTATAAATTTACAAACACCTAGCGATGGCAATGTAAAAAATAGCTTTCAAACCATCAGCACTCAAGTTTCGATTAGGAACAGAAAGAGCAACTTATGAGAAAAAATCATCAATCAGGCATGATTCTGCCAAGTGTACTGAGTGCCATTTTGGCATTTATAATAATTTCTGGAGCAGTTTTTACCCTGATTCAATCAAATCTGCAAATCGTTAGCCGCAATATCAAAAGTCAACAAGCATTTAATATTTCCGAAGCTGGCATAAACTACTACTTGTGGCACCTTAGTCACGCTCCAACTGATTATAAGGACGGCCAAACTACACCCGCGACACCTGACCCTAACCTCGGCTACGGACCTTATGTTCATAGCTACACAGATGATAATTCTAAGACAGTCGGTACATACACCCTATGGATCAAACCCGACAATGCTGGGTCGACCATGTCAACCGTCAGGTCAATAGGTAAGGTAAACGGTACCAATATTACTAGAACTATTGAAGCCAAAATTGGAGCTTCGTCTTTTGCAAACTTTGCTCTTGCCTCAGATCAGCCTTTTTGGGTAGGACAGTATGAATCGGTCGACGGTCCAGTTCACTCCAATGTTGGTATTAGAATGGACGGAGCCAGTAATAGTATCGTTAGTAGCTCTAACGCCACCTATGTACCGCCCACCAACTTAGGTGGTGATGGCAGCAGTCACCCTGGTGTTTGGTGCCACTCTTCAATTACAGCCCCAATAAACTGTAACACTCGGCCAAAAACCGACTGGATTTTTCCGACTCCGCTAGTTGACTTCAATGTTGTCACCGATACACTCTGCACTATCAAAAAAGTATCTTTTGCCGCCGACTCGTCAACCGCCAATCTTGCCACCCAACCAAGCCCATGCTCACAGACACCAAAGACTCAAACACCATTTTATTTACCACAACGTAGTAATAGCGGTGCATTTAGTGTTGACCGCGGATATTTGATTGAACTAAATTCTAACGGCACCTACAATATGTACGCGGTCGACCAAGAGAAAGATACGAAAGCAAACTACAATTCAGCCCTGCGTACTACCTTGCTATATTCTAACTTAGCTCCACCATCTAACGGCATCTTGTTTGTAGAAGATAACGTCTGGGTGCGAACCAACTCAGTCTACTCTGGCAGGATTACTATTGCTGCCGGACGACTAGCTACCAACACAATGGCGAATATTAAAATAATTGATAACATCAAGTACAGTACTAAAAATGGTGCCGATGCTATCGGACTAATTGCCGAAGATTCTGTAGAGTTAACACCTTATGCCTTACCGCAAACCGGTGATTTTAACTTTGAAGTAGACGCGTCAATTATTGCCAAAGAGGGCAATGTAGGCTACCCAGATAAGTACCACTCTAATTCTTCAAAATGCACAATGGGTTGGGTCGGCGATAATCAAAAATTCTTATTTTATGGATCAATTGCCTCCAGAACTACTTGGACATGGACATGGGACTGGGGAAATAGAAGCTGTCCGCAAGCCGTTCGAGACTCTTCTAGTGGTAGCTATATAAGTGGTGTTAAAAATAATACAACCAAATATGACTATAATTTGCTCTACGGTCCACCACCGTATTTTCCACTGGTCGGTGGACACAGTATTTTGAGCTGGCGAGAAGTTCTAACCAAACCGTGATTAGCTGTATATAATCACCGCAAAATAATATATAATAAACATAAACATTATCGGTGGAATCAATGCAAAATTCAGTCAATTTTTATAAAGACAAGCCAATTTTCGGACTTGATATCGGCCATAACACACTAAAAGTTATGCAGTCGGAGTTTACTCGTGACAAATTTAGCGTAGTTGGCTATGGTATTAGCGGTTTTCCAGCCGAAGCGATCGTCGATGGGGTTGTTAAAGACTATGAAGCCCTAGCCAAGGCTGCCAATAATTTATTTGACAATCACATCATTGGCAAAGTTACCTCTCATCGTGTAGCTATGTCTATCCCAGCCGCCAAGACTTATGCTCGAACCATCGTTTTACCGGTTTTAAAAGACAAAGAGATCGATGATGCCGTGCAGACCGAAGCCGAGCAGTATATTCCAATCCCAATCGAAGATTTATATGTTGATTACACAATTATTAGCCGTAACGACCAGGGTATTGAAGTTCTAGCTGTAGGAGCCCCTAAGAAAATAGTCGATAGTTATAGTAATTTTGCCAAAATAATCGGGCTTGAGCCAGTTGGCTTTGACACTAGTATTTTATCAGCGGCTCGTTTATTCCAAAAACAAGATCAACACAGCAATATTCCAGCTATTTTGATTGATTTTGGCTCAATTTCTACCGATATCACCGTACATGACAAAACCGTGATACTAACTAGTACCATGTCTAAAGGCGGCGACATGTTCACCGATACAATCGCCAAAACCTTAAATATCAACGACCAAGAAGCTCACATTGTGAAGACCAAATACGGTATCGGGAAGAGCAAAAAGCAAAACGAAATAATTGAAGTACTAAAACCAACACTTGACCAAATGGTCAAAGAAATCCAACGTATGGTTAGATACTACGAGGAGAGGTCTGGCACTACCGACAAAATTGGGCAAATAGTATCAATGGGCGGTGGTGCAAACATGCCAGGATTATCAGAATACCTGACTAGTTCGCTACGTTTACCTGTCAGAACCTGCGAGCCATTCCAAAATCTTAGTCTTCATAAATTAAGAGTTCCTAGCCCCTTGGAACGATCAATTTACGTTACAGCTGCTGGTTTATCATTAATTGAGCCAAAGGAGCTATTTTCATGATTAATCTGATCCCTTCCTCAACCAAACAAGACATAACTTTTGCTCGTAAAAACAACACGTTACTTCACTGGACCTTTGCTCTAGCGGCATCACTAGTTGGAGCTTGCTTGATTATTGCCGTTGGTATGCTGTTGCTTATCTCCACCACCAATAAATTTCAAAAAGAAGCTTTACTTAAACAGTCCGAACTAGAAAAGCAACAAATATCTGAAACTCAAAAACAAATTGAAGATTACTCTAGCAACATTAAGCTAGCTAGCGACGTTTTATCTAAAGAAGTGTTGTTTTCTAAATTATTGACACAACTCGGAGCAGCTCTACCAGAGAATAGCGTTTTGCTAAGCCTGCAAATCAGCGATCTGCAGGGTAGTGTAAGTTTGTCGGCCGGAGCCAAAAACTTTAACGCTGGCTCACAAGTGCAAGTAAACTTGCAAGATCCTAAAAACCAAATATTTGAGAAAGCCGACATTGAAAACATCAACTGTACAACAGCTACTGACACTTCAGAAACTATTAGTAAATATCCTTGCACAGTACAGATTAAAGCACTATTTAACAAAAAGAATCCTTTCTTATTTATTGATCCAACCAAAAAAGCAGAGGTAAAGCAATGAAATTAAATCCTAAAAAATTTCACTATATTATGATTGGTACTAATATTCTATTGGCGATGTTGATCGTCGCTGTTGCATATTTTGGCTATAATATAATCAATAAACAGACCGTCAAACTAACGTCGGCTAAAGCTCAGGCAAAAACCGCCTCCGACCAACAAATATCACTCATTACTGCCAAAAAAGATCTACAAAATTACAGTGAGCTAAACATGATTGCTCAGTCAATCGTACCTCAAGATAAAGATCAGGCAAAAACTATCCGCGAAATCAATAAAATTGCTAACGAGAAAGGCATAACTATCAAGACAATCTCTTTCGACACTTCTAACTTGGGTCAAAAAAATACTACCCCATCTGGCACTACTAGCTCACCCGCTCCAACCACTACAGCTCCAACAATCAGCCAGTTACAAAAAGTTGATGGCATGAAAAATGTCTATGCCCTGCCTATCAATGTTGCTAGTGACGAAACTAATCCAATCGCCTACGATTCACTTATCCAATTTCTAGAAAAAATTGAAAATAATCGTCGCACTGCTCATGTAACTAACATATCCATAAAACCAGATAAAAAGTCCGATAAGCTCAGTTTTTCATTAAAATTAAACGCATACGTAAAACCATGAAAGATATAAATCTCAACCCCAAAATCTTACTCGCTAAACTAATTGCTATCGAAAATAAAGTTCACCGCTATTTTATAGTTATTTTTATAATTTTAGTACTTGGTGTTTATGGATTTTTGGTCTTTGCTATCAGCCAGGCTGCACAAAAGGAACCTTCTGCCGACCAACTATCCGGCGGTAATGAAAAGTTGACAAAACTCAAGGTCAACCAAAATGCTGTAAATACTATGAAATCGCTAGAAGATCAAAATGTAACTGTCAAAAGTCTATTTGAGCAAGCCAGGACCAATCCATTCAACGAATAATAATGAAAAATTTTAGTGGAAACTAGCTGTATTCTTGCTAATAAACATCTGCCTGGAGTCTAAGATTGCTCTGGCGTAAGCATTAGGGTTGGGACAATAGTGAAACGTAAAGTTATTTTGCTCACCAGCCGTCTCGATAATTAATGTACCGTAGTTAAACATTGTTTGCAGAATACCTTTCTGTACTGAGGTCACATCCTCAATATTGTTCATAGAAAGCTCTGATACCTTCCTGCTGAACAAACCAGTTTGTAGTACCTGAGTTACATTAACATCACTAACAATTAATTGGTTAGATTGGTAAATCCTTGTAACTAAAAGTAGCATGATTAAAGCCATGACCACAACAATTGAGCCAATACCTAAAAAAAGACCCGTAATCTGGCTACCCATGCTACCTGTACCACTAGTTAGTGAAGGCAAAAAACCAAAAATAAAGACAGCTGCTACAGCTAAACCGACCATGACCTGAATATAAATCAAAAATAAACCAAATGGGTGACGCCTTATATCGGCAATTTTGGTCTCGTCGGCCGCCAAACTCTCAATCCTGCCCATAGGGTTAAAAACTGGCCGTCGATGCCTGACTGCATCTGGCATAATGTCAGTTTCTTCTTTGTCCTGAAATTTGTCTGCTAAATTTACCATAACTTAATTAGTTAATATATTATACCAATTTTGCCTGATTATCGTCACTAGGCATTTTCCTGCCTAAGTGTTTGTAGGCCTTAAGAGTTGTTCTACGACCGCGGGGGGTACGCTCTAACATGCCGATTTGCATCAGATAAGGCTCAAAAAAATCTTCAATTGTGCTACGTTCATCTCCAGTAATAGCCGCTACGGTATCTAGGCCAACCGGACCGCCAGCATAATGCTCAATTATTGCGTCCAATACCCGCCTATCGGCCGGATCCAAACCTAATTCATCAATTTCTAGCATATTCATGGCACTTTCGGTAATTGAAGTGTCAATAATCCCATCGCCATTTACGTCGGCATAGTCCCTAACTCGCTTCAGAAGTCGATTGGCAATCCTGGGAGTCAGTCGCGAACGTAGTGCTAATTTATCGGCTGCCTGCGAATTAATTTTCACCTCCAAAATCCCAGCAGCCCGTTCGATAATTTTAGTAATATCACCTTGAGTATAAAATTCTAGTCGATGCTGAATACCAAAACGATCACGCAGCGGAGCGGCAAGCGAACCAGTTTTAGTCGTCGCTCCAATAATCGTAAATTTAGGCAAATCCAGTCGCAAACTCCTAGCTGACGGACCCTTACCCAGCATAATATCAAGTTTAAAGTCCTCCATCGCTGAATACAAAACCTCCTCTACGCTACGATGTAGACGATGTATTTCATCGATAAATAAGATATCGCCGTCCTGCAGATTTGTTAGCAAGCTAGCCAAATCTCCCGCCCGTTCAATAGCCGGACCACTGGTAATCCTGATATTTGCTCCCATTTCATTAGCAATCACACTAGCCATAGTGGTCTTGCCAAGACCTGGTGGGCCATAAAGCAGCACATGGTCTATCGGCTCGCCACGCTTTTTGGCAGCCGCAATTGCAACTTTTAGATGTTTTTTAAGCCTATCTTGACCAATATAGTTACCAAAATCCTTGGGACGCAGATTATTCTCTACCTGTTGTTCAGAATCGTCTACCCCATCAGTTCCACTATTAACTATTCGCTCAACCGCCATAACTAAAGCCCCTTCCGAGGCTTAAGAAGTGTTAAACGTAGATCACAGTGCGGTAAGCTCATAAATATATTATGTCAGCTCAAAGATTACTTGACAAATAATAATAATAATAATAATATAGTTGCAATAATGGCAAATATATATGAAATAAATTTAGACGTAAAAGACGTACCCGAAAAATATTCAAGTACACTAGTCAATGTTCACGCCGGCCTTTCAGTGCATGAAGGTCTTTTGGTTGGTAAAGCAATAATCCCTGAAGATTATTTAGCTCAAGACATAAACTTCGCACTAGCACACAACCTACCGCCCGAAAACACGGCCTCTAGACTAGAGACTTATAAGCCTCAAAACCCTAGCCAAGAGAGGCTACTAAGAGCTGCTTCGTTCATTGCAGGAGCAACCCACAATATTTTCATGGGATTATGGTCCTCGGGGCCAGCCGGAGTTGGTAAAAGCCACATAGCGATAGGCCTAGCAAAAGCTATTACTCTAAAGAGTTATGACAAAATCGATTATTTTAACGTACCGACAACCAGAATGGGTTCCATAACGTCTTCTACTGCAGAAAATATAATTATTGATGACCTCAATCAACCATACGCACTTGCTGGCAAAGAATTTACGGAGCTAGTAACTCGAATGCATAATCAAGGTACTGGAAGAATTTTTGTTACCACAAACTATAGCGAGAGGTTGGGTAAATTTATACTTTCTGCTACGACAGGCAATGAGCCAGAGGCAGCAAGAACTATCGATAGGACGCAAAATGCTTTACGTGAACTTGTTGTCACTGGCAGCTCTTACAGACAGATGTCTCCTCTGAATCCTTGGGCTGATTTTAATGGCTAGCAACAAGCTCAGTTAACACCACATACGCACTTAAACTAAAACTTTCTTAACTACCGCAAAAAGTAGCTTCAAAATCTATTTTTTAAAGCCTGTTTGATACGAGCTTCGGTGTCGGCAGTCTTGTCGGTGGCTGCTAGAGCCTTTTGAGCATCGTATTCGCTGTAACCAAGAGCGATTAAAGCCTGCACAGCTTCGTCGTCAAGATCAATCCCGCTACGAGTTACGACACCTTCAGCTTCGTCGCTACTAATGAGTCCGACTTTGTCACGCAATTCAACAATTATCTGCTCTGATGCTCGCTTGCCTACGCCTTTGGCAGTTTGAATTCTTTTGATATCACCACTGGCAATCGCTTGTTTAACCACGCTTTGTGGACCAATCCCTAAGATTGCCAAGGCTACTTTAGGTCCAACGTTTTTTACACTCAGCAGCTGATTAAATAACTTGATCGTACTTTGATCCAAAAAGCCATACAGATCATAGCTATCTTCTCTAATATTCTCATAGATAAAAAGCTTGGTCTTACTACCCAAAACTACTGCTTCATAATCCACTAAACTCATCCGAATACCATAGCCAACTCCAGCCACATCAACCACCACCTCATCCAAATCCTTGGCTACAACTTCCCCAAAAAGATAACTAATCATACCCCATTATCCCACACTCCTCTTGCGTCAAGGTCCGACCTTGACGCATAATATAAATATGCCAACAAAAAATGTAGTTAAGCAATACTCGGCTTTCAGTTATTATCATGTGTACAACAGGGGTGTTAACAAACAATTAATCTTTCGTGATGAAGCAGATTATGCTATGTTTACTGGACTATTTAAAAGATACTTATCTAAAAAGATAGCCATCAGCTCTACTCGTCACAAATATAAGAGCTTCTCCGACGAATTAAAACTATTATCATATGCCCTAATGCCAAACCATATTCATCTATTTATTTATCAAGCAGAAGACCCTCACAGTATCGCCAAATTTATGCAATCAATAATGACAAGCTATAGCATATATTTTAATAAAAAATACCAGCGACGTGGCCCACTATTTGGCAGTAAGTACCTTGGATCTCTTATTACTTCCGAAGATTACTATATTCACATATCACGCTATATTCATCTAAATCCCAAAAATTGGCGTCAAAACAAACATACAAGTATCGATTTTTATTCTGGTAACCGCAAATGCAATTGGCTAGATACTCAGACTATTTTTTCTTTATTTGAGTCACCTAAAGAATATATGAAATTTCTAGAAGACTACCAAGGTCAAAAAAATATAATCGATGAGCTAAAATGGGAGCTTGCCAGTCCAGTTGATCAATAAGTTCACTTTGCGTCAAGGTCGGACCTTGACGCATTGAGGCGATAGCGATGATTAATTTGTCATAGTGTAGCAAATAGCTGCCGCTAAAGCATCAGCACAGTCATCTGGCCTAGGAGCTTCTTTTAGTCCCAAAATAACCCGAACCATTTCTTGGATTTGCTTTTTGTCGGCTCGACCATAGCCTGTCAATGCCTGCTTAATCTGTAGAGGAGTATACTCATACAAACTAAGCTTAGCTTTTATGCCAGCCAAGAGTACAACTCCTCTAGCCTGACTAACACTCATTGCAGTTGTTACATTTTGAGCAAAAAACAATTTCTCCACTACCATGACATCGGGCTTATTTTGCTTAATTACTTCTGTTAATTCATCATAAATTGTTAGTAGCCGTAAGCTGTCTTCTTGCTTAGCCGGAGTCGTAATTACCCCAGCATCAACCAATTTCACCTTGCCTGAGCCGCTAGCCTCAATCACACCAAAGCCCAAAATACCAGTACCCGGATCTATCCCCAAAATTCTCATACTAATATTTCCTGTTTATCGTTGTCGACAACCAATACTTGCCCATCACTTAGGGTTTTATAAGGCATATTGTGAAGCTTAAAAAAATCTACCATTGCCTCTGCCTCGCGACCAAACCAAGCTGAGCCATGGTGAACCGACAGGTAAAAGTTAACCAGATTTAAACCTTCCCAAATAACTTCTTTATGGTATATTTTTTCTACTGCCTCTGGATCATCACCAGTTTCTACGCCTTTAAGTGAAGGACAGGCCACTATCGAACCGGCACTCGAGCCACCGTATACAAACTTATCTTTTTTAAGACCCTCAATAATAATTTTGTCTAAACCAGAATCGTGCATCGCTCTGCGAAGCAAAAATGTGTTACCGCCGGTAGCAAAAACTAAGCCAAATTTAGTAATTTCTGCTTCCAGTTCAGTTGATTTGCCAATATACTTGCGTAGATCATACTCCTTAAACTTAAAACCTAGAGACTCAAACTCAGTTCGATGCACCGGAATTTTCAATCTTCGCTCCAAACTTGAATAATCTTTGGCATTACTGATATAGGCGACCGTTCTATTTTTACCAACCATATCTACCAGTCTATGTACATGATTACCAACATTTTGCGATGATAAATAAAGTCGCATAGTGCCAGGTTAAACTTCAAGCTCGTCAGCAAACTCAAAATTAACATGTGTATTCACCACGTCATCAAGCTCTTCGATTGCGTCCATCATACGACCAATCTTACCAGCCGTAGCTTCATCTTCAATTACAACCATATTTTTTGGCACATAACTAAGTTCGCTATCTGTTAATTCTAGCCCCGAATCTTTCAACTTATCTCTGACAACAGTGAACTCTTTTGGGTCGGTATAGACAACCACTTCTCCTGAATCTTCTTCAGCATCTTCTGCCCCAGCTTCCAAAACTTGCAAAAGCAAATCTTCACCAGCACCTTTCACCGTTATTACGCCTTTGCGGTCAAACTGAAAAGCCACTGAACCTTTTTCTGCTAGATTGCCGCCGTGCTTAGAAAAAGCTGTTTTAACATGTGGTAGTGTTCGGTTAACATTATCGGTTGCACATTCTACCAAAACTGCCGTGCCTCCTGGTCCATAACCTTCATACATGACTTCTTGCAGAGCATCGCCACCCAGTTTGCCACTACCTCTATCGACAGCATTTTGGATATTTTTCGCCGGCATATTAGCAGTCTTAGCTTTATCAATAGCTAAACGCAGAGTAAAATTCATATCCGGATCAGCACCCGACTTAGCAGCCACAGCAATCGCGTTACCTAGTTTGGTAAAAATCGCCCCTCGTTTAGCGTCCTCAATTGCTTTGCCGCGATGAATTTTTGCCCATTTACTGTGTCCAGACATTTTTTCTCCTTTGCTATATTTTTTTAGATTATACCATAAATACACCTTAAATCAGTTGCAAAGCTCAAGCTCATTGTGATTTAATTAGTGATAGTAATGATGAAAAACCAAAATAAAATCAAAATTATCAGCTATAATCTGCGTTATCATCGAGCTGGCGTAGAACTCGAGAAGTTAACAAAAGCATATAACGCCGATATTTTATGCCTACAGGAATGTCGCGGCGATCGTTTACCGGATGAAATTGGCAATCTAATTTTAGGCGACAAAACACCAAATTGGCGACTTAATATCGCTGTTTATTACCGCAAAGATCGTTTTACATTAACCGATTCCACTTCACACGTCCTGAAAAAAGCTTTTTTGGAATGGTTATTTATGCCAGAAATGGAAAGACTGCTAGTAACTAAAATTTATGATCGCTGGAGCCAAAAAGAAGTTTGTGTTGGCGGTTTTCACGCTACTAGTCACGTAGCCACAAACTATGTACGCAAACGCCAGATTAGCACCGCTCACCAGGTTTTACTAGAGCATAGTGATGGCTGTCCGACGGTTATGGTTGGTGACTACAACTATTTACTATTTAAACGTGGTCTAAAGATACGAATCGAGAAAAGTGGCTATCAACTAACTCTTAGTGATCGACCAACTTATTACTTCAACAAATACTTAGGCGTTAGGTTTGATATGGCCACTAGTATGAACGCCTGTGTCGAAGGCGTAAAGGCTTTGCCCAAGAGTAAACTATCAGACCACACCCCAATTTTAGTTCAATTATCTGTTTGATTTATTGCTTTTTGATACAAAAAGTGTATAATAGCTTTAGTTGATTTTAACATTTTACATCTGTTAGAATAATAAAATCTCATAGCAATGCAATCTGCTATGGGCCTGTAGCTCAGTTGGTAGAGCAGTGGCCTTTTAAGCCACGTGTCCCGGGTTCGAGCCCCGGCGGGCCCTCCAGTTTAGTTAAATAGCCTCTTCGGAGGCTTTTTTGTTAGTTCGGGTGTTAGCTTCATTAAAGTATGTGCAGCATCCATATACAGCAAAGCCACAAAGTTGCAGGCTGGCTCAAATTTCTAGCCCTACGGACATATTCAATCGTATCTCTAACAGGAAGTGTCAATGTCCAACTTGAACGAATCGTATTTTTAGTCGAATTTTTAAATTTTACCAAAGAGAGATTATAATTAATATGAGAATGAGAAACGAATGTAAGCACATCGGGCTAATTTTGGATGGCAATCGACGCTGGGCAAAAGCTCACGGTTTTCCAGCCATTGAAGGCCACAGGCAGGGATACAAAAATCTCAAAACTATCGTCGAAGCCGCCGCTAAGCTAAATGTAAAATTCATAAGTGCGTATGTGTTTTCATCAGAAAATTGGACCAGGAGTAGCGACGAAGTAAGCGGCATTATGAAGCTTTTGCTATGGGTACTAAAAAATGAAATAAAGAGCTTTCACAAACAAAATGTTCGTATATTATTTGCCGGCTGCACAGATAATCTTAGGCCAGAAATCATCAAAAGCCTAAGCTTAGCTGAAGAATTAACTAAAAATAATACCAAAATAACAGTGGTAGTTTGCATAAATTATGGTGGTCGACAGGAGATTACAGATGCAGTTAAAAAGATTATTGATAGCGGCCTAGACTCAAGTAAAATTACCGACGACATAGTCCAAGAAAATTTATACCAACCCAATATACCACCACCAGATTTAGTTATCAGGACATCTGGTGAGCAACGCCTAAGCAACTTCTTGACATGGCAATCAGCTTATAGCGAACTAGTGTTTACAGACAAACTTTGGCCAGATTTTACTGCCGCAGATCTCAAAAACTGCATAGGCGAGTTTTATAAACGTACGCGGCGGTTTGGCAAATAAATTTTGTAATTAATCGTATAATATGCTAACGTTTAGATATGAAATTATCAAATCTCTTTAGCTTCGGCAAAAAAAACAATTCTAACTCAATGCAAACTGGCCAGCCTACACCTCCGCCAGCGAACCCTATGGCACCAAATAATCCATTGGATACCAACACTCAAGCTATGCCAGATCAACAGCCAATAACACAAGACCAGCCACAAGCTATGGACACCAGCAATCAACAGCCAACTCCTACTGAGCAAATGCAGCCAACTTTTGGCCCTGCACCTATGCCGCCAGCTGATCCGCAGCCGATAAACCCGGTGCCTGGTGTCGACTCTATTGCTCAGCCTCAACCACCAGCTAGCGATCCAAGTATCACTCCTCAAACACCAGACAATAACGGTGTAGTTCCACCACCTCCTTCGAACTCTTAACTCTTAAATAGTAACTAAAATTATTTATACCTACTTCTTGTCGTGTTCGTCGTAATGGGCTTTTGGCATACTTAACCATATTAAAACTAGTGCTAGTAAGCTACAGATAATTATAATAAAAGTCTTGTAGCTCTCTATCTGTCCGTAGCTAGCAATATCTAGATTCGTTTTAATAACCGGCACTAGTTTATACAAAAACATCACCACTAGCACAATTGACACCGCTACTAGGAGTATATGAGCAGGTTTTTTGCCCTTTGCCCTCCCCTTTAAGAACAAAATACTTAAAGCTAGTGGCAGAACAAGAAGTCCAATTTGAATATTACGATAATCACCAATACCGCTAACTTTAGCAATAAAGCCATAGATGTCACTACTAGCCTGACTACTTAAGATATAACCCACAAATACACTTGTTACTACTGCACTAGACGGTACTTTTAAGAACAAGATTAGGCCAATTATGCCTAAGAAGACAGCAATAACCAAAATCATTTGCATATTATACATAAGCATAATTTTAGCATGATGTTTGGGTAATTATTGAAATTATCAAAAAGTAAGCTGAGTGCCAATACTCATATTTAGTTTCCGTACTACTCCAGCGTTAACTTCTAAAACATACTTTACTTCATCTTCACAGAAAGTCTCAGGATAAGTATTAGGTTTAATATTTTCGTCTAATGACAGTACCTTTTTATCTTTATCAATCCAGACTATATCAATATTAAATTTCATGCCTTTCATCCAAAAACATTGTTTTTCGGTCTCATCAAATACAAATAGCATACTCCGCTCGTCTGGCAGCTTATCTCTTCCAGAAAGCCCTTTTATTCGCTTTGCATCATTATCGGCTAATTCATACCTGACTATGCAACTTTGATCCTGCACACCAACGCAGTTTCTATAATTTTGCTGATTCCAGATAATAAACCCGATTATTAAACCCGTCAAAAGACACAAAAAAATAAAAAATTTATTACGCACCAACGCGGTCTTTTCGTCTACGTCCTTTAGCATTATTTTCTACATACTCAATTATTTTCTCGGCTACATTTCTACCAGTCATTTTCTCTATCGCAAAACCAGGACTTGAATTTACTTCCAAAACTAACGGCCCTCTTTCTGAACGCATCATATCTACACCACAGATTGGTAGACCCATAGCTTTTGCTGCTCTTTGTGCAGTCTTTCGCTCTTCATCAGTCAGTTTTACTGGATTACCCATGCCGCCTTGGTGTATGTTAGATCGAAAGTCATCATCTAAGCTCTGACGCTCCATGCTAGCCACCACCTTACCACCAACTACAAATGCCCTGATATCTGTACCGGCCGACTCTTTAATAAACTCCTGTACTAAAAAGCTCACTCCCTCCACATAAAAAGCCTGCATTACAGCTTGAGCTGCTTTTTTAGTCTCAGCCAGTACAACACCATTGCCATGAGTACCGCGAGCAACCTTAATAATTAACGGCGTACCGCCAGCCTGTTCTATCACATCATCCAAGTCGGCAGTGTCACGAGCAAAGACAGTTTTTGGGATACTCACACCAGATTTAGCTAAAATTTGAATACTCCTAAGTTTGTCTCTCGAACGAGCAATTGCAATTGAGCTAGCGGTCGTAAATGACCCTTGTGCCTCAAATTGCCGTACCATTGCAGTACCGTATTTAGTCAAGCTAGAAGCAATCCGCGGAATAATTGCGTCAAAGCCTGAAATATCTTCGCCCATATAACGAATCACCGGCTCATCTCGCTGAATAGTCACATAACATTTTGCATAATTTATAACCATTACATCATGTCCACGATTCTCAGCAACTTGCTTAAGTCTCATGGTTGAATAATTGTCAGGTCCTTTAGATAATATCGCTATCTTCATAATCAATCGTCCTTTTCAGCTAAAGATATCCCAGAGGTCTGCTTCACGTCAACTAAAAAATCATAAGCTGCTAAAAACCGTCGACCTATTAGTAGTTGTGATCTCATTTCCGACCTATCAGTTAGAGTTAACGTAATTGGATAAATATTGCCTCTCACATTTACCCGAGTTTTAATAAAATAACGCTCCTGTATGTGGCCATTAGAGCTTTTTACATTGCCAACTTTAAAATCGTTGGTCTTATGCACAATTTCTGGATGATCAAATGGCGAAAAGAATAATACTTTTTTGTCGTTTTTTCTCTCTACATGTATGTTGGTGCTATGTAGAGCCCCAGTATAAGCTCCGGTGTCTATCTTTGCATCAATTTCTAGATTATCAAAATCAGGAAAAACCACATTTTCAATTATGCCAATTATTTTTGAATCCATTAAATATATTATAGTGTTTTTTTATCAAAAAATCAATATCACCATATTTACAAATATGATACTTTATGATACAATATAGTATATGAAATCAAGAATACCCGAACCAAAACCCATACACGCATTTACAGTTACTGGACATGGCTTAGAAACTTTAGGACAACCACATTTAGCTGATGCCGCATTGCAAGAAGAATTTCTTGATGCACAACGGTGGGACAAATATAACAGAAGTAATGATCCAGTTGCCGAGAAAGCTGCTGCTCGTGAAGTTGCTATCAGCGGTCTAATCAGATATGCAGATAGGCTTACCAGACAACCATCTAAAGAATCTCGTGAACAATTTACCAAAGCATCAATTGAGTTATACGGCGAACCTGATAAGGCGGTAGTTGTAGATATTGTCAGAAAAAGACTCCATGATTTGGATAATTTTGGCCCAGAGCAACAAAAAGAAGTAAATTTTTTGAGAGAGTTTTACTCAGACCAATTAAAGGAATGTTCAGAAGAAACATTTGAGACAGAAATTGACCAAAACACCGTTATAGAAAAACTCGGGGAATCACTTCAAGGTAGATATGGTCAGATTTTTGAATATATCGACGGTCTAGATAGTGATGAAAATGGCCCAGAAAACTTAACTACAGTCTTTGAGGAAGTACTAAACTGGCTAAGTCACCATGATGACCCCGGTTTTAGCGACTGGAAAGTTGACATAAGCGAAGGAACATCCACAGCTGTCAATACCGATGAAAAAACGATTATCGTAGCAAAAAATAAGCCACCAGTAAGTAGAAAACAACTTAAACTTCTAGTTACCCATGAAATATTAACTCATGTAAAAAGATCTGTGAATGGGTACAAGAAAGGTAAACTACTCGGCACAGGATTGCCTGATTATATCGATGCCGAGGAAGGGCTTGCTACATTGTCAGAAAAAGCAGTAGCCGGAGACTATTCCGAAAAAGATCCAGTTCATTATCACTTAATAGCGTTTGCCTTAGGTTCTTTAAACGGCAAGCAAATGACACGCGGTGAACTTTTCATGGTTGCCCGTGCAGAAGCAATCTTAGCCGAATCAAAAAAAGAAAAAGAAGTTGACTATCAAAAAATTGAAGATAAGTGCTGGAAAAAAGTTGCTCGCTACTATAGAGGCAGTAAAGGCGAAGATAATGCTGACGGTACTCAGGCTATATTTACTAAAGATATCGCTTATTACCAGGGCTATATAAAAGTAGTAGGCTTTATAAATGAAAAGCTTGCCGCTGGCCATAGTATCGACGATATCCATGACTACCTTACTCAAGGCAAGTTTGATCCTACCAATCCTAGTCATACAGCTTTTGAAGGACTTGAAGACTTAAGATAGCTTTAAAAAGTTAGGCTTTAGCCGTGTTTGGCCTTGACTCTCATATAGGCTAGGCCGACAACTATAATAATAAGTATAACCATGACTACTATCATTGTTATAAAGCCAGCTTGGTCTTTTTGTCTGTTCATATCTAAGGTGTAATTATAATAATTTTTTATATAAATTTCAATTTTATCCACAAGTAGTTTGTACTTTCAAAACTCATATGCTATGGTTATAGTATAGTAAAGAAAATAAGAAGAATAATCGGTCATGAAAAAGAAATCTAGCTTAAGAAACAAAATAAACCTATTTCAATCCAATAGTCAACAAAAAGGTGTAGGCAGAAAATCCCTACTATTTAGCTCCAAATTAGTAATGTTGGCTATGGCATTAATAATTATTGGTGCAGCCTTTGGAGCTTTTGCTATATTACAGCATTCAAGAGATTCTAAAGCAGCCACTGGCATGATTCTCAACATACCATTTGATACTGACTTTTCTGGTCAGGGTTTACAACGAGTGTCATCTGACAGACTACGGATTGTTTCTCAAGCGGATAATGGCGTAAAGCCTGTGCAAGGTGCTGGTATGGCTCGTATTGAACTCCGAAAGGGAGATAATCCACTAGCTCAGTGGTGTTGTGCTAATACTGCTAGAAGTGAGTTTACTACTCAGACTAACGAACAGAAGGGTGAGAATCGTTGGTACTCTTGGTCATCAATGTTTGATCCAACCTTCCCAAGTTATCCAACTCAACCGGCAAATGGTGGCTGGCAAATATTCTTACAGTGGCATGGTAATGACAGTGTATCACCACCAATGGCCTTCTTTGCCTCCAATGATAATATTGCTCTTGGGGTAAGTGATGGTTCTAGATGGAATTACTATTGGCAAGCTCCCATGAATCGTGGTTCATGGCACAACTTTAAAATGCACGTAACCTGGGGAGACTCAGGAAGAATTGAACTATGGCATAACGGTAGTAAAGTACTAGATAAGTCTGGGGTTGATAACATTACTAGTCCTCCACTATATGTAAAAGGCGGTATGTACAGAAATGATGATTTAGCAAAGACAGCTATTTTATATATGGATAGCTTTAAGATGGCTTGGGACGAAGCATCGCTTGGTAGTGTACCAACTAATAATACTGGTACACCAGTTGTACCTACGCAGACCGCACCAGCTCCTACACCCACAGTAGAGACCAACACTGCTAGTCCTAGCCCAGCTCCTACACCCGTAGCGACATCATCTACACTTGCTCCCAACGACTGGTCAAAATGGGAAAAAGGCGAAGGAGTGGTTAACAGTACAGTTTCAACACCCATGACACTAAGTAACAGCAGAAATCTTTTGGTACAATTCGATAGCAACAAAAGGGGTTATAAATCCAATCAATATGGCAGATATTGTATTGCACGACCAGCCGGGTCAGCAGTTCCTAAATCTATAACCTTCACAGCTAATGTAAACGCGAAATATGGTAACACAGTTTACTTCTATGCAGATGATTCTGATAAGAAATTATGGACTATAGATAATACTGGCGGTAAAACACAGTCAAAGACCGCAACAGTTACTCTTGGTCAACAGTCTAGATACTGCTTTGGTAATGTATCGATTCCAAGCTTTGGTAATAGTACATATGGCAGCAGTCGGTTGATTCAGGTCACCAACTATAAATTTAACTACTAAAAACTTAATAAATAAACCTCGAAGAAACTTCTAGGTTAACAAACTAAGGTGTATAGTAATCTTATATATGAGTTTTGAAAAATAATTGAAGCTAAAATGAAATCCAATAGTCAACAAAAAGGTGTAGGCAGAAAATCCCTACTATTTAGCTCCAAATTAGTAATGTTGGCTATGGCATTAATAATTATTGGTGCAGCCTTTGGAGCTTTTGCTATATTACAGCATTCAAGAGATTCTAAAGCAGCCACTGGCATGATTCTCAACATACCATTTGATACTGACTTTTCTGGTCAGGGTTTACAACGAGTGTCATCTGACAGACTACGGATTGTTTCTCAAGCGGATAATGGCGTAAAGCCTGTGCAAGGTGCTGGTATGGCTCGTATTGAACTCCGAAAGGGAGATAATCCACTAGCTCAGTGGTGTTGTGCTAATACTGCTAGAAGTGAGTTTACTACTCAGACTAACGAACAGAAGGGTGAGAATCGTTGGTACTCTTGGTCATCAATGTTTGATCCAACCTTCCCAAGTTATCCAACTCAACCGGCAAATGGTGGCTGGCAAATATTCTTACAGTGGCATGGTAATGACAGTGTATCACCACCAATGGCCTTCTTTGCCTCCAATGATAATATTGCTCTTGGGGTAAGTGATGGTTCTAGATGGAATTACTATTGGCAAGCTCCCATGAATCGTGGTTCATGGCACAACTTTAAAATGCACGTAACCTGGGGAGACTCAGGAAGAATTGAACTATGGCATAACGGTAGTAAAGTACTAGATAAGTCTGGGGTTGATAACATTACTAGTCCTCCACTATATGTAAAAGGCGGTATGTACAGAAATGATGATTTAGCAAAGACAGCTATTTTATATATGGATAGCTTTAAGATGGCTTGGGACGAAGCATCGCTTGGTAGTGTACCAACTAATAATACTGGTACACCAGTTGTACCTACGCAGCCACCGCCACAGCAGCAACAACGTAAACCTTACCTAGGCAATAATTGGCCGATACCTGGCAAGATCGAAGCTGAAAACTACGACGAAGGTGGTGAGGGTGTAGCTTATCATGATTCGAGTTCTTCAAATCAGGGCGGCAAATATCGTTCTGACGGGGTAGATATAGAAAATTCTAGCGAGGGAGGCTTTAATGTTGGGTGGAATGAACCAGGTGAGTGGCAAGAATATACAACTAACGTACAGGCTGGCAAATACAACATAGATATGAGAGTTGGATCAGCTATTGCTACAGGTAAAATCACCTTAAAACTAGACGGTACAACAATCGCAACTGCCAATATTCCTAACACTGGTGAGTGGCAAAAATACCAAACAATTAGCTTACAAAATATTAGCCTACCTGGAGGCAATGGTAAAAAACTACGAGCTGAGGTAACAGGCTCTTCCTATACACTTAATTGGATAAACTTTAGTCTGGTCTCTTCTAGCCAACAGCCGGGAGGACCTATTACACCGCCAACAACTCCACCAAATAACCCAACCAATCCAAGCTCGGTTCCACTTGTTACTATTGCTGGATCAGGGGTTAATAAAATTGTACCTATACCCAATACAGTCAAACCTAACCAGTCTGGACAATTCATTGCTGATTTTGATGGTGATGGTAATAATGATGTAGCAGTCGATATAAATGGTGACGGCAACATCGATACTTCCTCTGAGCTAATCACCAACTTTGATAACCAATATGATAGCCCGCAAATTGTTCAAGGTGAAAAAATACCAAATAATTATATTGATATTGGTATTGGCCCACTGCCCGAAACAAAAGTATCTAAAAAGTTACTTTACTTATTTGCAACTATTCAAGCCCTATCTCTAACTGCATTTTCAGCAAAATTATATTCACAAAAATTAGCAAGATTAATCAAGTCTTAAATTCCGAAGAATGATTTTTTTGAACTTTCTCTAAACTCTTCTAAAAGTTCCTTCTGTTTTTTGGAAATTTTAGTTGGTGTATCTACGATTATTGTAACAATCTGAGATCCACGATTACCCGTCTTTAAATGCGGCACACCATGACCAGATAGTTTAAAATCAGTTCCGCTCTGGGTACCAGCCGGAATTTTCATAACAACCTCACCGTCGACAGTGTCTACTTTTATATCAGTACCTAGGACCGCATCAACCATGCCAACATGTTCACGGCTAAGTATTAATTGACCTTCACGTGTAAACTTTTTGTGCGGCCTGACCCTGACATGCACGTACATGTCGCCTTTTTTGCCGTTAGCAACTGCCTCACCTTTTTCGCTTAAACGAATTGTAGCTCCATCATCTATGCCAGCTGGAATTTTAAGCTTGATTGCTTGATTGGTTTTTTTAGTACCTTTGCCATGACAAACACTACATGCAACTTCAGGTACCTTACCAGTTCCACGGCAGGTCTTACAAGTAATAGCTTGTTGAATATTACCAAACACAGTTCGCACAGCCTGTACTACTTGGCCGGAACCTTTGCAGGTATCACAAACTTTCAATTCATGGCCTGGTTCGGCCGTTGTACCCTTGCAATGCTCACATACATCTTCCAAGTCTATTCTTAGATCATGCTCTAGGCCAAATATTGCATTCTCAAAAGTTATTTCTACAGCTGTTTCTACATCGTTACCTCGAGCTTCGCGAGTATTTCTTTGTTGTCTACCACCAAAATTACCCCCAAAAAGATCACCCAAAATATCACCAAAATCAAAATGCATTTCCTGAGCATTGCCACCAAAACCACTAAAACCTTCGAATGGGTTACTGCCACCGGACGCTCCACCGACTCCAGCATGGCCAAATTGATCATAACGTTGACGCTTATTAGAGTCTTTTAAAACTTCATAGGCTTCATTCACCTCTTTAAATGCTTTATCATCACCACCGGTTTTATCGGGGTGATGCTCTACTGCCTTTCTGCGAAAAGCTTTTTTTATCTCGTCATCAGAGGCAGTTTTGGCTATACCTAAAACCTCATAATAATCTCTTTTAGACATACATATATAATACAAAACTAGCACTCCATATTCAAGAGTGCTAGTTTCTGAAAATTAATTAAATAATAAAGATTTTAAGCATCTGGGTGCTTTTGCCCAATAGTTACCAGCTTAGCAACACCCCAGCCGATCAAGGCATAAACTAACATCGCCACCACAGAACTGACCTCAAAGACTGATTTACCATAACTCGGCTCATAACCAAAAATTCCATAAAATGGCCAAGCGAATACCCCACTTATACCATAAACTAAATCTACAAACGCATTTCCTTTATTGGCTCCAAGCAATAGCAGTAAAACTCTCAGGGCTAACATCACTATGATAAATCCAATGACAAACCAGATTAATCTGCCAACTACTGTCGTAGTCGACGCAGCATTACTGGTAGCCACGGTTTGACGTTTTATATTAGTATCACCTTCAACGGCATTTGTTTCTCTTACTTCTGTTGTTTGTTCTTCTTGCATGTTGTTCCCCTCCTTACTAGGATTTATGCTCGTATCTATATTATTAAGCCTAAATATTAAAAATATGTGTTACCTAACCTATTGATTTTTGAAATTTTTTATGATTAATTTAAGTTATTCCATAACTAAGGAGGGAAGATGAACAAAAATAACATAATACTCATTGCTGAGTTAGTTGGTACGTTCCTGCTGACAATGGCGGTGCTGATGGGCGTTAACCCATTTGTGGCACTAGGTGTTTTAATGCTAATTATCGGAGGCATCTCAGGGTCACACGTTAACCCAGCAGTGTCTATAGGCTTAGCAGCTGTTAAGAAGATCAATGCTACTAAGATGGCAATGTACTGGGTGGCTCAGCTAGCCGGTGCTTTAATTGCTAAAGTAGTATACGAGTATATTAGTGCCAGCGATATGTCTGGTCTAAAATTTAACTTCACGGCGATTGACACCAAAAGTTTAGTTATAGAGATTTTAGGTGGTGCTATATTTTTGATGGGTGGAGTTCTAGCACTAAATCAAGGACTGAAAGGTATCCAGCTGGCAGCTGCCTTCGGTGGCTCGTTGTTCTTGGGTTGCATGCTAGGCGGTGTAGTTAATCCAGCTCTCGCATTCGGACTTCAAAATACATCTGTATCATCAATCATCGGACCACTGATCGGTGGTGTCTTAGGTGCTTATGTAGCCGGTTGGATGGTGCCATTAGCCATGGAAGCTCAAACTAAAGTTAGAGCAACAGCTCCAGCCAAGGTCAAGGTTCGCCGCTCGAAGTAATCAGCTAGATAAAGCTAAAAAGCTAGACTAATTTCTAACGAAACAAAGTCTAGCTTTTTTAATATAAACTTTCTAAACAAGTGATAAAGGTAGGCTGGGGTTAGTTGGAGGCTGTTGATATTGAGTCTGCAACTGATCTGAGCTAGTGAAAGTAGATGCCGGTGTTGACTGAGGCTGAGAAGTTGAAGTAAATTGATTATTTTGCAACGGACCCTGTGGGTTAAGCTGGCTTATGGTTGGTACTGCATCTACTTTATTGAAGGCATCTTGAATAATCGCCAAACCAATAATGCTCAGACAAAAATACAATACCAGTGCCAGTACTCCAGACATCTTCCCATTAGTAACTTTTTCTACCCCCGTACAATACTTATAGGCCCACCACAAGTTAACAATCGGTATAATTATAAGCCACGATGTAGGAATGTCTGCCCCTTTTTTGGTCATTTCTATTTTGGTTACAACTTCCCAATATATTTGGTAGATTCCAAGTGTTACTAACATGAGCAGTGCCACAATAATTGGATTTCAATGTTTCATACTTTTTCCTTATTTAGTTTATAACCTACTACTATTAAAAATATTTAAGCACAATTAAAATAGCCCCTGGAGTAGACTACTCCTTAAGGGGCTATTTAGTAGAGTTTTAGTTTATTTAATAAAAAACTACTTTTTGTCGTCGACAACTTCGCCTTCTACTGGCTCATCTTTGTCATCGGCTTTCTTGTCAGACTCTTCACTATTCTTGGCTTCAGCTTCTTTGGCGGCCTGTTCATACATTTTTGCACCAATTGGCATGATTTTATCATTTAGCTCTTTTAGAGCTGCCTCTATGGCTTCTTTGTCAGCTTTTTCGTCAACTTGAACCTTCTTGGCCACTTCAGTTGCCTCTTCAATAGACTTAATGTCATCTTCAGATAGTTTGTCTTTACTGTCACTCTTCAGCTTTTCTGCCTGATAGATGGCATTTTCAAGGTTGTTACGAACTTCAATTGCTTCACGTTTTTTCTTATCTTCCTCGGCATGTGCTTCAGCTTCTTTAGCTGCTTTTTCAACTTCATCTTTAGACAAATTACCACTGTTTTGGATAGTTATGCTCTGCTCTTTGCCAGTACCTTTATCTTTTGCCGTTACATTCAATATTCCGTTAGCATCAAGGTTAAATATTACTTCAATTTGCGGTACCCCACGCGGTGCTGGAGCAATGCCGTCTAGCACAAATCGGCCTAGTGATTTATTGTCGGTTACCATTTCGCGTTCACCTTGCACAACATGGATTTCTACACTTGGCTGGTTGTCGGCAGCCGTCGAGAATGTTTCACTCTTAGATGTTGGAATAGTAGTATTACGCTCGATTAGCTTAGTGGCAATACCACCCATAGTTTCAATACCAAGACTCAAAGGAGTTACGTCAAGCAGTAACACATCTTTAACATCACCTTGCAAAACACCACCTTGGATAGCCGCACCAACTGCTACAACTTCATCCGGGTTAACGCCTTGTTTAGGGTCTTTGCCAAAGATCTTCTTAACTTCCTCAATCACAGCTGGCATACGAGTCATACCACCAACCAAAATTACTTCGTTTATGTCACTAGCTTTCAATTTGGCATCTTTTAGAGCTTTCTCACAAGGAACAGCGGTTTTCTCAATCAAATCACCAACTAGCTCGATCAATTTAGCTCGAGTCAATTTATACTCGAAGTGCTTTGGGCCATCGGCGTCAGCCGTAAGAAATGGCAAATTAATATCTGCTACCTCTGTAGTTGACAGTTCTTTTTTTGCTTTTTCGGCTTCTTCTTTTAGCCTCTGCATAGCAGCCTTGTCGTTGGTTACATCTATGCCAGATTCTTTTTTAAACTCATCAACAAAATGGTTAACAATCCGTAGGTCAAAATCTTCACCACCTAGATGTGTATCGCCATTAGTACTTAACACCTCAAAAACACCATCACCAAGCTGCAAAATTGACACATCAAACGTACCACCACCAAGGTCAAAAACTGCAATTTTCTCTTCCTTGCCTTTTTCCAGCCCATAGGCAAGTGCTGCAGCAGTTGGCTCATTGATTATACGCTTAACTTCTAGTCCTGCAATTTTACCAGCATCTTTGGTAGCCTGACGTTGTGAATCATCAAAATAAGCCGGTACGGTAATCACTGCCTCTGTTACTGGCTCACCCAAGAAGGCTTCAGCATCAGCCTTAAGCTTACTAAGTATCATAGCCGAGACTTCCTCTGGGGTATAGCCTTTGCCGTCCATCTCCACCTGCACACCTGAACCTTTTTTCTCAATCTTAAAAGGCATAAGTTTGATATCTTTTTGGACCTCTTTATCCGTAAATTTACGACCTATTAGTCGCTTTACACCAAAAATTGTGTTCTCAGGATTGGTTACGCGTTGACGGTTAGCTACTTGGCCAACCAAACGATCTTTGTTTTTGCCAATCGCAACTACACTTGGCGTAGTTCTATTACCTTCGCTATTAGCAATAATTTCTGGTTTGCCAGATTGCATAACTGCCATCGCACTGTTAGTTGTACCTAAATCAATTCCTATTATCTTTCCCATTTTTACTCCTCGTCGTTATATTTTATTTATATTTAATTATTAAAATTCGTAGTTATATTTTAGCACTCAATATATGTAAGTGCCAATACTTAAAGATAATACCAAAATTAGCACTCACATGTCAAGAGTGCTAATTTTTATTTTCTGTTTTTTAGGCAAGCGGCTTGGAAAAATCTAATTAACTCTAGTGGATCTTGATCAAAAACTGAAACTTCACGCTCAGCAACAGATAGCAGCTCATGAGGCTTAAGTGCCAATCTTGTTCTTTGATAAGGCCTTAAAGGACCCGAAGTGGCCTCAGCTCTATCGGCTAGCGTAACTAAAGTCGTTATGTCATTATCGATCTCATTTATTGGTGTATGATGATAGCCAGCCGTATGCTCAGCCTGAATCAACAACTCTTTTAAGCCAGTTCGTTTGGCTTGGCTATACAAGCCGCACAATAAAACTTGACCTGAAAAAGTATGGCCAGCCACAATTTGCCTCTCATTATCTGTTAGCTCATGTTCGGAATTAACAAGACCTACAACCTCTGGATTAGCTTTGCCGATATCATGTAACACTGCTGCTACCCCAGCAGTATATGTGTCTTTGCTACCTACACCATAATAATCACATGCCCCTAAAACTAGGTTTCCTACCGCCAGTGAATGACGATATGAGTCAGGCGAAACCTCTCCTAAGTACGACAAATGCTGTGTAGCCCCCAAGCTCTCAACCCCCTGTAAAACTTCAGGAATATCGATTTTTTCTCTGGTGAGTACTGAGCTAGCTGGCACTTTGTTTTTGATTTAAAATAAAATACTAACCTCATAGTAACACTGCTTATGTTAAATTCAAAAGGCTTATCTTGTAACTTTTACCATTGCGTGACGAATCACATCGTCACCAATCTTATAGCCAGACTGTAGCTCTTCCGAAACTAGCTCTTTCTTGCCGCCAGCTTCTTGCATACTAACCGCTTCATGCAGATTAGCGTCAAATGGCTGGCCAACAGTCTTGATTCGCTCAACTCCTATATCGGATAGAGTTTTTTCAAACTGTTTAACTACACCACTTATACCTTTTACATAGTCATGGTCTGCAATATCTTTGGGAGTGTGTTTTAAGGCTCGCTCTAAATTATCAAGGGCAGGCAGTAACTCAGTAATAACTTGAGCTTTTATCGATGATTTCAAACTTAATAATTGTTCATCATGCCGGCGACGAATATTGGTTACATCAGCTCGTTCACGTTGCAGTGCCTCGGTTAGTCCGGTATTTTCGGCAGCCAATTCTTCTGCAACTTTTTGGTAGTCGACTGGTTTTTTACTGTCTTTACTCATAAATCACCTCTTTTAAAATAACGTTTCCTCTAACGCCTCGCCAGTTCGCTTAACCAAGTTCATAACCTGGCCATAACTTTGGCGAGTCGGACCTAGAACTCCAACATAGCTTCGGTCACTATAAGGACTTCTAAATCGGCTAATTATTAGACTACAGCCACTGTTACGACCAATTGGATTTTCATGACCAATATAAACACTTAGCGGCTCATTAGGAGCAACCTCGTAAAGCCATGGTTCTAAGTTATCTAACAGTCTGGCCACATCACGCACATGTTCACCACTGGCAAATTCTGGTTGATTAAATAAATTGGTCAAACCTGACATATAAAACCTATCACCAATAGTACCAATGCCTAAGTTGTGAGTTAATTCCACAAGTGTATCGACAGCGTTACGAATAGTTCTATCAACCGATGCCCCGCCTGATTCAACTCTAGCCGCTAAAGCTCGTTCTGCTCGTCTATCCAAACTAGAGCTAGTGGCTTGCTCATTGAATTGATTGACATAAAAACGATAGCCTTTATCTGTCGGTACACGCCCAGCTGAGGTATGTGGCTGCTCAATATAGCCACTTCGCTCTAACTCTGCCATTTCTGAGCGAATTGTGGCACTTGATACGTTAAATACTTTAGCCAACAAATTACTACCTACAGGGGCAGCTACCTCGGCATACTGCTCGACTACGGCACACAAAATCTGGGCTTGTCTATCAGTTATCATAAAAGGTATTATAACTTTTTGGCACTCAAGAATCAAGAGTGCCAAAATCGTTTATAATTTCGATAGTTTTGTAGTCGTGTTTTTGCTTGGGCAGCAATTGGCGTGATTCTGTAATATCAGCCCAAGTTACTTCGGCTGTCTCACTTGAATCAAATTTAATAACTTTTGGGATTTCTTTTGTTCTAACCAAAAAAGTTATGATTATGACATGCTCACTATCTTCTACAAAAGAATGGACGGCTAATGGCTTTGTGACTTCGACTTTTAGTTGTAGTTCCTCCATAAACTCACGCTCCAGTGATAGTTTTGGATGCTCACTAAACTCAACATGTCCACCTGGAATATGCCACTCACCTGGAGCTATTTTTTTAGTCGACGACCTTTTGGCTAATAAAATTTTGTTATTTTTCAGCAAAATACCTGACACAACAACTACCGTTGACACAATTTCACCTGACCAATTCTCTTCTTAGTTCACTTAAAAGTTGTTCGGCCACACTTTTGGCTTCAGTATTTTTATGCCTTGAAGTTTGACCATGAGCAATCTGATCCACTACTTCGACTGCTCTAGCTAAGTCATCATTAATCACAAATTCAAAATAATCATTCGTTAAAGCATCTTTCAGCTCAGACTCCGCAGTCTGAAGACGAACTAGCCTCTCCTTATCTGCAACTCCGCCAGACCCATCATATCGACTATTAAACCTACGCTGCCAAGTTTGATAATCTGGTGGCAAAATAAAAACCGGCGTTACATAGCCAGCCAGCAAAGACATATACTCGCTGACACCCTGCACATCAATATCACTTAAGCCAATTTTACCCGAATCACGAACTTTAGCTAGAGCCATAAGTGATGTTCCGTAAACTTTACCATGATTATATTTCAGCTCAAAAAACTCTTCTTTATCAACCATACTCTCAATTTTAGGCATATCAACAAAATAGTAATTAACGCCTTCCACTTCTATAACTCCATCATTTTCACGAGGCAGGCGAGTGGTATGTGATATGATTTTCGTGTATCTACCAGATGCAAATAACTTACCAGCAATAGTGTCTTTGCCGGCAGCGGTTATGCCCACTAAAAAAACCAGTTTTATACCTTTTAACTGCTCGACTAAGTTCGCCGGCGGGGAATAATTACTTATTTTAGCTTCAATATCAGTCATTATGGTAGGTTATTTTATCACAGTCTAGTCACGTTTTAGAAGTACTGTGAATGCTTCAGATGGTATATCAACGTTACCAAATCGCTTAGCTCTGGCCTTACCTTTTTTTTGCTTGGCCAATAACTTTTTGCGACGCGAGACATCACCGCCGTAGAGTTTAGCTGTTACGTCTTTGCGGTAAGCTTTTACGTCTTCACGTGCAATAAATCGCCCGCCAATACCTGCCTGCAGGGCAATCTGAAAGTTTTGCCGTGGTATAACTTCTTTAAGTTTATTAACAATTTCTCGCCCTAAACTCTCTGCTTCAGTACGATGCACCATAATACTTAACGCGTTAACTATCTCGCCAGCTACATAAAAGTCTAAACGTACTAAATTTTCTACGCGGTACTCAGACAGCTCATAATTAAAACTGCCATAGCCAGAAGTTACACTTTTGAGCTGATCGTAAAAATCTGTTAAAAGATTAGCTAGCGGAGCATCAAAACTAATTAAAGCTAGCTGCTCATCAACAAAGCTAATATTATTCTGCACGCCTCTTTTTGATGAAATAAGCTGAATTACCGCTCCTACATAAGTGTTTGGAACTACAATTTCACCTTTTATCCACGGCTCAGCAATTTCTGCCACCTTAGAAGCATCAGGCAAATCAGCTGCACTTTTTATGTCTAAATTTTCACCATTTAGTAATTTAATCTGATAGTCAGTACTAGGGTTAGTTACAATCAGATCAAGATCATACTCCCGTTCCAGCCGCTCACGCACAATATCCATATGCAGCAAACCCAAAAAGCCAACCCTTACACCAAAACCTAGTACTGGCGAATTTTCTAGCTCGTATTGCAAGGCTGAGTCGCTAAGTGATAATTTCTCAATCGCATCTTTTAGTTCCTGATACTGTTCATTACTCTCCGGAAAAAAGCCAGCGTAAACAAACGGTTTAACATCTTTATAGCCAGGCAAAGGAAGCGGACTAGGTCTTGTTGCCAGAGTAACCGTATCGCCCACCTTGGCTTCGCGTGTAGTTCGAAGATTAGTCACAATATAGCCAATCTCACCTGGTTTTAGCTCTTGGTCAGGCTTCATGTCTGGCGAAAGATGACCAACTTCTAGTGCTAATCCTGTAGCCGCAGTGGCACACATTTTGATCTCAGCGTTTTTTTTGATCACTCCATCAACAACTCGCACATACAATATCACACCTCTGTAGTCATCATAATAACTATCAAATATCAAAGCTCGCGTCTGGTCGGGCTTTAGTTCTCGAGGTGGCTCTACCCGCTCAACTACAGCTCCCAAAACCGCCTCTACGCCTTGACCGGTTTTGGCACTAATGTGCAGTATTTCTGACTCATCACAGCCAAGCAAACTAACTACTTCTCTAGTAACTTTTGGCACATCAGCCGCTGGCAAATCAATCTTGTTAAGCACCGGAATTATTTTTAGATCAGCCTCCATTGCCAAGTAAACGTTGGCTAGAGTTTGAGCTTGTATGCCCTGTGATGCGTCAACTACTAAAATCGCTCCTTCACACGCCTGCAAACTCCGCGACACTTCATAGCTAAAATCAACATGTCCTGGTGTATCTATCAAGTTCAGCTCATAAACACCACTACTGCTATCTACATTGGCCTGCTGGACATAGCTATAGCTCATACGGACTGGTGCTAATTTAATAGTTATTCCCTTCTCGCGTTCTAAGTCCATTTTATCAAGCAGCTGTGCTTTCATGTCACGTTTCTGCACTGTACCCGTCATCTCTAATAATCTATCGGCTAAAGTACTTTTGCCATGATCGATATGTGCAATAATGCAAAAATTTCGTATATTTGATTGATTCATGTTGTTATATTCTAACAGAGTACAGCTTGATTGGCTTCAGAATAATATCTTTTAGTTTATTTAGAACATATTTAGCTTCTTTTAGGCCAAAAATTAACGAAAACCCAATATAAACAGCTGAGGTTGGCACAATAATCAACAGTAACTTGCCACCTAAAGTAAATACACCTCTGTCATAAGTACTAAGTGGGTACATAGAAACCATGACATAAGCCATAATTAACGTGAAGCCTGCTACCGACAAAATCCTATAAATTGCACTCCAAAACTCCCTATCGATTAACTTATGGTCTCGGTAAGCCATAACGGAAAACAAAATAACAACTTCAGCCACCGCCACCCATGACTGAGCCATTGCTAAACCAGCTACGTCATAGTTGTAAGGCCTGGACAAAATATAAGCCAAAACAACGTTTAATAAAATAGAAAACACTGACACATAAAGTGGTGTTTTTGTATCTTTCTGGGCATAAAACCAACGTGAAACCAACGCATAAATAGTCCTAAAAATAATTGCTCCAACAAAAAATCCTAAAATTATAGCAATCTGTGGTGCATCATTGGCAAAAATCAGACGAGCCAAATAGCCACGTAAGAAATACGTTAAAATTGCAATCGGTAAAATTATCCAAATCATTGTACGTAAGATATTAAGAAAATCTTTTCTGAATAAATCACTGCGATTTTGCGACAATCTTTCACTTAACCGCGGAAAAGCAGCCGTAGAGATGGCCGTGCCGATAAGTAGCGAAGGAGCCGACTGTAGCGTATAAGCGTTTTCGTAGTAAGTTAGCTTTCCGTCACCCAATCGACGAGCCAAGTTTGTTTCGACAATACTATTTAGCGAATCAATACCCTGATCAAGCGACCTTGGTGGTAACTGCCGCAAAATACTTCTAAATTCTAAGTTATGCCACATAATTGTTCTATGATAGCGAAACTTCATGCCGATAAATCCTAAAATTGAAATTAAAAGTTGCAGAATTGCTCCTGTCAATGCTCCTATGCCAAGGCTGATTAGACCAAACTCAGATTTGAAAATATACATACCAAAAATTATCGACAAATTATAAAAAAGTGGAGCTACCGCATAAAAGAAAAACCGACCAAATGTCTGTTGCACACTAGTAAAAATACCCGAAATGGTAAATAGTAGTGGGTTAAAAGCAATCAGACGCATAATTGTACTAGCATTATGCATTTGCTCTGGACTAAGATTTGGTGACACCACATAATGCAACAATGGCTCGGCAAAAATAAAGATTATTATGCCAACTACCGCCATAACTATTGCCAAAAAATTAAGCAAGCTACTACTCAGTTCAAAAACCGATTTTTTGTCACCTTTTTGCAAATGGTCAGTCAGAAAAGGAATAAAAGCCACGCCTAAAGCACCGGCTGCTAATGTAAAAAAGAATAAATCAGGGATTTTAAAGGCGGCAAAATAAGCATCAGTACTGTCAGGACCAAGAGCTGGGAAGTTAGCATTAACCAACTTAGTACGTAAAAAACCAAGCAGTTGGCCAAGCATCGAAGCCGTCATCAATAATGCCGCAGCACTACCGAGGCTTATACGTTTATTGGCTTTGGAAAATATTCGTGTACTTTTTCTCAAATCTCTCGTATGAATCTAATTTTAATTAATATTTCAGTTATCAATTATAGACCTGTTGTTCCGTTTAAGATAGAATTTTTTGGATTTAGCTAGACAATTTTAATACAAGTTTGCACTTTTTGGCATGTGCGTACCCTCAAAGATCTTAATCACTTCTTCAGCTTCGACAGTTTCACTTTTAATCAAAGCATCTTTCAGCTTTTCTAGGTAAGTTAGGTTAGCCTTGATTACTTCTCTAGCTCGTCGAGCAGCCTCACTGATCAAGGCTTCAACTTCATCATCAATTACCTTGGCTGTCTGCTCTGAATATTGCTTCTCATGCGTGATTTTTTCAAACATCATGCCGCTTTCAACATGAAAAACTTGATCACGTAATTTATCACCCATTCCCTGATTGACAACCATCTCTCGGGCTAATTCTGCTGCTTTTTGTAAGTCAGAACCTGCTCCTGTAGTAACTCGATCTTTGCCATAAATAATTTCCTCAGCGATTCTACCACCAAGCATTCGAGCCAAAACGTCCTTATATTCAATTATACTATGATAGCTCTTATCTTCTGGCGGGATAAACCAAGTTACGCCCCCAGTACCACCACGCGGAATAATTGTAACTTTATGTACCAAATCGCTATCTGGTAAAACGTGTCCAACTATAGCATGTCCTGCTTCATGATAGGCAGTCAGCTGCTTTTCAAAATCGTTCATGATTTTGCTTTTTCGCTCTGGACCAATCGCTACTTTTTCAAAGGCGGAAGTTACGATATCGTTTGTAATGGTTTTTTGGTTTTTGCGAGCCGCTAAAATAGCAGCTTCGTTAGCAATATTTGCTAAATCAGCCCCAGAACTACCAGCCGTTTTGGCCGCCAATGCATCTAGGTCAACTGATTTTTCCAGCGGTTTTTTAGCAAAGTGATTTTTTAATATTTCTAGTCGATCTTTGCGGTCAGGCAGATTAATGTTAACTCGTCTATCAAACCTACCAGGTCTTAATAAAGCTGGATCCAATACGTCAGCTCGGTTGGTTGCGGCTAATACAATCACATTTTGACCTTGCTCAAAACCATCCATCTCTACCAAAATTTGATTAAGTGTTTGTTCCCTTTCATCATGACCACCGCCCATGCCAGAACCACGCTTACGTCCTACAGCATCAATCTCGTCTATGAAAATTATACATGGTGCGTTCTTTTTTGCCTTGGCAAATAAATCTCGCACTCTAGATGCACCAACACCCACAAACATCTCCACAAACTCCGAACCAGAAATACTAAAGAACGGGGCGTTAGCTTCGCCGGCCGTAGCTCGAGCTAACATAGTTTTACCTGTTCCTGGAGGACCAACTAACAAGACACCTTTGGGAATTTTGGCACCCAAGCCTTCAAACTTTTTCGGATATTTCAAAAATTCGACAACTTCTTCTAAGTCCTGCTTCGCTTCATCGTTGCCAGCAATATCTTTAAAAGATACTTTGTCTTTGTCATTGCCATAAAGTTTAGCTCGACTTTTACCAAAACTTAAGGCTTGATTGCCCTGGCCTTGGGCTGAACGCATCATGTATAAAAGCACACCAATTATCAAAAGCACTGGCAAAAAACTAATCAAAAATGTCGTAATTATTCCTCCGCTGCTCGACGGCTTAGTATTAACCACCTCAACCGGAGCATCGACATTTAGACCCTGCTCATAAATACTCGATGCAGGGTCTTTGCGACTCTTTTCAGTAGGCTTGTCTTTGTCTTTGGGCGTAATCTTTATTTCGGCATCTTGGACTTCAATCTTCTTAACTTCGCCTTTGTTGGCCCGAGTTATTACCTCAGAAAACGGCACATCTTTTAATTTTGACGAACCAGAATTAAGTGATGAATAAAAGATAAATCCGAAAATAAGTATCAATATCACAAAACCGATATTTTTTAGCATACTATTTTTACCGTTCATCTTGCCCTTGGGCAATTTCTTGTTTGGACTAAATTTACTTGCCATAAATTAAACTAATTCTCCCTGAAATTTCTCTGACGTAGATTTATTATTACTAAAATCAACAAAAACTATTATACATTGTAATCTGTTAATAGGCTAATTTTGTGTTTTGTTACCAAAAAGCGAGCAGATTTATCAACATCAAAGAAACTTGAATTTTTACCAACTTTCAAATCTACAACCAGTTTTTCAATCAATTTACGATCAAATTTTATCTGCTGCTTCCTCAACCAAAATACCACCAGTTCACAAGCCACTTTATGAGGTAAGCTTACAAATTTATTGCGATTTATAGTATTAACCTCTAGCTCACAATCTTGCCAAATATTACTTAAGATTTCCTGAGAGCTATCATAATTTTGTTGCAAGCACCTGACTAACTCCAGTAGCTTTTTGCGATCTTCGTAACTTATATCAGTTAGCTTTTTGCGAACTCGATTGCGTAAATATTTAGTTGAAGAGTTGGTGGAATCTTCACTGTAATGTAGATTATTGTCTCGAGCGTAATTTAGTATATCTTGCTTAGTAAATCCAAGTAGCGGCCGAAGATACTCTGGATTATAAATTGCAATCACCCCCTTAATCCCAGTACCTCTAAGCAAGTTAATGGTCGCGGTTTCTAATACATCATCTTGATGATGAGCGGTGATTATTTTGACAGCCCTGCATTGAGCCTTAATTTCATTTAAAAATTTATATCGCCTATTCCTCGCTAGTTCTTCCGACGCTTCACTACCTAAATTTTCACGTTTATATTCGAACTCCAGCTGATATTTCTTGGCCAACTTTTCTACTAAAATTCTGTCGGCCTCTGAGTCTGTACGAATCCCATGGTCAAAATGTGCCACCACCAAATCAAGAGCCTTATCCTTAGCTAATAAATCCAAACAGACTGCCGAATCCACACCACCGCTTACCGCCACAACATACTTATTTGACTCTATATCCAGTTTCATCTTATAATTTTAACAGTATGAGTTTAATTTTCTGTACATCCAACCCAGACAAACTTAAGTTTGCCAAGCTCGCCTGCCAAAAACACGGTGTCGAACTAGAACAAATCGACAATCAAGTAGATGAGGTGCAGTCCGAAGACCCTATAGAGATTATTAAACATAAGGCTAAGAGCGTTTTTGATAAAATCAACAAGCCACTCTTAGTAAGCGACGATTGCTGGTCTATACCTGCTCTCAATGGCTTTCCGGGACCGTATATGAAGTCGATGAACCACTGGTTTACTGCTAGCGACTGGCTAAAAATTATGAAGAACTATCAAGATAAAACAATTTATCTTACTGCAAGACTAGCATACATCAATAAAAATGGCTTGATTACTATTTTTGAAGAAACCCATGAGCGAAAATTCATCGACCAAGCATCGTCTCGACCAGGTACCCCGATACTCCAGGTCACTAGTTTTGTAGACGACAAAACTCCGCTAAACGAGCTTTTAAAAAAAGATCTGGACAAATATTGTGCTGGCCGGAAGCTTTGGGACGATTTTCTAGATTGGTATAAAAAAATATGAAACATTTGTATTTTATTAGACATGGAGAAAGTGAGTTTAATAAAGCCAGGACCTGGGCTGGTTCTAGCGATACGCCACTTACAGATAAAGGTAAAGAGCAGGCTAGGACAGCTGGATATTTAGCACAGCAAAAAGGTCTAAAGTTTGACTTGATTATCTCCTCAAATCTATCTAGAGCCAAGCAAACAGCCGAAATTTTTGGCAAAGAAATAGAGTATGATGCCAAAAAAATCATCATCCGACCAGAATCAATAGAAAGAGATTTTGGAGAACTAGAGGGCAACAAAAGATTAGTTGCCAAAACCAAATATGCAATTGACGAGTCGGCAATCGACTCGTACAAAGACGTCGAAAAGCTAAAAGACTTACAAAAACGTGCTAATGAATTTTATGAATATTTGTGTAGTTTGGACGCTCAGACAATTTTGGTGGTCGGTCACGGAGCCTTTGGCCGAGCCCTACACAGACGTATCAAAAACCAGTCACTAAAAAAGCGTGGCTCACCGTTTAAGAATGCTGAGCTTACTAAATTCATCTAGATAACAGTTTAGTTTAGTGATATTATGAGTTAAAATAGCAGCGTAGCTTAGTTGGAAAAATTATTAATAGCACACACTCTAACCAACTGCTTTAGTCTTGCTTTATTAACAAATTAAACATAGTGATATCATAAAGTACACCGTGGCAGCGTAGCTCAGTTGGTTAGAGCACAGGACTCATAAGCCTGGGGTCACTGGTTCAAATCCAGTCGCTGCTACCATTTTATTTTGAACACTATCGAATTTTTATCCAAACAAGAATATTTTAGCGAAATAACTAATCATATTGCCCGGTGCCATAGCAAAGATTTTGTAGCTCTAGCCACCATGAACATCGATGCCGGTAATCGAATGACAACTTTATCAGAGACTCTAAAATTAGCTAGCAAAAACGGGACAGATGTTTACCTAGCTTACGACGCCTATAACTTCATTTCATATCACAAAGTCATACCAGGTCCATTATTTTTTAATACCAAAATGCCCGCCAAACCTAAAGGACTCTGGAGTAAGCTTGGCTTACTACTAAAAGAGTTAAAATCCGCTGGCATAAACTTGAGCCAAACTAACGTCCCAAAACGAAAGTTTTCTAGCTCGATTGCTGGTCGCTCACACATCAAGTACTGTATAATCAACGACACCGCTTACATTGGTGGCTGTAATTTAT
Organism: uncultured Candidatus Saccharibacteria bacterium; assembly: GCA_964615775.1. Taxonomy (GTDB): domain Bacteria; phylum Patescibacteriota; class Saccharimonadia; order Saccharimonadales; family 2-12-FULL-41-12; genus JALHOM01. The sequence continues at coordinate 41,395 of CAZTQB010000003.1, read as the reverse complement.
CCAGCACCTACGATATCGATATTATGGCCAAAATTACTAACAAAAAATTAGCTAAGATTATGCGAGACTTAGCTACCCAGACTCAGCAAAATCCCAACATGACAAAAGTAATTGGTAGAGACAAGGTAATAAAAATTAACGACCAACTAGATTTGCTGCTAGATGCCGGTCAGAAGAATCGATCGATTATCTACGAAACTACTCAAAAACTCATAAACTCGGCTCAAAAAAGTATTTTTATGACCTGTCAATTCTTTCCAGCCGGCCCAACCTCCAACTTACTCAAAAATGCCACAAACAAAAACGTAGATGTAAAATTACTTTATAACTCTCCTGCCAAACATTCCTCACCCATGAATATTCTGCACTTTTTTGTAAAAAAATTTGAACAACTACGCTTGCCAAAAAAACTTTTTGCTAACGAACTAGCAAAAAACAATAATTATATCCACGCAAAAGTCCTGCTAAACGAAAAAGAGGCTCTACTTGGTAGCCATAATTTCGTCAAAGTTGGCGTAAGCCTTGGCACTGCCGAGATCTGTCTTCACTTCAAAACACCCAAATATAATCAGCAAATTATTGATTGTATTAACAAACAAAAAATAAGCCCTTTTAAAACTCAAAGGACTTATTAATTTAGACTTTTTTACTAAAAACAAGCTTTTAGACTTGCTTTAATAACGCATCTACCTTATGTAGGGCGGGGTTCTCTGTCTCGGAGAACTCGTATGACATCACAACTGATTTCATTTTTTTGTTTCTCCTCATGAGTAGCTCCTCGAGGAAGATCGTTAGTCTGGCAAGTATGCCAGCAATCTACCCCGAAGAAGGTTTCTCATGTTTTATCAACTTCTTTTTATATTGCTAGTTAGATATCTTTTTTTTAGCTAAGAAGACTAAAAGAGATTTTTTTAGTAGCGAAAACCGCAAAATCACTACTAAAAGTTGCCATCTACTAATCATAGGTACTTGGCTAGCGAAAGAAATTGTGTTGATATTTTTGTTTTAGTCGACTAACACTTACTATTATACACAAAAAGAGAAATTTGTCAAGTATCAAAAACCGCAAAATGATATTTGACGTATTGTATATAAATCGTATTTTATTTTTGTTTTTGTACGACTACACCCCTAGTGTAATAAAGCTTAATCATTTTTGCAAGCAAAAAATAGAACAACTTTTCCACCATTTTAAAGTTTACTTATTTATAGAGTTAAAAGCGGTATCGGCATCAAAAGTAAATAGGTAAATACCGTAACAACAAGCAAGTTTGAGCCTTATAACTGTTTTTGTCAATCACATACAAACACCTCGGACGCAAACAAAAAGACATAGCACTACACTTATGAAAGAGTAGGGTAACTTAGTGCTAAATATTTTAAGTACAGCCAAAAATTAATATCGTACCAAAAATGGTACGCTAATGGCATAAAAAAACCGCCCATGAGGACGGAATAAGGGACAGAAAGGAAAAACCCCCGAGGGTCAGAGGCTGGCAGGCCTACCCCGAGGGTTCCGATACCGATGCAAGTATACCACGCCGAACAGTCGGCAAGTCAAGAGGAAAAAGCATTCACTGCCAAGAAAAAGCAAAAAACCGACTTCTATGTCGGTTCCTAGCTTGGTAGCGGGGGCAGGACTCGAACCTGCGACCTTGTGGTTATGAGCCACACGAGCTGCCACTGCTCTACCCCGCGATATTATTTAATTGACAGAAATTTACTTAACCCCTGTTTTAGTCTTTGACTATTCTAGCAAACAGAGATGCTTTTTGTCAAACTATGCAATTGTTTACTGAAATAAGTTAAGACTACCCGTGCTAAAATGCATCAGTAGTCTTAACTCTAGAATTTGTCTTAAAAAAAGCTAGTCTTTTTTGTCTTCTGAGCCTCTGATAGCTGCCTCGATAACGTCGCGAGGCAAAGATGCTGCCGACAATAGTGCATCACGAACTACACCAACAGCATCACCACCAACATCAGTAGCAGCCCTTAAGGCTCCGCCAACAGCTGATTTGGCAGCTTCTGCGGTGTCTGCACCAACATCACCAGCAGCCTTAATTGCACCTTCAACTGCTCCAACAGCTGCTTTGCCTACATCACCACCAGTGTCACTAACACCTTTAACTACTCCTTGAGTCCCGCCGCTGACAGCTTCAATCACGTCACCACCAACTTCACTCACGCCTTTGACAACACCACTAACAGTTGACGAAGCTGTATCAACCACAGAGCCACCTACACTGCCCGCTCCTTTAACGGCTCCACTGGCAACAGAAGCAATGGCATCTACACCACTCCCAACAATCTCACTACCGTCTTTTATCACGCCAATCACTTGGTCTTTAACCGTATCTGTAACAGCGTCTAAAATATCGTCAACCCCATTTACCGCAGACACAACTGCATCTGATGCTTCTTTTATAATTCTATCAATCATTGAACCCTCCTTAAAGTTTGTTATGTATTAATTATATCATTACTATTTTTTTATGGTCTTTGCCTTAGAAGGCTTTAACACCTTCGAGCTATGCATCTCAGGAACCACGTAGCTTGGCTTTGGCATGCGTCGATAAAACTCCATCGCTACCATACCGACACCTGCCCATAAGACAAACATCAACATCAAAAAATTAACCATTGGGACAAGATAAGCAATAACTACAACGAGCGAACCAACTAACATTATCCATATAACATTATTTGTGCGACGCATAACTAACCTACCAACATAGAACGCTGTAACAGGTCCACTAAGTATCATTAATAATACCCAAGCCACGAGTAGCAGAACAGCTAGTGGTATGCCGTAAACAGTGATCGCTAACAAGATTATAAAAATCGGCAAAATAATGTTAACGACAATACCAAACAAAAGAGCCTTCCAAGGCGTTGGCAGGGCATTGTTGGTGGTTGAATAGAAAATTCGCGGTGCTACTAATATTAAAATCATTGAAGTGATTAATAATGCCGGCAATACAAAACCCAAGATAAATTTTGCTAAACTTTTGGCTCCAGAATCTTCAGATTTTTTGGGCTGATATTTCTGGACCGACCCATCTACTTTAGCTCCTTCAGCCTTTGAGTAGTCATTGGCAGAAGTGTACTCTAGGTTGCCACCAACGATTGCTGAACTACCGAGAGCAATGTTTTGGCTTGAAGCCTTTATGTTACGACCAACTTCTTTATTTACATTTAGTCTATTACCAGAAAAAGCTAGATCCCTACCAACTGTTCCGTTAATATTGGCTGTATCGCCAGCAATAGTTATATCTTTACCAATCTTACCATTTATACCTACATCAAAAGTACTAGAAGCCACACTAACACTACCTTCAACTAGTGAGTTAACTTCTACATTTTGGCCAGCCAAGCGTACTCCACCACTAACCGGCCCATTAATTTTTATATCCTGGCCAGCACAGAAAACATCACCTTTAACTGCTCCATTAATCGTTATCTTTTGGCCAGCACAGAAGACATCACCGTCGACATCAGTATCAATACTAATCTGATTACCGGCAATAAATAATGTACGATCAATTTTTTCTGTTTTGCCAACGCTCAGATTATCGCCCGAACGAAATTCCTGAGCCTGTGCCGCACCAACACCAAGCAAACCAAATGCCAGCACCACTCCAAGCGTGATTAATACTTTTTTCTTAAACACTTTCCCCTCCTTAATTAACAAGCTAATTATACCATTTTTGAAAGATGGTATAAAATATATTATTAGATGTTAGGAGTCAGTTTTTCTCTGCACCGATCTAGCGAACTAGAGATTGATAAGAAGAAGTGTTTGCGTGCTGCCCTACAAGACCTTGGCTTTCGCCGGTTTAGACTAATGAGTTATTGGAATATTCACGAGGCTGTTCAAAGTCACTATGATTTTCATGAGCTAGACTGGCAACTCGATATGGTGGCTGAGTACGGCGGAAAAGTGTCGCTCTGCGTTGGTAAACGTCAACCACGCTGGCCAGAATGTCATATACCTGACTGGGCAGTTATTCTGCCTGACGAGCAATGGCAGATTCACTTATTGGAATTCATCAAAACAGTAGTCGAACGCTATAAAAACCACCCAGCCCTAGAGTCTTGGCAACTCGAAAACGAAGCTCTACTTAAAACTTTTGGTCATTGTGTTGACCAAAATTATGACCCTATACGTCTGCAAAAAGAGTATGACCTTATAAAAAATCTCGATCCATACCACCCCGTGATTATGTCGCTATCAGACTCTTGGGGGTTCCCACTCAAACGCCCCAAGCCTGACATCTACGCCCAGTCACTGTACCGCATCACCTCTGATTTAGACGGTAACTATCACTACTCTAAGCGACCGCCAGCTTTTTACAAAGGTCGAGCTGCTATCATTAGCACCTTCAAAAATCGTCCAGTTTTTATACACGAGCTGCAAGCCGAACCATGGCTTAACGTCGCGATTCGTGACTGTCCAGTGGACTCTCAGCTAGAGTTCATGAATGCCCAGATTATCAAAGAAACAATCCAGTACGCCATCAATACCGACTTAACACCAATCGACCTCTGGGGACTAGAGTGGTGGTACTGGCTCAAAGTCAAAAAACGCCGGCCGTCAGTTTGGCAAGCCGTTAAACAGAGCCTGCAAGCTACAAATTCTCTGGGCCATCCTTAAGTAAGTGTCTAGTTTGTTCGGCATTTACACCGTTGACTACCTTTTTTATGCCTTTTGCTTCAAGAATTTTCTTGGCCATAGCCGACCTAGCTCCACTAGCACAATAAACTACAATCAGTTGATCTTTGTTATCTAATTTATAGTCAGCTATCTTCTCTAAAGGTACATTTATAGCACTATCTACATGCCCAGTAGCATATTCATTTGATGAGCGAACATCGATTACTAAATAATCCATAATTTTAGTATAATACAGGCTAGCTATTTGGCATGAGTTAGAATCAATTTTTCCATCGCCAAAAGACTACTAAATCTAAATTCTACAACGCAACACTCCGGTCCCTTGTGATTGTTCATAAACTACAGCTTACTCTTAGCTTTAAAAGAGAGAAGTTATTAACTTTTAACCTAAAAGAGGTATTTTATGAACCCCAAAAATCAACTAAATGAGCGAGTAGAAGTATTGGTCGGCTACTACAAAGACCGCGATACTAGCCAAATTGCCCAGCCACTCAAAATGAAGTACAAAAACCGCGAAATTACTTTTTGTGAACTGGGCATGCGACACCCTACCATGCAAGGTAACCGCATGATTCATGTTTTTGATATGAGTGATGGCGTAAACGACTATCGGCTAGAGTTTGACGCTGCAGCTCTAACTTGGATACTGCGAGAGATAGGCTGCTATGCATTTAATTAACCCTGCTCCACCCTTAACCATGTTCGTCGATCTAAATAGTGCTTTTGCCACCACCGAACAACAAGCACACCCTAGCCTAAGAGGTCGACCAATGGGCGTTACCAACCGTATCCATAACTACGCTTGCATTATAGCTTGCTCTTATGAGGCTAAGGCTCTAGGTATCAAGGTAGGAATGCGAATGAATGAAGCACTCAAACTTTGCCCCAATTTTGTCCTGCTAGAAACTGACCCCGCTAAGTATCATCACGTTTATCGCAAAATTCTAAAAATTATGCAAAGCTACACTCCCAACGTAGCTATGAAATCAATCGATGAAGGGGTGATGAAATTTGATACTATAATAAATTTAGATAGATCGTTGTCAGATATTGGCTACGAGATAAAACGACGAGTCCGAAGCGAAATTGGCAATCACATGAGTATTAATGTCGGTATTGGCACCAACCAATTCTTGGCCAAGCAGGCTGCAGGCTGGCACAAGCCTGATGGGCTAGATATCCTTGACCATACCAACCTGCTGGATTATTACCAACAGATCAAGCTTACCGATCTAACGGGTATCGCTAAACGCTGGCAAGCTCGGTTGCAGGCAGTTGGCATATTTACGCCAGTGCAGTTTTTTGAAACTTCACTAGACAGGCTACGCTGCCAGGTTTTCCATAGTGTTTTAGGCGAAGATTGGTACAATCGACTACATGGCTACGAAGTAGATGGTAACCCCACACATAAAAGGCAAGTCGGCCGGCAATTTGTGTTAGACATTAAAACCAATGACCCTAATGTTGTTCTACCTCGCTTTCATTATCTTTGTGAAACTGTTGGTAAAAAGTTACGCTCACGTGGCCTGGATGCCCGCGGCATCACTACTTGGGCAGTCATGAAAAATGGCAACTTCTGGAAATACAAGCAAGCCTACAAATACAGCTTTTACTCCGACCGTGACATCTACAATAGAGCCTTGTGGCAATTCAATCAACGCCCCCTACACCTAGACCTACACACTATTGGCATAACTTGCTATTTGCTATCTACTACCACTCGCACTCAAACCGATATCTTCGATCCACAAAATCGTAAAAACCAATTAACTACGGCTATCGATCAAATCAACAAAGATTTTGGCTTATTCAAAATCCACTCTGCAAGCAGCCTAGAAGGTGTACGACATGTCAAGCAAAAAATACCATTTGGTAGCACTGAATATTTTGATTTATTACTTAAATAAATACTTAACGTGTTAAGCGTTTGGTGCGGATAAATTTCAAAATCTCATGTCGCCACTCATAAATACCGTAGCCAGCCACCAAAATCACTAGACCAGACAGCAGTAATTTGTTACTAGGTTTTTTATTAGCCACGACATCTTTAACTTCTGGCCTAACGGTACTGGCTCCCAAAGTAGTAGTTACTTTACGGCAACGATTGGTTTCTGGATTACGCTCCTCGCCCTCACCACAAGGCTTAAGCTCGGCCGATGCTGTCGAGACAATACTGCGACAGCGACTAGTCTCCGGATTGCGTTCTTGACCTTCCTTACATGGGATTAATCCACTAACGGTAGTGGTTTTACGGCAACGATTAGTTTCTGGACTACGTACTTCATCGTCTGCACACGGCTTTAGCTCTTCATCACCAGTTATCAGTAATTTACACCTGTTAGTCTCTGGGTTACGGTATTGGTTAGCTGCACATGGCACCAAACTAGCCGACGCCAGTGAATTATCATCTAACGAAGATTCGGTTCTTAACAAACTAGACAGATTGGCAGTACCTGGCGTAGGTTGATCACTAAACTGCCACATATCATTAAATAAAGCCCAGGCCTGGTCATCTTTTGGCGAGTTATAAACATCCGTTTCACTAACTACCTCACCATTAGGATTCCACAGTCTTAAACTAGCCGACGAGTTGGGTAGAGTTATACCTGTCAAAATATCAGCAAAAATATTATAGCTAAATGGCTCCAAAAACTGCGGCTTAAAAACATAGCTCTTTGGCGAAGATGAGTCCAAATCAAGCCTATATCCAGCAATATTAACTTGATAATTATTAGGGTTGTAGATCTCCACATACTCAAGCCCTGTATCTATACCGCTTACATTTGGCAAAAGCTCAGTAATAACTAACCTAGAAGTTTCTTTTGGAACAATCTTTTGGCAAGTTTGATTAACAGATTCCTCATAGCCATCTGGCAGAACGATTTGTAGCCCATCGATATTTAGACAAATGTCTTTTACGCAGTCACCACCTATTAGCTCATAACCGACCGGCAAAGCCAGCTGAACACCCGTCAAGTTACTACAAACATCAATCTCCTGAACTTCTTCATAAATACCTGAAGCTGGAATTTCACCAACAACTTTAGACGCAAAATCTTGCTGATTATTTTCTAGATCTTGCAAAAATTGACTAGAGGCAATTGGTTTTCTAACAAGCATTTGCCCACTTACATGCGGATCACTAACCACAGCTTCTGGATTCACCGCTGTAACGCCCCAACCAACTCTATCTACCTCTTTTTTACTAGCATCAAGCAGCCGAATATGCCCAGCTGTGCTGCTCATACCAGCCGCAAAAACTTTATCTGGTGAAAAGCCGTTTACCGCTGTAGTAAATTCTTGACTAGCAAATCTAGCATAAGAAAATTCATGCAAAATTAACCGGGTGTTCACATCAGGAGCTTCTAAGCAGGCTAGGTTTGTTTTAGTTACATCACTAGCCGACGAATACTGCACGCACCAATCGGTTACATCTACTGCTTGACTAGAATTATTATAGATTGCCACAAATTCACTTTTTGCAAGCTGAGTCGTACCGGTATTAAGATGTGAAATAACCGGACTTGAACCAATTGCCATAGCCGAAGGTGACAGCAGTAAAAGCACTACAGTGATTAACCCCACCACGAGCCTAATCAGTCCCCCTTGTCTCATTAGCCAATATTATTGATAAGAACCGTAATTTAATCAATGGTTAGTTGTAAAAAATATCTGGCTGATTGGTAGTTTTATAAAATTTATACTTGGTTATTTTTTTAAAAATTACTACTGTTATAAGTGCAAAGATATATGCAATTATCATATGCAAAAATGACAACTTAATTTCATTTACAGAATGCGGCAGACCAGCCAAAAAATTGATTACTTTTGTGCAGTAAAACAAAATTATCTCTGCCGGCAGGTGGGCAAGTCCTGCCATAAACGGCAAAATAGTACTTAGAATCCCACCAACAAAAACTAATAACATAGCAAACGGTACGCAAGGCAAAATTAACAAATTAGCTAGTAAGGAATAGACTGATGTATAGCCAAAAACATACAAAATTAGCGGTAAAGTCATAATTTGAGCTGCCAAAGTCGAGATAATCAGCTCTCTTAGAGCAGATATTTTGGCCATTTCACCCCAAAAGAAACTATGTACCAGTGGAGCCAGTATCAAAATTCCAAAAAAGGCTAAAAACGACAAATACCAGCCTAAATCACCCCATAAATAACTCGGGTTGATTAGTAGCGTTATGCCAGCCGACATAACCAAGATCATCAGTGGATTAACTCGCCGTCCGTAGTACCAAGCTAGTAACGACAAACCAGCTACCAAACCAGCCCTGGTCATCGAAGCACTAAAGCCGCTAATCAATATAAAGCCAAATATCATCGCAAACGACGAAATCGTAGCTAAGTACTTTGACAAGTTTTTGAGCAATCGCCGCGAAAACATTACCAAAATGGTCAAATTGTAGCCACTTGCCACAACCACATGGGTCAAACCTAAAATCCTTATCTGATTATCAAGTAGTTCTGGTAAATTAGTCTTCATTCCCAATAGGTAACCTAGGCCCAAACTTCTCTCCGGTTCGGACAAATTACCCTGACTTTTAGCCGCAAACCAATCACGAATTTTGAGTCCAGTATCATTACTACTAGTTGATACGTAGTCAATGATTTCTGCCCGATAAATACTGCCATAATAACTCCCAAAACCAGATCCAAGTTTGCCTTTTATTACCAAAAAATCGCTACGCTTTAAGTCATGATGAGTATTGAGGCTAGCATAAATATTGCCTTTCACTTGCTTGTTATTAATATCTATAGCCGCTAATTTGATTATCTTTTTACCCTCTTTGTCGCTGCCCACATCATCAGTAATTCTTCCACTAATTAACACTGTTTTTTGATAATATTGAACAAAATTTTTCTTATCTTGGTGGGCTATATTACCCTGGTAAAATCCAATCAAAAATCCGGCTAAACAGGTCATAATAATCATAAATTTATACCGCCAAAAAAAGCTTACCGTAACAAGACAAATCGCTAGCACTAACCACCCAACCGAATACCTAAAATCAAGCTTCATGCTCGAAAAAACACCAAAAATTACAAATACAAAAAAGCCAAAAATTAAATAGTAGATATGGGTCTTAGTTTTGAGACTGCGTCGTAGCTTCTTGAACATTTTTTACTTCGATTACTAACGGCAATTGTTGGTCAGGACAATCATTCAAAACTCGTTTAATTGCCGCTTTTTCAGCATCAGTCACCCAAAGCTCATACTTTTTCTTAACAGCAACCTGCCTAGCCACATACATACATCTATAACTTTTATTGGGCGGTAGCCAGCTAGCAGCATCAGAACTACTTTTGCCTTGATTGGCCTGACCATCAACTGCTAGCAAATTAAGCATATCGTTTGCAAACTGCACTCGCCTTTCGAAGCTTAAACTTTGAGCTCCTTTTTGCCACGCATCACTCAGAGCCACCACATGATCAATTTGCACATCATCGCTAGTTTCTGGACCTCTCATAAATTGCAGCTGCTTAGCAGTGTACGGGTCATTTAGTACTCCAGATAGAACCGTACAGTCTTTTTCGCTGCGAGTAACAACATTAGTCATATCCCGCTTAAGTACATAGTTTCGCGTATCACAGCCAGCCAATTTTTCCCAACTATCACCAAACTGTGACCGTTTATAGTCAGTTTTAGACGAGCGACCTTTTACGGCTAGCTCACCCAATGCATCACTAGCTTTCTCGGTCTTGATGTCTTTTATTGACTCTTCTGTTTGCTTGATAACCGTACTCGGCGAACCGTCATTGCTGGTACCTAAATTCCTCTGCAAGTAATACTCATAAACATAGCCACCTACTGCCCAAAGTAGCAAAAAAACCACAACCGCCACCCTGCGACGCCTATACAACATAATTATCAGGACTAATTATAGACCAAAAAATTACTCTCGTTAAAATCTCAGTTACTTTTAAGCAGATTCTATATAATTAAAACTATGAGAGTTCTAATCATTGAAGATGACCACAAAATTGCAGCAGCTATTGCTCGCGGCTTAACCCAAGAGAGCTTTGCGGTTGATATTGAATATGATGGCGAAAGTGGCTTTGGAGCAGCATCGACTCTGCCTTATGACATTATTGTCTTAGATCGCATGCTACCAGAGATTGACGGAGTAGAAGTTTGCCGACGGCTGCGTGAGCAAAAAATTCATACCCCCATAATTATGTTAACTGCCAAGACCAGCATTAATGACCGAGTTAAAGGGCTTAATTCTGGAGCCGATGATTATATGCCCAAGCCATTTTCATTTGAAGAGTTACTAGCCCGAATTAGGGCTTTGCTTAGACGACCCAAAACCGCTCAAACCGACGAACTAGAAGTTGAAGATTTAACCCTCAACACTCAAAGTGCTTCTGTAACTCGAGGTAAAAAAGAGATTAAATTATCCAGCAAAGAGTTCGCTCTCCTAGAGTACTTAATGCGTAACCAAGGTCAAGTCCTGTCCAAAGAAAATATTATCGATCATGTCTGGAATTTCGAGGCCGATATCTTGCCAAACAACGTAGAAGTTTATATCGGTTACTTACGAGGCAAAGTCGATAAGCCATTTAAAAAACAGCTTATTCAAACAGTCCGTGGTTTTGGCTATAAATTGCAAGCATGAACAACGTAAATCCCCTCAAAAAATTACAATTCCCAAGGCTCAAATTAGCCCTAACTTACCTCAGTATAATCATGTTTATGAGCATAATATTTAGTGTAATTATTTATAACATTTCGTTTAGCGAGCTACGGAGTCAACGTTCAGTAGAATTCCCTAAACAAAATATTTTTTACGATGAATTTGAAAAAATTCGCGATAATCGACTTCAGCAAGCCGAAGAAAATCTACGTGACCGACTAATAATTTTTAACCTTATCAGTTTAGTCGCCGGCGGATTTTTAAGCTATGTTTTAGCCATCAAGTCACTGCGGCCAATCGAGGAAGTACTAGATGCACAAGAACGCTTTACTTCCGATGCTTCCCACGAAATCAAGACTCCCTTAACTGTCATGAAAAGCGAAGTTGAAGTTGCCCTAAGAGATAAAAATCTAAGTGTCCAAGATGCCCGCGAAACGCTAAATTCATGCTTAGAAGAAGTCATAAAATTAGAAAACCTAACTTCCGGATTACTGCAGCTAGCTCGTCATGAAAACTCCGAGATTATCAAGCAAGAGATCGACCCCAAAGAGATTATCGAAAATAGTATCAAGCAGCTAAAACCAAAAATACAGGCTAAAAAGCTAAAAATTGTGGTCGATAAAAACTTCAAAAAATCTTATAAATTAATGGCAGAACCAGAAACTTTAACCCAAAGCTTAGTTATACTAATTGACAATGCTATCAAATATAGTCCAACAAAAAGTACTATCGATATCGCTTTCAAAAGCGGACTTTCGTCGTTTAATTTTACCGTAAAAGACCACGGACCAGGCATTAATCCAAAAGATTTACCACATATTTTTGACCGATTTTATCGCTCTGACCAATCGCGTACCAACGGCAGCCAAAGCGGTTACGGACTCGGCTTAGCTATCGCCAAACAAATAATCGAATCACAATCTGGCAACATCAGGGCAACCAGCAAAAAAGACCAAGGCACAACTCTACAAATCACATTACCACGTATCTAAAACAAAACTGCCCTTACCTTATCGAATTTACCAATAATCAAATATCAAATTAGGAGGGGACCTGATTATCTACATTTTAATTACCAGCTCGAATATAAAGAGCAGTTCTGTTTTGGCGGCTTTATAGACTTCCTGAACTAAACTTAAACTATCCGAAAAGTCCGAGGTAAAACCGCCAGTGTATGTTGCCGTTAGGAACTTACATTAAAGAAGTTATAAATGTTAGTTAGTAGTGGACGAGCTAGATGAATTACTCGATGAGTCTTTTTGACTATCGTCCTTCATTCTATCACCGCCCTTATGGCCACCATGATGACCACCGCCAAACATCATTACGTATTTCTCATCAATACCATTATCTTTAGCCCATTTCTGAACCTCTTGGCGTTTTTGATCCATAGCCGTCTTTCGCTCATCTTCAGTCTTATCTTTTAGACTCTCCATAAACGATTGCTGAGACTTTACATAATCTAGAATCTTAGTCTTCTGGGTATCGGTTAATTTACCATCTTTGACTGCCTGAGTCAGACGCTCCTCTAGTTTCTTAGCCATATCAGCCTGTCTTGTAGCCTCTCGAGCCTGATGATCTTCATCTAAAACTTTCTTCACCTCATCTTTATTAAGATTAAATTTTGAAGCAATTTTAGATGCCAATGAATCATCTCTGGCGGAAGTAGTCGTCGCAGCTGATGCCGACAGAGTTACTACGCCAGCACCCACTATAGCCGTACCAAGCACACCGGCTGCTAACATTTTCTTATTTTTTATAATATTTCTCCTTTCTAGCTAAAGGCTTTTAGTCCTGCCTTTACTGCCCTAGATTGTAGATAAGTCGGCTTAAAGTAACCTGTGAATCTATGGCTTATTCGGAACTGCCCAAGAAAAAATCTTGCCAAGCCTGCAGGTTTGAGGTGTATTTATTGGTTTTTTCGTTTTGAGCTTGTGGTGACTTTTTTTGGTCAGGATTATCGCTTGTTTTTGCCATTGCCACGCTATCTGGCACTATGTAAAGTTTCTCGCCAGCAGCAGCTTTGCCAAATTGCCTGCGAGCCGCTAGCTCCAGGTATTGATTCGACTCATAGTACTTATTTTTTAACTCTAAATTCTGATTTTCTAAGATAGCGATATCGTTTTTTTGTTTGGCCACAGCAATTTTCTTCTCTAGCTCATAATTAGTCTGTACTACCCTAATACCACTCCAAGTCACCAGCACCGCCACCAAACCAAATGCCAAAATCGTCAAAACCCGCGTATCGCTTAACGATTCTACCATTTTTAATAATTTTTTTTTGATTTCTTGCATCTTTATAGGATTAATTCTAACATTCTTTCTAGCAGACAGGCTTATATAATATAATCTCATCTGTTATAATTAACTTCTATTGAGATTAGGCTTCAAGCATTCATCTTATGGGGGTGTAGCTCAGTGGTCAGAGCAGTCGGCTCATAACCGATTGGTCGCTGGTTCAAGTCCAGCCACCCCCACCACGCTAAAATGACTTTGACTCAACTAATGATACAAATGGTTTTTTATTTTGCCCTAAAAAAGCAAATTCTTGGGAAAATCTTTTTTATTACTCTTTAGTTTTTTTGAACGTGACGTGGTGGGCCATCGGTTAACATTTGCTGTCTAGGCGTTAATGACCCTGTGTCTTCTTGCCTGTAAAACCCGGTTGGTGTCACATTTCCCAACGGACAGTCTTCGGGAGGGCGGAGGAAATCTTTTGCAAATTCTGACATAATCTCACCACCTTCAGAAAATTTTCCAGCATGAAAAGCTGCCCTTGCGAGATATCCACACCAAGCTCCTGCAGTTCTACGATCATCTGCTTCGCCAAACGAAAGCTGAGTATTTTCAGGTGTACTGGTTGTTTGTGTGTTTGTTTCTGGAGATTTCATATACTATATTATAGCATACTAGTTATGGTTTTGCAATAGATTTAAGGTTTCGTCGGTGCTTTTACAAAGCATAAGTTTTGCCCGCAGCTCACTGGCTCCAGCAAAATTATTGATATAAATTTTGCAAAATTTCTTGATTGTATCGAAGCTCCTCTCACGATTTGGATAATTCTGAGCAAACAGAAGAAGGTGCTTTTTATATAGCTCAATCTTCTCACTATCAGATGCTTCAGACCAAGGCGATTTTGGGCTAAAAACATACGGATCTTGGAACACGCCACGACCAATCATTATGCCATCGTAAGTGTAGTTTTCGGCAAGCTCCATAGCCTGTTTATAAGTCAAAACATCGCCATTACCGACCAACAGAGTTGAGGGCGATATCTCATCACGCAGGTGTTTAATCTGCAGGGCATGTTGTTGCCAGCGAGCTGGGTATTTGGACATCTCACGAACAGTTCTAAGATGTACGGTTAGCATATCTAGTTTTTGCTCTAGCAAAAATCTAATCCAAGCTTCATCGTAATCTAGCATACCAAGCCTAGTTTTAACGCTTAGAGGCAATCTGCCAGCCAAACCGTCCCTGGTAGCATCGATAATCGCTTTAGCATGATCCGGGTAATTAATAGTTCCGCCGCCGCAACCATTTTTAACCACTTTTTTATCCGGGCAACCAAAATTTAGATCTAACCCCGCAAAACCGGCCGTTGCTAGCTCGCTAGCTACCTGCCTAAAATTGTCTGGGCTTTTACCCCAAATTTGAGCAATTAGTGGTTTTTCTTTATCTGTAAAAATTAAACGCTTCATAGTTGCTTCGCGACCCCGAGTAGAAGTTAGAGCCTCGACATTAGCAAATTCTGTAAAAAATAAGTCTGGGGGCGAGCAGCCAGCCACAATTTGCCGAAATACCGTATCTGTTACATCGTCCATCGGAGCCAGAACCGTAAATGGCCGTGGCAAATTAAATAAAGTTTGGTTCAAAGTTACTCCCAGCGGAAAACTCTAAACGCTATCAGATAAACTACTACTCCCCAAAGAGCAATTAGGCCAACTTGTGGCATGATATCAAACAAAGTTTTACCTTCGGTAATAATCATTCTAGCTCCATCGATTACCGGAGTTAACGGGATATACTGCGTAACATCCTGTAACCACTGTGGCATCAAAAACCTCGGGAAGAACGAACCAGACAAAAACATCATTGGGAACGCCACAATATTGCCCAGTGGTGCAGCCTGTGATTCGTTTTTTGCCCAACCACCCACTGCTAAACCGATACCGAATAGTACTGCTGTACTTAAAATTACAAGTACGATTAAACTAAGGTAATCGCCTCGCATTTTCAGATGAAAAAAACTTAATGCTACTATAAACATTGTAGTCACCGACACTAGTCCTGTTATCGAGTTAGACAACACATTGCCGACAAAATATTGCCAAACTCTTATTGGCGTACTCTGAAAACGACGCAGTACTCCTGTCTGTTTAAGCTTTGGGTAGACGTTAATCGGCCCAAATATACCTAACGACATAATTGCAAATCCTAAAAGTCCAGCAAAAATATAGTCAAACTGAGTTAGGCCTTCAGTGGCAGTTGACTGAGTTGTTACAGTAAAAGGAGTTGTTGAAGGTGAAATTTTGTTATTAATCTCCTTGAAACTAGCCTCGATAGCAGGTTTCAATGCTTGAGCAGCCGAAGCATTGGCCTCGGTATATAGTATCTTGGCCTCGCCTGATGGCTTGTCGTCTTTTACTTGACCAAAACTACTTGGCAAAACTATCACAGAGTCAACTTCACTACGATTTAGCTTGGTTTTAGCATCTTCGAGTCCGCTCACTGGCTGAACTTTAAAAATCTTCTCATCTTTAATTACCGATTCAAAATTTTTGGCAAACTCTGAGCTTGATTCGTTAATTATCGCTACCTTAAAATTGACATTATTGCCTTTGCCAAAAAAACCCCCAAAAACAAACAAGAAGATTAGAGGAAACAAAATTGTAAAGAAAATTGCGACTTTGTCGCGAAAAAGTTGTCTTAAATTATTTTTTGCGATTATGAATACAGGTAAAAATTTGCTTTTCATAACTCTAGTCCCTCAATTCCTTCCCTGTTAAATCAATAAACACATCCTCCAGGCTAGCCTGTTTGACATGCTGTTTCTTCTTAAAGCCTCTTGCTAACAGATTTTTTATCATAGCATTGGGCGTATCGAGAGCAATGATTTTGCCGTTATCCATGATTGCGATTCGATCACACAGCAGTTCGGCTTCATCCATGTAATGAGTGGTCAGAATAACAGTTACGCCTTTCTTCCGAATAGTTTGCACCAAATCCCATAAATTTCGCCTCGATTGTGGATCTAAACCAGTGGTCGGCTCATCTAAGAAAAAAACTTTTGGCTTATTCACTAAAGCCACGGCAATACTAAAGCGTTGACGCTGACCACCAGATAGTTGCTCAGGAAAGCTTTTGGCTTTCTCTTCCAGCTGAACACTCCTAAGAGCTTGCATAGCATCGACTTTCCGTCCATAGGTCGAGGCAAAAACCTCTAAAATCTCAGTTAAACGCATATGTTCTTCGAAAGCAGGTGTTTGAGGCTGAATTCCGATGATTTCTTTGATTTTATAAGGATTTTTGGCCACCTCAATCCCATCAATTTTAGCCTCACCACTATCTATTGGTCGCAAAGCCTCAATCATCTCAAGAGTTGTAGTTTTACCGGCACCATTAGGGCCAATAATTCCAAAAATCTCACCTTTTTTAACATTAAAGCTCACCCCTTTGACAACTTTTTTGCCAGAGTAAGCCTTTACTAGATTTTTTACCTCAACTATATAACTCATTGTTTTAATTTAGCACACCATCGGTGTATCTGTAAAAATAAAAACCACCTCTTTAACAAAAGAAGTGGTTTTATAGTAAGTTAAACTAATGAACTTTAGCCGCGTTTTACAGTTAAGAATCCGTTACGTGGGTTTTCATTAACTGACATACCTTTTGGAAGGTCAGTTGAAGTATCCTTACGCTCGTCCTTAGAAAAATAGTAAATTGTTTGCTCTTTACCACCTCTTAGAACTACCTTCTTAGAGTTTAGATGATATTTTACACCTTTAGAATTAGTGTGACTGTATCCCATATACTTCTCCCCTTATGATTAGATTACTAATGGTACCCCTACCATAACTCCTACGGTTTTCCTTTGTCAAGTATTTTATATCTGTTTTATTAAGGAAGTGTTTATTTCTTAAGATATTTTAGCCCTTTTTTAAAATTTATTTGCATAGCATCATGGTTATGTATTAAACTGTTGAGTATTAAATAGTTAATAAAAAGGTGGTTATGCATGGAATTCATGAACCGTGGTGTTCGCAACAACCAATCAACAGCAAATAATGATAATAATACTTCCCCTACGGGTGGTGGTTCTCGCAAAAAAGAAAGTCGTTTAGCTTTTTTTGAGAAAATCAGCGGAGTTGGTTTTATATTGCTAGTTACATTGCTAGCTCTTATAGTAATCTTATCAATGGTCTTTTTGAAAGAAACTTCTAATGAGAGCAAACTAGTAGAAAACAATAAATACCAAGCAGTCTTCCTAAACGGTGGTCAGGTTTACTTCGGCAAAATTGACGACTTAAATTCTAAACGAATTGATATGTCTAGTATTTATTACCTAAGGGTCAATCAGCAAGTTCAGCCAAATCAAAGCAATGCAAGTAATAACGATATCTCACTAGTAAAGCTTGGTTGTGAGCTACACGGACCAACTGATAAAATGGTTATCAACCGAGAACAAGTTATTTTCTGGGAAAACTTAAAAGATGATGGTCAAGTTGCTAAAGCAATTGCCGAATACAAGAAGCAATACCCAAGCGGCCAGAAGTGTGACCAACAAAACAATACTCAAACCAACAACACCAATATAGAGTCTAACTCAGCCAATACAAACAATAGTTCTACTACAACGACTCCTGCAGCAAATAGTTCTACCAACACCTCTACTCCAGCTGCCAACAACACAACACGACGTTAGTTGAATAAAGTTATAGTTAGGTAACATATCCCCTTCTTGAAGCTAAGCTTCATGAAGGGGATTTTATTTGGCTTTTAACTACTTTTTAGCTCACTAAGCTACTTCAAATTAGTTTTTCGTCTAGGTTTTTCTTAACTAGCTTTGTGGCCAACCCCACTCCGTAAGCTGTAAATAAAGCAATAGAGATTACCATACTTATACCAGCCAAATCTGGTGACCACTTGGGGGAGATAAAATCAAATTTGTACAAATCATCGGCCACGGTTGCATCATTAGCAGCATTGACAGAAACGTATTGCTGGATACAAGCAACCCTATCTGGATTAAAGCCACTGGCTGGATATTTCTGGCTACATACAGCCGTGCCATCATCAGCAGCCTTAGCATTTTGGGCTTTGATTTGCTCCTGCTGAGCTGCCATCAAACGGTCATAGCGACCTTTAAGCTGAATTGGTGGCTTGATTGGGTTAGAACCAGAGCTTAAATTGGTATTCATATGACTATACACATGACTACGCAACTTTTGCAGAGCAGTTTCGACATCGCCGTTATTCTGGTCGGACAATACCACCTGCTCACGGAGTTTAGTCATAGTTTGATAGTTAGATCTTAGAGCAGATACGCAGACCACTCCAAAAAATATTGCCAAGATTAAAACATAACTAAGCCAGGATCTCTCTGCAAGCCCCAAAGCACTTAATCTTTTTGTCATAACAATCCTTTACGCTTCTCTAAAGCCTTAAATTTTTCTAGTAATATGCCCAAAGAATAAAAAGATGTAATTACAAATAAAACTGCAAACAGTACCCGTCCGTTTTGAATATACCAAGCCAGTATCATAGCCAATATGAAAAATAATGTCCTAGACATAGAAGCCATAAATTCCATAACACTCATATAAACAATCCTCTCCCCCGGATGATCATCAGCGGCAGCATAAACTCCTTTGAATACAGCCATACGATAACCGGGCGTAACTGCTTCATTGTATATGCTCATACCGACAACCCCGGCATAGTTAGTGACAAATGGTCGTACCAAGTAACCAATGGAATTAATGCTAGCATTGTAACGTAATAACATTCGACCTTTTTTGTTGTCGACCAGCTTGCCTATCATCTTAGTTACAACTATAGACACAATTATTGAGATAGAGGTGGCACTACCGATGGTGATATAAGGGTTTTCGCGAAAAACAACCACACCAATAAAAAACGACCACAAAATTGTGGCACTAACACCATCAATCGTAAAAGCCGAATAAGTTATCAAATCTCGCTTAATCTCTCTAATTTTAAAACCTCTGAAATTCAATTTTTGATGAGTTTTCATGGTTTCCTTGCTAGCTATTAGCATAAAACTAGCTATCACAAGAACTACAATTGAGGCTAGAAGCGTGTACTTAATGTCATAAAAATATGCCAAAAGCCCACCAACTAACGGTCCGGCGACTGCACCCAATCTCTCTGAAATAAAGTACCAGCTCAGCTCTTTGCCAGCTCGACTACGGTGTTTAACCTTGGAAAAGTCAATGTGCATAGGCAAGAAGAACAAACACTGTGACAACCCTAACAGTACTGCAGATAGCAAGAATGGTACTTTACTCATATAAATCAAGCCGGCTAAAGCCAAACTTTGCATCAGAAAGCTAAATACAATTATCCGCTTGGGACCAAAGCGTGCAATTAAATGAGCTACCGGAAAGACTGCCAATGTAAAAGCTCCAAAAAATACCACATAAAATAGAAAAACCATAGGTATACTCTCGCCCTGCTTATAGAGGTAAATTGGTATAAATATGCCAGCAATGCTAATTGCTAAAGTGCGTAACATCATCGACATATATAACTCACTTAACTCATCAAAAGTTAAGTGACGAATTCGACGATGGTGGCCGCTAATTAGGTAAAGTAGATTATCGATCATTTTTGTTTTTAATTTTTTAACTTATGTTTACTATTATAACTTA
The DNA here is from genome assembly GCA_964615775.1 of uncultured Candidatus Saccharibacteria bacterium. Lineage (GTDB taxonomy): Bacteria > Patescibacteriota > Saccharimonadia > Saccharimonadales > 2-12-FULL-41-12 > JALHOM01. The sequence continues at coordinate 21,179 of CAZTQB010000003.1, read as the reverse complement.
AAGTCAATAAATTTTACATCAAACAATTTGGTGGAGACATTAATTAAGCTAAACTACTAAGTATGAACATTCATTTTATTGGTATTGGTGGTACTGCCATTGGCCCACTGGCACTGATTGCTCACCAAATGGGACACAAAGTTTCTGGCTCTGACAAACAAGATTCGCAGTATATAGAGTATCTTAAGAAACACGGCATAAATGATATATACATCGGTAACGATAGTACTTTTTTGGCAGAAATCAACACCAAAAACAAAATAGATCAACTAGTTCATTCTTCAGCCGTCAGCATTGAAAACCCTAACCACCCAGAAATTTCTTTTGCTAAACAAAATAATATTTTAATAACTAAACGCGACGATTTACTAAACAAAATACTAAAAGATTCTGGCCAAAAAATGATTGCAATCGCCGGTACTCACGGCAAAACTACTACTACAGCCATGGCAGTGTGGCTATTCAAGCAGCTAAACATACCCATTAGTTATTCGGTCGGAGCTAAAATCTCATTTGGAGACATGGGTAGCTACAATCCAGAAAGCCAATATTTTGTCTACGAATGCGATGAATTTGATCGCAATTTTTTAAGCTTTAGCCCAGAAATTAGCTTGATAACTGGCGTAGATTACGACCACCACGATATTTATGCTAGCAGAGAAGAGTATGTACAAGCATTCCAAGAATTCATAGACCAGTCAGCTCGTAACGTGGTATGGCAGTCCGATATTGATAAAAACAACTTTCAACTTGATAGCAATGATTTGATAATTAATGATAACGATGAAATACTTAACACGTTAAGTATTATTGGAAAAGTTAATCGTCGTAACGCCTTTCAGGTAATGGAGTGCCTAAAATTAATATACCCAGAAGAATCTAGTAAATTTAAGCAAATAATGGAGCAGTTCCCTGGTCTCAGCCGACGTTTTGAAGAGTTAGCAACTGGGCTTTATAGTGATTATGCCCATACCCCACCCAAGATTGCTGGCTGCCTACAGTTAGCTAAAGAAGTCGGGCAAGATAATATTGTGATAGTTTACGAACCTCTAACCAATCGCCGCCAGTACTATATCAAAGACGAGTATCGGCAGTTGTTTAGTGGTGTAAAAAAACTATACTGGGTACCGACCTACTTAGCTCGCGAAGACCCTAATGAGACAGTTCTTTCACCAAGTGAACTGATAAAATATTTAGATAATAAAGAAGTTGCCGAGCCAGCTGAATTTAATGAAAATCTAAAAATCAATATTAAAAATCATCTAAAAAATGGTGATTTAGTCGTCTGTATTTCAGGTGGCGGTGGCGGTTCGCTAGACGAATGGCTCAGGCAAAATATTGATTATTTCAAGCAAGATTAAAAATATAGCTTTAACGATTATCGCCCTTGCTTTTTATGACTCCTCGTTTATGCCGATCGGCTAGTTTATCAAGGTTAACTTTAGCTACTTGGTCCAAATCTGCTCCGAGGTAACGTGACAGCGTTGCAAGATACCATAAAACGTCACCAAGCTCTTTGATAATCTCTAGACGCTCTTCCTCTTTAATCGCCCCATCTTTGTTTCGTAAGATTTTTTTAATCTTATCGGCTACTTCGCCTGACTCACCACTTAAACCTAGTACTTTATTGATCAAGCCAAAATCTTTTAGATCTACCTCATTCGGAACGTTGAATGTGTCAGTAGTTAATGCTTTAGCTTGGTAAGTATTCATATCCATAATAACTCCTTAATTTTAGACGCTAGTGTTTATTTAGTCTATAATTATTATAACTTATGCGAATCGATGAAAAAATTTTTAACACCACCCAAGAAGGTTACCAAAGTCTACTTCACAGCTTAGCTAAGTGGAGTGGTGATCATCTAGTAAAATTATTATTAATTTTACTGATCGGCTGGCTAGTCAAAAAGTACGGTACAAACTTAATTATGCAGGTTTTGTCCAAAACCATCAGAGGCGATCTCTACCCAACCAAGATAGACCGCACCAAGCGTCTAAATACCCTAAGAAGCCTTATAGATACTATACTTAAAACTGCCTTGTTGGTGGTTTTTGTCATAATTGTTATTTCTGAGCTGGGGATTAGCACAACTCCTGTTTTGGCCAGTGCTGGTATTATCGGTGTAGCTTTGGGATTTGGAGCTCAGAGCTTGATTAAGGATTTTACTAGCGGTGTTTTTATAATCACAGAAAATCAATATCGAGTTGGTGACGTAGTCGAGCTAAGTAATGGTGTTTCTGGAACTGTTGAGTCAATCGGCATTCGTTCTACTCAAATTCGCAACCTTGACGGAACATTATTTCACATGCCAAATGGTCAGATTAACTGGACTGCCAACAAAACTATCAGCTACGCTGGCATCAATATAGACTTATTCTTAAAGCTAGATAGCAATATCGATAAAGCAGCAGTCATAGTCGACCGAGTTGGCAAAGATTTAAGTGAAGACCCTAAATATAAATCTAAAATTAAAGAACCACCACACTTTGTGCGAGTCGATGATATCGGAGCAAATGGCATAAAGATAAAAATTGTTGGAAAGACAGGCAGTGATGATTCGTGGGATATAAAAGGTGCCTTTTTAAAACAGCTTCTAAATGAATTTCGTAAAGCCAAAATTGAAGTACAGCATCGTCAATATATTGCTGAAACAATTTCCGAAATAGGGAAAAAAGCTTAACCTGCTTACCCTATCGACCAAGTTGTATATAAACTGCCAAACAAGACAGAAATAAAAATATTATTATTGCCACAATAATTGCTATTGCGGACGAGTTATGTGGCTTTTTAATTTGTGGCTTTGATGCTTGTTGCAGAGTATCAGCTTCAGTAGTAGCTGATCCAACCTGGTCACTCTCTTGTGGCCGTACTTGTGACTCACCTGAACTATCCTGAGCTAAAACTACAGCTTGGTTAACCTCTGAAGTCTGCTCGGTTAATTGACTATCACTTGTATTTGAGTCCAAAGAAGAAACCTGCGAGTTGTCTGTAGCATTGACAGGAGTACCCACTGTATCTTGAGCAGTTTTGTATGGCTCACTCATAGATGGTGCTTCGGCTTTATCTGACTGGTCTTTCGATGATTGCTTTACAATTATGTCGTTTTTCATAATGCTTTAGTTAAAATAATACCACCTATCAGCTCCGGCCGTATTGACTACATCTTTAATTCTCTTAGGCTGACCTCCGTCCAGACTATAGACATAATCAGCCGTCTCTGAACCACTGGATATTCTATAAACAACGTGTTTTTCACTAAGCCAGTAGATTGGATTCCTTAGCCCAGTTTCGTTTAGAACAGTCTGATCAGATTTCTTTGACACTTGATAATTTAATAAAACTGGTTTGCCGTCACGCTCATCAACCCATAGATTATCTTGTTTATTATTAGGATTAGCAATATATAGCCTGGATTTAACACTTGGTGGTGGGCTACCAACTTTGGTCATAGCGTCGTTAGCTAAGTTTAAATCATACCAGTCTTGGCCAACCGATACACTCACCTTTTCAAACGAGCTACGGATCAGGTTCCAAACTTCATTGCTTAGAACCGTTTTTTTAGCCGAACCGTCCGGATTTATTTTATACAAGCCGACGTTACCATTGACCTTATAGGCTGCCGGAGCATAGTAAATCGAGCCATTGGCCACTACCACATCGTTAAAGTAGTTTGAGCTAGCTAATTCTTGTTCTTTATTGGTTTGAGTGTCGTAACTAACTATCTTGTGTCGATTGATATCATCTTTTTTAGAACCTTCGCTAATCTTTACATAAACTAATCGACTACCAAACCAATCAATTATCTGGATTCGTTCAGAGATAGCTAACTGTTTAACTTCTTTACTGTCAAGATTAACTAAGTTTAGCGTACTCATTAGGTTACCATCTTCGCCTCGCTTATTATCACGATTAGAAGAAAATGCCACCATATTCTTGGTTGGACTAATACTCAAGGCTAAAGAATCTGGCTTTTCAAGACCTGTTCCAGCTAGAACTACCTGCTCATCTTTGCCGTCAACATCTACCTTGTATAGGTCATATTTACCACTACGTTTTGAGACAAAAGCGTGTTTTTTGGCCGGAGTAAGTGTTTGTTTATAACTTTGGTTAGGGTTGTCAACCGGTTTAATATTAAGTTTTTCATCACGATAGCTATTTGCAGTTACAGCAACCTCTATCTGATCTTTATTAATTTTGGGTAAAACTAGTATAGCATTACCCTTATCGTCAGTTTTGGCATTATAGTCAGAGTATACGATATTGACATCTTTAAGTGGCTGGTTAGACACATAATCAGTTACCTGAAAATAAACTTGTACTCCGGTTGCTTTCAGCTGAACATCTTTCAGCTGGTTACTGCCCCAATCTAGTTCTACTTCCTGGCTAACTTCAGCAAATGCTGGACTAGTGATAATTAGTTTTTGTTTGCCGAGTTTAAGTTTTTCGAGCTTTATTTCACCATTTTGATCAGTCTTGGCCTGTTTATCAGCTAATCTTACATCGATATTTTTGATAGGCATATTGTTCTTACTATCAACAACCCTTAGCGATGACGAAGCTCGAAAACCTAGCAAGTTCATTATTTTATAACGACTAACAGGGAAATATAACGCTACCAGTAGACCCAGTAAAATTGTAAGAAAGGTCAAATTTCGATATAAGGGCAACGTCCACCAAGTCTTTAGCCAACTCTCCTGACGTGATTTGTGATTTTTTTTATGAGAAGTGACTTTGCTTTTATCGTCTTTTGGTGAGTGATAGTGACTTTTGGCTCGTTTTTGGTCTTCTATGCCCAAAATCTCATCAGCATCAGATGCAATAATATCATCAATCGCTTCAGATGTAGCCGTATCGTCCATTGGTGTAGAACTATCATTAATAATTTCTGGTACTTTAGGTACAACGGTTGGCTCAACGCTAGATTCTGCCTCCTCAATTGTCTGCCCATAATCAAGCTTTTCGTAGTCACCAGCACTGGCAATATTAACTTCTTCTGGAGCAACGTCACTAGTTAAGTCTTGTTCATTTTCGTCAGATAGTTGCTCAATCTCTTCATTGGCTAACTCAAGCTTGTCGTCTGCTATTTCGTCTTTTTCGGGTTCAGATTCATTAATTTGCAGCTTTTCTTCTTCTTGCAATACAGACGAAGCAGCACTTAAAGTCTCCTCTGTAGCTTCGGTGGCTTCTTCTGGAGCAACGCTTAATGGAATAATTTTTTTAGATTTTTTGGTTAATTTGGCTGCTTTTTGAGTAGTACTGGTTTTAGCTCGTTTAGTTTTTTTAGGCTTTAATAAATTTTTAGGTTCTTCACTAGCCTCATTAATCGATTGATCGTCTAAAACAGCTATTTTTTTGCTGGTTTTAGAAACTGGGTCTTTGATAGTCTCTAGATTAATTTCACTAGTAGTAACTTCTTCATCAAAATCATGAACTACTACACCCTTAATATCACTCGACAACGGTTCAATTACTTTTTCTTTGGTGCGACTAACCAAAACTGGAGCCGTGGCTAATGGCTGATTTTCCACTGAAGAAGTATCGCTGTCATCGACTACTTTTATTGATTTATGTGGCGTTTTAGCTATATCTGGTAGTTTATCGGTTGGCAGAAGTGGTGCAGTCACAGAATCAGTTAGTTCACTGCCGAGATCGCTTTTGTTTACCGCCAATGACTCATCAGCACCATTCTCCTGACCAGGCAACTCGTCAGTAACATCAGCTTCCATAAAATCTTGAACTCGTTTTTCAACTTCCGGATCAATACTCTGCCCCAAGAAAGTTAAATCTTCATCCTCTGGTAATGCTTTTTGTTTTGCCACCAATACACCTTATAGCAATTATCTATTAACAAGCATAAGCATATCAAAAAAAACTACTTTTGTCGACGAGATAAGAACTACTAAGAACTACGGAGCTAGACGATTTATGTCACGCGGAAACAGAGTAGCTTCCTTGATATTGTTAAGTCCAATGGTTTTCTGAACCAGCCTATCAACCCCAAAGCCACAACCACCATGAGTTGGCAAACCATACCTAAAGGCAGCCAGATAGTGTTTAAAACCATCATGAGTTACATCTAAGCCAGCCGCTGTCATTTGCTCAATCATCGTTTGGTAATTATTTTCACGAAGTGGTACAGTGGCAATCTCTAAACCTCTGTAAAGCAAGTCTGCCCAAGCCACCGTTTCTTGTTTAAATTTATGATAAAATTTACCAGCTTGTCGCGGAAAATCGGTAGCATACACCAAATCACTGCCTAAGTTTTTACGGGCGTGTTCACAGATCCATTTTTCTTCATCTGGCGTCAGGTCTTTTTCGTCACGTGTATCGGTTTTGGTTGCTTTGGTATACATTTCATGAATCTCACCTACAGTAAAAGCTGGAACATTGTCTGTCAATTTTAGCTCCGGAGCATTTAAGGCTTTTAAGTCAGCAGCATTTTGTTCGTAAACTTTTTTGAGTGCGTACTTAGTCATACTAGCTACCATATCCATAACTTCTTCATGACTGTCAACGAAGCCCATTTCCAAATCCAGCATAGTTAATTCAGTTAAATGACGCGTCGTAGCACTTGGTTCTGCTCGATAGCTATGCCCAATCTCAAAAACTCGTTCAAAAGCCCCAACCATTATTTGTTTATAAAACTGTGGACTCTGGGCAAGGGTAGCTGTTTTGTCAAAATAATCTAATTGAAAAACTTCGGCTCCGCCTTCGGTGGCTTCGGCTAAAAGCTTGGGTGTGTCTATCTCGATAAACTCGTTTTCAATCAAAAATTCACGTAGAGCTTGGGTCAAGCTAGCTCGAATTTTAAAGATTTTCTGTTCCTGCAAATTGCGAATATTTAAAACTCGGTGCTCAAATAAAGTATCTAGATTTTCAGACTTGTGCTGGACTGGCTTATCAATTTCTATAGGCGGTTCTTCGGTGACAGCCACCTCAACTTTTATAGTTGGTTTAAAAATTTCCGCACCACCCGGAGCCCTTGATTCTTCCTTAACTTCGCCCTCAATAGTTAAAACTGTACCAATCTGCATACCACGCAATTTTTCAACTTCAGCCTTGTCTTCTATCAGCACCTGTACTAGCCCACGACGATCGCGAACATTGATGAAAGTCAGACCACCCAACAAACGCTTTTTGTGGAGCCAACCTTGAACGATAATTTTCTGGCCGATGTGTTTTTTTACTTCATCACTTAAAATTCTCATATTTTTTCCTCATTTTAGTAGTTAGTTATTCCTTTTGACGACCTCAGCTACAAATTAAGCATCGAAAATATTTAATTTATTGGCCTTGAAATTATTGTTTAGGAAGTTCATTCTTTGAATAACTATAACACTTTTTGACGATACTGACTACTGTTTGGCGTAGTCTCGCATATTTTCATGCTTGTCTGATTCATCAACAATACTACGACCAATTAGCTGCTCAATCGCATCTTCTATAGTTATTACGCCTAAAACTTCATGAAAATTGTTTTTCACAATGAAAAGATGATGATGGGTCTTTAGAAAATGCTTTAAAGCATTTTCTAAACTGGCTTCATCGCTTATCTCGTAAACATCATTGCTAGCGATAGTTGCTACGCGGCCGCTCAGTCTTTTGCCAACCAAATCCCGAAGATACAGCGTTCCGATGATACTATCTTTATCGTCATGATAGACTGGAAACCGCGAAAATCCACTCTTGTGTAGTTCGTCCATCAAAATCGGACTAATCATTTCTTCATCTGACACGAATCTGACAACCTTGTTGGGTGTATAAAAATCTTTGACTAGCTTGCGATCAAAGCTTAGGACACTAACTGCAGTCTCTATATCGGTTTTACTCAAATTCGCTCGATCATTAATAAGTTGTTGTTCTAAAAATTTTATCAAATCATTTTTATCATAAAAATCGCTGAAACTGGCTGATGCATAGATTCGTTTATAGACTTTTCGCAGTAGCTGAATTTTCGGATAAATAACATAGATAAATTTAAGATAAAAAAATAATAGGTCTTCAATCGGTCTTTTAAATATAAAATTTAGCGGTAAACACAAAAACAAGCCTACCATTAAGCCAATAAGCCAAATTAACGATACGACAAAGTCTAGGTGCTGCGAAATATAGATCGCAAAAATAATAAAGACTAGCAGGCTAAACGACACTAGTAAGCCAGGAGCAAAAATTGGATACTTTTTGAGTTCTAGCAGAACTTTGGCGGACTTATCATTAGACTTCAAACGCTTTTTTATTAGTACTAGCGGCAATTTGATGAGGTAAATTGCTATCATTAAGGGTATAATTATTAGTGCAGTAAGTGTTATAGTAGTTGGCAAAGAAATCATTATTTTTATTATAACCTTGGGTCATTAATTAAAATAATGTTTATCATAAAAGCAAGGAGGTAACTAGGCAATGAGTAAACAGTTTATAGTAATAGTTTTGGTGGTAGTTTTGGGATTATTTGGTGTATTGTCTCTTAGTAAAAAAAATAAAGAGAATAACCAAAGTAACGGCAGTAACAACAATTCTTCATCCGTTAAGGCTAGCGAAAATGTTTATGGTAAGTTAGATTCTAAAGTAACCTTTTTAGAATACGGCGATTTCCAATGCCCAGCCTGCAAAAGCTACTACCCAATTATTAAGCAATTAAAAGAAGACTATAAAGATAAGATAAAATTCCAGTTTAGAAATTATCCTTTAAGCCAAATTCACCCCAACGCTTTTATGGCAGCTCGAGCAGCGGAAGCAGCGGCTATGCAAAATAAGTTTTTTGAAATGCATGATTTGTTATACGAGAATGCAGACGCTTGGGTGCCACAAAATGATCCTAGCACACTTTTTGCGAGTTATGCCTCACAGCTTGGTCTCGATGCTAATAAATTTGCGACTGATTTAAAAAGTCAAAATATTTCTGATATCATTAACGCCGACACTAAAGAAGGTCAAAAACTAGGCGTCAACTCGACTCCAACTTTTGCAATCAATGGCAAAAAACTCGACAAGAACCCAACTAGTATCGATGAATTCAAAAAACTCATTGATGATGAGCTGGCCAAAAACCAATAAGCTAATATTCTAGATACTGTTGCCAACCTGGACGAATTATTTCTACCTTAATCTTTAAGGTACGACTCACGTACTTAATCTTTAATGACATTCCTGTTTCTCGCAAAACTTTTTTAAAACTAACTAAAATAAATACAATATTATGTAAATTTTGTTAGCCCTAAAGTCGTCTCTTTATTAATTTTTATTTGCCATTTGGCTCAATTTTTTATGAGCAAATTGGATACATCTTCTCATAATAAACATAAGCTTGTCAAATATTTTTTTAATAGAGTTCTAGCCGTCTATTTACTAGTTTAACCATAAGCGTGTAAACTATGTATAATGCATTCTGTTTTTACTGAATTAAGCTTAATTATTGCCCTAACTGCTGGTGTATCAATAATTATGAAGCTTATACGGCAACCACTGATACTTGGATATATTCTTAGTGGGCTAATTGCCGGGCCATCAATTTTACATCTTATTCATTCAACTGAGACTTTCGATGCTTTTTCTGAAATTGGTATAGCCCTGTTGCTATTTATTATTGGTCTTGGCATGCGAGTTGAAGAACTAAAAAACTTAGGCAAGGTAGTTTTTTTCATTGCCATGAGTACTCTACTAACTATCACAATGACCGGTTTTGCTACTGCTTCACTGATGGGCTTTGGAAGAACCGAAGCTTTGATTGTTGGCCTCTGTCTGTTCTTTAGTAGCACGATTATTATCGTCAAAATCTTGACCGACAAAAAAGAACAAAACCGCTTGCATGGCCAAATTGCAATTGGTGTCATACTTTTCGATGATTTAGTTGCCACTATGGCACTTCTATTTATTGTGGCCGGAAAGCACGGCGGCTTTGATGTTGGGCAACTAGTTGTCATGGCAGCTAAAGCTAGCATGTTAATACTTTTCTTAATTATTTGTAACCGCAAACTTCTACCCAAAGTTGCAAAATATATGGCAACAAATCAAGAATTACTGTTTCTTTTTGCTATCGCCTGGGGATTTGGCATTGCCTCGTTGTTTGAATTATCAGGCTTTTCAATAGAAATTGGTGCACTATTTGCCGGTGTAGCTCTAGCCTCGTCGAAGTTTGTTCAAGAGATTGCCTCAAGACTTCGGCCATTGCGAGATTTTTTTATTGTGCTGTTTTTTATATCATTGGGCGAAAAAATGAAATTATCAAACATTGTTTCTTCAATCTTACCAGCCATTGCTTTTTCATTAATTGTGATTATCCTAAAACCAATAGTCGTCACGATGGTTTCTGGCTTTTTGGGCTATACCAAACGAGTTAGCTTTAAAGCCGGTATCAATTTATCTCAGATTAGTGAATTTTCGATTATTTTAGCGGTGCTGGCGGCCAGCAATAACATGCTTCGACCAGAAACAGCCTCTGTTATCACTTTGGTGGCAATTATCACTATCGCCAGCTCAACTTACATGATGCATTATGACGATAAATTATTCATGCTGTTCGATAAAATAAAGCTACGCTTATTTGAAAAGCAGGCAACCTTTCAGGAACGCAAGAGAGCAAAATCTTATCACAGTATATTGCTTGGCTATCATCATGGTGGGCATGAGTTTATTAAAACTTTTGAAGCCATGAAAAAGAAGTTTTTAGTGATTGATTATGACCCAGAGGTTATTGAAATTTTAGAAAATCAAAAAGTTGATTATTTGTACGGCGATGCAACTGACCCAGAGTTATTGGCAGAAGCTGGAATCGACAAAGCCAAGATGATTGTTTCGACTATCAAAGACCACGTAGCTAATTTGTCGATTGTTAACCACATCGAGAAAATCAACCCTAAAGCTCTAGTTATCTGTCATGCCGATAATATACAACAGGCTACAGAATTATATGATCTTGGAGTAAGTTATGTAATGATTCCACATCATGTTGGCAGCGAACGAATGAGTGCTTTAATCAGACGAACAGCTGGCGACAAAGAAGAATTCAGAAAGCAACGTGAGCGTCATTTAGCTTCACTTGCAGCACATGTTAAGTCTATGCCGATTGGGTCGTAAATTTAGCATTTAACGCTGACACCACAAGTAGAGCATCTGGCAATAAGTTTGCCGAATGGTCGGGTATTCATATGTTTGTTCTCGCAGGTAAAAGTAAGAGAACCATACTTATCTTCATTGACTCCATAAGCTTTATCACTATCACCGTAACCAAGACTAACTAACTCACTCTCGGCAACCGATGATACGGTTGAACCGCAACCATTAAAACTCTTGCCCCTATTTTGAGCTAGTCTACCAAAGTGTTGCATCTCCTCCATGAGAATATGATTAATACTTGCTCGACTTATCATAGAAACTACCCTTTCAACCCTCGACGAGTCGGACCACTGCCGACCTTCAAATCTAGCTGTAATAGCTGCTGCCAAATTATATCTATCATAATTGTTGCCACCCGATGACAAAAACACATCAATCAAATCTGCTTGCCTATAAGCAAAGTCTAGAGTATTACGCTTATCCTGACTACTCCTACCAGCATGCCATTCACCGCCACGTTTCCTAGTCAGTTCCGCATCATAAACCCTCATCAAAGTATCAGGTAAGGTACTTTGATAAGTCTCGTGCATAGAACAAGCAATTCTCTGACCCAACAGCTCACCAGGTTCTGTTTGTTTGCCCATAAAGTTATAGATCGCTTCTAGGGCATTTCGGTCTGAAAGATCTAGGCTTTGCTGCGTCATAATTATCTCGCCAGAAGATTGTCTGCTAATTATTCTTAGCATTGTTTGGCGACGAACTAGATTATAACCACCAAAATCACTGCCCATTTCTACAACTTCTTGAGGAAAGTCCGACACAACCACTAAAGTGTTATAAGATGTCTCACCTTTGGCCATAGCAATTATTTCTTCGTATTCTTGCTTCTCAACCCTACGACGTCGTAGTTCAAATGCGTATCGTTGATCATTGTCCACTTTTGTCTCAGCATCAGTAATCGCTCTATCAAAAACTGAATTTAATGCTTCGCCGCCAGCTGCGTATAATTCCTGCCCCCGCAAGCTATATTTAAACTCTGAACGCATTTGCCCGTCTAAAACTTCGGCAAGCCAAGTGGCTGTATCGTTATAATCAGAGACTTCCCGGTTAATTTGCGGAATAGACTCATGGTTTTCTAGGAGTGCTTCGCTCATTTCTTTCCTTCTAGTCTATTGAGCTAAGTTACCGATTCAAGAGTTTTTATTGCTCCTTGCTCGAAAAGACTTTTAGTTAATCAAGCAGTGTTCGGACTTTAACCGTTGCGGCACAGTGGAGGAATCTTACCTCACTTCCCTGCTTTTTGTTGATTGTAAAACAAGTCTAACACACAATATATAGGGTCTACAAAGTTAAAATCACACCATTTATGCTTAGTTTTATTGAGTTATAAAAAGCACTATCAAAATAGCAGCCCCAAAAATAACTCGATAGTAAGCAAAGCCTTTAAAATCGTGTTTCGATACATATTTGAGCAGCCACTTAATCACAAAAAGAGCAGTAATAAATGCTGCCAATGTGCCGATACCCAGTGCTAACCAGCCACCAGCAACTGTTGTGATCTCGTGTCTTGCTTTCAAAAGTTGGTAGCCACTAGCAAGCACAATTACCGGTATGCTCAGATAAAACGAGAAAGCGGTGGCTGAAACCCTGTCAACGCCTGACAATATGCCGCCCATAATAGTTGAGCCAGACCGCGAAACTCCTGGCACGAGAGCCAAAACTTGATACAGACCAATCATTAAAGCTTGTCGACGAGTTATAGATTCTATTTTTGCCTCGCCACTAGAGTTTTTGGCAGCCCCATGATAATTTTCTATTAACCAAATAACAATCCCGCCTAAAATTAGCGTAATACCAACCATCAAAACTGTGGCATATTTGCTAAGATAGTCTTTTAGCAGATATCCGACAACAAGAGCTGGCAAAGTAGCAATTACCCAATTGAAAACGAAATTTAAGTCGGTTTTTTTGCCAGCTAGTACACCTTTTAGTTTCTGCCATAAATCGTTCCGATAAAGCCAAATAACTGCCAAAATTGCCCCTAACTGCACCACCACCGTAAAAATTTCGGCAGTATCTTTGTAGCCCAAAACTTCACTAGAGACAATTAAGTGTCCAGTGCTAGAGATTGGCAAGAATTCTGTTAAACCCTCAATAATGCCAAGAATTATAGCCTGCAATATTTCCATATGCAGCTAATTATACTTCTTCCTTAGTAGAATTAATATCATCAATTTGATGATGATACTTTAGATAAGCACCCTCAAGCCCTAAGTATCTGGTAGCACTCATAAGCGTTTCTAGCTTCTTCAAATCAGACTCACTGATCACTGCAGCATCGATAGTTTGCTTAAAAATATAGTCAATTTTATCGATTAACCACTTCTCTTCGGCTGGCTTTACTTCGTTGGAAGCAAATTTCTTTGGAGCTACGTCTGCTTGACCAACAATCTTGAGCGACCTAGCAGAACGTCCATTCTTGATTAAATGACCTCTAGCAATAAGATTTTTAACATGTACTGCCACTGTAGCCACAGATGTGTAGTTACAGCCCACCATAATCTCACGGTAACTTGGCCCGTAACCGTGTTCAACGACAAACTGATTAATGAATTCCAGCAGTTTTTGTTGTTTTTTGGTAGGGCGTTCGGACCTTAATTCTTCCATAGCTTACTCTTTAAGCATAATGTCGCGATCGACGACGGCGACGATGTTCTGGCTTAGCTTTAAATACATAATGCTTATACCAAAAGAAGTTCCATATCGTAAAGAACCCAGATGCAACAAACTGACTAATCTCTGGCTCGATAGCAAAATACTCTTTTAGTAGCTTCAAAATTAAATAGTTAAGCAGGTAAGCATTGAGAGCGGTATAGATAACGTAGCGAGTAGTAGCAATCCCTAACTTAGCAGAGTTTTTGGTTTTAAAAACCCAGTAGCGTTCTAATATAAAATTAAGTGTTACGCCTATAGTATTGCCAACAAAATTCGCCCAGAACAAGCCTATGTGATTGTCGAGCAAAACAATCAATATATAGCCTGTCCAAAACCAAACTCCGCCAGTTACCAGATATTCAATGACCTGTTGAAATATGCTTTTGGATTTTGTTTTTTGCTTAGAAATCACTCTAGCATTAGTTTTGTTAAGCTTGGAGGATTTTTTGAGTTCAGTTTTTTTCATTTTTTCAATTTTTAGCTTGAGCTTTATTATAGCTCAAAGTGAAGTGTTATACTAACTTACATATAAATATGAAGCAATACAGCAATATATTCTACTCGATAATACTTGTTGGAGGTGATTTTTTAGCTTTGGTTTCAGCTTTTGTGCTGGCTTATATTATGCGCGTAAAATACGATACCAGGCCATTACTTGAACAAATCCCGTCAGAGGCTTATTTGTACGGTTTTTTGACGGTTTTGCCGTTATGGATTGTGGTCAATGCGTTCATTGGATTATATAGCAAAAATATTTATGACAATCGTTTTAAGGAGTTAGGCAGACTAATAATAGGCTCTTTTCTGGGCATTCTGGTAGTAGTTGGTTACGATTTTGTGTCTGAAAAAACTTTATTCCCAGCCCGTCTAGTGGTAGTTTATGGTCTGATTTTAAGTTTTAGCTTTTTGGTTATTTTTCGAGTGCTGGCTCGAGTTATCAGAACTTTACTTTACCGCAGTGGTTTTGGAGTCCGTAATGTTTTAATTGTTGGCGATAACCCAGCTGCTGAATCAATCTTCAGCGAACTTTCTAACACTAATCGCAGCGGTCACTACATAATCGGGGTGGTTAGCCGCAAATCTTCAGCCTTTTATGAAACTTTTCCGAGTTTTATAACTGCAATCAAGAAAATTGGTGTTAGTAAAATTCATTCCATTATTCAGGTTGAGCTATATAAGCAGTCAGAAAAAAACGATGAGATAATGAATTTTGCACAAACCAATCATATAAGCTACCGTTTTATACCGGGTAACAACGAACTGTTCGTAGGCAATATAGAGGTCGAGTTGTACCGGGGTACGCCGGTAGTTGCAGTGCATCAAACACCCTTAGTAGGCTGGGGTAATCTGGCAAAAAATATATTTGATTTTATCCTTGCTATCTTTTTATTGATTGTTTTAAGTCCAATTTTCTTGATAACTTCAATTATTATGAAAACTCTAAATCCTAAAGAAACACTATTTTTCTCACAAAAAAGACTAACAAGACACAATCAAGAATTTACTGTATATAAATTTCGTAGTCAGTATCAAAAATTCGATAACACCACTCCTGAAAAAGCCTTCCAGATGATAAGTAAGCCAGAACTAGCCAAGCAATATCGAGAAAATGGTGATTATTTAAGAAATGACCCCCGTATATTAAAGGGCGGCAAGTTGATTAGGACACTGAGCATTGACGAGATGCCACAACTTTTTAACGTTATAAAGGGCAACATTAGCATGGTTGGACCAAGGGCGTTAATAGCCGAAGAGTTAAATAGCTATCAAAAAAAACACCACATTTTGAGCATAAAATCAGGCATAACTGGCTTAGCTCAAGTCTCTGGTAGGCGTAATATAGGTTTTGATGAACGACGCAAACTTGACCTTTATTACGTACAGAACTGGAGTTTTTGGCTAGATATTATGATTTTACTGCGTACACTTAGAGCAGTGATAAATGGCATAGGTGCCAAATAATTTATGGCTAAAAACCCTCATTCCAAAAACAAAAAATCACCTAAAATTGCGATTGTGGCCGACTGGATTTATGGTGGGGGTGCCGAAAAAGTTGTCGAACAACTGCATTTGCTTTACCCTGAAGCACCTATTTATACATCTTATTGTTCTTTAGAATGGCAAAACAAGCTTGATAATAAAGTGATTACAGGTTATCTGAACAAGTCGTTTTTTGTGTATTTGCGTAAATTTTTGCCACTACTTCGTCAGTGGTGGTTTGCTCGACTCGAGCTAGGGGAATACGATTTAATTATCAGTTCGTCTGGCAATGGCGAATCCAAATTTATCAATAAGCAAAACGCCGTTCACGTTTGCTACTGCCACACGCCGCCACATTTTTATTGGCGAAAATATCGTTCATACCTAAAAAATCCAGGCTTTGGAAAAGCTAATTTTTTAGCAAAATTTGGCTTAAAGCTACTAGTTAAGCCACTCCGAAGACACGACTATCAAGCTGCTCAAGACGTTGACTATTTTATTGCTAACTCAAAACATATTCAAAAAGATATTGATACTTTTTATAACCGCAAATCAGTTGTTATAAACCCACCAGTAAATGTTGGCTTATTTAAACCAGACTCAAAAAATAAAGTTAAAAAAACTAACAACTACGTAGTATGGGGTCGCCATGTGCCAGACAAAATGCTGCATTTGGCAATAAAAGCCTGCAACGATATCGGTGCAAATTTAGTTGTGATTGGTAACGGCCCCGAAACCAAAAATCTAAAAAAGATAGCTGGTAAAACAATTAAATTTGTTGGAAAAATTAACGATCAACAATTGGTAAAATATGCCCAATCTTCAAAAGCATTTTTATTCCCAAGTGAAGAAGATTTTGGGATTGCACCAGTGGAAGCAATGGCAGCCGGTACACCAGTAATAGCTTACAAAAATGGTGGTTCTAGAGATTTTGTAATAGACGGTAAAACCGGCACTTTCTTTGATGAACAGTCTGTAAACTCACTCAAAAATGTCCTGCTACGCTTCGACGAATCAAAATTTGAGTCAAAACTAATTATCACAAATGCTAATAAATTTTCAGAGGACGTTTTTAGACAAAAAATCAGCTTAGTCGTCGATAAATTGTTATCGCCACCGCCAGCAACAAAAAACAGCCGCCGATAATCGCTAGTATTTTACGATACTTGGGATTATGATTTTGTTCAGCTTGCTTGGTAATATCATTTATCTGCTTTTCGTACTCATCAGCTGGATTAATAACCGAAGTAGACAAAGTACCAGCTGAGCTAGACAAAACATGGTTATCACTATTAGTTGAGTCACTTGATGCGAGGTTTTGCCAGCTAGTAGAAATTCTTGCTGTAGAAGTTGCCACTGCTAAAGTCAAATTATTTATTAAGTTTAGTGTGTTATTTGGTAGATTCGAGCTTTGTTGAGTTGCCGACAATACCATACTAGCCTGTGGGTCGGAATATGTCGGCTGCATATTATCTTTGGGGTCAGTAGTAACAGGAATCACCGGTGGATTATCTGGTAATGGGTCGGCAAAACCGTCGCAAGCATCATCAACCCCGTCTTTGTCAGAATCATGACCGATCGGAGCCATGAACACACAACCCTCATCTTTATCCAAAACTCCATCACCATCAAAGTCTGTATCACTCTTGCCAATCAAAACATAGTCATAGATGTCCACATCTCTACCCATCTCATCTTTAGCTAAGATATGTATGCTATGATAGCCAGGCTCAACAGATACAGGAATGGTGATTGTCTGGTCAATATTACCACTTGCGTCCGTATAGTAGGTACCTGGAATACTTATAGGGTCAGAGTGAATCTCAAACCTCAACGGACTGTTTGGAGCCAGCCCCTTTATACCATCAATCAATACTCTTTCTTGCTCGCCAGCATTTATTCTATCAACTACGAAGTCATCTTTGCGTAACTGGCTAATTGTTGAGTTATCAGGGGCTAAGAGACCCCAATATTTATCATTTATTGGTGGCTCGCTAAACTCAATGTTAGGTACCGGAGCAGGCATAGGGGAAGTTAGGTTGTTAGTAGCTGACAAAATTCTCTCTTTGTAGGCAGCATGGCCGGATGCTTTAGGGTGGAATGACTCAGCACCAAAAACAGCCATCATTTCCCCTCCTGCCGTCAGCCCATTTACATAAGCGTCATCAGAGTTTGTTTCGCATAATTTATGACCATCAAAAACATCTTCGACATCTACATAAAACACTCCAGATCTTTTAGCCGCTATTTTAATCGTATTATTCAGCTGCTCGGCTAAGCTATTGGCATAGTCGGCTTCACTGGCATTAAAATGGACATTACCTGCACAGTTGCCAGCCGTTTTAATAATTTTTGGATACCCGATCACATATACCTGGCGATCGTCTTTCTTTAATTGATTATAAACAGACTCAAGCCTAGGTATCTGTGATGCAATTTCGACTAACACTTCTTTGCGTTCTTTGTAGCTATTAAAGCAAGTCGACACTATCGAACCAATCAAGCATGAACTTAGCTTATCCGAGAAGCCTACGTCGTTACCGCCAATTGAAATCGTTATTCGTTTTGGCCTTAATTCCTCTACAAACGAAAATTGAGTTATCTTACCCGGTAGATAAGTTTGGATTATAAGGTCAAATTCACCAGACACTTTACGGCTATACTGATTTTTGCCATCTTTTGCTTGACCCACATACTCTTCTAATTCTTTGTCTTTTTGTATAAACACATCATCCATCACCGCACCAGAACAAGCCACAGAGTGGGCATTGTCTAACATACCATGCGAAGCCAACAAGAACGGATAAGACCTACTAGATAGATGACACTTATTGCCCTTAGTATCGGTAACTGCTTGGTAGTTAAAAGCTCCTTCACCCGATGCAAAAGAGTCACCCATGCCTAGATAATCTATCTTATGCACATCATCTAGGCTACCCAATCCCATCATATAGGCGTGTCTCTGCAGCTGTCCATTAATTCTACCGCCAGCTTGAAAGTAAATACGATTATCATCTTTAAACCTAACATAGGCATTTAAGCCACTAATAAAGCCTGTTTTAGTATTTACAAAAGTCTCTAGCTGCTTCTCGACACATTTTTTTATATGTGTACCGGGAACGGCTGTACAATTTTGAAGGTCATAGATAGTACTCGCACTACCACCGGCAACAACTGCATAACGCCCACTAGGACTTATGGCAGTTGAGTAATTAGGGTCGTTACCCATACCATAATTAAACGAATAGCCAAAAAATAACATCTCTCCTGTACTCATATCAACCCTTAGATAACCCGTGCCATTAGTATCCATTACAGCCCATCGACCATTTGGCGAAAAATTGATAGTACCAATCATGGCAATTACTCTATTGTTACCTTGGTAGTTCATAGAAACACCATTAAACTCGTCTATTAAGTATCTAGCTTTAAATTGTTTTGGGAGTGTACCTGAAGTGTATATTTGCTTTTGGGCAGAGATAGTTTTTGTGTAGTACAAAGCTCCGGCACCTGCAACTGCACTTTGGGCTGTGCTATAGCTAAGCATTGCAGGCGAGTTATTGGAGCCAATTAGTCTTCTGCCGGTTTTATTAAATATCTCACCAGCCAAATTATTACCCTCTGACAAGTAATTACTGCCAATAAATCCATAATTATTATAAAAACCACATACGTTTTCGGTGTTAGTTGATCCAAGCTTAAAGAACAATGCAAAAGTTTCTGGAGCGGCAGTAGTAATCCGATTGTTTTCACAGTCCAAATTCCTAAAACTTGGCTTGACCGTATCTGGTAAAACTACATTAGTCTGAACTTGCTTAAAACTATAGTCATTGGAACTAATCCAATCTGGCGTATCGGCTGACACTTTACCGTTCCATGTAAAAAACAAAGATAATAATATTCCTAGAAATAGTATTTTTGTAGATATCTTTAACATATTTTATGCCCGACCACTCAATAATTATTTAAATTATAGCATATTTATTATGCTTTGTCACACTTTTTTTAAAATAGTTCTTAATTTAAGGCTTTTTTAGAAGTTTTATGGCTTTGTGCTTTATTAGAGACTTTAGTAGGTTTAGAGTTACTTGGTTTTTTAGTTTTAGTAGGCATAAGGGTATTTTACAATAGAAATCATAGGCCATGAACTAGGGTTTTTTAACGGGGAAGTGTTCGGCTCTAGCAACAGTGTTGCAAGACATTCTAACGGTATACCTAGCAATATTTACCTTATTACTATACTCAAGATCAGCCGGATACACATACACAATTGCACAGTTTGTATTATTTACATTAAATGCTTGCCACAAATAATAATCAGAGCTATCACTACTGAAGTATGTTTGATCTTTTAATCTTGATAAGCTATTTCTTAATGCATTATCACCAAAAATACTCTTCATCTCCTCGGTAGTTTGATTAGCTTTATCTGCACTATAGTTCTCATACTCTAGCGTTACACTAACCCAGCAGTACAAATCTCCATGCCCCAATTTGGCACTTTGATATCTGCAGCTTTTTTCTGACGTTTTGTTTGTGGGTGGGTGAGTTTTGGATATTTGGTTAGCATAATCTTCTAGTTGAGAGTACTGGCTTAGAAACTTACGCTTTTCGAGATAATTCATTGTTTGGGTATAGGTTAGCCAGATGAGCAGGATTAGTAATAGTGCTGAGATTATTTTATGTTTTTTGATGAGCTTTAATGTTTTAGATGGTAGTGAAGATTTAGGTGTATATGAAGAATTACTAACTGAAGTAGATTTAGAAGATTTAGTAGGAGTTTTAAGAGTATTAGATGATTTAGCTCTTTCAGTTGGTTTTTTAGTTTTATGGTTAGGCATAGGGGTATTTTATAACATAAGCTTAAATCTATTGAATTAAGGCTTCTTTACAGGGAAGTGTTCGGCTCGGGTTACTGAGGAGCAACCAAGAGAAACTGTGTATAATTTTTTTTCTTCAAGCTTATCATATTCACTATCTTTATAATTATCCCCATTGTATGTGTAGCCAATAGAGCATGAACTATCAAGACCATTAATATCCTGATAAAAATGTCTGGCATTGTCAGTATCTATAAAAGATTTTTTATCATTTTTTTGTAGAGAATAAGATTTTATTTCACCCGACCCAGCAGATAAACTTACCTCTTTCATCAGTTGATTAGCTTTATCTGCACTATAATTCTCATACTCTAGTGTCACATCTACCAAACAATACAAATCTCCATGTCCCCACTTGGCACTCTGATAGCTACAGCTTTTTTCTGAGGTTCTTTTAGTGGGTAGGTAGGTTTGGGATATTTGGTTGGCATAATCTTCTAGTTGAGAGTATTGGTGTAGGTATTTACGTTTTTCGAGGTAATTCATTGTTTGGGTGTAGGTTAGCCAGATGAGCAGGATTAGTAATAGTGCTGAGATTATTTTATGTTTTT
>CAZTQB010000002.1:0-109314 GCA_964615775.1 uncultured Candidatus Saccharibacteria bacterium | reverse complement strand
ACACCAGGTTTTCATCCTGGCAATCGGGGTTCGATTCCCCGTGAGATCACCATATAAAAAGCTCCAATTTCTTGGAGCTTTTTATATGGTGAACGTGTGGATGGACTCTAGGGGATATAATCTTGTTGTAAAAGTGTTGACTAAAAGCGTATACTTAAACTTTAGAACGGCAAAATTGCCAACACTTTGTAGATGTCGAATAAAAATTAAAAGAGCATCTTTAATAATTTTTAGTTTATTTAGTTTTGGGTTGTTGTAAAATGTAAGCATAAGGAGAAAAAGCGTGACTAATAGTTTGCCAAAATTACCAATAAGAGAGTTCAAAAAAACTAAAATTTTAGCAACTTTGGGACCATCAACTGACACTTACGAAGGTATTAAAAGTATGATTGAGAACGGTGCGAATGGCATACGTCTTAATTTTAGTCATGGTTCGCATGAAGAACGTGATAGACAAATTCCTCAAATTCGTAAAGCAGCAAAAGAGTGCGGAAAACCGGTAGCAATTTTACAAGATTTACAGGGGCCAAAAATTCGGTTGGGTGACTTTGAGGGGATAGTTAACGTGGCTAAGGGTCAAAGCCTGGTTTTTGGCTACAAGACAGATTATGAAAAAACTGGCTACATTCCAACGCAGTATGATTTAAGCAAAAAAGTAAAGCGTGGTGAAAAAATATCGTTATTTGATGGCAAAGTGAGAACTACCGTTACGTCTGTAGCAAGTGGCCTTGTGCATGTTAGGGCTGAAAACTCTGGGATCTTGATCAAGCGAAAAGGTATAAACGTGCCAGACACTGACTTTGGTGGGGATATTATTACTGCCAAAGATAAAAAAGATATTGTTTATGGCTCTGACAAAGATATTGACTACGTAGCCCTGAGCTTTGTGCAGACACCAAACGATATTAAGAAATTACGGCGAATATTGGATAATTTGGGTTCTTCGGCCAAGATTGTTGCCAAGATTGAAACCAAACGAGCTATAGAAAACTTGGAAGAGATTGTTAGAGTATCTGACGGTGTAATGGTGGCTAGAGGCGATATGGCAACGGAGGTTTCGCCGGAATCAGTGCCGATTATCCAACGTCAGATTATTGAACTGGGCATGAAATATGCCAAACCGACAATTGTAGCGACTCAGATGTTAGCTACTATGACAGATTCGCCAGAGCCAACTAGAGCCGAGGTGTCTGATGTAGCTACGGCTGTCCTGCTCGGTGCAGACGCTATAATGCTGAGCGACGAGACAGCCAATGGTCAGTATCCGATAGAGTCGGTGTCGGTCATGAAGCGAGTGATTAATTATACTCAACGTCATGCTTTGCATCCGTTGTCGGTAATAGATATAGAGATTCAGGATTCTAAATCTCGGGCAATTTCGCTAGCTATAATTGAACTAGCTAAACAGATGAAAGCCATAGCAATCGTGGCAGAGACTCGATCTGGTGCCACAGCTCTGCACATTGCAGCATCACGACCAGATATGTCGGTTTTGGCGGTAACTTCGTCTATGCGAACAGCTCAGCAGCTAGCTCTGGTATATGGCGTAAAGTCCTATGTGCGACCAGATGATAAATTTCAGGCCACTAAGCTAACGAATTGGATGCAAAAAAATAAGGTACTAAATAAGGGCGATACAATAGTAACTGCTTCTGGACAGTATCCAGGCGTGGTTGGTTCAACTGACACCATAAAAGTTCGTGTTATTTAGTCTATTTGCTATTATTTAATTATAAGCATAAAAATATTTTGGAGGGGAAATGTCAATAAAAAATCAAAAAGGATTTGGTCTGGTTGGCATGTTAGTTGTCGTAGTTGTACTAGGTCTTATAGGTGGAGCAGGTTATTTTGTTTACAAAAAGAACCAAAAGCCGGTTACCCAGACAGCTAGTAAGGTAGTTGAACAGAGCAAGACACCTTCAACTACTAAAGCTAGTAGCCCAAAAATCGAAAATAACATAAAAACAAATGATAAATCATATGCAGCTGAGGGCGAAACATATAAATTTAGCATGAAGTACCCAAGTAGCTGGGCTATTGATGAACTTAATAACCCTAAAACTTCATTTGAGAATATGAAAGTAAAGCTATCTGATGAAAATGGAAATAGTGTAAGGATCTCTAAACCAGTGGGTTTAGGTGGGATGTGTGAACCGGCACGAGATGATGTAGCCTTTGGAGTAAATAATCAATGTGCCAGCTATGTAAGCTTATCAGAAAAAGACCAGTCTAACGGGAAATTGTTGACAGCGAGGGTGCGTCAACCAAAATCTAACATTGATCAGTATAACTATTGTTTTTACCCTAAAGGCGACAACATCAGTTCAGGACAATTGCCAAAGGTAAATAATCCAGTTATGGGCCTAGGCTATCCTTGCTACGGAGCCACAATTTGGATAGAATTTTTGGATAAAATTGGAGAGAGTCCTACAGTTTTTGACAGTACTTTCGGCAAACAAATCAATTCAGTTATTGGTACATTTGAGTACTCCTTAAAAAATTAATACTAAGCTATATACTGCAAAAGTATGGTAAAATCTAGATAAAATATGGGTGGCTTTCATAAACAAACAATCAAAGATGTAGATTTGGGTGGCAAGACTGTCTTAGTGAGAGTGGATTATAACGTTCCGCTCAAAAACGGCGTAATAACAGATGATTATCGAATAAAAAAATCTTTACCAACGATTGAGTATTTACGTGATAAAAATTGCAAGATTGTGCTAATCTCACACCTTGGTAGGCCAACTGGTCCAGCTGATAAAAGTTGTTCGCTCGGGGTTTGTGCTAAGCGACTAAGTGAACTTCTGTATATAAAAGTCCAGTTTGACACAGATTGTGTTAGCGACTCGGCTAAACAAAAGATTGAAAAACTAGAGCCTGGCCAAGTTTTGTTACTTGAAAACTTACGTTTTTATAATGAAGAAGAAGAGAATAACGACGAATTCGCTAGGCGGCTTGCAGAGGGTTGTGATTATTTTGTACAAGATGGCTTTGGCGTAGTACACAGGGCTCATGCTTCGACTGATGCAATTACGCGACATATTCACTCTGTTGCCGGACTTTTGGTAGAAAATGAAGTTGCTAGTATAACAGATGTAATGAGTAACCCTGATAAGCCATTGATGGCGGTAATCGGTGGAGCAAAAATTAGCGACAAAATCAATCTGCTTCGTCGGTTTATTGATATTGCTGATATTGTGGCGATTGGTGGGGCGATGTCTAACACCTTCTTGCTGGCAGCTGGCCACAAAGTTGGCAAGAGTTTAGCCAACCAAGAAGATGTGCCGTTAGCTCGCGAAATTGTTGAAAAAGCTAGAGAAAAGGCAAAAAATGGTCGATTTGTGTTTTATGTTCCACAAGACGGAGTGGTTGCAAAAGAGCTGAAAGAGGGCGTCAAGACCCGGATTGTTGACTGGGGTACGCATGCAATTGCTGAGATAGAAAGTTATCCAAAGTTGCCATATAAACAAGCTTCAGAAGTTCAAGAAAACGAGATGATATTAGATATTGGGCCATTTTCTGGGGCGTTTATTGCTGGCAGTATCCAGCTTGCCAACACTGTAATATGGAATGGTGCAATGGGTGTAACCGAGGTAGAAGGTTTGAGGCACGCGATTGGACCATTCTCTCACGGAACTGAACTCATAGTGGAGGCTATGATGGGGCAGTTTGGCCACAAGCCTAAAACAATTGTCGGTGGCGGTGATACGGTTGGCTATATAGAAGACCGCAAACTAGTAGACTGCTTTGATCATGTGTCTACTGGTGGTGGTGCAAGTATGGATCTGATGAGCGGCAAAAAATTACCTGGTGTAGAGGCACTAGTTGACAAATCATGAATATTTTAAATAGAAGAACTCTTATTATTGGTAACTGGAAAATGCATTTAACTGTAGCTCAAGCTAGTAATTTGTCGGCTAATCTACATAAGCTTGTTAGAGGTCACAGCGATATTGAGGTAGTTTTGGCACCTAATAATTTGTCGATTCAACCATTGTCACTAGAGATTGACAGACGTCGCTTTCGGCTGGCTGCTCAGAACGCTTACTATAAAGACGAAGGTGGCTATACGGGTGAAGTGTCTTTTGCTATGTTGAGAGGCTTGGTTCATTACGGCATTATTGGACATAGTGAACGGCGAATTTACTTCGATGAAACCGACAAAATAGTTCGTGATAAAGTAGCTGCAGCTGTTAGGAATGGCATAACACCAGTTATTTGTATAGGCGAAACTGCTGCAGAGAAAGCCAATAGTCAAACTAAAAGAGTAATTCATGGTCAACTCTGTACTGCACTTAGCGACTTAACTTCAAATGAAGTTGAGGAAGTTGTAGTTGCTTATGAACCAGTTTGGGCAATATCCAATTTGGGTGGCAAGATTGCCTATCCAGATGATGTTGAGAAGATTATGGTCTATATTAGGCTGCAAGTTGAAGATCTTTTTGGTAAAAAAACCGCAGAAAGAATCCGGCTTTTATACGGTGGCAGCGTTGATAACCATAATGTTAGCGGGTTTTTGGCCATGGAAGGCTGTGATGGAGTACTTGTAGGTAGTGCCAGCCTCAATGCCCACAAATTTAGTGCAATAATCGACGAAGCTTACAAATTAAATAGAAGAAAACAAAATGGCTAACCAGGAAGACAAACCGAAAGTAATCAAAAAAAGCTCCAGGGTAATGGATGTCACTACGCCGGGTAAACGTGTACCATCGTCTACTTCTAAGCCAGTAATTGTTGGACATACCAACACAATTAGTGCTGACCCAATACTACGTAATCCAGGCAATGAAAAGCCTGAGCCAGAGGTGGCTGGAAGAGTGCATGAAGACAATCAAGAAGCTTCGGTGGTTGAGACAAATGATGAACCGCTAGCCACTAATGAAAACCTACCAGAGGCAGCCACAGAAGTATCTTCTAACGAAGAAGAAGCTAACGTAACCGAAGACCAGACTCCACCAGAAGAAACTAATAACGAAACCACTCCACCAGATACTGAAAATACAGGTGTAATTGATGAGATTGCTGGCAATGTAACGCTTAGCAAAGATCGCCAAGACAAGGAAATGGCCGAAATGCAGGCCAGCGAGCAAGTCAATAAACTAATAAATTCTAAAAAGTACTATGTAAAGATTAAGTCACCAGACAGTGTATCTAATTTTAAATGGCTAGTTCTTTTAATTGGCTTATTAATTTTGGGCGGTCTTGGTTGGTATTTATTGCTTGGTCCAGGTAAAGGATTGATAGGGTTTCCCACAAAAGCTGCCAAAAGTTCACAGACCACTAATACAAATACCACAAACAACTCTAGCCCAACTCCTGTTACGCCGCCCCAGCCAGCTTACAAAACATTTGATGACTCTAAAATAAATTTAAGTTTTAAATATCTGGACAGTTGGAAAGTTACGACTACAACCGACGCAAAATATCCGGAAAAATCACTAGTTACTCTAACTAGCCCAGTTGAGAATATAAAGGTTGCTACTGCCACTAATGCTACGCCGGTCGATGCGGAAGTCTTTTTACGAGTAAAAATTTATCAGGAAAATACCCAAGATACCAAAAAGTTCAAAAATGAACTTATCAGTATGAAAAATTGTTCTAGCGAAGATATAATTTTAGGCAATACGCCAATGCAGATGCTTTACATCGATTTTATTCAGTCGGAACCTTATGTAAACAGGGCAGCTTTGGCTAGTGATATCTGTCAAAAAGTTGGTAGCGTATATAATTCTAATGATAAAATTCAACTTTCAACCAAGAAAAATACATACGTAATTTATGCCGAGTATGTCTATGGTGATAATTATTTATTAAAAAATGGTACTACAAAAGACAATATTGCTACAGCTCAGGAAACTGGTGTGTCGGCCAAACTTGGCGATTTTAAAGCTGGTAAAAACCTAACAGAATTCAAAAAAATCCTAACTACTTCACTCAAAGAAAAGTAGTTTTTGCTAAAATAGGTTGATGGCTGATGAAATTTTTGATGGTTTAAATCCTGAACAGGCGAAAGCGGTGCAGACTACTGAAGGACCTCTGCTAATTCAGGCTGGAGCTGGAAGTGGTAAGACTAAAACTCTAACTCATCGAATCGCTTATATTTTAAAAAGTGGTCAAGCCATGCCACACCAGATTTTGGCAGTAACTTTCACTAACAAAGCTGCTCGTGAGATGAAAGAGAGGCTAGCAGCCTTACTTGGTGTAGATAGTGGATTGTCGCTGCTACCATTTATGGGAACATTTCACGGGATCTGTGTACGAATATTACGCCGCGATGGGCCAAATATCGGCGTGGTTAGTAATTTTGTGATTTTTGATGAAGCTGATAGGTTGGCAGCGATTAAGCAAATTGCCAAAACCAAGCATATAGATGAAAAGTTATATCCTTCGCGTCAGTTGGCTAGCATGATTAGTAGTGCCAAGAATGAACTGATTGGCCCAGAAGAGTACAGCTCAGGGGCTAATAATCCACTTAGCCGAGTGGTAGCTGAAGTTTATCCGAGCTACCAAAAGTTACTACGAGACACAGGGGCATTGGATTTTGATGATTTGATTGCAAAAACTGTAGAGTTACTTCAGAAGTCTGAAATAACCAAAGATAAGTATAATCAGCAATTTAAATATGTGATGATAGATGAATACCAAGACACTAACGCTGCACAATATCGTTTGCTCAAACTGTTACTGGGAGAACATCAAAATATTGCGGCGATTGGCGATGATTGGCAGTCAATTTATGGTTGGCGAGGGGCAAATTTTCGTAATATTTTACGCTTTGAGAGTGATTATAAGAATGTTTGTGTTATTAAACTTGAACAAAATTATCGAAGTACCAAGCCAATTTTAGATGCTGCCCATAGAATAATAACTAAAAATCAAGATAGGTCTGATAAAAAGTTATGGACCAATAAGGAAGGTGGTTTGGCGGTGCAGATTTATCCGCTAGCTAACGACAGGGCTGAAGGTGAAACGATTGTTAGACGTATAAAGTACCAGGCAGACTCTGGTGCTAGGCAACTCAATGATTTTGCGGTTTTGTATCGCACAAATGCCCAAAGCCGTGGCTTAGAGGAAGCTTTTATCCGCTATGGGTTGGCATATCGAATAGTAGGTGGAGTTAGATTTTATGACCGCAAGGAGATTAAAGATATTTTGGCGTATGTGCGGTTAATTTATCAACCTGATGATCTAATAAGTTTTGAACGAATTGCTAATGTTCCGGCTAGAGGTTTGGGTAGTAAGAGTCTGCAAAACTTTTTTGATTGGCAACAGCAAAAAAACCTCGGATTAGCCGATGCACTAACTAAAATTGATGAAATACCAAGTTTAACACCAAGGGCCAAAAAAGGGCTTGCTGAGTTGGGCAGTATAGTCTTTGATTTTCGACAAAATCTGGATGATCTTTTGCCGCAGGAACTCATCGACTTACTGGTAAAAAGACTAGATTATTTTGAATATCTAGACGATAAAACTCCTCAGGGCGAAGCTCGCAAAGAAAACGTACGTGAACTTCTGAGTGTGGCTAATGAGTACCGTGATGTTGGGCTAGATAGCTTTTTGGAGGAAGTAGCTTTAATTGCTGGAGCGGACGCTAGCCATAGCGATGGTCAGGCGGTTACACTGATGACAGTTCACTCGGCCAAAGGTCTAGAATTCCCGATAGTTTTTATGGTGGGTATGGAGGAGTCGATTTTTCCGCATTCGCGGTCTTTATTTGATCAACACGAAATGGAAGAAGAACGTCGGCTTTGTTATGTTGGTATGACTCGGGCTAAAGAAGAACTTCATATGTTGCATTGCTCTTCAAGATTGCTGTATGGTGGTTTGCAGCATAATCCGCCATCGCGGTTTTTGTCAGAAATTGGTGGCGAAACTCAAATAAATAGTGTTAATCTTGCTCAAGATTTTATTAATACAGCTCAAACTTTTGACGAGCCAAAATATATCGACGATTTTTTTGAGGGCGATAAAATAAAACATCAAATTTTTGGTGAAGGAACAGTTATGGAAGTTGAGGGTGATTTGGCGGCAATTTACTTTCCAAAAATTGGGCTAAAAAAACTTAGTTTATCGATTGCTCCTATTAGTAAGATAGAGTAGTAAAACTGTACAGCCTATCTGTAAAATGATACAATTATCAGATACACTAACATAAGTACATGAGGTGAGCTTGAATAAAAAGTCTAAAAACAGTTCTAGGTTTATGTCTGCATCTAAGGCATCTAAAACCCTTGATATTATTAGACCAAAAAAAATACACAAGATTCGAGTCGTCAAATCAAAAAGTATTTTACCAGTTAACAACAAGCTGGTTCCTGTTGTTAAGAGTGCAGTTCCGGTCAAGCTATCAAAAATCAAAAAATCATTCAATGATCGCCATCCATTTGTTGTGCCATTAACTACGTTAATTTTTTTGTTTATAACTTCGGTAGTAGGTTTTTTGATATTTGGCGGACAAACGGTTAAGCCGACAGATTCGCGGATTGTTCAGTATTCAATAGATGGCAAAAGTCAGTTTGTTCCTACAAGAGCTACTACTGTTAAGGAATTTTTAGACAGAACCAATGTTCATCTAGACCAAGCTGATTTAGTCGAGCCGAGTCTTGATACGCAGATTATTAGCGAAAAGTTTAGTATAAATATTTACCGGGCTAAATTGACTACTCTGATTGACGATTCTGGCAAGAGAACTGTCACCAAAACAGCCGATACTTTGCCGGTGGTGATTGCCAAAAAAGCTGGTTATACAGTTTACCCCGAGGATAAGTTAGATGTGATCAGTCCAAATGATTCAATCAAAGAGGGGATTTTAGGTACCCAGATTAAGCTTGATCGCTCACTGCCGGTCAAGCTGAACTTATATGGAACAGCTTATGATATCAGGACACGAGCTGATACAGTGGCTGACTTAGCTAAAGAGAGAAATATATCATTTGATAATATGTCAATTCTGCCGGACCCATCGACAAAAATCCAAGCCAACCAGATTATTTTTGTCACTGAGCCTGGCAAACAACTATCTTCATCGCAGGAATCAATCCCACGAACTATTGAGAATGTTGATGATCCTAACTTAGAGTTGGGCAAGACTACAGTCAAAAATGAGGGTTCGGACGGTGTAAAGGCAATTATCTATGAAGTTTTGCCAAATAGTCAAAAGAAAATACTAAATGAGGTTGTTTTAGTAAATCCGGTTAATAAAGTTGTGGCAAAAGGTAAAAAAGCTCCTACTCTAGCTCCAAATGTTAGCGTATCGGCCGATAAGGCTAGCATCATGGCAGCGGCTGGTATTTCGCCAAGTGACTATTCGGCGGTTGACTTCATTGTAAGTAAAGAATCTGGTTGGCGTCCAGGAGCAGGTAATGCTAGTAGTGGTGCTTATGGGTTGTGTCAAGCCTTACCGGCAAATAAAATGGCTTCGGCTGGAGGTGATTATCTGACTAACCCAATAACTCAACTAAGTTGGTGTAATTCCTATGCCAATCGGACTTATGGTGGCTGGCAAGGTGCGTATAGTTTTTGGTCTTCGCGTCATTGGTGGTAGCAAGTGGATATAAAAACCAATAAATCTTTGGGACAGCACTGGCTTACGGACTCACAGGTTCTAGGACAAATTGCCAGCTACGCAGAACTTACCGAAAATGATTTAGTGATAGAGGTTGGCCCAGGGCTTGGCACACTAACTGAAAAACTTCTAACTTCGGCTGGCAAGGTAGTAGCGGTAGAGTTTGATGAAAGACTACATGACAATCTTGGGCAAAACCGCAAAACAATCTTTGGTAGCCAAGCCGATAAGCTCGAGCTAGTTAATCAAGATATATTAAGATTTAATTTTGCTGACATAAATACTGATTTTAAAGTAGTAGCTAATATTCCGTACTACCTAACTTCTAAGCTGATAAGAATTTTGGGTGAGTTGGTGAACAAGCCAGAAATTATTGTTCTATTGGTACAAAAAGAAGTTGCTGAAAGAGTTTGTGCAGGTCCTGGCCAGATGTCATTGTTAAGCATTTGGAGCCAGGTGAACTTTGTTTGTGAGCTAGGTGTGATTGTTGAGGCAGCTAATTTTTCGCCACCACCAAAAGTTGATTCGCAGGTAGTAATAATGCGAAAACGAGAAAAGTCACTAAACACAGCAATCAATCAAAAGTTGCTTAGTCGAGTTCTAAAAACTAGCTTTTCTAACAAGCGTAAAACTTTAGTTAACTCGCTTAGTTCTGGTTTGGGCAAATCAAAAGATGAAGTTACAGGAATACTTAACGAGTTAAGTATCAATCCAATGGCCAGACCACAAGAGTTAAGTATAGATCAATGGCTACAGTTGGCTAAAATTTCTGAAGATATTTTGCAGTAAAACTGGTTCCACATATAGGATATAGGTAATTCATGAGCTTTACTCCAAGCAACGAGCTAGATGTAGTACTGTCTTCACACCACAGTGTTGCATCAAGCTGCGTCAAGGTCGGACCTTGACGCAACGGTTTGAATTTAAATACTTAACGTGTTAAGTATTCTTTGTTCATCAGGTGAAATTAGTACGTTATGGTATAGTAAGCTTATGGGGT
Organism: uncultured Candidatus Saccharibacteria bacterium; assembly: GCA_964615775.1. Taxonomy (GTDB): domain Bacteria; phylum Patescibacteriota; class Saccharimonadia; order Saccharimonadales; family 2-12-FULL-41-12; genus JALHOM01. The sequence continues at coordinate 98,746 of CAZTQB010000002.1, read as the reverse complement.
ATAAGCAGAATGTGCCTTATCTGATTGATCGACTAGCTATCTATCTTACAGCCAAGTCAGATCAAATTTTACTTGAACGCTATGGGATCAGCATGGCTCAGTACCGTCTTTTGATGGTTCTAAATGAGCAAGCTGGGTTACAGCAAAAGGACATCGCATACAATTTACAGCAAACAGAGGCTAGTATTAGCCGTCAAACCGGCATATTAGTTGATAAAAACTTGGTAGAAATTGGTCAAGCACGCGATAGTCGGAAACATCTATTATATATTACAATCAAGGGCGAAGAAATGTTTTTGAAGGCAACCAATGCCCTAGAAGGATTTTATTTAGAGGAGTTTAATAATTTATCCGATAGAGAAGTTCGGCAGCTTAAGACTTTGCTTCAAAAACTTCACTGCGGCTTTTAATATTGTCTTTGCCGGCAAGCTATAGATGAGCCAGCAAATGGTCTAGTTCGGAAGCCGTAACCGGTCTTTGGGCTAAAAAATTCGGCAAAATTTTGGAAAGGGCCATCGTCTATAGACTGAGACCGCAGAGCGAATGGTATAAACTTATTGATTGCCCTAACTGCGAAGTTTTTGCTATCGAGAGGGTTGTTGCAGTTTGAAAGGAGTTGATCGCCAGAGTCTACTAACTTTTTCTGAAGCGTTTCTAATCTTGTGGTTAGTTCACTAGTTTCTTGCATGTCTAATCGTTTTAGTTGATCATTGACGGCTGAGGTCAAAAAGTCATTTATCCACAGCCAAACTGGTCCTCGCCACATATTACTTTGCCGATAATTCGCATCATAATCTGGACTTTTGGTGGAGACTGTCGGGATCATAAAATTATCCGTGAATTCATCGTCTATTAGATCTAGAGTTTGTCTTAGTTTGTCTAGGTCTAAATCGTCTAAAACTAATGGAAAGAGATTGCTAACCGATCTAAAATAACTCACATTATCCGAATCAGTTTCACCGGCTTCCATATAGTTCAAAAGTTCTGGCCATCGACCAGTGTAATCTATGCCAAAAAAACCATTTTTACTAGACTCTTTTTGGTTGCTTCGGTACATTCTCGTCTGTATTTGTTCAGATAATCTATCGGCCTTGTTATGAAAGCTTATGGCTTCATCAACTTCGCCCAATTCTTCTGCTATCAGTGCCAGATCTCGCAAGTTTTTAGCGAACAAGCAATTAAACATTACATCACAAAATTTAAATGTTTGATGAGCCTGGGTAGGGTCCCAACCGTGTTTTTTGCTTCTAAAGCCGAGAGCCACGTTGCCAATATAATCTGCTACCGTATTAATAGCAACTCTGTAAGTAGGAGTTTCATGGCCTTTATTCGCAAGCGGTTTTTTGTGTTTGATAAAGTCAAAAGTCGGGTCGCTGTCTCGTCCAGTCTCGCAGGGGTGGACATTAAAAATCAATAAATTATTTGGACTTACTTGGCGGTTATCTAAGAAATATTCATAAAATTTCTTGAGCTTTGGGTAAACCTGTCGTAGATACTCTTTGCCAGCCTTTTCTTGGTCGGCTTCTTTTTGGCTGCCAGTCTGGCAAGCGTTAAAAAATTCCATAACTGCTTCGGCTAAGATTGGTGGTTGAGAGTAGTTGCTGCATTTATCTGGCTCAGTAAAAGTGCGTCTTTCGATATCGAATTTGCGGCCGCGACTAGCAAAAGTCATATTTGGTATAAAACCATCGTCGTGTTGAGTATCGAATATGGCAGATATTTGGAGAGTAGCAGACTCAAGGTAAGAATACCTAGTATAAACCTTGGATGCAAAAGCTCCATCCCATAGCCAATTGTGTGGATAATGGCCATTTATGGCTGACGGTGGCACATAATCAATTCTTTTACCTTCTTCAAAAAATGCCTGCCCGGCCTGTTTTTGAGCGTTTAAGTGAGCGACTGCAATTGGTTCAGGGCCATAAATATCATATAGTTCTGGGGAAGTTTTTGTACGTGGAGCTAAAGCTTCATTCATCTCGGTTATTATTTTTAATAAAATTCTTACTTTATGCAAGCATGAAAGCAACTATGCATTTTTTTATATAATTAATACTTTATGTTAAAGAATAAATTGCCAAAAAAACAAAAAGACATCGTTTTTATTTGATAAGTCCCTTAATGGTGGAGCTGGTGGGTTCTGCCCCCACGTCCATCGGTTTACTCTGGTAAACTTCTACAAGCTTAGATTATTTGAAGTAATAATTAGTCATAAAAATAATCAAAAAGGACTAATTATTTGCTTTTTTAGGCTTAGGATAATTAACAAAAGCAGAATTAATCATCCGCATTCAGAAATATAAAACACCTATCTTTTACTGAAATTAAGGTAGGTATTGCTGCTAAAAAATTAGGCAGCTAGTGCTAGACGAGTGTCTTGGCGTGAACCTAAGACTTTGTCGATCATAGCAGTCAAGTTAGTTTTTGCACTTACTTGGTTTGTCTATAACGCTGACAAGCGACTTGCCATTTACCTTGTAAAAGTCCAATGTCGAGCTTAAATTCAGCCCCAATCTTTATATTATACCAAATTCTACAACATTTTTCAACATACATATGGTTTTATTTTGTTAGACATTATTGGATACTAAAAAAATGAGAAATTTCCAAGTTTTTGGGCGTATAGAGTTGGGTTCACGAATGGAAAAAAGTTTTGCAACTGTAGAATTTATCGGTCCTGACATAGTTGTAATGTCTGATATTCAGCCAGAAGGATTGGGGTGCTATGGTTTCCTGCCTAAGATTGATGGTGAAGAATTATTCCCTTCAGTTGAGAGGGCGATAGATATACAAGAAAGTGGAATATGGGTAACTGGCTTACTTGATATGGGGCAGCTTGGTTCTTTTGCTCATAGATTGTACGAGTATCATTTTTATGATGCTACAGATTATGCTCCTACGGCACTTGCTATGGCTAGATTTGTTGAGGCTGAGCGATTAAAACGAGCTAATGAAATAGATAGATATTTACTATCTCGCAGACGATACGAAATTAATTAATGATATAATAATTATCAAATGTCTAAACAAAAAGGTTCGCTAGTGCAGCTTTATGCTTTATCAACTGTTGTGTCAGTTTTATTAATTGGTTTGGTTGGCTGGAAGCTAGGTTTATCTGCACTGTTTTTAACTTTGGTGTTAGTGGCACTGGAGATTACTTTTAGTGTTGATAATGCTGTAGTCAACGCTCGGATTTTAGAAAAAATGTCTTTGGGCTGGCAAAAGGCGTTTTTAACTATTGGTATTTTAGTGGCAGTGGTAGGTGTTAGGGTAGTTTTGCCGCTAGCAATTGTATCTGGGCTAGCTGGGATTGGTATGAAGGAGGTGCTAGATCTAGCCCTCAACAACCCAACCGAATACGGACATAAGTTAGAGGAAGCACACCCAATTATTGCGGCTTTTGGTGGTATGTTCCTGATGATGATTTTTCTTGACTTCTTCTTTAAGGAGCGTCAAATAAAGTGGCTTAAATCAATTGAAAAAGCTTTAGCTAGTGTTGGTAAACTACAGAATATGAGCATAATTTTGGCTACCATAATTCTCTTGAGCTTTAGTAGTTTTTTGCCTACTGAAGAACATCTAGATGTTATGACAGCAGGTTTTTTTGGCCTAGTTACCTATCTTTTGATTGTTTCTTTTGACACTATTTTGCATAAATCTGGAGTAGAAAACAATCTGTCAAAGGGTGGTAAACATGCTTTTAGAGCTGGACTGATTGGTTTTATCTATCTGATGATTGTTGATGCGAGCTTTAGTCTAGACGGCGTAATTGGAGCCTTTGCTATTACTAACCAGATTTTAATAATCGCTGTTGGTCTAGGTATTGGTGCCTGGTACGTAAGGGTGATTACAATCCATATGCTTAGACATGGTGTTTTGGACCAGTATAAATATCTCGAACATGGGGCTCATTATGCAATTGGGGTTTTGGCTATACTATTGTTTGCGTCGTTAAAAATGCACATTCCAGAGCTAGTTACTGGTCTTGTAGGCATGCTATTTGTGGTAACTGCTATCATACAGTCTTACTTGGAGCTAAAAAGGTCTAAAGTTTGAGCAGTAATAGTCACCCTGAAGAAAATACTCTGAAGTGTCAGGAAAAGCTAATATTTGACTCTAAGCAAGCTGCTGAAGCCACAGCATTGGCAGTTAAGCACCAGCGTGGTACACGACTTAAGGCTTACAAATGTTCTGATTGCGGTTTGTGGCACTTAGCAACAAAGTACTAGTTTTATATTGTCTAGTTAGTACTTTAAAGAAGCAGGACTAATCTGTTAATATGTATAAGATGAATACAGATAAAAAAACATTTTTTGTAACCACTTCTATACCGTATATAAATGGTGAGCCGCATATTGGACATACTTATGAAATGGTGGCTGCTGATGTAATTGCTAGATACGCTAGACGAAAGTACGAAAGGGTAATCTTTAGTACTGGCACAGATGAGCATGGTGGCAAAGTAGAGGAAAAGGCCAAAGAGGTAGGCAAACCAGTAGCTGAATATGCTAAAGAGATGAGTGATAAATGGCGAGAGATTGGACCAATTTTGAATATTAGTGCCGATAGATTTATCCGGACAACCGATGAAGGTCATGAGCAGAGAGCGGCTTTGGTATGGCAAGACCTTAAGCAGTATATTTACAAAGGTAAATACCAAGGTTATTACTGTACGGGCTGTGAAGCATTCGTACCTGAATCAACAGTCAAAGCCAATAACAATGTTTGCCCACTTCATAACAAGCCGTATGAGCTGCTTAGTGAAGAAAATTACTTCTTTAAATTATCTAATTTTTCTACTCAGGTGGGAGCGGCCATCATGAAAGGAGATTTCAGGATAACGCCTGATAGCCGTAAGCATGAGATAATGCAGCTTATCAAAGATGGTCTAGACGACATAAGTGTCTCGAGGCCTAAGGAAAAAATTTCTTGGGGGATTCCAGTACCAGGTGACTCTTCGCAGGTTATGTACGTTTGGTTTGAGGCTTTGATGAATTATATTACAGTGCTAGGCTACCCTGAACATCAAGATATGAAAGATTTTTGGCCAGCTAATGTGCATGTAGTTGGCAAAGATATTTCTCGGTTTCATGCGGCGATTTGGCCTAGCATGTTGATTGGTCTTAAATTGGCTTTGCCGAAAAATCTGTATGTTCACGGTTTTGTGAACATTGATGGTCAGAAAATTTCTAAGTCACTTGGTAATGTAATCCACCCCAAAGAAGTTGTTGATAAATATGGAGCTGATGTACTGAGGTATTACTTAATGCGGCATGTGCCGTCTTATGATGACGGCGATTTTTCTTGGCGGCGAATCGAGGAAGTCTATAATAACGAGCTGGCCAATGAGCTAGGCAATGCCGTCAACCGTACAGCTACTATGATCGAGAAGTATCAGAATGGTTTAATTGGTGATATCCCAGAGTCCGAACATGACATCGCCGAATACGTAGAAGCAATGAGTAATTTTCGGTTTGATAGGGCTTTAGAGGAAGTTTGGCAGCAAGTTAGGGGCATAAATCAGTATATTGAAGAACAGAAACCCTGGGTTTTGGCTAAAAATAACGATGTAGACCATTTGCGTGAAGTGTTGGCCTATATGGCTGCCTGCCTGATAGAGATTGCTGATATGTTGGAGCCGTTTATGCCAATCACTTCACAAAAAATCAAATTTATTTTTGAAACGGGAATGCTGCAGCCAATTAAAGGTACGCTTTTTCCACGTTTAGAAGACAATAACGCCATTGAATAGGCCCAATAACTAAATTTGGCCCCATTTTTTTAAATTTTGATAAGCTCGTTTGTGAGTTAAATTTTCTGGCTGATTATAAAAATGAGCTAGGTTCGCAAACTCATTTACGTATGCCCAAGTCATAATTTTGTTAATCGATAAAGTTCTTGTGGTTAGCTCCTGATATTTATGTACCGCTGAAGCCAAAAGTCGCTCATCGCTCATAAAAATTTTGCGAAAATCTTGATGAGGATCACCAACTTCTAACTCACTAAAATCAATTATTCCGACCAGTTTCTTTGTCTTAGGATTGATTACCATATTTTTGCCGTGTAAATCGCCATGAACGACTAATTCTATATAATTTTTCGATATTTCTTGTAAAAATTTATCAATTTTGCGATTTTGTCGCAAAATCTCAGAATCCTTCAAGTGATCTCTGTAATAGTCAATTAAACTAATGGTTTGCTTGTAAAATTTTTGTTGCAGAATAGATTTTGGTACGGAATGAAGCGTTGCCAAAAATTCTCCCAAAGCTTTACCGATTTGTTGTATTCTGTGATCGCTTAAGTTATTTATTAAATCTGAAGTTAAGACTTCTCCAGGTATGTATTTATAAACAGTATAGCTATCGGTGTGTTTAAGTAGTATCGGTATATCGACATTGAATTTTATTTTGTTGAGTATTTTTAAAATGCCAACTTCATTTTTAAGCTTATGCTCGGCCTTAAGGTGGCGTGGATAACGGTATACTAAATTTTTGGAGTGGTCAATCAGTACGTGCTGCTCCCAGCCAAGTTCACTTATTTCGAAATCTGGGTGGTCGGAGATAGCATTTTGCCAAGTTTTTTCGTAGTTCATAGTTAAGTAAAGTATGACATAATAAACTTAAGTTATGGATATAAAGTTGGTTGATACGCATTGTCATGTACAGTTCGACAATTACAAATTACCAGCCGAAGAAGTCTGGCGAGATGCACTTAGAGCTGGTGTAGAGCAAGTATTTGTAGTCGGCTGTGACATTGAATCTAGTAAAAAAGCTATTGAATTTGCTGCTGGCAAAGATGGTGTATACGCTGTCGTAGGCATTCACCCACATGAGGCCGAAAACTTTTTGAGCGATAGCACAAGTTTTAAAAATTTAGAAAATTTATTAAAAAATACTAAGAAAGACAAAGTTGTTGCTATTGGCGAGTTTGGACTTGATTATTTTTATGAGCATTCTGCAAAGCAGCGACAGGTTGAGCTGCTAAAACTTCAGCTTGATCTGGTAAGTGGCTATAATCTACCAGCGATGTGGCATGTACGCGAGGCATTTGATGATTTTTGGCCAATTTTTGACGAATTTGCTGCCAAAAAGCCTCTAAGAGGTGTGCTGCACTGTTTTACTGCTAATTCGGCGGTTTTGGATCAGGCACTGTCTAGGGGGTTGTATGTGGCTTTAAACGGCATAATGACGTTTACAAAAGACGAGTCTCAGCTAGAAATGGCCAAGAATGTGCCACTTGAGAGACTCTTGCTAGAAACAGATGCCCCATACTTGACTCCTAAACCATTTCGTGGTACAATATGTGAACCGAAGCACGTGAGGCTAACGGCAGATTTTTTGAGCAAATTAAGAGGTGAAGACTTGGCTACATTAGCAAGTCAGACCACCCGAAATTGCCAAAAATTATTTGACATATAGACAATCAGAGGTATAATTAAAATTTATGAGTCCAAAAGGGTTTCTCTCGTTATTCAATCCAGAAACTGCTGGCGAGTCCAGCAGGTCTTTTAGGTATGAGCAAGGACCTGAAGTTACAATTGCTTTTAATCGTTTGAATACTGTTAGAAACGCTGTTGAAGGAATGTCTATGCATGCTGTTATTGATGAACCTCAAGTTCGATCTATTACTCCAGAGTCAGTTAATAGTGCTGTGAAAGCAATTGTTGACGAACCAACATCTATTGGCTCATCGGCCGAGGTACACACAACTGGGGAGCTTACACAGAACCCAGTAAATCCAGAAGATGTTGCTCGTGCCTTGGTAAGCGAGGCTTTTAGAAAAACCGAAGGCGAATCTGACTCTCGACTTGCCTTAGGAGCATAAAATTGTGGCTTCTATTTTTAAGAAATTTTTGAATTTATCTGGCGGTAGTTCGGACCAAACTAAAGAGGCTAAGCTGTATCGTGACTTATTGCGGCACGAGTCTAAAATTGGTGGCCAGATATTTGGGCCGTTGCCTAAAGGCCACAGACGAGAGTTTTTTTGTCTAGATGAACATACTTGGATCTGGCACGAAGAGTGGAAGGACGAACATAATGTAAATCGGGTCCAGACGACAAAATACGAAGTTCGACCTGGTGGAATTGTTAAACATCAAGAGGGCAAGGGCTATCATTATGTTTCACCGGAAGAAGCAAAAAAATTGTATAAAGCCGCTCGAATCTACGAACAAAAAGTTAAAAATCAGATCTATGACCCAATAATCAAAAATAGCCAACCATGAATGGCTATTTTGACTATGCGGCTGCTACCCCGTTAGACGAGCGAGTTTTGAAGGCAATGCAGCCGTTTTTTGTTGATGATTTTTATAATCCGTCGGCTATATATTCGCAGTCTCGTAAGGCTAAAAAAACTTTGACTGCACTACGGACTACTGCTGGTCAGATAATTGGTGCTAGGCCAAGTGAGATAATTTTTACTTGTGGCGGTAGCGAAGCAAACAATCTTGCAATTTCTGGCTTTATGGCTAAAAATCCTGCAAAAAATCTGATTACTAGTGCAATTGAGCATGACTCTGTACTAAAGACTGCTCAAAAATATAATCATAAAATCTGTGCAGTTGACGAACTGGGCAGAGTAGAATTAGCTGACCTAGAGAAAAAAATTGATGACGATACTGCAATGGTTAGTTTAATTTTGGCCAGTAATGAAATTGGTGTTATTCAGCAGTTTAGTCGTATAAAAGACTTGATTGATATAGTAAAAGTTGATCGTTTGAAAAGAAAAGTTAGTACGCCTTTGTTGCTGCATACCGATGCTGCTCAGGCAACTAACTACCTAGATTTGCATGTTAGCCGTTTGGGTGTTGATATGTTGAGTATAAATGGTGGTAAAATTTATGGCCCAAAACAAACAGGGCTTTTGTACGTAAAAAGTGGTGTGGTTTTGGAGCCAATTATTTATGGTGGTGGCCAAGAGTTTGGGCTAAGAAGCGGGACTGAGAGTTTGGCAAGTATTGCTGGGTTGGTAACAGCACTAGAGTTGGCTCAAAAAGCCAGAAAAACTAACTTTGAATCGATGGAGTGCTTGCAAAAAGAGTTTTTGATTCAACTTGACAATAAAATATCAAGTCATGTAATTAACGGTTCGTTAAAAAATCGTCTGCCTAATAACTTAAATGTATGTTTTGCTGGCCAAGATAATGAACGGTTGATAATTTTACTTGATAAACTAGGTTTTCAGGTGGCTAGTGGTTCGGCCTGCAGTGCTTCAAATGATGAAACCTCCCATGTTTTAAGAGCAATTGGGTTAGATGATTCGCAAATTCGTTCTAGTTTAAGGTTTAGTATGGGACGATTTACTACAATTCAAGAGATAGAAAAGTTGGTTGATTGTCTTAGTGCAATCATTGAGTAATTAACAATAGAAAAGATAGCAATTTATCAGTATAATAATGCTAAAGGTAAAGTTGCTTGATGAATTTATTGAAAAAATACAAAAATTATAAGACATTTTGTTTACTTCTTGGCTTATTTGGAGCGTTTTTTATGTTTTCTGGCTTGGTTTTTGCTCAGACGGTTTTGCAGGGTTACGCTTCAGATGAGAAGTTGCAAAGAGGTATGCTGGTTGCAACAAAAGATGGTGATGATAAAAAAGTAGTAGCTTTAACCGATAAAACGATCGATAAGTTTAAGGGCGTGGTTGTTGAAAAAAATGATTCGCCGGTAACAATAAGTAATGAAGAGCAAAAAATCTTCGTGGCTACTAGTGGGCCTTACGAAGTTTTGGTTAGTGACGAAAACGGACCGATAAAGAAAGGTGACTTTGTTAGTATCTCGACAGCATCTGGGATTGGGGCGGTTGCTACCGAAGATAGCCAGTTTGTAGTAGGTGTGGCTGCCGGTGATTTTGCTGGAGGTGGCGATTCTTTAAGTACTGCTAAATCATCAAGCGGCAAAGATGTGAAAGTTGGCAGAATAAAAGTTGATGTAGCTTTTGGTAAAAATCCGGGTGCAAAAGATAAAGCACACAGTAAAGTTCCTGGAATCCTAAAAAATATCTCGGAATCAGTAGCTGACAAGCCCCTAAGTGCGGCCAGGATTTATTTGAGTTTTACAGTGTTTGTAGCCACGGTTGTAGTATCTGGGATCGTATTATTTAGCGGTATTCGAAGTGGTGTAATTGCTATTGGTAGAAATCCATTATCGAAAAAAACAATTTATCGTGGGCTTATGCAGGTGATAGTTTTAGGATTAATTATTTTCATTGTTGGCATTTTTGGGGTATATTTAGTACTAAAGCTTTAGTATTTTAATGGGGGTAGGCATAATCATATGAATTCTTGGTTGCAGACTGGACTAATCGTAGGTAGTTTATTGGCTGCCACGTTAGCTTTTATCTGGTTGGCTGTAAGGAGTGGCAGTGGCAAATCTGCTCAATTGTCTGATGGGGAGATGTATGACGACGCTACAAAGCAAGCGGTCGAGCATATCTTTAATGATGAATTTCGTGAAGAACTACGAAACAGAGGTAGGCTACACTTTGAAAAGATAATAGGTGAGAATGCTATGTTTTTGCAACAAGATTTGCGACTTACGACTTCTCAGGTTAATGACTACATGAAACAAGAGATTACCAAGACTCTTAAGGAGGCATTTTCAAAATATCAAGAGTCGATTAATGATGCCGAGAATTTAGCTCTAGAATCAATCCAAAAAACCCAGGAAACGGTTGAAAAACAACGTGAAATTATGGGTCAGCAATTAGATAAAGAGTTGACGGCGGAGCGAGCTAGATTAACCGAAAGATTTAGTAACAATTTGGCTGAGATCGTAAATCATTATGTTCTAGCAGCAATTGGTAACCAAATAAGTTTAGATGATCAACTAGAGTTCATTATGGCTGAGCTTGAACGAAATAAATCGGCCATAATAGAGGACATTAACCAAGGAACATAAACAGGTAATAAGATAAAAATGTCTGACGAAAAAAAACATTCCACTGTGGCCGAGCCTAAACAAGCTTTGCAGATTCCTGTAAGATTAGTGACTACGGTTGATATGTCACGGACGCTTCGTGAGCTGAAAAAGCTTGATGACTGGTTACATCAGTCTGAGCTTAGGACTCCAGGTAAACCAGTAAAACCGCCTAAAACTTCGGCTAGTCTGGAAGAAATTGCTAGTTTAAACAAAGTATCTCTGCTAGATGCTAAACATAGAGAACAGCTTATAGCGGTAATGTCAGCACTAAATGATCATGCACCACGGATTCATATGTCAGTAGCAACTGAGCCATCACCGAAATTTTTGGAGGAGGTAATAGTCTGGTTGCGGGCAAACATAAACCCAGTCTTGCTGATGGAAGTTGGTTTGCAGCCTAATCTGGCTGCTGGCTGCTCTGTAAGAACTAGCAATAAACTGTTTGATATGAGTTTACGCAATCGCTTCACCGAAAGCCGATCTAAATTAGTAGAGAGCATAAAAGCGATTGGAGAACGGAATTCAAATAGTCCAAGTAATGAAAAAGTGCCTCTAACGACAGATAATCAGCCGTCGTCTAGCTCGGGGGTTGTATCGTGAGTCAGCAACACTTTGAGAAGATGGTAGCCAGTGGTCAGCCAGTAGGTGATATTATCTCGGTTGATAAATTTTTGATTAATGTCCGAGGCTTGCAGCCGATTAGTGTACACGCTCTTGTGATGTTCGAAGATGGCAGTAAGGGCTTTGTTCAGGAAGTTACTGAAGATAGTGTTGTAATACTACACTTGGGGGCAAAAACTTTAAAAGTTGGCATGATGGCTGTTATTCAGCACCAGGAGTTGGTTTGTAAGGTAGGTAAAGATTTTATCGGTAGGGTCATAACAGTTAATGGTGAGCCGCTTGACGGCAAAGGCTCAATTGCACCAGATACAACTCGCAAGGTATTTAGTGTAGCACCACCACTTTATGAGAGGAAATTGCTTGACCGTCAGCTAGAGAGTGGAATTACGGCTATTGATGGGATTTTTCCAGTGGTACGAGGCCAGCGTATTGCAATTTTGGGTGATGGAAAAAGTGGTAAAAGCACTATGGCTACACAGCTAACCATAAACCAAAAAACAACTGATCAGGTGGTGGTTTATGTACTGATTGCTAAACGTCGAAGTGATATTGACGATCTTTTGTCTAAGTTGCAAGAAACTGATTCTCTTAAAACTGCTGTAGTGATTGTATCAACGATGTTTGAATCATTGGTGATGAGCTACATTGCTCCATATGTTGGCTGTGCTATGGCAGAGTATTTTTGGCAGGAGCAAAATATCGACACGATTATTATTTATGACGACCTAACATCTCATGCTCATGCCTTAAGAGAAATGGCTCTGCTTATGGGAACCAGTCCTGGTAGAGATAGTTATCCTGGTGATATGTTTTATGCTCATTCAAGCTTACTAGAACGAGCCGGACGTCTAGATAGGAATGGTAAATGTTTGACGTCGATTCCTCTTGTGCATGCTGCTAACGGCGATATTACGGCTTATTTACCAACCAACATTATGTCAATTACAGATGGGCAGTGGATTCTAGATATGGATATTTTCCGTAGTGGCGTTAGGCCGGCTATGAATATTGGGTTAAGTGTGACTCGTATTGGAGGAGTTGGTCATAATAAACGTCAAAAATCTTTAGCAGCGTCTACACTTAAAACTTTGGCGTCTTATCGCGAGGCAGAAGAATTCTCGCACTTCGGTAGCGAGCTAGCTCTTGAGTCTAAAATTGCATTAGAGCGGGGTAAGAATATCTTTAAGGTACTAAATCAAGGGCCGTCAGAAATTTTTTCTTTATATGAACAACAACTGATGATGGATATTGTACTTAATACTGACCCGGAGATAAAAATTGATGTCGATGCTCTAAAGTCTAATATTAGAGAATTTGCCGCCAAGATCCAGAAAGATGAAGATTTTGACCCAGTGCGTAATCAATTGTTGGAGAAATCAAAAGTGGAGCTTAAGAAATGAGCCGTATTCAAGAGCTGGAAAAACAACGTATTGGTGTAGCAGCTATGGTACAGATGAGTAGTGTTTTTGAAGGAATTGCCAGCATGAAAATTGCTAAAATTAAAAACCAAGTTCTCCAGGCAAACCAATTTTTCGATGAACTATGGAAAATATATACACAGATTAGGGTAGATAGCTTGTTCAGGTATGGTCGCGATAACGAAAATAAAGGTGTTATCGATAAAGAACTGTATATTGTGATTACAGCTGAAGGTGGTTTTAGTGGCGATATTGACCAAAAACTTATTAGATACATGCTTGAAAATTACGACGAAGCTAAAAACGATATTATTGTGATTGGCCATCACGGTGCAGTACAGTTAGCTCAAAAAAATATTGGTTTTAAGAAATATTTTAAATTACCAGAAAAAGATCAGAATATTAATGTTACACCAATAACTCAGTATGTGCAGATGTATAAAAAAGCTAGCGTGTTTTACCAGCAATATGTATCCTTGATGGTCCAAGATGTACGCAAAATTGAGCTTAGTAAGGCTGTCGCTGACCAGGGTAAGAAGACTGAAGCCGACGACGATGACGAAGTTATAAGTGAGGCAAACTATATTTTCGAGCCAACTACTTATGCGGTAGTTGGACATTTAGAGAGGTCAATGACTCAAATTATGATAGAGCAGCTGATTTTGGATTCAAAGTTGGCTCAGTATGCGTCTAGGTTTCGAGCTATGTCGGCTTCGCACCAGATGGCAGATGAGCAGCTATACGATGTTAATATGCAAGTTAATAGGGCTAAACGTGGCGTAAAAGACGAACGTCTAAAAGAAATTATCAATGGCCTAAGAAAGGCAGCAAAGGCAAAAGCATGAGTGGCGTAGTTGACTCGATTAAAGACTTAGTGGTAATAGTTGCCTTTGATGAGGATAGTCCGGATATTGGCGAACTTTTGGTTGTCGATAATCAAAATCAAAGTGAACTTTTGGTTGAAAGGCTAGAGAAACGGGGTCGAGTAATGTGCTTGAACTTGAGATCTGACCGTACAGTTCAATGTGGCATGAAGGCTGAGCGAACTCACCATGGTATTGAGATTGCGACAGGCGAAGAAACGATTGGCAGAATTTTTGATCCGCTTGGTAAGCCACTAGATGGTCTACCCGATGTCGACAGAAGTAAATTAGGCAAAAGAGACATATTAAAATTACCTGCTAGAAGTACAAATTTTGAAGTGCGTAAACCAGAAATTTTAGAGACAGGTATTAAGGTGATCGACTTTCTGACGCCTCTGGTTAAGGGTCGAAAAATTGGTATTATTGGTGGTGCCGGTGTGGGCAAAACTGTGCTTACCATGGAACTGATAAACAACATTGCTCAAAGCGGAGCCGGTCTGTCGTTCTTTACAGGAATTGGTGAGCGTATTCGTGAAGGACATGAGCTATACGACACCTTAAAAGAAGCTGATTTGCTTAAAAATACATGTATGTTTTTTGGACAGATGAACGAAAATCCAGTGCAGCGTGCTTTGGTTGGTATCTCTTCGGTAGCTTTAGCCGAGTACTTCCGTGATGAACACCACAAAGACATATTATTTTTTGCTGACAACATGTTTCGCTATGTTCAGGCTAGAAACGAACTGGCTACGATTTTAGGTCAAATACCAAACGAAGGTGGTTATGAGCCAACAATTTTTTCTGATGTGAAGGTTTTGCAAGATCGTTTGAGTTCTAATGAAAATGGTTCGATTACTAGTCTGCAGACTATTTATGTGCCAGCTGACGATATCTCTGATCCAGCAGTGCAAATGATTCAACATGAGCTTGACGCTACAATCGTGTTGTCGCGTTCGGTTGCTGAGCAAGGTATTCGTCCAGCAGTAGATTTGAATAAAACTACCTCTTCTTTGCTTACACCTGAAGTTGTAGGTGATAGGCATTACTTATTGAGCGTTCAGGTGCAAGCATTGCTGCAAAAGTATGAGTCATTAAAAAGTATTATTGCAATTATTGGCGAGAACGAGCTTTCGCCAGCTGACCGATCTGATTATGCTAAGGCTAAGAAGCTGATCCAGAACTTTACGCAAGATATGCATGTGATGGAAAAGCATAATGGTATCCCGGGTAAATCATATACTAGAGACGAGACACTAAAAAGCATTGAGGAAATTTTGGCGTAATGACTGATGAGACCAATACCCAAGGCCAAGCAGAACCAGCTAGCAAACATGACTCTAAAGCTACGGCAGCTGCTACTCTTACAAAAGAAGAAAAAAAGGCCAAACAGAAGGCTGAAGAAGATGAGTTTAATGCCGCGACTACTGTTCATGTTAAAATTTATTCACCATACAAAAATTATTATGATGAAGAGGCAGAGAGTATTTCGGCCGAGAATTTAACTGGTCCGTTTGATATTTTGCCACGGCATCACAATTTCATTACTTTACTTGTACCTAGTGAAATAACTATTCGCTCAGCAAAAACTGGAGATAAGAAGGTCAAAATTGCTCGTGGTATTATGCATGTCTGGAAAAATCAAGTAACAGTCTTTTTAGACGTGTAAAGTCCTAGTCGATTACAATATAATCAAATGCAAAATTCTGTCCGGCAGGAGCTGGGTTACTGGTGCAGATACTAAAACCGGTTGCTGAGCGATTGGCATAATAATTTAAGGCTCCAGCTGCCCCTCCGATAGGGGTTATTGCAACATGTGGTGAGCTAAATTTTTGCGTAAAATTAATATTTACAAAACAGCCAGCTGCTGTACCACTACCAGTGTTAATATTTACCGTGCCAGCGGTATCGGTACCGCTTAGTGATGCTGTGCCGCCACTACCTAAAGCACCGCCGCTATTATAGCTTGGTGTGCCACCTCCAGCGTCGATATGTCTGGATAACTGTAAATCTTGGTTAATCTGCATGACCTCGATATTAAGTCGACCAGCCGATATTGTACCGCCGACAGTTAAGTTGCCACTAACCGAGGTATTGCCTTGTACGCCTAATTGACCACTAACTGTAGCACCGGAGTTAACTTTTAGGTTGTTAATCTGAACTTGGTCAAAAATACTAGCTCCCGAAACACTAATTCCAGGTAAATTTAGTGGTCCGCCGACTTTTATGGCTCCAGCCACTTCAAGACTATCTCTGATCAGTACTTTGCCAGCAAAAATAGCATTGGATTCAACACTTAATATTTGCTTAGGATCACCAACTTTAACGTCAGTCTGACGCAGTTTCTCAAGGTCTTGTTCGCTTAAGGGTGTAGTAGAAACTGGCTGATTCTGCTTCTTGGCGGAATCACGGTTTTTTTGGAAACTTACAAAAGTAACAACACCAGCAATTACTATGGCCAAAATAAACAAAAGTAAGTAGATGTTTAGTTTTGCAGCTAGGCCTTTAACCCCTGTATAGGGTTTTTTTGACTTAGGTTTTTTAGAACCATCTGTCTTTTCTTCGTTGGTAGGAGTAGCGTTTGGGTCCAGGGATTCACCATCAGAACCATCTGCAATAATAGTCGTCTGAGAATCAAGCTCTTGTAGTGAGCTATCATTTGGTTTTTCTTCTGATTTTGGAGTTTGGTTATTAGTTTCCATTGACCACTACATTAAATAAGGTTTTCTCTTGCTTTGCTTGTTTTATCATACAGAATTTAACTGCTTATGGCTAGACTTTTATTGACGTACGTGTAAATATATACAATAGGAGATGTAGTATTCAAACCTAAGTAAACAAAAATAAGATGAAGTATAATAACCATCTAAATTACCAAAAAAGGAAAAAAATAATTTTTCGAACTAGACTGGTAGTTACTATTGTTCTTGTGCTATTGATTGTGATAGCAGGTACACTCTTTATTAGAAATATACGTAAAACTACAGTTTTTGAGCCGGTTGAGTCTGGTAATTCTAATAGTGTTATGACTTCGTCGGTTAATATTCTGCGTTCACCTTACTTTCAGTTTCAGGCTCCAAAAGGTTGGGTTGAGATTCCTAACGAGTCTACACCTAGTAAGTTTGTTTATCGGAGCTTAAAGTCAAACCTAATTGAGCATGAGCTAATAATTTATGTCAATCAGATTCCAGCCAATTTGTCGGCTAACCATGTTTTACCTGTTAAGTTAATGGGCAATAACTTCGAAATGATGCCATCAAGTGTATCTGAACATTGTATTCAAAAGCTGGGTGGTAGATCTACCATGAATGACACAGATGTCATAATGGACGACACAAAGCTTAAGTGTAATTCAGATAGTACCAACTATACTGTTATGGTTGGTCAAGTTGGTGGTGGCACTAGTATAAGCATGAGTCGACCAGATAAAAGTCAAGCGACTTATGCGTTTTATTACACTAATCTACGAGCTGTGCCAGACGCTACGGAATTTACAGAGATTATCAAATCGTTTCAGGCTCGCTAAGCCCTTATGTTATAATTTTGCGTAGATTTGGTTATGAAACAAAACATTTTGGGAAAAATACTTGCTAATTTATCAACTATCGGACTAAGCCTAGTGATTATTGCCTATCCGACGTTGGTTTTTGCTCAGGCTTCTTCACCAAATTATCGGCTGGAGGAGCCATATTTTGGGACAGGTGGTGAGGTAGACGCTAGTTCTAATAGCTATCGTGCAAGACAACAAGCTGGTTCGTTGGGTGTTGGCAATACTTCGAGTACAAATTATGATGCTATATCTGGTGGTGTGACTCCAAGTGAGCCGTATCTAGAAATGACCGTATCTGGTGCAACAGTTGATTTTGGAGTGCTACAAACCTCGACACCGTCATTTGGAGCTGCTCAGGGCGGTGCTTGCAACTGTTCATTTACAGTTCGTACCTACCTATCTTCGCAGTACACAGTAATTAATGCTTCCCTGCCACCAAAAAATGAGAGCGGCAAGTATATGCAAGCAAAATCTACTTTAGGTACACCGAGCGTTAATGATAGCGACGAGGAGTTTGGCATGAATCTAACTACCAACACTTCACCTGGTACCATGGGAGCAAATCCAGTCAATGTTCCAGACAATAGTTTTGCTGATGGCAAGATTGAATCTGGTTATAATACGTCGAACCAGTATAAGTTCAATACCGGTGATGTTATTGCTCGTTCGCCTAACACAATCGGTAACCAAGCCGTTGGTCAAACTAACTATACGATTTCTTATATTGCCAAAGCTGGTAGTACTTCAGCTGCTGGTACATATCGGCTAGATCATGTACTAGTGGTTGTGCCAGTTTTTTAAACAATCTTTAAAAAACTATTGCTTTGTTATAATGCATATGCTATAAAATAGTCACATATTAACTAAAACAAAAAAACAATAAAAGGAGAAAAGATGATAAAAAATCACCTTGATGTCGCTAAAATGCGAGTAAAGCGTACATCCCTAATGGCAGTCGCTATTGTCATGGCAGTCGCTGGTCTTGTACCACTGACTTTCCAAGGGATAGCTAATGCCGACACTTTGGCTACGCGCAGCGTAACCATTTCTACCTCGCAGCCAAGTGCAACTGGTGTTAGCTATTCATTTAGCTTCACTCCTACAACTTCTGTAGTAATGCAGGGGTTAGTATTTAAGTTCTGTACGGCACCACTAGGTACTTGTACATTACCAACCGGTATGAATGTTGGTTATGCCACAGTAGCTTATGGTAGCCAATCAGGCTTTTCACAACCAGCATCCTTTGCTGAGTATTCAGGTGCCAACGCTGGCTCTTGTGATGGTCAAGGAACTTCGGGTGACAACACTGCCACTACCTACTGTCTAACCAGAACAGCTGGTACTGCTGAAGACACAGCAGCAAAAACAGTAGTAATCAATACTGTAACTAATCCATCAATACCATCTGGCAACAACACAACTGTTTACGTCAGAGTAGGGGTATATAGTGACTCAACTTTTACTACTTTGCAGCATGACGGAGTTGTGGCTGCCTCAATCGTTAATCAGCTTACTGTTATAGGTAGGGTACAGGAAAGACTAGTTTTCTGTGTATTTGCCTTAGATGACGCTGCTGGTTCTAGTGCAACAGTTGGAACTGCTGCTACTAACTATCCAACTAGCTGCTCTGCAACTGAAGCAAATGCAAGCAGTGTAGTAGATCTTGGTGTAATTGATAATTCAAGTATTGCTAAAGCACCTGTCAATAATACACCTCCTAGCTCCACCGGTAACGATCGCTTCGGTGCAGCCATAGTAAATACTAACGCCTCCAACGGCGTAGCTGTAGCCTACTATGCTTCTCAAGCAGCAACCGGTACTAACGAATTACGTGCTTTCCGTGTACCTGGTGCAACCTGTAACGTTAGCGGCACTAGCTTAGTTGATCAGTGTTTTGTAAGTGCTAGTTCGTCTGGTGAGACTCTTACTGCCGGTACAGAGCGGTTTGGTATGCAAGTTGCATGTATTACAAACTCCACTACTCAAGCAGCAGCTGGTACAACATCTAACTTAGGTAGCGTTACTGCTGCCTACGACGGAGACTCTGTAATAGCTGACACTGGATCGCGTGATTGCCAGACAGCAGAGGTAAGTGATAAGTTTGCCTGGAATGCCACTGGTACGGCTGTTAATTTAGCTAGCTCTACAACAGTTGTTGACGACGAGCTAATTAAGATGCGGTTTGGTGCTACAGCAAGTGCAACTACACCAACCGGTGCTTATACTGTACAAAGCACATACATTGCTACACCTACTTTCTAAATAAGTAGCCTAACTTAGCTAAACTTAAATCCTCCACTACTATGTGGAGGATTTTTGTTGAACATAAGCAGATTAGAGTATAATAATCTACATATGCGTATGTTTAATGAACATAGGGTGGCTATCCTTACGTTAGTAGCACTTTTCGGGCTACTATTTTTACAAGCCGACTCAAAGGCTTATCAAATGACTAATCGTAGTGTAGTGATTGGTAGCTCGAATGTGTCGGTTAATACTTATCACAATTTTAAGTTTGATTACCCAACGGTCAATAATGTTGGTTCGTTAGAATTTGAGTACTGTGTCAATAGCCCGCTGGTTGGCTCGCCCTGCGTGCCACCGACTGGTCTAAGCGTGTCTGCAGCTACCTTGGCAAGTCAATCTGGCGAGATGGGTTTTGCTATGGACGCGGCTACTACTGCCAATAAGATTGTAGTTTCTAGGTTGCCAGGTACGACATCTATTGGCAGTGCTAGCTATAGTTTTACAAATATTACCAATCCGTCTTCGGAACAAACAGTTTTTGTGAGAGTATCTAGTTTTTCTGGGGTTGGTGCCTTAGGACCAAGGGTAGATGACGGCACTGTTGCCTTCTCTACAGCCAAGCAAGTTACAGTTAGCGGCTTTGTACCGCCGTATTTGACGTTTTGTGTTGGCGTAACGGTTGCTAACGATTGTTCGTCGGCCAATGGTGATTTTGTTGGCTTTGGTGAATTGTCAAAAACGGGACCAAAATCTTTGACATCACAGTATGCGGGAGCAACTAATGACCCAACGGGTTACAGTACCTCAGTTTATGGGATAACAATGTCTTCAGGTACCAATGCCATACCAGCACTTAATTCTCCGGCTGTTAGTATTCCGGGCGTTAGTCAGTTTGGCATGAATTTGCGTACTAACTCAGCACCCAATATAGGTAGAGATCCGGCTGGAGCTGGTACCTCGGTTGCTCTTGCAGACTATAATCAACCCAATATGTTTACATTTAAAAACCAAACTATTTCTAAGTCTACTACTTCAACTGATTTCAATGTCTTTACTGTTAGTTATCTTGTAAATGTATCTAGTTCGCAGCCAGCGGGCATATATAACACTACGCTTACTTACATTGCCACGGCATCATTTTAGTTATATTTTTTGATAATAATTACTTAACTGCTATTTACAAAAACGTTAATGGTATTTATTATTATTCTAAAGGCTAAATCAAAAATGGAGGAAAAAATCGTGTCTTTTCGTAAAAAAACTTTAACCGCTGCCTTAGTTGGGGTACTTAGTCTATTGCCAATTTTTGGTACATTTGTGCATGCACAGACTTCAAATACTCAAAACGGAGGTAGTGGACTACAGCTTTCACCAACCAGGACTGACTTAAGTGTCAACCGTGGTGAGTCAAAAAAATTTACAGTAACAATAAAAAACGTTACACAGGGTGAAGTAGAGGCTCAAGTTGTGCTAAATGACTTTGTGTCAGATAACACATCTGGTGACCCATCTATCATTATTGATGACAAAAAAGAAAATACAGCTTATTCGCTAAAGAATATGATTACTAACTTAACTCCCTTTAGGCTAAAGCCAAATGAGACTAAGCAGATAGAAAATACTTTGAGCGTACCTGTGTCGGCTGCTCCAGGTGCTTACTTTGGTGCCTTGCGTTATGCTGCTATACCTGTAAGCTCTGATGGTAATGTTGACGAGACTAAGCGTCAAGTTTCTTTGACTGCCAGCGTGGCTCACTTAGTTTTTTTGGAGGTGCCAGGCGAAATTACCCAGAAAATTAGCATCAACGATGTAAGTCTACTTAACAGTAATGGTAAAAAAGCTTCCATATTTCAGAATCCACAGAAAGTTTCATTAACTATCGAGAACTTAGGTAATGGTTTTGCTCGACCATTTGGAGCTGTAACGGTTGAAAAAGGTTCAAAAGAAGTCAGTAAGTACGACCTAAATAATAAAGATCCAAAAGCCATTGTTTTACCTCGATCAAAAAGAGTTTTCACTGATGGCATCAGCGGTGTCAAAATGCCAGGTAAATATACGATTGTTGCTGGCATAGCTTATGGTAATGGTGGCGAGGTAGTAAATGTCAAAAAGTCATTTTGGTACCTTCCACTGTGGTTTGTTATAGCTGTGCTTGCAGTCGTGGTCTTACTAGTTGTTGCTGGATACATGGTTTATCGCAAAAAGGTCAATGGATCTAGTCGTAATCGACGCTAAAAATAATTAGTCATAAAAAAGTCCTGCTATAGCTAAGTCTATAGTAAGGACTTTTTTAACTTTGTTTAGAACTAGAAAATTTTTGAACGAGAAGCTAATATATACATAAGAGATTTAATAATGAAAATAACTAATAATCTTTTGCTAGCAATATCTTCACTTGGTGTGGCTGTATTTTGTTTGATGATATTTTTTGCCCCAATACTGGTTTTTGCTGCTGAGCAGTCTGGGTCGGTTGGTCTAGAAGGTAAGATTTCTTCGCCACCACCTACCACACCGGCTAGCATTTCTTTCCCTCGTGATGGTACTTCAACAACTGAAACGATAACTACTGTTACCGGCATTTGTCCTAATAACACATTGGTGAAGTTGTTCAAAAACAATGTTTTTGCTGGTTCATCGCAGTGTAGTAATGGAAGTTTTTCGATCAAAATAGATCTGTTTACTGGTATGAACGAGCTGGTTGCAAGAGTTTATGACGATTTAGATCAAGCCGGTCCTGACTCAGCTGTTGTTAGGGTCACCGTACCAGTTAATGGTATAAATATTGGAGCGAAGATTGCCTTAACTTCGAGTTTTGCAAAAAAAGGTGCTAATCCTGGCCAAAAATTGACCTGGCCAATTACTCTAACTGGTGGCGATGGCCCATATGCCATGACAATCGATTGGGGTGATGGTAAGCAAGATGACTTGAAGAGTATTCAGTTTGCTGGCACGATAAATATCGAGCATACATACCAAAACTCTGGTGTTTATAATGTGGTTATTAGGGCAGTTGATAAAAATGGCTCTGTGGCATTCTTGCAGTTGGTAGCAGTTGCTAACGGACCGGTTTCGCAGTCTGCAGCTGATGCAAAAAATTCTGCCGATCAAAAAAATGAAAAAACACAGGAAAAAACCAAAATTTTATGGCAGCCGGCTGCAATTGCCATTCCACTAATCGCCTCAACCTTTTACTTAGGTAGAAAGTACGAACTTAAGGTCCTAAGAAAACGACTTGAGGATCGTGATGATAATTAATTTAATTGAACTTTACGCTTCTTTTGTTCCTCAATAGATAGGAATGCTTAAACTTAAGTCTTACATAATGGATTGCCGTTAACTAGCTGGTAGGTGTATATCTGATATAATTTAGTGTTATGAAAAATATAAAGGTTTTTGTTGGTATGAGTGGTGGAGTCGATAGTTCGTTAACCGCTGCTCTTTTAATCGAGCAGGGCTATGATGTAACTGGCGTTTATATGAAAAACTGGACGCAAGATTTGCCAGGAATGATTTGCCCTTGGTATGAAGATTATCAGGATGCTAAGCGAGTTGCAGTTAGTCTAGGTATTAATCTAGAAGTCTATGATTTTCAAAAAGAATATAAGCAAAAAGTCGTTGACTACATGATAGAAGAATATACCGTGGGTCGCACGCCAAATCCCGATATTATGTGTAACCAAGAAGTAAAGTTTAAGCTCTTTTTGCAAACTGCACTTAGCAGTGGAGCCGATATGATTGCAACTGGACATTACGCAGTCGTAGCTAAAAGCAAGCAATTTTCTAGCCAAACTGAACTGCGTATGGCGAATAATCTTGTTAAAGACCAGACCTATTTCTTGTATCGAGTTAAGCAGTCGGCTTTAGCAAAGTCATTAATGCCAATTGGGCAATTTGCCAGCAAAGATGAAGTCAGGCAGGCAGCCCGCGAACGCAGTTTAGACACAGCTGAAAAAAAGGACAGCCAAGGTATATGCTTTGTTGGTAAAGTTGGTATAAAAGATTTTCTTCGGCAATATGTTCAAGTAGAGCCTGGAGCGATTGTTGACACTAATGGTGTTGTGGTCGGTATGCACGATGGGGCGATTTTTTATACTATTGGCCAGCGTCATGGGCTAAATATTGGTGGTGGCTTACCATATTATGTGGCTAGCAAAGATATGACAAAGAATATTGTCTACGTCACTACAAACTTATCCGACACTAATTTATGGCACGATGAAGTCAAAGTGACTTCTGTTCATTATATTAATGACCGTCCAACCATTAACCAAAAATATCAAGTTAGACTAAGGTACCGTGGTCCATTAGTTGATTGTAGTTTATTGCTAAAAGATGATAGTTTAATAATCAAGCTTGACGAACCGCAACGGGGTTTGGCAGCTGGTCAATCAGCTGTAATTTATGACGATAGCCGAGTTGTTGGTGGCGGAATTATTGCTTAAAACAGATTGAAATTGGTACAATATAACTTATGAATGCACAAGAAATACGTCAGAAATATCTAGATTTTTTAAAGAAAAAAAATCACCAAATTATTCCACCTGCTCCACTTTTGCCGCTCAACGATCCAACAACGCTTTTTACTGGTTCTGGCATGCAGCCGCTTATTCCTTATTTACTTGGTGAGCCGCACCCGGAAGGTTCGCGGTTAGCTAACTCTCAGCCTTGTTTACGCTCACAAGATATCGATGAGGTTGGCGATAATCGCCATACAACATTTTTTGAGATGCTTGGCAACTGGTCGTTAGGCGATTATTTTAAGCTCGAGCAGATAAAAAATTTTTGGGAATTTTTGACAGAAGAAATTAAGCTTGACCCTGATAGGATCTACGTATCGTGCTTTAGTGGTAACGAGCAAGTGGGTATACCTAAAGATTACGAATCGGCTGAGATTTGGAAAGTTTTATTTGCTGATAAAGGTATTGATGCTAAAGAGGTAGAACTAGGTAGCGAAGAAAATGGAGCAAAAGTTGGCGAGAGTGGTGGGAGGATATTCTTTTATGGCGACAAAAACTGGTGGTGTCGTAGCGGCAAGGCTGAAACTATGCCAGTTGGTGAGCCAGGAGGTCCTGACAGTGAAGTTTTCTATATTTATCCAGACGTACCCCATGACAAAACTTATGGAGAAAAATGCCATATTAATTGCGACTGTGGTCGTTATATCGAGCTAGGTAACTCTGTCTTTATGGAATACATAAAGACGGTTGATGGTTTTGATAAATTACCAAAACAAAATGTTGATTTTGGCGGAGGGTTAGAAAGAATTGCCGCTGCCGCTATCAATAGCCCCGATGTTTATCTAACTAGTCTTTTACACCCGATCATTCAAGAACTACAGAACTTAAGTGGCAAACACTATGATTCTCATCAAGAGAGTATGAGGGTTATCGCCGATCATTTTAGGGGGGCAGTATTCTTAGCGGGTAACGGTGTAGAACCCAGTAATAAAGAGCAGGGTTATGTTATGCGTCGATTGATGCGTCGAGCAATTCGTTTTGCTTTTGAGCTTGGCATAGAACAGGAAATGTGTAGTAAAATCGCAAAAATAGTTATAAAAATATACCAAGAAGCTTACCCGGAGCTAAAAAAGTCGGAAGCCAATATTGTTGAAGTTTTAGTTCGTGAAGAGAAAATATTTCGCGAGACACTTAAAAAGGGTCTAAGAGAATTTTCTAAACGAGCTAGTGGCGGGCTTAGTGGAGATGATTTATTTATGTTACATGACACTTACGGTTTCCCGATGGAACTTAGCCTAGAAGAAGCCTATAAGCAAGGTATTGAACTGGAAAAAGACTGGCGTAACGTTTTTGATAAAGCTATGCAAAAGCAGCGTGATCGCAGTCGGACGGCTGGACAGGGAGTGTTCAAGGGTGGATTAGCCGATCATTCAGTAGAGACTACTCGGTTGCATACAGCCCATCATTTGTTGCTAAGAGCGTTGAAAGATGTGTTGGGTGATCATGTTGTGCAGAGAGGTAGTAATATTACTGCTGAACGGCTAAGGATTGATTTTGCTCACCCAGAAAAAGTAACTCGAGAGCAGCTTGGTCAAGTTGAGCTAATTGTAAATGATAAAATTAACCAAGACTTACCAGTTATTCGCTCTGAAATGCCGTTAGCACAAGCGGAAAAACTGCAAGCTGAACATGAATTTGGAGCTAAATACCCAGACGTAGTATCTGTTTATTCGATTGGTCCCGCAACTGCGAGCCAGACTGAGCCTAAGCTTGAGCAGGCATATTCGATTGAATTTTGTGGTGGTCCACACGTTGGTCGAACTGGCGAGTTGGCTACAGATGGTAGAAAGTTTCAGATTAGAAAAGAAGAAGCTTCGTCCTCAGGTGTACGTCGTATTAAGGCTATTTTATCCTAAAAGAATATTCAAAGACTTGACAAAAGTAGTATAATGTAGTTAGTATTTAGAAAAATTACAAAAATATGGAAAATAAACCACTAGGGCCAAATTTAAACTCAGAATCTCAGCAAGAAGCTGGCCAAAGTTTGTTACGCAAAAGGTCGCTAGCTGTCCTTGCGACTTGTGCTGTTTTAGGCAATGGTCTTGTGTCGGGAGAAGGCGTGGTTGATGAAGCTCAGGCCAAAGTTCAAAAACCCGATACAGAGATAACAACTGGTAAAAATTCAACCGAAATCCACGAAACAAGTACAAAAAAACCAGACTTCAGAGTCCCCGCATTTATTAAAAACGGCCAAAAAATATCTATCAATCAAGCCAAAAGTGATCTTAAAAAGCATGGTTTAATATTTGCCGGTGTCATACCGATTAAGTTACAAGATGATCAGTATACTACTGAAAATGTGGCTGGTTTTTATAGAAAGATCATCAATCCTAAAAATAAAAAAGTTGTATTTTTACCGATAAAATCAGGTTCTATAATTGGCCTAAATGATAAAAAATTAAGAGCAGTTTTCATAAAACCTCAAGTTGCTAAAAAGCTTACGACAGAAATCCCGACGAATCCTAATGCACCAATATCTAGTCCTGGTGTACAAATTACACCAATACCACCAACAGGTGAAGTTACTGTAAATGATCCGCCAGCAGTGACAAATCAACCACCAGCAGTCATATCGCCACCAGAGACTACTACACCTCCAAAAGACCCAGGTCAGCCACCTAACCCAGAGTCACCTCCGTTTGATGTCGAAAAAGCTTATAGCACAATAATGAAAGCAAACACAGTTTATATAGAGTTTTCGGGTTGTAGTGGTTCGATAGTTAGAGATAGTCAAGGTAAAATTGCAGCGATTCGCTCGGCAGAGCATTGTGGTAAGGGTGTCGTTGATAGCGATACATCTTATGTTGGTTCGCTAGGTGTCTACAACGGTGATTCGCTAAGTAATAAACAGCTAGTTACAAGTGTTGATAGAATGATTGTACCTACTGGTCCTGACGCAAATGACTCAGTTTACATGATCCCTAAAGGTGTGGCGACTAATAATGCAATGAAATCAATTAATCAATCTATAAACAATCAAGATGTAGCTATTGGAACTTCTGTAACTATTGCTGGCTATCCACTACTCCAGCCAAATAATCCTAGTTCGGTTAAGCTGCAGTTGATTAATGGTGAAGTTTTAAAAAATAACGTGATGATGACTAGGGTTAGCAAGCCACCGATCAATACAACCGTGGTCGGAATAAAGCAGGCCAGTGCTGCAAATGCTGTTTGTTCGCCGGGTGCGAGTGGTGGTTCTGCAGTTTTAAGTGAATCGCTAAGGGATACTATAAAAACCGTAAATTCCGATGACCCAGCCAATCCAGCTATAAAAACAAGTAGTCTTTATCCACTGTCAGCTTTTTATGATATGCGTAGTATTGGAATTAATGCTGACCCAGCTATAACAGAGGCGAACCTAACTATTATTCGAAACTGGTTTACAAATTTAACTGGTAAACCTTGGCAAGATTTTGCAGCGGTATGCTTTTTCCCGAGAGATAATCAGCTGGTTGAAGCCACCAATACACAGATTTTTACTCTTAAAACTAGATAAACACTATAAAGCATGTGTATAATTTGGCGTGTTATAATAATAACTACTTATGCTTAGTAAAATAAAGAATGCTAGTAGTAGTTTACTGGCCAAAACCAATAATTTGCGTCAATCTGTTAATACCGATAGATATATAGTTGGATTAGACATCGGCACAGAATACGTAAAGACTTTAATCGCTAAAGTAAACGGTGATAACCTGGAGATTATTGGTCTTGGTCGCAAGCACCAAGAATTATCAGATATGCAAGCTGGGGCAATTGCCGATATTGGAGCAGTGGTAGCAAATTGTGCTGATGCCTTGTCGCAGGCTGAGCAACAAGCTAATGTGAGTGTTCGTACGGCGGTGATTGGTATTGCTGGGGAGTTAGTGAAGGGTACTACTTCAACAGTGCGATGTACTCGTAAAAATCCTGAAAAAGATATAGATGTAGAAGAAATGGAATATATAGTTAGCTTAGTTCAAGAACGAGCTGGTGAAATTGCCCGCAAAAATTTGAGCATTGAGCTTGGTGGCAAGGCACCTCAGGTCAGGTTAGTTAATAGTGCCTTGGTTGGAATCACGATAGATGGCTATAAAGTTACTAATCCGATTGGATTTAAAGGTAGAGACGTGTTGGTGCAGCTATATACGGCTTTTGCTCCATTGATACACATTGCGGCACTCGAAAGGGTTGCTAAAGAGCTTGATCTTGATTTATTGGCTGTAGCTGCTGAACCGTTTGCGGTAGCTCGCTCTGTAATTGGCGATGACCCTAATGCAACTATGAGTGCGGTTTTAATGGACGTAGGTGGTGGTACGACTGATATCGCGGTGATTAACGATGGTGGTGTGCAAGGAACTAAGATGTTTGGCATAGGAGGTCGAGCTTACACTAAGTCAATTGAAAAGGAGCTGGGAGTTAGCTTCGATGAAGCGGAAGCTACTAAGCTAGGAGAGGGCAAGGTTTCGATTGAATCATCAGAGGTTCAAGAAGCCCTAGACAAAACTTGTGACGTTTGGGTGTCTGGTGTTGAGCTGGCTCTAAGTGAATTTACCAATCTCGACAACATTCCGAACCGGATCTTGCTTTGCGGCGGCGGTTCTAGCTTAGAAAATATTAAGCATACACTAGAGGAAACAAACTGGTATAATGATGTAGCTTTTACTAAAAAACCAGTGATTTCTTATATTACACCCGAACAAGTGTCTGGCATCAATGACCAAACTGGTAATGAGCTACTTGATCATGCCTTTGTGACGGCTATGGGACTGCTAAGGGTTGGTCTTGATACAGTCACACAGGATTCTGAGCCAAGTGGCAATGTAAATATTAAGGATAAATTTGATAAACTACTACGAGTATGAAGCCAAAAACACTTTATATTGATATTGATGAAGAAATAACTGGAATTATCGACAAAGTTCGCTCTAGCAACGAGAGTATTATTGCTTTAGTTTTGCCTAAAAACGCTCCAGTTTTTCAATCTTTAGTTAACCTCAAACTACTTAAGCGAGCCGCTGAAGCTGCTTCTAAAAAGCCAGTTCTGATAACTTCTAATCCTAATGTTATGTCTATTGCCGGGGTTAGCGGTATGTATGTAGCTAAAGACCTAAAGTCCAAACCTTATATACCAGAGGTTGTGGCGACTAATGATCTTGATTCAGTCAACGAAGAAGCCATACAGGTTGATAATGAGAGGGTTATTGAATCATTAGCCGATGACCAGGCTAAAAATGAAGTGACTAATAAATCTAGAAATAACTCTAAAGTCCAAAAACAAGCAAATAAACCAGCCGAAGCACCAGCTGAATCTGCACCTGTGGCTGCTAAGTCACCCAAAGTAAAGTCGGCTAAGTCTAACATAAAGGTCCCCAATTTTAATCGCTTTCGAAAAGGCCTAATTTTTGGTATTTTGGCACTAATATTGCTGGCTGGGTTTGGCTATTGGGCTATTGCAATTGCTCCTAAGGCAAAAATAACTATCAAAGGCGATACTCAAGTCAAAAGTATCGATACCGTAGTGATAGCTGATACTAGTGCTACAGCTTTAGACGAGAAAAATAAAGTAGTGCCAGCTACCCAGAAAGAAACTAAAAAAACAGAGGTTGTAAAAGTTCCAACAACCGGAGAGGTCAATAAGGGTAACAAAGCATCAGGCAAAGTAACCTTACGTAATTGTACAAAAAGCGATAATAGCATTACTCTGCCAGCTGGTACTGGAGTTAGCTCGAGTAACCTAACTTACATAACTCAAGAAAATGTGACACTCGACCCTAGTCAGTTTTCGGGTGGTGGTACTTGTAAGTCTGCTACTAGTGATGTAAGCGTTATTGCTCAAAAATCAGGCGAACAGTATAACATCGATAAGGCTAACTATACAGTAGCTGGTAGCCCTGGTATTAGTGCTAGTGGTTCAGCTATGAGTGGTGGCACTAATCAGATCGTTAAAGTAGTTACGGCTAACGATATTCAGACTGCTAAGTCTAAAGTTGGTGACAAAAAGGCTGCTAGTAGTGAGGAGTTGAAGGCAATGCTGATAGCTGCTGGTTACATACCGGTACTGGAGTCAATCGAGACAACTGCTTCACCAGCTGAACCTTCACCCGGTATCGATACCGAAGCAGCTGAGGTGAGTGTTAGTCAAACAATTACTTACACTATGATTGGTATGAAAAACGACGAACTCCACAAACTAATTAGTAATAAAGCTGTTAGTGAAGCGGGAATTGATACTTCTAAGTTAGTAATTTTAGATGATGGATTGGCTAAAGCAACTTATAATATAGGTAATCGAAATGGCAGTAGGACAGAAGTAAAACTGAAAACAACAGTTGTCGCTGGACCAGATATCAATCAAGATGAGATTAAGAAATTGGTAGCCGGTCAAAAGAGAGGTAAGGCCGAGCAAGCTATACGTAGTCGTCCGAGTATCAAAGATGTCCGTATTGATACCGAACCATTTTGGAACTTTACTGTACCAAAAGATCAAAAGAAGATTACAGTTATGTTTGAAGGGTCATAATCATAAAATGATGACGCATAAATTAACCGCTGAAAAAGCCTATTTAGCTCTTGATGTTGGTCAAAAACGAATTGGCGTAGCAAGGGCAAATGCAGTCGCTCGGCTGCCAGAACCACTAGAGTATCTAGTTAATGATGAGCAAGTTTTTGACAAAATTTATAAGTTAACTAGCCAAGAAAATATCGGAGTAATTGTAGTTGGTGTACCAAGAAACCTTAACGGTGATGAGACTAGTCAATCAGCCGAAATTAGGCATTTTGCCAGCACGCTAAAATCTAAGATTGATTTACCGATAGAGTTTGCCGATGAGTCATTTAGTTCAAAGAGAGCTGACGAATATATAAAGGCAAATAAACTAACATCGGTTAGTCAAGATTCGGTTGCTGCTTGCTTCATATTGAATGAGTATTTGTTAAAATGAAAGAGTAAGGAGAGAAGATCTTGAAACGAACGAGCAAAAAGTATAGTAAACTATCATCATATTTAGTCCTAGGGACATTAATTTTTGTACTATTAACTGTAGGTGGTGTGGCATTTTTTGTACGAAAATCGTATGTTAATAACCTACTTCCGGTTAGCCAGAATAGTAAAACTCACTATGTCACTATTGAACCTGGCTCTACGCCATCGCAAATTGCCGATAAATTAGCTGAAAAAGGTGTTATAAGGAGTAATTGGGCATTTGAGTGGTACGTAAGACAAGCTCAAGCTCGCGATCAACTTAAAGCTGGGACCTATACTATAAACGAAAATCAATCAGTTCAAGACATAGTTAAATTGATATCTAGTGGCAAAGTAGCAACTGATCTGATAACAATTTTGCCAGGCAAGGATCTAGAACAAATTGCCAAAAAGTTTGAAGAAGCCGGCTTTAGTAAATCTCAGGTGGATGCTGCTTTAAAGCCAGATCTTTACCAAGACCATCCAGCATTAACCGACAAACCATCAAATGCTAATCTTGAGGGCTATTTATACCCGGAATCTTTCCAAAAAACAGCTGAAACTAAGTTGGAGAATATTATCACTTTATCTTTAGACGAGACTCATAAAGTTCTTTCGCCAGATATTCGTCAAGCCATAACTAAGCAAGGTCTTAGCTTGCATCAAGCTGTAACTCTAGCGTCGATAATAGAAAATGAGGTGCCATCAGATGAAGATCGGCCAATTGTTGCTCAAGTTTTCTTAAAGCGTCTAAAAGAGGGCATGAAGCTAGAATCAAATGCTACCGATGAATATGCCAAGAAAAATCCAGCCTATGACACATATAAAATTACTGGTTTGCCGCCGGGACCAATCAGTAATTTTACTAAAAGTGCTATCGAAGCTGTAGCCTACCCGGCAAATACCGACTGGACTTATTTTGTCTCTGGTGACGATAAACACACTCATTTTTCTAAAACCTTAGAAGATCACGAGGCAAATGTTAAAAAATACTGCACAAAACAGTGTAATTAACTACTTATAACAGGTTAGACTATCTAAAAACATAAGCAAAAATACTTGAATTATTTGATGATTTTTGATACAATAGTAGGTACAGTATCTGTAAATGGTAATATTTCATCATAAAAGATACTGTCCTTTGTAAGTGCATTTTTATTAATTAAACGAAGCTTCACACTTTTTAGCTTTAGATATATAACTAAACTCGCTTATTTTAAGGTCTTAGACGTTTCTGCATTAGTAGTCAAGTGTCGAGGAGAACTTTATTAGTAAATCAAGTTTAATTGTTCGTCCACTTCGTAATAACAGTGGTAGACCAAATAAAAATAGGTCATTTGGACCAAACTTAAAGTTAAATAAACGTACTAAAAAACGCATCGTTAGATGGGGGATGGTATGTTTTAATTTGTTTCTAATTGCTGGCGTAACTTTTATTGCGATGAATTCTAGGTCATCTTCGTCGTCTAAAGTTTTTTCAGCAAGGCAGTTTCAGGAAGTTAATGTGCAATCTACTGCCATTGACACTGACTCAAGACTTCAAAAACCAATTGATAAAGTTTCATCGGCTGATGTAGCAGTTAATATTGCTCGAATAACTGGTATGCCTGAGTCGGTTGCAGTTATAAATAACGCCGATTCTGCTAATGCCCAGTTAGCTGTGGCTAGTGTTGATAAGGCAGTGGTGACCAAGCCACAGATTGTTGGTGCTGGACTTAAGTCAAAGAAAGATATTAAAGATTATACAGCTGTCGAAGGTGACACAATCACCAGTATTGCTGCTAAATTTGGTATTTCGGCCGACACTGTACGTTTATCTAATGATATTCGTGGTGATGCTATCGAGCCTGGTAAGAAATTAACCATCAGTCCAGTTAATGGATTGGTTTATACCGTTAAGGCTGGTGATACGCCACAGTCAATCGCAAGCAAGTATAATGCTAATAAGGATAATTTAATCGTTTTTAATGACGCTGAGGTTAGTGGTAGCTTTTTAGCTGGTGAGCGGATTGTTGTACCAGATGGTGTGGCTCCATCTGAGCCAGTAGCAACAAGAGGTTATCGTGAAGGTCCGGTTGCTAGCTATGCATCGCGGTTTGCCTTTGGTTCGGCACCTGTGTATGGCAGCAATGGCTATGACTATGGCTGGTGTACATGGCATGCCGCTAATCGTCGTAAAGAAATTGGACGACCAGTTCCAAGTAACTTAGGTAATGCCAACACTTGGCTTAGCCTTTCTCGAGCTGCTGGGCTAGCAACTGGTAGTACGCCTCAAGAAGGGGCTGTTTTGTGGCACAAAAATATTGGTGGACTTGGACATGTGGCTTTTGTAGAGAAAGATAACGGCGACGGTTCTTTCTTGGTATCAGATATGAACTACCCAGTTTGGGGTAGAGTTACTTATCGCACAATTACTCCTGGTGAGTTTGGTAACTACATGTTTATCTACTAATTTAGGTAAATAAGGTTTTTTATTTATAATAGACAGGTAATGTTTGTAGATAAAGTAAGAGTGTTTGTTAAAGCTGGCGATGGTGGCAATGGTGCAGTTAGTTTTAGGCATGAGAAATTTATAGATAAAGGTGGTCCAGATGGTGGCGATGGTGGTCGCGGCGGTGATGTAGTGTTTGTTGGTAGCAATCGTCAAAATACTTTGTCTCAATTTCGCTATCAAAAAGAATTAATAGCTGAGGCCGGTTCACCAGGCTCGAAACGCAAAAAACATGGTAAGTCGGCTAATGATCTACAGGTGTTTGTGCCAGTTGGGACGGTGATTTATTCTGAGGCAAATATACCGGTTGGCGATATCTTAAGTGAAGGTCAAGAAGTAGTAGTAGCGAGTGGCGGTCGTGGTGGCTTTGGTAATGCTCACTTCAAATCTAGTCGGCGACAAACACCAAGGGTTGCCGAAAAAGGCCAGCCTGGTGAGGAGCTAGAAGTAACACTAGAGATGAAAATGATTGCCGAAGTTGGGCTAATAGGTCTGCCTAACGCTGGCAAGTCAACACTTTTGTCTAAAGTCAGTAATGCAAGCCCAGAAATTGCTAATTATCCATTTACAACTCTTCGCCCGAACCTTGGTGTTGTGAAGGTGTCTGAAGATAGATCTTTGCTGTTTGCTGATATACCAGGATTGATTGAGGGTGCTTCAAAGGGCAAGGGCTTGGGTGATGATTTTTTGCGTCATGTGGAGAGAACAAAAGTTTTGGTACATTTGATTGATGCTTACTCGGAAGATATTGGAGCGGATTATAAAATAATTAGAGATGAGCTTAAGGCTTATAAGGTTGATTTATCTAAAAAACCAGAAATTATTGTTATTTCAAAGATTGATGGGCAAGATCAAGCAGTGGTTGAAATGCAAAAATCAGAGCTAACTAAAGTTTTGAAAAGTAAAAAAACGCCGATTTACGAGATTTCTTCATTAAGTGGCAAAGGATTGAAAGAGCTTATCTATACGATAGATGAGCAAGTTAAAAAGTACGATAGCCAGCATCAGGTTACAGAAGAAGTTGAAGACGGCTTACTGGTAATAAATCTTGGTAGTAAGTCGGTTGATAGGTGGGAAGTTATAAAGACCAAACAGGGGTTTGTTATTACTGGCCAAAAAATTGAACGTTTTGCATCACAAACAGATTTTGATAATTTTGCTGGTGTCGATAGAATCCGTGATATTATGCGAAAAATGGGTATAATGCACGAACTAGAACGTCAAAGTGTACAAGCCAATGACCAAATCTTTTTTGGCAAAAACTCAGACTACGGTCCAATAGAATACTAAACTTGTAAAATATCTATATATCTGATATAATATTATTATGTCAGAAATAAGTCTGGTGCATTTTGAGATAGGTGACCATGGAATCTCAATGCAATATAGAGAATCATTTGAAAATTTAGGGGTTGATTTAGTAAAAATACCTTCAGGGATAACAATCGATGCCTTCAAGAGGTGGAGCGAGCATTATCTACAACATGATAGAGATCATGGCGAAAATTTTACGAGCTTTCTTATTGAAGAGTTTGTACCCAAACAGGCAAACCTACTTGATGTTTTGGCTGACAGCATTGGTGAGTCAGTAGACAGGGGGTTATATAGGGGTAGGAAGGCTGATGAGATGGCTATGCTTGAAGTTGTAGTCAATAAGCTTTCAGACGAAGCGAAAAGCATTACGCCGGATAATGGTGTCTCAAAAATTTTGTCGGCCAGAGTTGTTACAGGCATGGAAGATGATGGGTATGAAGCGTTATTTCAAGCACTTATGAAAAATGATTTAGATTATTATATAAAAGTTTTGCGTGCCAACGAGGATGCTTTTGTTGAACAAGTATCTGATGAAGAATTAGAAATTATTGCCAGTGATGAAATGGTAGAATTTAATGCAGGAAGAAGAGTTTTAGATATAACACTTTATGATATATACCGACAAATGGAACGGGATAGACAGTTAGGTAGCTTTGGTCTTCGCTTGGTAAAAAAGGCGGATTTTAAGACTAACTAAGTTATACTAAGCATATTAATGTATGGCTAGTTTTTTCTTTTATGACCTAGAAACAAGTGGGATAAGCCCGTATAGTTCACGGATAATGCAGTTTGCTGGCCAGCGAACTGATATGAATTTGAAGCCAATCGGCAAGGCTTATAATTTTTTAATTAAATTAAGTGAGGATGTTCTGCCTGAGCCTGATGCAATTTTGTTAACAGGCATAACTCCACAGCAAACACTGCGAGATGGTGTTAGCGAGGCCGAATTCTTCAGAACTTTCTATAACGAGATTGTTACACCAGAAACTATTTTTTTAGGCTTTAACTCTGTAAGGTTTGATGATGAATTTATGCGATTTGGCATGTACAGAAATTTTTATGATGCTTACGAGTGGCAGTGGAAAGAAGGTGCTAGTCGCTGGGACATTCTAGATTTGGTGCGGATCACCAGAGCTTTACGTCCTGAAGGCATAAAATGGCCATTTGCAAGTGATGGTAAAGCGTCTAATCGTTTGGAGTTGCTTAGTTCGCTAAATAAACTTGAACATAATGCTGCTCATGATGCTTTAAGTGACGTTAATGCGACCATCGCAGTTGCAAAAATGATAAAGACTCAACAGCCAAAACTGTTTAATTATCTTCTAAGCTTGCGAGCAAAAAAAGATGTGGTGAAATTTGTTGATGAAAATCCAATCTTTGTTTATGTAAGCGGTAGATATTCTACCGAAAGCGAAAAACTTGCCTTGGTAAGTGTGATTGGTGAAGCTGAAAATCAGGGATTTTTAGTTTATGATTTGAGCCAAGATCCAAATGAAATTGTAAAATTATCTGAGGCTGATATGAAAAAACGTATGCGATGGTCGAGAGACGATGAGATTTTGCCGTTGCCTATAAAGACATTACGAGCCAACCGTTGCCCTGCGATTGCCCCACTAAATACATTGACTAAATCTGACCAAACTCGGCTAAATATTGACCTAAAGTTAGCTCAAGATAATTATCAAAAACTAGAATCTACGAAAACTGAGATACTGGAAAAATATCGAAGAGCAGCTGAGCAAACTACTAAGCTTAAGCAAGCTGAATTTCTAAACGATGAGAGAAATGTTGAGTCACAACTTTATGACGGTTTTATATCCAATTATGACAAAGATTTATTCGTTAAGGCTCGAAGTGACGTAGCCCTTAAATCTAGTGATTTTTATAAAAATTTTGCCGATGCAAGGTTGAAAAATTTGTGGCCTTTGTATAAAGCTAGAAATTTTCCTAAATATTTAAGCGATGATGAGCAAGTCAATTGGCAAAATTATAAAAATCAAAAGATTGCCTTACAAGCCCCTAAGTTTGTCGCAAGAATAAATGAGTTAGCCAATCAGAAATTAAGCCCAGAAAAAACCTATATTTTAGAGGAACTAAATTTGTACGCTCAGAGTTTAGCAGAACTAGGCTAAACTATATCGAAATCTGCTCAATCAATGCTTGATTTCTTTGGTGTATTTTTAGTTTTCTTTGTGGGGTTAAGACTCTAAACAAAGCGTAACAGCAACCAAGAAACAATACTAAACTAAGCCAGTCGTTGAAAGATACGAAGATTGATGTACCAGGTATCTGTCCAAGTACAATGTATTGCCACATTTTATGCTCCCACTTATTCGTGTTTAAGTTTAAGCGGATTATATACCTAAATGGTAAAAAAAGCAAGTATATTTTATTTGTGCTTACGTTTATTTTTGATGTAATGAAAGAAATTATCAAGTCGATTTTGGTTAAGAATAAGCAAAATTAGCCCAAAACCACCTGGGCCAATCGAAGCATAGCGAAAGTATTTGTTGTTTATTTGAGTAAAAGCGATTATCGAGATAATAATTAAAATTATGCACAAAATATCGACTATTCGAGCAACTTTAGGGTCATTGGTAAGATATTTGGCTTCAAATTTTTGACGATTTTTTTCGATATAATCAATTAAATCCTTTGCCCACTTATTGTTTATAGATAATAGTCCGAGTCCAGCTAGAAAAATCGGAATGCCGCCAGGTCCAGGTAGCCAGCCAATAAGCAGCGATAAAATAATTAGACCAAAGCCGGCTACGTCAACCAGAATTCGTTTATGTGGACTGTGTTTATTAGTCTTCATCTAATTTATTATACAAAATTTGGTATAATAAGACGTTGATGAGTGAGTTTATTTCTATTCGTGGTGCCAAAGAACATAATTTAAAAAATGTTTCGGTGGATATCCCACGTAATAAATTAGTGGTAATGACTGGCCTAAGTGGTTCTGGCAAATCTAGTTTGGCATTTGATACAATCTATGCTGAAGGCCAGAGGCGTTATGTAGAGAGCTTGAGTGCTTATGCTAGGCAGTTTTTGGGCTTGATGGAAAAGCCTGATGTTGAACAGATTGATGGGCTGAGTCCAGCGATATCGATTGACCAAAAGTCTACTAGTAGAAATCCGCGCAGTACAGTAGCGACAGTGACAGAAATTTACGACTATTTGCGGCTTTTGTACGCACGAATTGGTGTGCCACACTGTCCTGCTTGTGGTAAGGAAGTCTCGCGTCAGACGCCGACAATGATTGTTGATCAAGTGGCCGAAACAGATAAGAAAGCAAAGCTGATGGTTTTAGCCCCGGTTGTTATGAGCAAAAAAGGCCAGTTTGAGCATATTCCTGAACAATATCAGAGACTTGGCTTTGCAAGAGCTAGGGTTGATGGTATCGTTTATGCACTAGACGAATGGCCAGAGCTTGATAAAAATTATAAGCATAATATTGAGATAGTTGTCGATAGGTTGGTTAACGACGAAGAAAGTGTTAGTCGCTTGACTCAGAGTGTTGAGCAAGCTTTGGAGCTTGCTGCTGGTAAGTTAGTAGTGGTAAATGCCGATGATAACCGTGAGCGTATATATAGTTTGATGTATGCCTGTATTGATCATCCAGAAATCACAATTCCAGAATTAGAACCGCGTACATTTAGTTTTAATAGTCCATTTGGAGCTTGTGCTGTTTGTACTGGACTAGGTAATCGCCTAGAAGTTGATCCGGAGTTGGTTATACCAAATGGTAAGCTGACGATTAGCGAAGGTGCAATTAGGCCGTTTAATCGTGTGAATTCTGATGCATGGTATATGAAGAAAATGCAAGCAGTGGCCGATAAGTATGGCTTTAGTTTAAGTGTACCAACTGGCGAGCTTAAACAAGCTGATTTAGACAAAATTTTATACGGTACAGGTGATGAAGCTTACACAATTAAGCTTGGAACTGGCCGATATTTTGACACAACTTATGAAGGTGTAATACCAAATTTAGAACGCCGACACAAAGATACTGATAGTGATTTTATGCGACGAGATATTGAGCGGTTTATGCAAGAAAGACCTTGCTATGCCTGTAAAGGCAAGAGGCTTAAGCCTGAAGTTCTGGCGGTGACAGTTGGTGGCTTATCGATTATGGATATCTGCGAAAAATCAATTAATGATGCTGTCAAATTCTTTAATAATTTGAACCTAAATGCCAACCAAGAAAAGATTGCCAAACAGATTTTAAAAGAAGTTAACTCGAGACTTAATTTTTTGGTAGACGTTGGACTGCACTATTTAAATTTACTTAGAAGTGCGGCTAGCTTGAGTGGTGGTGAAGCACAGCGAATTCGCTTAGCGACTCAGATTGGTTCGGGGCTGCAGGGTGTGCTGTATGTTTTGGATGAACCATCAATTGGACTACATCAACGCGATAATGAACGCTTGATTGCTACTTTGACTCATTTACGTGATTTAGGTAATACAGTTTTGGTTGTGGAGCATGATGAAGATACAATTCGTACGGCCGATTATGTACTAGACATTGGTCCGGGTGCGGGTGTGCATGGTGGTGAAATCACTGCAGCTGGTACACCAGAACAAATTATTAAAAACTCAAATTCTATTACTGGTAAATATCTAAGTGGCAAACTCAAAATTTCGGTACCTAAAAAACGTCGTAAGGGTAATGGTAAAAAAATAAAAATTGTTAATGCTAGAGAAAATAATCTCAAAAATATTACGGTTGATATACCGCTTGGTGAATTAGTGGTGGTGAGTGGTGTGTCTGGCTCGGGTAAATCTAGCTTGATTAATGATATTTTGTCGAAGGAGCTTTTGGCTAGATTAATGCGATCACACACCAATCCTGGTCGGCATGATGAGATACAGGGTATTAAAGAACTAGATAAAGTTATAGTTATTGACCAATCGCCAATTGGTCGCACGCCGCGGTCTAACCCCGCTACTTACACTGGTTTATTTACGCCAATTCGTGAGCTTTTTGCTGGACTGCCAGAAGCAAAAATTCGTGGCTATAGTGCTGGTAGATTTAGCTTTAATGTACGTGGTGGACGCTGCGAAAACTGCCAAGGTGACGGTATTATCAAGATAGAAATGCACTTTTTGCCAGATGTTTATGTTACTTGTGATGAATGTAAAGGTAGGCGTTACAATCGTGAGGCACTAGAGATTAAATATAAAGGCAAAACAATTAGTGATATTTTGGGTATGACCTGTGAGCAAAGTTTAGAATTTTTCGAAAATATCCCAAACATTGCTCGCAAGTTACAAATTATGGTTGACGTCGGTCTAGGTTATATTAGCTTAGGCCAATCAGCCACTACGCTAAGTGGTGGTGAAGCACAGCGTATTAAGCTGGCTACTGAATTGTCACGGCGGCCAACTGGTAAAACTTTGTATATTTTAGATGAGCCAACAACTGGTTTGCACATGGCCGATGTCGATAAATTACTACATGTCCTACATAAGCTAGTCGATACTGGCAACAGTATGATTGTGATTGAGCATAATCTAGATGTTGTAAAGTCAGCCGATTATATAATCGATATGGGTCCAGAAGGTGGGGCTGAAGGTGGTCAGGTAGTCGCCACTGGTACGCCTGAGCAGGTGGCCAAAAATTCTAAATCTTACACCGGACAATTTTTAAGAAAGATGCTTTAAAGATTATGTCAGAGATTAATCCAGCCAGTTTTGACCCAATGACTTTCACTTTCGCCTCTGCAGTTGATGAAAAAATAAAATCAACAATTATTAGTGAAGAAAGTATCGGAGATTTATCTATAGGTGGTATGCTAAGTGATACAAATATCGGCTTTCATGGAACTTCAGTAAGAACTGTATTTAATCTTTTAAAGTATGGTTTTTTTATTCCAAAAGAGCAGTACCCAAACTACTATAATAGAAATTATTTTTTTACTATACCAAACCCGGTGTACCCTTTTGCCACCCAAACCATTCCTCCCTATATATCACTGCCAGATGCAAAAGATGCACTTGCAGCTGCGTTCCGTTATGCTGATCCA
Organism: uncultured Candidatus Saccharibacteria bacterium; assembly: GCA_964615775.1. Lineage (GTDB taxonomy): Bacteria > Patescibacteriota > Saccharimonadia > Saccharimonadales > 2-12-FULL-41-12 > JALHOM01. The sequence goes on along the minus strand of CAZTQB010000002.1, from coordinate 57,840 downwards.
GAAAATGACGAGGGAATTTTATATAAAAGGTGTGTGTCAGAGCTAGGTGGAGTAGTTATTTCTATTGCAGATGTGGATAATGATTTTAATGGTTTTGAATTAGTAAGCGGAACAGATCCTGAATCAGAGCATGTTCCTGAACTAGTATTTAGTTTGCATCGCGATGAAGACGGTAAAGCCATTAAGCCAAGTATTGAAGTAGTTAGCGGTATCTACTTTACTTCCGAAGAGGGTAAAGCAGAGGTTAAAAAAGCCATAGAGGCAAGTTTGGGAGCTACTTCAATTTCTTATTACTAAACTTTGCTATCAAAAGTTGCCGAGACCTTGAGTCGCGTAAAATATGAAATATTGGTGAGCCAAAACTCACAAGCATCACTAACCCGATTATTGGTAGAACGTATTTTTCAATATTGCCAATTTTGCTTCCAAAAAAGTAACCAATTAAAGTAACGCTAATCGCCCAAATCAAACTACCAACAATATTATAAAAACTAAAAGCCCTAATATTCATGTTGCCAATTCCAGCTACAACTGGAGCAAAAGTTCTAACGATCGGCACAAAACGAGCTAAAATAATAGTTTTCCCACCATGTTTTTCATAAAATTGTTCACTGCGTTCAATGTATTCGTGCTTGAACAATATGCCATCTTTCTTTTTAAACAATTTTGGTCCAAATTTTTTACCAATATAATATCCAGTTTCTCCGCCCAAAATAGCACTCACAGCTATAACAAATAGTGTCACGATAATATTAAATTTACCTTGAGCTGCTAAGATTCCAGCTAGAAATAGTAAAGTGTCTCCGGGTAAGAAGAATCCGAAAAGTAACCCACTTTCTGCGAATACAATAAAAGCAATCAGTATCAAACCACCGGCAGCAATTGCTTCTGGACTAAATAAATGCATAACTCTTAGAGAATTATAGCAATTTTTATGCTATAATTGCTAGACGAAAAAGTGAATGACTACTCGGAGGAATTATGGGAGAAACAATTAAACTAGAAGCGAAAAAACGCGATTTAAAAGGCTTAAAGCCGAATGCACTAAGAGCAGAAGGTAATATTCCGGCTGTGATTCATGACCATGGCAAAGATTCTTATCACATTCTAGTAGGCGATAAACAGTTGAATATCGCGTATCATAAAGCCGGCAAACACACACCTGTAGAAGTAGAAGTTGGCGACAAAAAATTTACGACTCTTATAAAAGAAGTCACCTATAAGCCGGCAACTACAATAATGTATCACACCGTTTTTCAGGCGATAAAAGCGAATGAAAAGGTTAACGCTGAAATACCCCTCAGACTTACTGAAGATATACCTGCTGAGAGAGCTAGTCTGCTAGTTGTACTTGGTATTGATTATGTGGAGGTTGAAGCTCTGCCAAAAGATTTAGTTGACGCAATCGAGGTAGATGCCAGTAGCTTAGCAGAAGCTGGCGATAAGCTTACGGTGGCAGATATTAGAGTTCCAGCCGGTATTACAATAACCACTGACGGAGAACAACTAGTTGCTAGTGTAGAAGTGCCAAAAGACCAGATTGCTGAGGCAGATGCTGCTGCAGCCGAACTGGCGTCCGATGCCGATAAGCCAGCTAGTGAAGAGTCTACTGACTCTGAGCCAAAAGACGATAAGTCCGAATAATCTACCTAGCTTACTAGAGTTGCCATTATAAATAAATTGGGTAAGCGGCAAACCACGCTTTGTCGCCGCATAAAGGCAAAAAAATCATACTTTATTCCTCTAAAAAGCCACCAGATTGATGGTTCCAAAGATCGGCGTATTTGCCGCCATCAGCTAGTAGTTTTTGATGAGAACCGTCTTCGATAATCTTGCCTTTGTTTAGTACTACTATCCTGTCCATTTTCTGTATTGTACTTAGTCGGTGAGCAATGACTATAGTAGTTTTGTCTTGCATTAACTTCCAAAGAGCATCTTGTATTAATGCTTCGCTTTCAGAATCTAGAGCAGAAGTTGCTTCGTCTAGGACTAAAATCGGAGCATCTTTTAGCATAGCCCGAGCGATTGCTACACGCTGTCTTTGACCACCAGACAGCTTAACGCCTCGTTCACCAACTAATGTTTTGTAACTATCTGGCAAATCTTTGATGAACTCATGAGCATGAGCATTCTTGGCAGCTTCTTCTATCTCGGATTGCGACACATTTGGTTTGCCATAGCTAATATTCTCAGCTAGCGAGCGGTGAAACAACATTGGCTCCTGAGCTACATAAGCAATTTGTTCACGCAGGTTTTCTTGAGTTATTTTGGCAATATTTTGACCACTAATTTCTATTTGACCATTATTTATGTCCATGTAACGCATCAGTAAGCGAATCAGTGTAGTTTTGCCTGAGCCACTATGCCCGACTATGCCAATTTTGCTACCGCTTTTTATTGATAAGTTAAAATTATTAAACAAAACATTATCTCCGTCATGCTTAAAGCTCATGTTTTTAAAGTCAATTTTTGGATCAGAAATTATAAAAGGTTGGGGTGAGACAGGGTCTTCGACCCTCGGTTTGGTCAGTAATGTGCCTATTCCTTCGGTTGCATCACCAATAGATCGGTTAAAGTTACGTAGAGCGTTTGAGTTAAACTCCCATAGCCTCTCGGTAATTTCCGTGGTGTATGTAAAAATCAGAAAAATTATTGCAATATCAACGTTCTTTGTTACTACTGAATAAACAGCGATTGTCAGTGCTACGATCGCTACCGTAGAAGTAATAGATGAAGAAAATAGGTCACGATAAGTTGTTGCTTTAAGGTAACTGATAGTTTTTTGTCGGCTAAATTCAGTTACTTTAGCAAATTCTGAATTTTCATATTTTTTATTAGCAAAACTCTTAATACTTAGCACGTTTGTGATTGCATCTGCTAATCGAGCTGTGACTTTATTTTGCGAGCTTGCTTCATCGACGGCAAATTTGCGGACACGTTTGCTTATAAAAAATGAGAAGATGATGTAAACGAAAGTAAACAGCCACATAAATATCACAAAACTAACTGATTTATTAATCATAATTACGCTAATAGCTACATACGCAATAATCATAAGATAAAATTGGAATATGCAAACGTCTTGTATACGAATATATGCACTGGTTAGCTTATTGGTTCTTGATACTAGTGAGCCACCAAAATTATTGGCATGGTAGTTACTGTCTAGCTCTATGTATTTATTGAACATATCTCGGCTCATGTCTCTTACAATGTAGCTTTCCATAGTCCATAGCAAATAGGTAGCTACACGCCATAATATTACACCGCCTAAAATTGTCACTAGGCCATAAAGCATTATTTCATTCCCAAAACTACCCCATAAATCGCCTTTAATGTAGTCGTTTTTGGCTAGTCTACTGAGTATATTGGCGGCAATAAGAGGGCCAATCAATCGAAAAGTAACACTAGCTAATGGTGTGATTATTAATAGTGGGATAGCTAACTTGTAATATCTTTTAACGTATTTGAGATACGTTTTTAATATAGTAATTGAATTAATTTTGTCCATAGAGGATACCTTTTGGTATTTAATGTTAAGTTGATAGTTTTTAGTAGTTTAATACTAAGCTACTAAAGAAGAGAAATTCAGAAAAGTGCCACTGACAATATTCTGATCTTCTGCGTATGTAAATATAAATTTTACTGGCTTTGTCATTTTGCCTGACCCTTTCCTTTAATAATATGCATTACATTATACCACTTATGTCAAGTTGTGTGCAAATTTTTATGTTTTTTGATAAAATACTTAGCTATGAATAAGGTGATTTTATACTATAAATTTGTGCCGGTGACAGATCCTAAAATGACAATGCTTTGGCAACGAGAACTTTGTAGGAACCTGCATCTCAAAGGACGAATTATTGTGTCGAAGCATGGTATTAATGGCACATTGGGCGGAGATATAGAAAACCTACGTGAGTATAAGCGGCAAATGAATGCTAGTGATGTATTTCGGGGTATTACTTATAAATGGAGCAATGGTACGGGCAATGATTTTCCGCGTTTGAGCGTAAAAGTAAAGTCAGAGTTGGTGGCTTTTGGTTGCCCTGACGAAATAAAAGTTGATGAAAAAGGTGTAATTGGTGGCGGAAAACATCTTAAGCCTGAAGCTTTACATAAATTAGTGCAGGAACGTGGTGATGATGTAGTATTTTTTGATGGCCGCAATGCTTACGAAGCACAAGTTGGTCGATTTAAGGGTGCGGTTATACCAGACACCAAAACTTCACACGATTTTATATCTGAGCTTGATAGTGATAAGTACAATCATATAAAAGACAAGCCCGTAGTTAGCTATTGTACTGGTGGCATTCGCTGCGAAGCACTGAGTGTGATGATGAAAAATCGTGGCTTTAAAGAGGTTTATCAGATAGATGGTGGCATTGTAAAATATGGCGAAAAATATGGTGACGATGGACTATGGGAGGGTAATTTATATATTTTTGATGATCGCATGAACCATAAATTTTCACCTAAGGCAGTTGATATTGGTAATTGTACGCATTGCCAAGGGAAAACTTCAAATTTTGAAAATTGTGCATGGGTTGCCTGCAACGATCTAGTGCTGATATGCAAAAACTGTAAAACAGATAAAGACTTACTATTCCACACTACTGAATGCAAAAAACAATCAGACCTAGGCTCTAAGGTTCCGCTGAAATCTCGTTTTTAATACTGTGAACAACATGACGCAACCAACCTTTCAGTTTCAGTCCAAGGTAGAAGTTTCTCCTGCTAAAGGCGGTTGGCATTATGCTCATATTCCTGGGGCTATAATGGAACTACTTAAACCATATAAGAAAAGTAGCTTTTTAAAAGGTACGGCTAGTGTGGGCAAATCATCTTGGCAGGCAACTATCATGGCTATGGGCGAAGGTAGGTACATGCTACCTCTGAAGTCTGAAATACGTTCCAAAGAGTCTCTAAAACTGGACGACAAAATTACTATAAAATTCACCCTGGAGATTGTCTAAAAAGGTGAAGCAAGAAATTATAGCAGTTGATGTAGATGATGTTTTGGCAATGCAGGCTGAAGCATTTGTAGAGTTTAGCAATAAACGGTGGGGAACTAATTTGACGGTTGATGACTACGATGAACACTGGGGCAAGGTTTGGCAGGTAAATCAGCAAAGCTTGTATGAAAGAGTTGCAGAGATTTATGGTAGTGGGCAACTGGCTAAATTTGCAGCAAAAAATAAGTCTAGTGAAGTCCTAAAAAGTTTAGCTGACAACTACAGACTAATCGTCTTAACCTCTAGATGGCAGACGTCCGATAAGGAAACTCGAGCTTGGCTAGATTATCATTATGGTGATATTTTTGATGGTATATATTATTCTGGTTTTTTTGATAGAAAAGACGGAATCGACATTACTTATAAAATGCAGGCTAGTAAGGCTGTTTTGAGAGATGATCTGAAATTTGATTATTTAATTGACGACCAACTAAAACATTGTGTTGAGGCTGCTAAATATGGTTTTCAAGCGGTACTATTTGGTGACTATAAATGGAATCAAATGCAAACCTTGCCTGCTAATGTGACTCGCTGCAAAGACTGGCAGGAAGTTGCTAAGTTTTTTGGTGTATAGGCGTATATATTAGTCTAAGCTCGTCAACAAGTATTTTTATGGAGCTGGTATTTTCCCAAGCAATGGTGTCGAACCGTAGCTGCCGCCAGGCAAGAAATACGAGTTAGCGATAGCATTTTTGAAAGCATTTTGACTGGCAGTCGAAGATTCGATTGGCCATTGTTGTGCGGTGCTGTTTTCTACAATTGGCCAGTTAAACCAAACCAGGGCTTTGATTTTTGGAAAATTATTTGGTAATTGAGTCGATAATGCATCAGTTACCCAGTCTGCCTTGACGCCACCTCCTTCGTTTGATGAAGTCTCTCCGATCATTATCGGCTTACTTGGAGCGACGCTTAGAAGTTCGTTGTAGGTGTCTGAAGCTACTGTATTGAAACTTCGCCAAGTTTCGGCTTTACCGCTGCTTGTACCCCAGTTGTAACCGTCAAAACAAGTCCAATCTACATAACTATCGCCAGGATATAATTGGCTAAGGGGCGTAGAACCAGTAAAGACGGTGTTTGGACACCATACCCAGGTGATATTGGTGGCTCCTTCGCTTACGACTACATCGTGGTAGTGTCGCCAAGCATTAACGTAATTTTGTGGACTAGTTTTTGCCTGATTGCCCCAGTCAAACCAAGTACCGTTCATCTCCCAGTTCCAGCGGTAGAACATAGGCTTGCCCCAAGTTTTTACTGCATTTGCCCAGGTGCGAATCTGTGTATCGTAGGTGCCGTTGGTTATATCGGTTAGTGCAACTGATTTTGAGCTACTGTCCATCATCACATAGGCTCCTCGATTGGTAATAATGTTGGCAACATTAGGATAAAATTGCTGTTCCCAAGGTGGTGGTTGACCGTAATGTAGTATGGAGACCTTTTTACCAGCATGTGACTCAAATAAATCCCAAGTTGTAGTGTCCCAAGGTGCATCACCACGACCTGCACCAGATCCGCCATATGTATCGCCGTCAATCCATGACCCCCATAGTATTGATGATTTTGCCGGTGGTTGGGGGTTTGGGGTCGGATTCGGATTGGCTGGGGCTTGTGTTGGGGTGGTGCTAGATGGAGGGACGGTTGTAGTAGGCTGATTATTTTTTGTCGGAGTAGGGCTTTGAACAGCTGGTATGATCGATATTAGGTTGACTTTATCTATAAAAACAGCTCTTTCGCAGGCACCTGAAGCATTTGTCTGCTTGATAACAATTTTATGATTACCTTTTGTGATTGGGGTATTAACTGAGAAGTTTTTCCATTGGTCGCTATCGATACTAAGATCCTTTTGCACAACTTTATCGTCAACTAAGGTGTCAACTTTAGCCCATTCATTGCCGCAAATTACACTTCTAGCATTAAAATTTATGCCTTGCATTTCTTGGGTGGCATCTAAGATAGTTGATATTTCGGCGTTCTTTGTTATCTTAATACTTTTACCGTCTGATGCCGAAGAGTCGTTTTCTAGACTGGCTCCGTTCGATAAAGAGAAATTGCTGTCATCGAGTTTGTTTGGACCTTTGGCCTGTTTGTGTTTATAGTATAAAAAACCAGAGACTCCAAGAGAAGCTACTACTAAAAACCCAATCAAGCCAAAGATTACTAACTTTTGTTTTAACAAAAGCAATAAATGAGAATGTTTAGGTGGAGCGGTATATGTGACTATATTTGGTTGCATGTTTGTTTTTATTTAACATAACCATTATCTCATAGCGATATATTCCAAGGCAAGTTATTTTCTTAGTATAATAGCTATCAATGAACGACAAGCTTGCCGATAAATTAAAAACTCTTCCAAAAGAGCCGGGGGTATATTTCCATAAAAATAAGGCCGGTGAGATTATTTATGTTGGCAAGGCAGCAAAGTTAAATAATCGAGTTCGACAGTATTTTCATAAGTCGCGGACGCACGATCCCAAAACAGATGCTTTAGTTAACGAAATATTTGATACCGATTGGATGGTGGTCGACTCGGAGATTGAAGCGTTATTCTTGGAGGCCGAGATGATTCGGCGTTACATGCCACAGTACAATATTTTACTCAGAGACGATAAAGCTATGAGCTATATTCGAATTGATTATGATAGTGATTATCCGACAGTCTCAACAACTCGTCGGCCAATTGACGATGGTGCTAAGTATTTTGGTCCTTATTTTAGTGCATATAGCGTTCGTCAAGCACTCAAAATTTTGCGTAAAATTTTCCCATTTGCAACTAGTAAAAAACATGGTCAAAAACGAGCTAGTTTACATTATCATATTGGACTTGATCCAGGACTAGAGGAAGGACGAACTAGTCTAAAGGATTATCGAGCAAATCTGCGTCGACTTATAAATGTGATTGAAGGTAAGCATAAAAAAGTTATTAAAGAGCTGCAAAAAGTGATGACAGACATGGCCAAAAATCAAGAGTTTGAAACAGCTGCCAAAATCCGTAACCAAATAACCCACCTAAAAAACCTCAATAAACAAGTAGTGTTTTCTGATAAAGAGTTTATGGACATTTCTAAGGACCACGCTTTGAACGAATTAGTTAACGTGTTAAGTATTCCTAAATTTCCTAGGCGGATTGAGGGTTATGATATTTCTCATCAACAAGGCAGTGATGTAGTGGCTAGTATGGTAGTTTTTACCAATGGGGTTAGTGATAAGAGTGAATATCGTAAATTCAAAACTAAACATGATCAAAATAATGATTTTTATAATATGAATGAAACGATTCGTCGACGGCTGAGTGATAAAAATGTGAAACAATGGGGTCTGGCTGAACTATTTTTGATAGATGGTGGTAAGGGTCAACTTGATGCTGCAATAAAAGCTCGAGAAGAGGCAGGACAGAACAAGCTAATTTTTGTAGGGTTAGCCAAACGCGAAGAGCAAATTGTCGTAAAAAAACCTAATTCGCAAAATGCTGGTAGTAGTGTGAGCATAAACAAAGAAGAAGTGAAAAAACTTGGGGGCTATCTGACTGAGTCAGATGATTTTGTGTTAATAAATTTACCCGTGAATACTAATTTAATAAAGTTACTGCAGAGAGTTCGTGATGAAAGTCATAGATTTGCGGTTAGTTATCATTCTGTATTGAAGCGGAAGAGGCAGACCAGCAGCATTTTGGATGACATACAAGGTGTTGGGCAAGTTTCTCGTCGGAAACTTATTCGCAAATTTGGTAGCTTGTCGGGTGTTAAGTTGGCGAGTTTGAATGAGCTAGAAATGGTTGTTGGGCAAAAATTGGCTGGCAGAATTTATGCCAATTTTAAAGATGAAAAAATTGAAACAACCAAAAATAAAAGTATAATCTAACCAAGTAAATAGAAATAATATGATTGAGACTGAATTTTTTGTAAATAATCGAGTTAAGTTGCTTCAAAATTTTGAAGGTACAGCTCCAATTGTGATTATCGGTAATTGCCTTATGCAAAGAAGCCGTGATGCAGCCTACGACTTTGTTCAGGATTCAAATTTCTGGTATTTAACTGGAGTTGAAGAACCTGGCTATGTTTTGGTGATTGATAATGGCCAAGAGTACTTGATTGCTCCAAAAACGAATCATTATCAAGAAATTTTTCATGAAAAAAACGATTACGATAAAGTTATAAAAACTTCTGGCGTGATTAAAATATATGACTACGATACCGGCATGGAAAAACTAATAAAACGAGTCTGTAAGTCTGTTCATTTAGCAACAATCCAGCCCTCGCTAAGTTACGTAGAGGATTTGTACATGTTTACAAATCCTTCAAAAACTCATTTATTAAAAAAAATGTTTAAGGCTAACTCACAACTGAAATTGATAGATTTAGGCAAGATTTTAGCTAGTTTGCGGAGCCGAAAAACTTCGAATGAACTTGGTATGATAGCTCAGGCGATTAGTCATACTGCTAAACTGCAAGCAATTTTCTCTCGTAAATTATCAAGTTCGCAGAACGAGTCGGATTTGCTCATGGACGCCAAAAAATATTTATTAAAAAATGATTTAGAGTTTGCCTACGATCCAATAATCGCCAATGGCGAGAATGCAATTACCCTTCATTACACACAAAATAACTCAAAGATTGACCACAAAGAGTTTACATTAATCGATGCAGCGGTAAAAAGCACTAAATATGCTGCTGATATAACCAGGACCTATGTAGCTAATCCAACTAAACGACAAGCAAAGGTTTATGAAACAGTGGCATTAATTCAAAGTTTTGCGATTGATATGTTGAAGCCAGGAATAACACTAAAAGATTACGAAGAAGGAGTTAGGAAATACGCTGGTGAAAAGCTGCGTGAGCTTGGTCTAATTAAGTCTATCGATAAAGATATGGTAGCCAGATATTATCCACATGCTACTTCGCATTTTCTGGGAATCGACGTTCACGATGTTGGGCTGGTCGATCAGCCGTTAGATAGAGGCATGGTTTTGACTGTTGAGCCGGGTATTTATATACCCGAGGAGAAGATTGGCATTAGGATTGAGGACGATATTGTAATTACCGAAGATGGAGCTGAAGTTTTGTCTACTAATATCCCAAAGTAGCCTTGCTAGAAGTGATTGAATTTTGCTAAAATATTAATTACCAAGCAAAGGAGAATAAATGAGTATATTTGGATACATTGCAATTGGCTCAATGGTGATTATGACTATTTTAATTTTGGTTCAGACTAGGGGTGCGGGACTTGGTGCTGGACTTGGTGGCGGTGGTGAAGTAAATATTGTGCGTCGGGGTACAGACAAAACTATTCATCAGATTACAGTTCTATCTGCAATTGTTTTTTCACTATCATTACTGATGATAGTTTTAGCTTAAATAATAGCAAAAATAAGTATGTTCGATAAAAAAAATCAGGTTGTTCTTAGACGTAAGCTAAAAAAAAGCCAAAAACGTGTGCTTAAAGTAACTAATACTACCGAGGACAACGTTGATAGGTATCTGATTAAGAGATTAGCTCGCTTGATTGAAGTTAGACGATTTGTGCTTGGATGGCTTCTGTTAGTTATTTTGCTGGTAGGTATTGTGGTGGCTCAAGCACTTAGTTTAGAAAAATTTTATCTAGCTAGTGGTCCGGTTGCTGGCGGTAATTATCGAGAGGGGATAGTTGGAAAATTTAGTAACTTTAATCCGCTTTTTGCTCAGAGCGATATTGATGCTTCGGTCTCTAATCTGATCTTTGCTAGCCTATATAAATATGATGAGAACGGCAAGCTAGTTCCTGAGCTTGCCGAAGGCTACACTCTAGATGCTAGTGAGACGGTTTATACCATTAAGCTCAAGCCGAATCTTACTTGGCACGATGGCCATAAATTAACCGCAAAAGATGTAGTTTATACGATTAACTCCATCAAAAACCCAGAAGTAAAGTCCTTTTTATTGCCAAGCTGGAGGGCCGTCGAAGTAAAGCAGATTGATGAGTTGACAGTAGAACTTCGTCTAAGTGTTGCACTTAGTAGTTTTAACCAGTCGTTTACAGTTGGTATTATTCCTGAACATATTTTAAATAAGGTACCAATGACCCAATTGAGGTCAAACATCTTTAATACTCAAGAACCAGTTGGTGCCGGTCCATTTATGCTATCTGAAATCCAGCTTGAAGAAAATAATAAAAAAAGCAACAATGCTCTTTCACTCAAAGCTAACTCAGGATATGTACTTGGGCAGCCAAAGCTGAGTCGCATAACTATTGTTTCTTTTGAGGATGAAAATCAGATAGTTTCAGCATATAACAACAGAGATATCGATGGTATTTCTGGGCTAAAAAATAAACCAGAAGGCATAAAGGCTGAAAATGAAGTCTATCATATTCCAATTAGTGGTCAAGTAATGGTGTTTTTTAAAAATTCTCAGGATATTTTAGCCGATAAGCAAGTTCGGCAAGCATTGGTAAAATTGATTGACAAAGAACAGGTACTTAGACAACTGTCATTTAAGCCAAATACGGTTGATGGTCCATTTTTAAAGAATCATGTTGGCTATAATAGTGAATTTTCTCAGGTTGTAAATAAAAGAGCTGAAGCTGAAGCGGAGCTAGATAAAATTGGTTGGCAAATTGACCCATCTACCAAGGTGCGTAAAAAAGACGGCAAAGAGCTAAAATTCGTACTTACAAGTGTCGCCAATAGTGAGTACACTAGTATTGCGTCGAATCTACAAAAACAATGGCGAGACTACGGAGTGCAAGTAGAGGTGAACTTAGAGAAAGAGCGAGATATTACTGGTATTGTGGCTCAGCATAATTATGATGCACTGCTGTACGGAATCTCTGTCGGCTCAGACCCTGATGTTTATGCTTTTTGGCATAGTTCTCAGGGCAGCATTAAGTCTGAGACAAGACTTAACTTGAGCGAATACAAGTCTACTGTAGCCGATAAAGCTCTTGAGGCAGGCCGTACTCGATCAGATCCAGCGGTTAGGGAAGTGAAATATCGTCCTTTTTTGCAAGCTTGGCGAGATGACGCACCGGCATTAGCTCTTTATTCGCCAGAGTATATGTATATCGCTAGTCCTGTACTCAAAGGTTTTAGTGTAAAAAATATGCAAACACCGGTTGATAGGTATAGCAATGTTGTTAATTGGACAATAAAAACAGGTACAGTAAAGAAACAATAAAATATACTATCCTCTCGCTTTTTGCTTATGTTAAAATGTAGGGTAAGGAGAGATAAAAAGGGGAATAATGAATAAGGTTGCACACTATTTGCAAGAACATTTGGTCGGTGAGATTATTGTCGGCGATGATGCTAGGCGTTATTTTTCTACAGATAGCAGCATATTTGAAGTTGTGCCGTCGATTATCGCCTACCCTAGGAACGAAAACGATGTACGTAAAACAGCTCGTTTTACTTGGCAGCTGGCCGAGCGTGGTCGTGTAATATCGATTACGGCACGGGGTTCTGGATCTGACCAGTCGGGTGCTGCTATAGGTAAGGGTATTGTGTTGGTTTTTCCAGCCCATATGAACAAAATTTTAGAGCTAGATACTCGTAGTGGTATGGTTACGGTCGAACCTGGGCTTAACTATGCTAAACTTCAGCAAACTTTGCATACACATGGACGTTTTTTACCGCCATTTCCAGCTTCTATCGAATATTCAACATTGGGCGGAGCAGTAGCCAATAATGCCGGTGGTATCAAGAGTGTAAAATATGGCACAACATCTAATTATGTCGATAATTTAAGAGTGGTTTTAGCAAATGGCGAAGTCATTGAGACTAAACGATTATCAAAGCGTGAGTTGAACAAAAAAATGGGATTGGCTTCTTTTGAAGGTGAGCTTTATAGAGCTTTAGACACTCTTATTGAGGAGAATAAAGATTTAATCAATAAAACTGATTTAAAACTAGAAAAAAACTCGGCCGGTTACGCCATTAGTCAAGTCAAGCGAAAAGATGGTAGTTTTGACCTAACGCCGCTGTTTATTGGTAGTCAGGGTACGCTCGGTATAATTACAGAAATAACTTTTAGAACTGAAGCCTACAACCCGGCTAGTACTCTGATAGCTACTTTTTGTGATGATTTAAGTGAACTTCAAGATATTGTCAGCCAGCTTAAAAAGCAGCCAAAAGTACCAAGTTCGATAGAAATGGTTGATAATAAGCTACTTAATTATGTAAATCAGTTTAATCCAAACCAGCTTAGAGATATTGTTAAGCATCCTTTTCCGCATTTTGCTCTGTTAATAGAATTTGATGATATTTCAACCAAAACTCAGAGCAAAATGGCAAAAAAAGTTTGCAAAATTTTAGATAAAAAACAGCTCAGCTATAAGATGGAATCTGAAGAGCTAGAGGTAGAGCAACTATGGAAGCTGCGTCAAAGTGTGGCATCGGTGGTGGCTCATGGCAACGGCACGGCTAAAGCATTACCGATAATTGACGATGCTATCGTGCCAGTTGACAGAGTGACCGAGTTTATTGATAAGGTTTATAAGATGTTCCAAAATCATAATACACCGGTTACTATGTGGGGACATATTGGCGAGGGTAATTTACATGTTCAGCCACTGTTAGATTTATCGCAACTTGGTGACCGCCAAAAAACTTTCAAAATTATGGACGAATATTATGAGCTTGTGAAAGATTTTGGTGGTAGTACTTCTGCTCAGTACAACGATGGACGGTTGCGTGGTCCGTATTTGAAAGGTATGTATGGTGATGATGTGTACGAGCTGTTCCAAAAGGTCAAAAAGATTTTTGATCCGTACAATATACTCAATAATGGTGTAAAAATCGATGTCGACAAAGATTCGATTATGCCACTAGTTCGACATCAGTTTTCTCTACAACATCTATATTCGCACATGCCTAGAACCTAGAGAATTTTGCTTTATTAAATTAGCAAGATTAGACTATACTAAAAAGTAACAATTCTTATGCGGATGTGCTGTAATTGGTAGCCAGGCTACGTTGAGGTCGTAGTGGGAGTAATCCTGTGGAGGTTCAAATCCTCTCATCCGCACCAGACGACATTTTAATTGCCTTTACAAGGCTGGTAAAGGGTTCTTTCCAGATTGGGAAGACTCTTTTTCATTGTCTATAGTTTACGCTTACTGTAACGCTCATATGCTTCATCTGACAGCTCTAACTTGTCTAGTAGTTCATAGATAGATTCAAAAATATACTTAGCACAGACAGGTTTAGAGAATGGGTGCAGTTTGAGGTATCGCAACGATACGATAAAGCATGGTACTGGCTACCGCTTGGCTTATTTTTACAGACCAACATCCACCTATCACTCTTACATACACCACAGTAAACCATTCAAGTAATTTGTCGTAAAAAAATAAGCCCTACCTCTGCTAGTATATGTCGTTCAATGCTTATATTGTATTTAGAATTTTGCTGAGCAAGTGTTTTTCGCTAGGTTTTTTGGTACTCTCCCAGAATCCTGACAAAAATTCATACCATTCAACATTATTTTGATGGATTTTATCGGTTAAGGAGTTTTTTTGATGAGCTTTTACCCATTGGTAACCGATAACTATCAAAATAACCGATATTATCAAAAATGACATATGTTCTCTTAGTGTTTTTTTAATTTTAGCATAATCTATTTCTTAAGTAGTTTGTAAAATCTTTTGACTTACGGTTGGGTGAGTAGTAGTATTTTATTTATGAGTTTAATTGCTAGTCAAGCTAAGAAAATTTCGGGTCTACTTTTCGGCCTAAATGGGCTGTGCTTGGCCATGGTTGAAGCTCGGAGTAATAAAACTCACTAAAGTACAGTCAAACAAAGGTTATAAACAAGTTTCAGCCTAAAAAACTGAAGTTTTTAATTTGAAAGGAGTAAAATATGAACAGTAATCCAGAGAAAGGAAGTGGTAGTAATTTTCGAGATATGGTGGTTGGAGAGCAAGATGGCTTTACAGGGCCAGATCACGAACATATGGGAATCACACCTGAATACCCTGCAGTAACCGCTGTAGTAGGTAATGTAGCTACTAGGGAGGCAGGCGTTACTGCTCCATGGTCACCAGAAGCTGGATCTTTTAGCGGTACCTAAAAAATGACTGAGTCTAGGCATAGGGCTTAACTGGTTGCTTTGTATACCATAGCCTGAATAGACTGATTTTTGTCAAACCAAAAAAGACTACTTGAAAACAGGTAGTCTTTTTTGGTTTGGTGGGTGATGAGGGACTCGAACCCCCGACCCTCTCGGTGTAAACGAGATGCTCTAGCCAACTGAGCTAATCACCCCTATATATGGTTTACTAATTTTAACATAAAATTAGTAAGTTGAAAATGTACTTTGGTGGCTCCTCCCAGACTCGAACTGGGGACAGAAGCCTTTAGCTTAAATATTTTATTCTCTGAAGGCCTAGGCCTGAAGAGTCTTCGTGTCCATATTACTTGGTATGGATTTAGTCAATACTTTAATGTACTTTGGTGGCTCCTCCCAGACTCGAACTGGGGACACAAGGCTCTTCAGGCCTCTGCTCTACCAACTGAGCTAAAGAGCCACACTCTTCTATGTACACTATTATAGTACAGATTTTGAACCTTGTGTCCCTAAAGGAACTGTAAAACAAAGTTCAAGGCTGCACTCTTCAGGCTCTGCTAGTACCAACTGAGCTAAAGATCATATCTGCAAGAACAATTCTAAGTATTAAGTTAATAAACAACCAATACAATAAAACCGTTTCATAGATTATAACAGATTAGGAAATATTATAAAAAGCAATCTCTAACTACTGTCTTGAACTGCGAAGTCTTTCTAGTATTTCAAGTAGATTAATTAGGTCATTATTTCCTAAGCCTTCTAAGCCCTGTCCTTTTATTCCGTCAAGTAGTCGCCTATCATCAGGGCAGAGTGCCTCCTTGCCTAGCTCATGTATATTTGCCTTTACTACTTTCTGGAGTCTGACTATTTTTTGTCTAGTTAATTTACCCTTTGACTCTATCAAATTTTGTATGGCTCTTTCTTTGCTCTTAAACCACTTTCCGTTTCCACCTCTATATGCCGTTAGGACTTTGCCGGTCATTGGGTCGGTTCCGTAGGCGATTTCTTCGGTTCCATTTTTTAGGATCTCATCAATTTCTTTTGCAGTTTTAACTGGAAGAGCTTTTTTAGACTTATCGTGCTGTAAACTCCTGAACATGAATCTTTCATAAAGCTCGCTTAGTTCATCGGCCGTAGTAGTTAAGCTTGTTTTATCAATATTTCTAATTATTCGTTCACCAATTTGTGTATTTCCTAAGAATCTCTGAATTTCAACCGTAAAAATTCCGGCTTTTTCGTCGTATTTGAGAGTTTGCTTGCTAGGCACTTCACGCATGTAACGTTTGGCTAGTCTGCAAAGTACCGCTTCAGGTACAACAGTTATGTCTTGGCAAGATTCCTTGACAGACCTATAGTCATTTGGGTCAATGCCCAACCTGAAAAAGTTGCCGACTGCTAACTTGCCTGCTGCATTTACTACGCTGGATGCAGAACGCTCAGAGCTGTACCCATAAATTACATCGCTACATCTATCCATGCTAACTACCACAATTGTATTAATTTGACCTGTTGCAATACATTCAGTAACTTTCTCTCTTGCAACTTGGTCGGTTATAGGGTTTGGCTTGTCTAGTGTAATTGCAAGTTTTGCAGCAAGTATTTCGCGGTCTCGCTTTATTAATTCGATGGCGTTTTCTCTGATGTCATAACTAGACCACTCATTTTCAGGTATTTCATTAACTAATTTGGCAAATACTTCTAGCTGTGCAAATAAATCAGACTGATTTTCTTTACTACGGTCAGGGTCATCTGGAGTTAGTAAACCTTGCCAATTTAATTTTTTGGGGGAGCGTTCAACAACTCCGCCATTTTGCATAATTGATACTATATCAATTATCGATTGCATATCTTGGTCCTGTAGTCGCTGTTCTTGAGCGGCTATTAGCATACAAGCGTACTCTGGCTCAACAGGCAGTTTGCTCATTTTACGTCCACGTAGAGTTGGCTGGCCAAGTTCATCTAAAGCACCCAAGTTTTTCAGTCTTTCGTAAGATACTGCAATTGACTCATCAGTTGGTGGGTGAACAAATGGGTATGACTTGATATCTTCCCCAGCAATGACAAATCTTAATACAAAATCATCAAGTCTAGCTCTTTGAATCTCTGGAGTTTTTGTCTTGGGGCGTTGGTGGAGAGCTGGGCTGCGATTTTTACCGTCGTAGGAAACAAGATAGTATGTCCCTGGGTTGGTTCGGCCGGTTCGGCCTTGCATCTGAATTATGCCGTCCCGCGAGGTATGTTGCAGCATTAAACAACTTATACCTAAACCACTTAAATAATCTACTTGGTTAACTCTTTCGATCCCACTGTCAACTACATGAGTTACACCAGGGATTGTTAGGCTGGTCTGTGAGATGTTAGTAGCTAATATAACCGATCCAGTATCTTTTGACCTTAATACTTTTGTTTGCTGAGCTTTGGTCTGTTGACCATGTAAGTGTTTGATTGGTAACGTAAGGCCATCTCTCTTCAGGTCAGCAGATGTTGCGGCTATTTCACCAAGACCTGGCAATTTTGCCACAATGGTTGGAGGAGATGTACTTTTCTGATTGATTTGATGAATAGTATCTTGCACTGAGGTTGAGGGCAAAAACCGACTTTCAACCGGAAAGGTTCGTCCTTCAATATCAATCTTTTTTGGACCTGTATGCTTAAAATGTGTCAGTAGTTCGTCACTGTTAAGTGTGGCACTCATTATTACAATACTTAAATTAGGATCATAGTTTGCAGAATTGGGGTTGGTTCTGTCGGCTGCGATTGCTACCAAGAGTTCTGTTTGCTTATTCCATTCATGGACTTCGTCAATGATTAGCAGTGTTTTTTTGTCCTTTAGGGTTTTGTCCGGTTGAGTAACTAATAATTGAGCAGCAATCTTGCCATCTGTCAAAAAGGCTATGTCTTGCTCTTTTTGGTTGCCAATAGATTTTTCACGACTGGTGTAGTAGCCAACGCTGCAGCTTGGGCCTATCTCGCTGCTAACACGTTCACATAGTTCTCTGGCGGGTGCAATCCTTGGCTGAGTAACAATTACTTGACTGAAAAGACCAGTATGGTGTGCAATCTGTGGTATTTGAGTGGTTTTACCTGAACCAGTCGGTGCAGAAATGACGGTAACTGTGTTTTCAGCGAGCGACTGGCTTATTTCTGGAATATGTTCGTTGATTGGCAGTATAGGACTAGAAGCTTTTTCGGGGGTTCTTAAGCTGGGTATAGTTTGTATATTGCTTAAAACCTCAGGATTGGACATAAATAAAAAAAGCCTTTTTGTTATTTTTGGTTCCCACCAACTTAATTTAATTACACTACAAACCATGAGCGTTGACAAGCATTTATGTTTATAAAACTACGTTTCAAGTGAATAATCATCTATATTTTGCTAGAATAGATAAATGAAAATTGCGATACAGGGAGTTAAAGGGTCTTTTCACGACCAAGCAGCTAGCTTAATAAATAAAACGGCCGAAATTTTACCGAGGACAAAGTTTAAGGATGTTTTTGCGGCAGTAAGAAACGGTGAGGCAACTCATGGTTTGGTAGCAATCGAGAATAGCCTGCATGGTTCAATTAATGAGATTTACCGGCTTTTAGATAACGGCGATGATTTGTGGATAACTCAGACTGTGACCCTGCACATTAAGCAGAACTTAGTTGGTTATGAGCTGGTTTCCTTAGAAAATCTTAAGACTAAAAATAACTTGGTGGTAATATCTCATCCAGTTGCCTTAGCTCAAGTTGATGGTTGGCTAACCGCTAATCTACCAAAAGCAAAAAGAGAAGAATACGATGATACGGCAAGTGCTGTTCAAGCGGTAGTGGCCGCAAAAGACAGTAGTTTGCTAGCTGTTGCTGGTGATTTTGCCAGCCAAATGTACGAAGGAACGGTACTAGAAGAATCAATTCAAGATGATCCAAAGAATTACACTAGGTTTGTTTTGTTCCAAAAAGGTCAAGTTGTTACACAAAATAACCCAACTCATGGTTCGGTAATTATACAGACTTCGCATGAAGCAGGTTCATTACTTAACGTGTTAAGTATTTTTAATGATTATAATTCGAACTTAACTAAGCTAGATAGTCACCCAATCCCCGGTGATGATCGACATTACAAATTTTACATAGATTACGAGCTACCTCTCAGGCATGATGAGATGCTGATTAGCATAGAAAAATTAGGCTATAAAGTAAAGTTACTTGGTGAATATAGAGAGATAAAAGACAATTCATAAAATATAAATTGTCGGCTGGATTACAGAATTTATTTCTGCATTTGGATTTAATAAGTAGTACTTAGTAGACGTAAACAGAGGGAGATATTATGACAAAAAGATCTGGTAATCGTTTAAAAAAGCTTAATGCATTTGAGCGAGATTACATAGCCCAAAATCAGTCTCCAGAAATACGCCTTTAGATTAAGGCAATAATAGCTAATTTCTGAATATTTGTGATATTATTCAGATAAGATGAAAAAGACCTTGCTATCAGTAGTGGTCCCTGTTTTTAATAAGAGTTTAGGTCTTGAGGTATTTAATGTAGATCTAACTGATGAGCTTAAAAAGAACAACGACACATTATATGAAATAATATATTGCGATGATGGAAGTACAGATAATAGTTCGGATATTATTAAGCGACTAGCAGAGGCTGATTCTAGAGTAAAACTACTATCATTATCGCGTAACTTTGGTAAAGAGTATGCTCTTTCGGCAGGTATTCACTATGCAAATGGCGATTGTGTGATTAGTCTTGATGCCGATGGTCAGCATCCACCTCGTTTTATACACGATTTTATTGATAAGTGGCAAAAAGGTATTGATGTGGTGGTTGGCGTAAGAAGTGGGCAAAAAAATAAACCAATTCGTAGTCTAGGGTCTACTATTTTTTATAAACTTTTTAATGCTCTCTCTAAGCAAGAAATGATGCCTGGATAAACTGATTTTCGGCTGATAGATAAATCTGTTCAGCAGGCTTTTTTGGATCTACATGAGAATAGTCGTATGACGAGGAGCTTGATCGACTGGCTGGGTTTCAAAAAAGACTATGTATTTTTTGAACCAAACAATAGAAATGCAGGAAAGCCTTCCTATAGTAATTTTAATTTAATCAAACTTGCAATTACTAGCTTGGTCTCAATGACACTTTTGCCGCTCTATATTTTTGGCTATATTGGTGTGTTTTTCTCTAGCGTGTCGCTTTTTACGGGTATAGCAATCCTTGTAGAGCAAGTGGTCTTATCAGATCCGCTAGGCTGGAAATTTACAGGTCCGGCGATGTTGGCTATTTTAATTATTTTTTTAATTGGCATAGTTTTGATGGCGTTAGGTGTCGTTTCGTTGTATATTGCAAACATACACACAGAAATAAAAAAGCGTCCAATATATATAGTTGATGAAAAAAGATCTATCGGAATTAAGAAAAAATAAACTCTTAAGGTACCTTATTGTGGGGTGCTTAGGTTTTTTGATTGAAGTAATAATTATTTTTGTTGCACTTAGATTGCATGCAAATTCGAAAGTGGCGATAAGCTTAGGTTTTTGGATAGGCTTAGCGATAACTTTTTTGTTGCAAAAAGTACTGGCATTTAAAAGTAGAGATTTTTCATTGTTTACATTGAGTACACAAAGCATCATGTATGGAGCTTTGGTTTTATGGAATTATTTTTTTACTTTAATTTGCCTGCATTTTTTAGAAAATGTGGTTTCTATATATATAATTAGAGCAACTTCAATGTTAGTGATAATATGCTGGAACTTTGCTTTATATAAAATTATTTTTAAGAAAAATACCTATGGCCAAAACTAAAATTAAAAAAGATTCAGCTCGAAAGAGGGGCGAAATAATTAACAAAAAAGAAAAAAACTTATATGGACACCTGGTAATGGTTATCGGGGTCGTTATATTGTTTGCTACAACTATTTTCTGGGCTTATTTAGGCTCTTTAATCAATATAAGCAATTCTGATAATTTAGTCAATTCGCAGCTTTTCGAAAGCTACGACACTTTTAAAAATGCTTTTTCCCGGCTCAACATACTTTTTTAGTTAAATGGCCTATCTTCGCTCTTTTTCATTTGTTGGGTTACTCATCTTTTATTTACCATCTGATAAATTTAATAATTGTTGTTATTAGTGTAGGACTTTTTGCTTATGTAATATATAGGATTAATCCCGACAAGCTTAAGTTTGGTTTGATTTGTTTGGCCTTAAGTTCAGTACTAATAATGGTTCCAGCTCAACCATATCCAGGTGGTTTGTTGCCCACCAACATGGCGATGATCACCACTCGTAATATTGAGTATCTTATTTTTATTACGATAGTTTGGCTTTTCTGCAAAGCAAATAATTATAAGTCCTACTATTTTTGGTTAGCTATTTTACTGTCCGGTATTTTAATAGCTAGCGATTTTTTGTTCGCACCGTTTTTGTTATGCGGCACTTTATTTGCATTAATTTTTTATAGATTAAAACTGTCATATTTTATAATTTTTGTCGGAACAATTTTAGGATTCATTTTAGCAAAGGTCATTATATTAGTAATAAAAAATCTGCACTTAACTAATATTGTTGGAGCAAATAGTCCTTATAACTTAATTACCAATTTTCATGATTTTGCACTTGCTTCGATATATGCATTTTTAAATATATTAATGAATTTTGGAGCTTTGCCGAGTGGAGATACGCGTTTATTGAAAAATGTACCAGTAGAATTGAGCAATAACTTAGGCAGTTTGGGAGGCTATGCTTACATTATTAATTTGTTAATTTTTATCATTTGTTTTTTATCGCTAGTATTTATTTTGAAATATCAAGTTAAGTCAAAAAACAAACCAGACGTAGTTTCAAAAGTTACAATAGTCTTATTTGGGTCTTCAATCGTTGCAGTTGCTAGTTTTGTGCTTACAAAACATTATTATCCAGTAGATGGACGTTATTTAGCAGTAGTATTATTTTGTGGTTTTGTTGGGTTGGCTGCGGCTACACGAAAATATGACTTAAAGATAAAACATGCAAAAATTATTTTAATTGCATTAGTGTTTTCAAATTTATTTGGGATTTATCATCTTTTGAATAATGTTTATCCGAAGCAAATTCAAGAGACTGCCAAATACAATAACCTTAATCGATTTATCGCCGATTCATTAAAATCAAGCGAGACTCATGTGATCATAGGTGATTATTGGAGAGTGATGTCTATAAAGCAACAGTCGAGCAAACAATTGCAGGTTCAGGCAATGAGTAACTGTAATGAGCCTTACAGTATGCTTACCAGTAAAAATTGGCAATCTGACTTAACAAAAACAAGCTTTGCAGTTTTGATTAGTAATGAGCAGGGTTTAACTCCTTATAAATCATGTACAGCTGATGAAGCGATAAAAAAATACGGAAAGCCAAGGTTAAATCTGATTGTCAATGGAACATATGATAAGCCTAGTGAGCAATTACTTTTTTTTGATAAAAAAATGCCGGAAACTTTAAACCCTAAATCTAGAAAATATATTCCATTGTCTACAGTGAAACCAACAGAGATTGATGATGTTACACAAGTAAAATGTGGTAGTAACTCGATTGTCAATGTTGTAGCACACCAAGATGATGATCTGCTTTTTTTAAGTCCTGATTTATTTACTGGTATTGATAACGGGGATTGTGTAAGAACCGTGTTTTTGACGGCTGGTGATGCTGGCAGCAATGAAGCATATTGGTTGGGACGTGAAAAAGCTTCACAAAATGCATATAATTTCCTACTTGGATCAAATATTGCCTGGAATGTATCGCCGTTAAAAGTTGGTGATAAAAAATATATTTACAATGCTAAACCTTCTGGCAGGAGCAGAGTCGGAAGTATATATTTTCGTTTGCCTGATGGCAACTTGGGTGGAAGTGGTTTCAAGCAACAAGCATACGAAAGTCTAAAAAGAGTCTACGATGAAGGTACAAAGATAAATTCGGTAGATAAGCAGTCAGAGTTTGATAAAAATTCAATCATTAAAGCACTTTATGATATTTATAATATATACAATGTTACAGAGGTTAGAACTCAAGATGGTGATCATAGATATGATCACTCAGACCATATCTACACTGGTTTATATGCGTGGGAGGCATTAAAGCAGTACAACCTACAGACAGGGAAAAATGTGCCGATAAAAAGATATTTAGGCTACCAAGTAAGAAACATGCCGACAAATATTACCGTTGATCAAGTTCATAAAAAAGAAGCGGCTTTTATGGAATACTCAAAAAACGATAAGGCAACTAATTGTTCTGATATAAACAGATGTTATAGAGAAACTGTTTATGGCAATTTCTTTGGAAAACAGTACTCTAAATAGGTATAAATAATTTGTTTGTTTAACAGTTTTAGTTCTAATGTTATTTGCGAAAGCCAATCCAAAATAACCAAAAAATCAGCACAACTTCACCAATAAATGTGTAGCTTGCCAGCTCTAATGAGTAGTTATGGACCGTATACTTCCCTATATTATCTACTGCATATCCGATGCCACTCAACAGAAGCAAAACCGCTAACCATTTGGGTGCAAATTGTGTTTTAAAGACTAGGATGCTCAAAAGAACTAAATGTAAAGCGAATAATAACAATGCTTTATCCCAGATTGTGTTAAATTGACTAATATTTCCATTGAACAATATTATTGCTGCGACTAAAAATATTAATCCATAAATAATTCTAGCTGCTGTCATTGCATATGCTAGGGATTTTTTAGTTTTTGCAAATATCCTAAACAGGCAATACGCAACTAATACATCAAGAACTGCACCTACTGCGAACAAACTACCGGCAAGTTGGTGTGAACCGCCGTTTTTAAGTACACCGAAGTTGGCATACCCAGCCAATACTGCCATAATTAATAGTCCAATGCCGGCGATCAGTGATGAATCTTGTAATGTATTTTGATTATTCATATTTTTCATAACGGCATTGTAGCAAACTATAAAGTAATAATTATTGATCACATCTACGATGGATAGAAGTCTAATGCTAAGATGTTTTTATCCTATTATTAGTAGCTATTTCAATGCCATTTTTACTTGAAAATGAAACTTGCACATTACTTCCCTCGGGTATTTCTCCTGATAAAAGCTTGCGAGCGAGCTTATTTTCGATTTCAGTTTTGATAAGTCGCCTTAATTCTCGAGCTCCAAATTCAGGTTTGTATCCACGCGATGCCAAATTTTTTACTATAGCTTCATCAAACTTGATAGCAATGTTTTGCCCCTTTAGAAGCAATATTAATTTTTCTAGCTGAAATTTTACGATACTTTCGATCTGTTCAGCATCCAGAGAATCGAAAACTATAATATCGTCGATTCGATTAATGAACTCCGGTCGAAAATGACTATGTAGTATGTCTATAAGTTTGTCTTTTAGTTCATGTTTAGTTATTTTGTTTTTGCTGTTTGCCTTGCTGTTTTCGATAATTTGTGAGCTACCAAGGTTGCTTGTGGCAATAATTATCGTGTTGGTGAAGTCGACTGTGCGGCCTTTGCTATCAGTTAATCGGCCGTCATCAAATACTTGCAATAAAATATTATAGACATCGGAGTGAGCTTTTTCTATTTCATCTAGCAAGATTACACTGTAGGGTTGTCTTCTTACGGCTTCTGTAAGTTGGCCACCTTCATCATATCCGACGTAGCCAGGCGGTGAGCCAACTAGTCGACTAACGGCGTGTCGTTCCATATACTCACTCATATCAATCCGAATCATGGCGTCTTCATCGCCAAATACCGCCCAGGCTAGAGTTTTGGCAAGTTCGGTTTTACCAACACCTGTCGGACCGAGGAATAAAAAATTGGCTATTGGACGAGAACCTTGATTTAGCCCGGCTCGGCTTAGGCGTACTGCATCGGATACCGCTTGTACGGCTTCGTCTTGGCCAACGACACGCTGATGAATTTTATCTTCGAGATGAAGTAATTTCCTCTTTTCTTCTTCAGTCATTTCGGCCACTGGCACACCGGTTAGTTTACTGACAATTACAGCGATGTCAGAGCTGGTTACAACTGCCGTAGAGACGCCCTTTTCACGCTTCCAAACTTCTAAAAGTTCATTTTTTTGCTTAGTAAGGTCTTTGATTTGCTTTTTTAGCTTGTTGGACTCTTCGGTTTTTTTGTGATTTTCTGCTGATTCTGCTTCTCTAGACAATTTTGCTATATCATCTTCATATTTGGCGATTTCGGCACTGCGGGTATCTTGAGTAATGCGAACTTTAGCCGCAGCTTGATCGATTAAATCAATGGCTTTGTCAGGTAAAAATCTTGAAGTTATGTATCTATCGGATAGTTCAACCGAGGCAACAACTGCACTGTCGTCGATTTTGACTTTGTGGTGGGCTTCATAGCTGTCACGCAAGCCGCGAATAATCTCAATAGCCTGATCAACTGATGGTTCTGCTACCATAACTGGCTGAAAACGACGTTCTAATGCAGAGTCTTTCTCAATGTATTTTTGATATTCGTTTAGAGTTGTAGCCCCAACTAGATGTAGTTCTCCGCGAGCGAGGGCAGGTTTCATAATATTAGAGACATCCATACCGCCTTCGCCATTACCGCCAGCACCAACCATCGTGTGAATCTCGTCTACAAAAACGATTAATTCATCTTTATGTTCCACAATCTCATCAATAACAGCTTTAATACGTTCTTCAAATTCACCCTTGTATTTGGCCCCGGCAATAATTGACATTAAGCTTAGTTCCACCACTCTTTTGCCGGCTAAGACTTCAGGTATTTCGCCAGCTTCAATTCGTTGAGCTAAGCCTTCAACAATGGCCGTTTTGCCTACGCCAGGTTCTCCGATCAAAACTGGATTATTTTTAGTCCTACGACTTAAAATTTCGATTGTTGTTTGGATTTCGTCACTACGCCCTATGACAGGATCAAGTTTGCCACTGGCAGCTAGTTTGGTTAGATCGCGTGAATATTTATCGAGTTCTGGTGTGGTAGTTTGTGAAGAAACTTTACCGCTTTCAGCACCTTCACCAACTACTTTGGCAGTTTTAGCACGTAAACTTTCTGCGGTTAAGCCGTATTTTGACAGTACTTCATGTGCCATACCGTCAGGTTCGCTAGCCAGGGCAATTAAGAGATGTTCTGGCCCAATATAGCCGTGTCCTAGCTCGCGAGAAATTTGATAAGCTAACTGCAAGACACTTTTAACTCGTGGGCTAACGCCCATTTCGTCTTGTGTGTCCGACTGGGCATTCTTTGGAGCATTAGTGTCTATGTAGCCTTTGATGTCATTTGGCTTTAATTTATATTGTTTCAAGATTTCGCCAACGATCTCATCATCAGCTAGTGCGTATAGCAAATGTTCAGTGTCTACTTCTTTGCGGCCAAATTGCTGGGCTACTTCGCCGGCTTTTTGAATTATTGCCTTGGCGGTCTCAGATAAAAGTGTTTCCAATCCAGCGGTTTGTGACCGCTGTGAATGAGAGAATGCTTGCTCAAGCGAACCAAAAGGACTCTGTCCAGATAATAATGAGTCAAACGGTGAACTAGAGGAGGCTTCTTGCTGCAAACGTCGATAATCAACATCACAGACATTTAGTTCGGCCGTCTGATTATTTTGCCTGATACTAACTAGATGAGTTGCCGGCCTAATCTCGCATATATTGCATATTTGATCCATAAATTAACCCCCTTTATAACATTCAGTTTCTATAGCAATTATAACAAACTAGGTATAGCTTGTTCTTAGTTCAGTAAAAAAAATAAGGAGTTAATCTTAATCTTGGTGTCTTTAGTTACATGGTGCGGGTGAGGGGACTCAAACCCCTGGCCTCTTCCTTGGCAAGGAAGCGCTCTATCAACTGAGCTACACCCGCATGACATAATTTAAGTAAAATGGTAAATGAACATTTTATATGGGTTTAGTCTCAGTGTTTTGACGATAGAGTAAAAAGTATTAATTTTTGTGCTACCAGCACGAAACTGAACTACACCTGCATATGTTAGGAGATTATAACAATCTGGTTAAGTAACTTCAACAAAATCGAAGCGAAAATATTGTCAACCCATTAAATTTCATTGGTCAGTAAGGGTGTTGTCATAATTCTAGTGTTAAAATGTAATAGTCCAAATAGAAATAAGTGGACATTAAAGTTAAAGGAGGGTAGATGAGGAAGAAAATATTAAGTTTATGCATGCCAGTGTTGGCTGCAGTAGTTCTGGTGTCGCCATCGGTAGTTAGTGCTGCTTCGACTGCAGTAGTTACGCCAAGCGACACAAAGGGCTGGAATACGTCCGAAACTAGGACTAATGGTCAGGTGAATTTTGTTGCGGATATGACCGCACCACTTGGCACAGGAACTTTACAATTATTAACTGGTGATTCTACGCCATCACCATCTCAGGATAAAGCTAATTATTCTCGAGTTGAGAATCAGGCTTTGTCAGGTATAAACGAATTAAGTTATCAAACAAAGCAAGTTAGTTCTACGTTTGTAGCTGGATCGGCTAGCTATCAACTATCTACTTGTCTCTATGGTGTGACTACTATGGCATGTGTTGATGGACCAGGGGAAGACTGGGCAAACCTAGTTTTTGAACCTTATGTATCTGAAGGGAATGCCGCAGTTTTGGCTAACCAGTGGCAAACTTGGAATGTTGCAGCTGGAAATCTATGGGCGACTCGCGATATTGGCACAGGAACTATGATGTCGGGCTACGAGACCTACACCCTTAGTCAGTTAAAATCACTTTATCCTAGTGCGGTTGTGATTGGTCAGGCGGTAAATGTGGGTAGCGGTAATCCAAATTGGGATATTCGAGTTGATGCTGTTAACTTCAATGGAACACTTTACAACTTTGAACAAAAATTACCAACACCAACTGATAAAGATCAGTGTAAAAAAGACGGCTTTAGAACCTTGTCCGACAAAAACGGCAACTTGTTTAAAAACCAAGGTCAATGTGTTTCTAGTGTAGTATCAAATAGATAAAAGTAACTAAAAATCAATTAAAGAGGCTTTAAAATTATTTAAGCCTCTTTTTTTAAAGCAAAATTACCCATATAATGTCTTTATTGGATCTAAGGCGCCTTGGCCGAGAAGTTAGGCAACGGTCTGCAAAACCGTGTAGACGGGAGCGTTACCCGTAGGTGCCTCCATTTTGTACATTTATTTAGCTAAATTAGTTAAAGTTATAAATTTAGATTGCTTGCACAGGTGGTGGAATTGGTATACACGAGAGACTTAAAATCTCTTGCCCCACAAGGCTTGCGGGTTCGAGTCCCGCCCTGTGCACCAAAAGTTGGTTCATGTGCTTTAATTTATGCTAAAATATAAGAGTAAACAAGAAAGGAATATGTAATGATACTTTGGGTGATATTAGGAGCTTTAGCACTGTTGGTTATTGTTGCAATAGCAATCTACAACAGTTTAGTTAAAAGTAAGGTAAGAGTTGATGAAGCGTGGAGCGATATTACAGTTCAGCTAAAAAGACGATATGACTTAATCCCGAACTTAATAAACACTGTTAAGGCTTATGCTAAACATGAAAAAGATGTTTTTGACCAAGTAACAGCTGCAAGGGCAAATGCTATGAACGCTCAAGGTCCAAAAGATCAAGCTAAAGCTGAAAATGCATTTTCCGACACACTAAAAAGTCTATTTGCGGTTAGTGAGGCTTACCCAGATCTAAAGGCTAACCAGAACTTTCAGTCACTTCAAGACGAACTAGTTGACACTGAGGATAAAATTCAGGCATCAAGACGTTTTTACAATGGTGCTGCTAGGGACTTAAATATAAAGATTAAGACGTTTCCAAACATTTTGTTTGCTGGACCTCTAGGCTTTAATGAGCGTGAATTTTTCGAGGTAGAGGAGTCGGAGGCTAGCACTATTAGCAAGCCGGTCGAAGCTAAATTTGACCAATAAAACCAACAACAGAACTATTAAAAAAAGAAAATTTAAAGAAAGGTTGACTAATAATTAGCTATGTACTCAAACATTGCTGCTAATAAACGCAAAACGGTATACATTTTCGTTGGATTTATAATTTTCGTTGGCTTATTGGGTTATTTGGTGTCTTTGTATCTGGGTAGACCATTACTAACTCCATTTATATTGATCGCGGCTGCAGTTTATGCACTTATTATGTATTATTCTGGTAGCAAAATGGCATTGGCGGTTAATGGAGCTACTGAAATATCCAAACGCGATAACCCGCGATTTTATCGGATAGTTGAGAATTTATCTATTACAAACGGTATGCCAATGCCAAAAGTCTATATTATGGACGATCCTAGTCCTAATGCTTTTGCAACTGGACGTGACCCTAACCATGCGGCAGTTTGTGCTACTACTGGACTGCTTCAGATTATGAATGATACAGAGTTAGAGGGTGTAATGGCTCACGAGCTAGGCCATGTAAAAAATTATGACATACGGGTAAGTATGTATGCTTTTGCTTTGGTGGCTGTTGTGTCGATTATTGCAGATACGATTCTACATTTTACATGGTTTTCAAATAATGATAACAAAAGCCCATACGTCATGATTATCGGTTTAGCAGCTATAGTTTTGGCTCCGGTAATTGCTGGAGCTATTCAGGCGGCAATTTCTCGTCAACGAGAGTACTTGGCTGATGCTACGGGTGCAATGACAACTCGTTATCCAGAAGGATTGGCCTCGGCTCTAGAGAAAATTGCGGTTTATGGCAAGGGGCTAAAAAAGCCAAATACGGCAACAGCACACTTGTTTTTTGCCAATCCTTTGAGCGGTCAGTCGTTTGCTAATTTTTTCAGTACCCACCCACCTATAGAAAAGCGTATTCAAATTTTGCGTGAGTCTGAAAGTAAAGTTTAGATGGCTAAGTCAACCAAAGAGTCTAAAAAAACTTATAAAAAATCGACAAAAATAGCAGAAAAATCAGAAAAATCCAAAAAGTTATCCAAAATTACTAAAGATTTGGCTGCAAAGATACCCAAGAAAGCCAAACGTAAGAATTATTATAAGGCTACGGATAATAAACGAATTCGAAAAGCCACTAAACATCGTAGTTTTAGGCTGACTAAAACTAAGCTTAAACAAGCCAAGTCATTGCCATCAATAAAACGAACGATTTTTTTACCATTAAAGTTAATGTGGCGTAATAAAAAGTCGTATTCTGCCATAATCTTGATTCATGCAGGCTTAGTTTTTGTTTTGGTAAGTGGTTTAGGCCAAAATTTTAATATTGACGAGACTAAAAGGCAGTTTTTAGACACCACAGGAATTAGTAGTCACGATCTGGCTAGTTCTTTTACGTTGTTTTCTTATCTTTTAAGCAATGCTAATTCTGCCTCTAGTGACACGGCAGGGATTTATCAACTACTAATTGGTGTAATTATATTTTTGGCAACTATTTGGTTAACTCGGAGATTGGTTGCTGGCGATAAAATATCTGTTAAAGATGCATTTTATAGAGGAATGTATCCGATAATACCTTTTATTTTGCTGGTTTTACTGATTGTTGTCCAGCTATTGCCAATGGTTATCGGTAATTTTGTTTTGTTTACGGTTATAAATAACGGTCTTGCTAGCACTTTGGCAGAGATAATTTTATGGATAAGTCTGTTTGTTATTTTGTCATTAATCTCAATTTATTTAATTATTTCTACGATCGTAGCACTTAATATTGTGACTTTACCCGATGTTACACCGATGCAAGCCCTTCGTTCGTCAAAAGAACTAGTGCTTCATAGGCGGCTAGGGATTATCGCTCGGCTATTAGTTCTACCGTTGATTTTGCTTGCCCTATCAATGGTGATTTTTGTTCCATTAATTATGTTTGTACCGGTTATCGTAGAATCTCTGTTCCTTGTTTTTAGCTGTTTTTGGTTGATTTACTATGTGGTTTATCTCTATAGTTTTTATCGGGAATTATTATGAGTAAAAACAGATACCAACAACTGATTGATTTACTCAATCAGTACTCTTATGAGTATTATGTGCTAGACAAGCCATCAGTAAATGATGCGGTTTATGACGGACTGATGACTGAGATTAAACAAATAGAAGCAGCTAATCCCGAGTCTATTTCATCGAATAGTCCGTCGCAACGAGTAGGCGGCCAACCGTTAGAGACCTTTACGAAAGTTGCTCATGAAACGCCAATGATTAGTCTGAACGATGTTTTTAGTCGCCAAGAGGTGGAAAAATGGATAGAACGCATGGAGAAACTCCTGCCTGGCAAAATACATGAGTATTTTTCGGATATAAAAATGGACGGATTAGCGGTATCTTTGCATTACGAAAATGGGGTTTTAGTTAGAGCAGTTACTCGCGGTGATGGGCGAGTTGGCGAGGATGTAACTCAAAATATTAGGACAATCAAAAACGTGCCACTTACACTGCGACATGGGCATGAGTTCTCCGATCTAATAAAAAGCTCACTTGAGGTAAGAGGTGAGGTTGTGATTTATAAAGATGACTTTGCCAAATTAAATTCCCAAAGGGAGCAAAATGGCGATAAGTTGTATGCCAATCCACGAAACTTGGCAGCCGGTACAATTCGTCAGTTAGATCCGAAATTGGTGGCGACTCGGCCACTTAGCTTTATTGGCTATGACGTACTGCATTCGATGATAACGACTCAAAGTGAAGCGTACAAAGTCATGAGATCGCTTGGTATTCAGTGTAATGTTCAAGCAAGTCTACTAAAAACAGTCGATGAAATTATGGAGTTTGTAGATAAATGGCAGCAAAATCGTCAAAATTTGCCATATAACACTGATGGTCTAGTTGTAAAAGTGAATAATAAAAAATTGTTTAGTGAACTTGGAGTGGTTGGCAAAAATCCACGTGGTGCAGTTGCTTACAAATATCCAGCCGAGCAAGCTACAACCATAATTAAAGACATTATTATTAGCATTGGTCGGACGGGAGCGGCTACACCAGTTGCGGTTTTTGAACCTACTGTTGTAGCAGGCACAACAGTACAACATGCTAGCTTACATAATGCCGATGAGATCAGCAGGAAAGACATTAGAGTAGGTGATACAGTTGTTATTTATAAGGCTGGTGACATAATTCCGCAGGTTGAGTCAGTGGTAAAAGAGCTGCGTCCAAAAATGGCAAAAGCTTTTGATTATGAAAGTGAGCTAAAAAAGCAGTTTCCGGAGATGGAATTTTATCGTCAGGCTGGCGAAGTTGTGTATCGGGCGAAGGGTTTAACTGGACCAATAATTTTGAAGCGAGCAATAACTCATTATGCCTCTAAGGGTGCCTTAAATATTGATACTTTGGGTGAAAAAAACGTCGAAGCATTAATTGGTGCTGGTTTAGTAAAAAGTGTTGTAGATATCTATTTAATTCGCAAAGACCAGCTATTGAAGCTAGATAGATTTGCCGATATTTCTGCTCAGAAGCTGATTGATGCAATTACTGCCAAGAAATCACCAGAACTTGCAAAGTTTTTATTTGGTCTAGGTATTAGGCATGTTGGTATACAAACTGCTATCGACCTTGCAAATCATTTTAAAAATTTGGATAACATTGGCACGGCTACCTATGATGATTTGCGGAGTGTCGATGGAGTTGGTGAAATTGTGGCCGAGAGTATTTTGCTATGGTTTGACGAAGAATATAATCAAGAATTGCTTAGCCAATTCCGAAAAATTGATGTTTGGCCAAAAGAAGTTAAGAAAACTAATGGCAAATTAAATGGCAAAAGCTTTGTGATTACGGGTACGCTTAGTAGTATGGGCAGGGATTTGGCGGCTGAAAAAGTCCGAGCCTTAGGTGGAACATTTCAGTCTAGTGTTGGCAAAGACACTACCTATTTAGTGGCCGGTGGTAGTGTCGGAGGTTCTAAGCTTAAAAAAGCAGAAAGTTACGGTACAAAAATTATTACTGAGGCGGAGTTCTTAAAACAGCTTAGCTCCTAGCTGGAGGCTGTCGAGTTGATTTTATATATATAGTATGTAATCATAAGCATGTTGAGGGTTGGTGCGTTTAGGCTCCTCTGTTAAAACAAAAATGTATATTATAAACAACCGAGCCTGGTGGGTACGCATCAGCTCTTTTTTCATTGTATTTTCTTAATCAAGTGTGTATAGTAAAATCTGGTTAGAAATTATGGTAAAAAAGATTCTCAAAAACATGGAACACAAAAATTTGGTACTGCTGATTATTGGTTTGGCCCAGTTCATGGTAGTGCTAGACACGGCTATTGTAAATGTAGCCCTGCCATCAATTGCTAAATCACTAAACTACAATAGTCCAGAGAGTTTGCAGTGGGTAGTTACGGCCTATACACTAGTTTTTGGTGGTTTTTTGTTACTCGGTGGTCGGGCAGCTGATCTGTTTGGTCGTAAAAAAATCTTTTTAAGCGGGTTAATTCTTTTTACAGCTATTTCTTTTGTTTGCGGTATCGCTAATAACACTACTACCTTAGATATCGCTCGTGGTCTACAAGGCTTTGCGGCGGCTTTTATGTCGCCAGCGGCTCTATCTATTTTACTTACAACTTTTGCTGAAGGTAAAGAACGACACAAAGCACTAGGTGTATGGGGAGCAATTGCAGCCGGTGGTGCAGCAGCCGGTGTATTGATTGGCGGTATACTAACAGAATATTTAGGTTGGCGATGGAACTTCTTTGTAAATGTGCCAGTTGGTATTTTGGTTATCTTGATGACAATAAAGTACGTCAAAGAAAGTACTGCCGAGCTTGATCATAGTCATCTAGATATTCCAGGTGCAGTTTTGGTAACATCTGGCCTCATGACACTAGTTTACGGCCTGACTGAAGCTCCAAAGCACGGCTGGTTAAGTCACCAAGCAATGTGGTTTATTATCCCTAGTATATTGTTGTTGGTCGGATTTGTTGTCAATGAGAGTAAGTCTAAGCATCCACTAGTACCTCTTAGTATTTTTCGTATGCGTAACTTATCGGGTGCCAACCTGACAATGTTACCGATCACAGCTGGAATGTTTTCAATGTTCTTCTTTCTAACACTTTACGTGCAGAACATCTTACACTATTCGCCAATTCGCTCTGGCTTAAGCTTTTTGCCGATTACGTTTATCATTGGTATCGTATCCACGATGGTAGCCAGTAAACTAGATAAAATTGGCTTTAAGATACCGCTTATAATCGGACCTGTTTTTATGGCAATCGGGCTATATTTACTCAGCCAAGTGCGAGTTAACGGCACGTATTTACATGATGTATTGCCCGGGTTATCTATATTGGCAGTTGGTATGGGCTTAATCTTTGTCTCAACAACGACCGCAGCTACCAATGGAGTAAGCGAAAAAGATTCAGGTCTGGCCTCAGGACTACTTAACACGTCTCAGCAGATTGGTGGGTCGTTAGGCCTAGCTGTACTTTCGGGTGTTGCCAGCTCAGCGGCTACGCGTTATATTCATGAGCATGGAGCAAACGCAGTAGCCGAAGCACAAGTGAAAGGCTTCGAAGAAGCTTTCATGGTGGGTGCTTTGTTAACGCTGATTGGTATTGTGATTGTCATAGTCTTTATCAAAGAAGTTAAAAGTTCTAAAAAATCGACCAAAAAATCTACTGCAATGATGCATTAAAATTAAGT
Source organism: uncultured Candidatus Saccharibacteria bacterium (assembly GCA_964615775.1). Taxonomy (GTDB): domain Bacteria; phylum Patescibacteriota; class Saccharimonadia; order Saccharimonadales; family 2-12-FULL-41-12; genus JALHOM01. Next base: position 23,244 of record CAZTQB010000002.1, on the reverse strand, counting down.
CGTTTTGTTTAAAAAATCGGCTTTTGTGTTAAAATTAATCCTATTAAGTTAAGAAGAGGAACCTTTTACATACACTTGATACAATCTCATAGCTATTGACTCAAGTTAAGGAGCCAACAGCTAAAAAAGCCTTTATCTCTAATCGATATTGAGGTGAATAATGACAATATTTTACAATTTGGGGCTATAGCTCAGTTGATTAGAGTGCATCGCTGGCAGCGATGAGGTCCAGGGTTTGAGTCCCTGTAGCTCCACCACGAACGACTTTTCCTAAATCCACCATCAAATCGTATGGTGGGTTTAGTTTTATAAAAGATATGGAATCTTTAGCAGCTTATTATATATGGACAAGATTCTTGACGAGGTTATAGAAAAGCAAGGCTTTAAACAACCGTGCATCACCATAAGCAATAATAATTGAAAGCATTTAAGCTATAATAGATTTATGAACTATGTTGTTCTGCTTGTATTAGTGATAGTGTCTTTTGCTTCATCTAAGGCACTTTTATCATTTGCTAGTCCTAACGACCCAGAAGGTACTAATCTGCTAGTAACTACCGTTGTGGCATTAGTCGTCTTTTTGCCATTATTTTTAGTATATAGGTTTCTAGCTAAAAGAAATAAAACCAAAAATTAACCGGCTTTGCAGATGTAATATGTCGTCTATTTGGGGTTCTCTGTGCCTTGCATACCTTTAACTGTAATACTTGTCCAAATTAAGCCCATCTGTCGAGCATAGGTTTAACCTAAGGGCATCAAATGTTTGTTGTATCTTCCTCTGGGTGTGTTTTTGGATTGGTATAGCTTTGTGTGATACGGTATAATCTCTCTATCGGCTCGGCGTCAAAAGTATTAATCCGATGTCTGGTGGTGTTGTTTTGCAGAAATTTTGAAAGAAGGAATATAAGGAAATGACAGATAATCAATCAAATAAATCACGTAGAAATATTTTAAAATTTACAAAAAAACCTAACTTCAGATCTTTTAAGGTGTTAGTTAGTGTGATGGTCTTGATAGGACTAGGACTGTTTGGGTTTTCAAGCTACTATTGGTATCAAAATATTTTTCTTAAGCCAGATAATGTTTTTTGGGGTATGATCGACAATAGCCTACAAGCTAGCAGTCTAACCAAAAAGGTAGAACAAACCGATGGTACGAGCAGCCAAACTGAGCGATACTATTTACAGTTTACGCCACAACCACTAGTCAAGACTGTTACAGACGTAGAGCAGATCGATAAAACTCGCAATAAATCATCAGTTACTAGCGAGTCAATTGGCGTAAAAGATGCTGATTACTTGCGTTATACTGCAATTAATATCAATAAAACAGATGATGACAAGACTGACTATAGTAAACTTTTGAATACTTGGGCAATCCGAAAAACCGATGAACAGAAAGGTCAGAAAGCTGAAGCTTTAGATCAGGTATTGTTCACATTTATACCATTTGGTAACTTCTCGGCTGATCGTTCCACCGAGTTGATGAACTCTCTAAAGTCTAAAAATGTTTATTCGCTCAAAACAACTAAGCTGACGTATGAAAATATGCATCCGGTATATAATGTTCAGCTCAGTCTTAAGCCAAAGAGCTACATAGAAGTACTGAATATGTATGCAAAGTATAGTGGCTTAGGCGACAAAGAAACTTTGCAAGCATCTAACTATGATGATTCAAAAGAGATTACTGTAAATATCAAAATTGACGCTTTGTCGCGACAACTAAAAGAGATAGAATACGACAACGGACGCGTAGAAGAGTATGTTGATTACAATGTTTTTGAGAATGTAGAGTTGCCAAAAAACACGATCACAATTGACGAACTTCAGGCACGTATTAGCCCAAAAAGCTAGCACTTGTTGCTTAAAATATTGCTATAATTAACCTATGAGTATCAAGAAAATTGGTAAAAATTTGCTTTGTAATATTTTGGAAAGACAAGTTGTTGGGTTACGCAAAAACCACCCATTTACATTAGTTGCAGTAGCTGGCAGTGTCGGCAAAACATCAACTAAACTGGCCGTTGCCAAGACGTTGGCTGGTTCGCGTAAGGTTCGCTGGCAGGAAGGCAATTATAACGATCGCTTGACTGTGCCACTAGTGATTTTTGGTCATGATAGCCCAAACGTTTTAGATTTTTTTAAATGGTTAAAAATAATTATATCTAACAAAAAACAGATCAAGAATGGTCTAAATTATGACGTCGTAGTAGTAGAGCTTGGCACCGATGGTCCTGGTCAGCTTAACGAGTTTGCGTATCTTAAACCAGAGATTGGTGTAGTCTGTTCGGTTGCACCAGAACATATGGAATTTTTTAGTGATTTGGACACAGTGGCAGCCGAAGAATTATCGCTTTTAGAGTTTTGTCAGACTACTCTACTTGGTACTGATGATGTTGATGCAAAGTATCTCAAAAATACTAATAGCTATCTAAGCTATGGGCTAAATAACCAGCCGGTTTACTCAGCTCAGCTTTCGCCAACTGCAAATGGTATAAATCAGCGACTTAATATTTACAAAAATCAAAAAGATTTAGTTTCAGCTGAGATAAATTTAGCTGGCGTACAGGGTGGAAAAGTGGTTTTAGCTAGTGTGGCGGTTGCCGATCAGTTGGGCCTGAACAAGGAAGAAATAGTGGCAGCGATTGAGCGAATAACTCCTTATGCAGGTCGCATGAATACATTACTAGGGCTTAAAAATAGTCTACTAATCGACGATACATATAACGCTAGTCCGCTGGCGGTAAAAGCTGGACTTGATGTACTTTATAACATCGAAGCCTCGCAGCGAATAGCAATTTTAGGTAATATGAATGAACTAGGCAAAGCTAGTCGAGTTCTTCACGAGCAGATTGGCGATTATTGTCGAGCAGATAAGCTGGATTTGGTTATAACTATTGGTCCGGATGCTAACAAATACTTAGCTCCTCGAGCAGAGGCGGTTGGCTGTACCGTAAAAAGTTTCGATAGTCCGTATGACGCAGGCAATTATGCACTAACTAGGCTCGTAGACGAGGCGGTGATTTTTGCCAAAGGTTCACAAAATCAGGTTTTTGCCGAAGAAGCCCTCAAACCACTGCTAGCCGACCCAGAAGATGAGTCGAAATTGGTTCGCCAAAGTGATTATTGGATGAAGATTAAAGAGGGTCAGTTCGGCCATTATGATAGAGGTAACGTAGCGTGAGAGTTTTAGTAATTGGTGGTGGAATATCACCAGAACGAGAGATTTCCCTAAAGTCATCAAAGAATGTGTTTGATGGCGTAGATGAGTCAAAGTATCAAAAAGAATTTTATGATTGGGACGGATCTGAAAGTTGGTTGAGCCAAAACTTAGATCGGTTTGATGTAGTTTTGCCGATTTTACACGGTGTTGGTGGTGAAGATGGGCAAATTCAGGCAATTTTAGATAAATATGGATCTAAGTATCTTGGCTCTGGAGTAGCGGCTAGCAAACTATGCATTAACAAGCCTAAAACTCAAACACTACTAAAACAAAACGACATCTTAGTACCGGCTCAAGAAATTGTTAACTACGATCAGTATATGGTAAGTAATCTAGCCAACAAAAAACATGTCCTTAAGCCGTTAGAAGGTGGCTCTAGTGTTGATACTTTTTTACTGCGTAGTGGCAGATTGGATGAGTCAACAGCTAAAGATGTTTTTGTTCGCAACCAGCGAATGATTTTGGAGGAATTAATCGATGGTCAGGAACTAACAGTGCCAATTATTGATGGTCTGCCAAATTTGTCGGTTATCGCCATTATTCCACCTGAAGGCAAGTTTTTTGACTACGAAAACAAATATAATGGTGCGAGCCAAGAAGTTTGCGACCCGGAGTTTATTTCAGCTCAAGCAAAAACCGAGGCTCAAGATATTGCCAGTCGTGTATTTGCATTAACCGGCTGTCGTCATATTGCTCGTATCGACTTTATTTTAAGTAGTGAGAATAACCAGCTTTACGAGATAGAAGTAAATACCATCCCTGGCCTGACGAGTGAAAGTTTATTACCGCGTCCAGTGCTAAAAATGGGCAAAACTTGGCCGGAATTTGTCGATTACCTAATCCAGCTAGCTAGTGGAACATGATATCAAGAATGGGCAGTCTAGTATGTTTAGCTGTAAGCTACAATTTAGATATCTAATCTGTTAAAATATAGATTATGAAGAGGTACGACCCAAAGACTCTAGAGCCAAAATGGCAAAAAATCTGGGACCAAGACCAGACTTATAAAGCTGATTTAGATAGCAAAAAACCTAAATTCTTTGCTATGAGCATGTTCAATTACCCCAGTGGTGCAGGTATACATATTGGACACGCCATGAACTATACAATTTCTGATGTCAAAGCTAGATTTAAGCGGCAGTCAGGTTATGAAAGTTATCATCCGGTAGGCTGGGATGCATTTGGTTTGCCAGCTGAAAATTATGCGATTAAGGCTGGTGTTTCACCTCAAGAAAGTATGGCTAAGATTATTCCAGACTATCACAAGCAGTATAAAGCCATGGGTTGGAGCAACGACTGGAGTAAAGAAATCGCTACTCACCAGCCAGAATATTATCGCTGGACACAATGGATTTTTATTCAGATGTACAAAAAAGGTCTTGCTTATCAAGATGCTCGTATGCAGTGGTGGTGTGAGCAATGCCAAACTGTGCTAGCCAACGAGCAAATTATTGACGGAAAGTGTTGGCGGCATGACGGCAAAGATGATCCGTTAGTTAAGCAGAAAGAAGTTAAACAGTGGTTTTTTAAGATAACTGACTATGCCGATGAGCTACTTAATGCTATAGATGATCTTGATTGGACTGAGAGTGTTAAATTAGCTCAAAAAAATTGGATAGGTAAAAGCAAGGGTGCCGAAATCTCTTTTGAGATTAATGAATCAGGCAGAAAATCAGGCGGATCTGAATTTATCAAGGTTTTTACAACTCGCCCAGATACACTTTTTGGTGCCAGTTTCTTGGTCTTGGCTCCTGAAAACCAGATTGTTGAACAAATAACTACTCCAGAGCAAAAATCAGAAGTCGAAGCGTATGTTAATGAAACTAAACGCAGAACAGAGGTTGACCGCCTAAGTGCTAAAGAAAAGACAGGTATTTTCACTGGTGCTTATGCTTTAAATCCAGCTAATAACAAGTCGATTCCAATCTGGATTGCTGACTATGTGCTAACCGGTTACGGCACTGGTGCGATTATGGCAGTGCCGGCCCATGACGAACGCGATAATGAGTTTGCTCGCAAGTATAATCTGCCCATTACCAGAGTTATCGATAATGATGCACCAGATGATGAATGCACTCACGAAGAAGGTTTGCTAATGAATTCGGACACCTATAATGGCATGAAATCTAGTGATGCAAGAGAGAAAATCGTGACCGACTTAGCTAAAAAGGACATTGCCACAGAGAAAACAAACTACAAAATGCGTGACTGGAGTGTTAGTCGACAGCGTTATTGGGGGGCTCCGATTCCGGTAGTTTACTGTCCTACAGATGGTATAGTCTTGGATGAAAATTTGCCAGTAGTCTTGCCTGAACTTAGAGACTTTAAGCCGTCCGGCGATGGTCGCTCGGCCCTGGCTAGAGCAAATGATTGGATAAAGGTTGCTTGTCCGAAATGTGGCCAGCCAGCAGAGCGTGAAACCGATACCCTAGACACCTATATTTGTTCTAGTTGGTATATGCTTAGATACACCGATCCGCATAATGACCAGAAGGCTTTTAGTTCAGAACGAGCTAACCACTGGATGCCTGTAGATTTTTACAATGGCGGTGACCATGCTACGGCACATATGCTTTATGCTCGATTTATAACCAGATTCTTTCACAAATTAGGTTTAGTGGATAACCCTGAGCCATTTAAACAATTTTTGTTTAATGGCAAGGTTCGGGCCAGTGACGGCACAGCTTTTTCCAAAAGCAAGGGCAATGGTGTAGATCCACTTGAAATTATTGCTCAGGGCTACGGTGCCGATGCTCTACGAACTTACCTAATGTTCGCAGCACCTCTAGAATTTAATGCTAACTGGGATCCAACTGGTGTACCAGCTACCTATCGGTTCTTGAATCGACTCCATACACTTACTCAGGAGTATCTATTAGCTAAAGACGGCGAGCTAGACAGCGAAATCGCGAAAAAGTTGCAGTTTATTACACATAGCGTAGTTAAAAAAGTATCTGAAGATATCGAGGCAAACCGATATAATACTGCCATTTCAACACTTATGAAATGTATCAATGACCTATATTTATTAAAAAAAGATTATTTGGTCAAGTCTAAAGAGTGGCAAGAGGCAATAGAAGCTGCAATAGTCTGCGTTGCTCCATTTGCCCCTCATGTAAGCGAGGAGCTGTGGCATGACTTGGGTCATGATAGTTCGGTACACAAGGATTCTTGGCCAGTTCACGATGAAAGGTACTTGCAAACAGAAGAAGTGACAGTAGTTGTTCAAATAAACGGCAAGCTGAAAGGCCAGATTAGTATGCCGCCCGATACTCCAGAAGAAGAAGTGGTAAAAGCCGCTCAAACTGATTTCAAGATTGCTAAAAGCCTAGAAACTAAGACAATAAAAAAAGCGATTTATATCAAAAATCGCTTAGTTAACTTTGTAGTTTAATTTTTGGGAACAAATTTACAGCTTGCTGGTGTATATACTATGTCGTGTGGCTTGAGGTCATAGCGGAAACTAGCAGGCCTAAAGCCGTCTTGACTAGATGGTTTTATGACCGAATTGCCAACTATTGTGCGGTTTGTGATATTTGAGTCAAATTTGTCGGGGTTATTGAATTTTACTCTTGCGGCAACTGCTGCCATTGTAGTTTCGTCTCTAGTAATAGGTGGTTGAGCTTCCTGTCCATGGCATTCGACTCTTTGCCCATCACTGCCCCAAGTTTTTTCATAAATCCCAAGTCCAACTCCTCCTGAAGTTACTAATGCTGCAACAGCTAGCACTGTTCTAGTGGAAGGTTTACAGCGAGCCATCTGTTCATGGGCTTCTGGTGAGCCAAACCTGCTATTTCTACCCATATCTTCAGTCCACGTCATAATTTATTAAGATTTTTACTTTTTTTGACTTTGAAATACGACTGTTGGTTGAGTAGGTTGCTCTGTGTCTGGGTTAACAGGAAAAGATTGCTCTAAAACTTCTCGTGAATTTTCGTGGTTTACTTGGTCTACTGCTCTACCGCCAAGAGTCCAGGCAGTTAAGGCTATTGCACCAGCTACACCAGCCAGGGCGAATTTACCGAGTGAACGTCTTCGATTGTCACGTCTTAAGTCATCCTCATGTGCTTTGGAATGTTCGTGTAGTGAACCCTGGGCTGCTTCACGTAATTGGGAAATTGATGAATTTTCTATACTCATAGTATACATATTATAGCAAAAAGGTAGTGGTTTGTCAATATTGTTTATTGATTTTGGCAACGGCTTTTTGTATAATATCTAGTAAGTATAAAATAAATATTTACATTTTATCGGTGTAGATATCTATAATCAGAAAGGAGTGTTTAGTTATGGGTAAGCCCAAAAAACGAACTAGCCACCGCAAAACCGGACTAAGAAGAAGTCATTTGGTAGTCAAACTGGCTCGAGCCGTAAATGCCAAAAGCCCGATCAAGGCTTACACTACTCGTCGCGAGTCTGGCAAAAAAGCCTAGACTAAGTCTGCGAGTAATCGTATTTAATAATTTAACAATTTAGGAATCAAAATAAGTGGCATCGAATAGACATCTAGGTAGGATAATCGCACTACAAAGTTTGTATGAAGTGGTTTTTCGTCAGGCATGTAATGACCAAAGTCTGGATTTGATGGAGATTACCAAACGAAATAAGTCTCGTTATAAATCTTCATCTAAAGATGATAAGTTTATTGATGAGCTAATAAACGGCGTTTTGGAACAGTCTGATGACATAGACAGTCGTCTTCAAGTTTTAGCTCCAGAGTGGCCGCTCGAACAGATTGCTCGAATTGACCATTTGGTGCTTAGAATGGGAGCATATGAGCTAATCAATAACAAAGATGTACCGCCTAAAGTAGTAATAAACGAAGCAGTAGAGTTAGCAAAGTCTTATGGCGGAGATAACTCCTCGAAGTTTGTTAACGGAGTACTAGGCAGCCTACTAAAAGAAACTCATCCTGAAGAAGCCGCTAAAGGGCTAGAAACTGCCGAAGATAAAGATGATTCCGAAAATAGCAAAGGAAAAACAGACTAAACTAGATGAAAAAACCTAGACGAATACCAGATATAAAGAAATTCATACCTCGTCGTAAACCGTCTATCAACGAAGTTGTTCGTGAACCAACTAGTGGTGGTATGGTTTTTCGTCGCAACAAAAAATCAGGTGAAATTGAGATTTTACTGATTCAAGATGCTAAAAATCGTTGGACAATTCCTAAAGGACATATCGAAGAAGGTGAAGCTCCAAAAGATACGGCTGAGCGTGAAATTCGCGAAGAAACTGGCCTTAAAGAGATGCGAGTACTAAATTGGTTAGGTAAGATCAACTTCCGTTATCGCCGTGTGACTAGTCTGGTATTGATGACTACTGAGATATTTTTGGTTAGGGCAGAAGGTGACACTGATGATCTTAAGCCAGAAGAATGGATGAATGGCATAAAATGGTTTAAAGCGACCGAAGCACTAGATAAAATCGAATACGAAGATATTAGTAAAATTTTCTTGCTTGGGTTAAAGAAGATAAGGCAGTCAAATCTTTAGTATGGATACGTCAAAATACAAAGATTTTGCCAAGCAAGTTCTAGGAGTTGAGTTCAATAATCTTGAATTGTTGATTACAGCCTTTACGCACCGATCTTATGTAAACGAGCATAAAAAATCGACCAAAGTTCATAATGAAAGATTGGAGTTTTTGGGTGATGCAGTTTTGGAATTAGTGGTTACGGAGCATCTTTATCTTAACTATGAGGAACCAGAGGGTATTTTAACCAACTGGCGAAGTGCCTTGGTGCGAACCGAGAGTATCGGGGCAGCGGCTAGTGAAGCTGGCTTTGAAGGTTTATTGCGGCTGAGCCGTGGTGAGAAACGCGGTACCGATAGAGCCAGGCTGCAGATTTTGGCCAATAGCTATGAAGCTGTAATTGGTGCAGTTTATCTAGATCAGGGCTTCGAAAAAGCAAAGTCGATAATCGAAAAAACGGTTCTTTCAACTCTAAACGGTATTTTAAAAACTGGCTCCTGGATGGACCCAAAAAGTCACCTTCAAGAGATGTCGCAAAGTATCGAGGGCTATACGCCGGTTTATAAAGTTGTTGACGAAGATGGTCCAGATCATGACAAAATCTTTACGGTGGGAGTGTATGTCAACAATATCTCAAGGGGTCAAGGCCAAGGTCCAAGCAAGCAGGCCGCTCAACAACAAGCAGCCTCTGAAGCTCTTGCTTATTACAAATCATTAAATACAGATTGACAAAAGATGGTTCTATCTGTAAAATAGTATTTAAACTTTATATTAACGCTAGAATAAGTTTTGGCATAAAAAGAGATGAAAGTGAGTAAAGCAAGTACATGTTAGCAATTCGCATGCAAAGATTAGGTAGAAAAGGTCGACCAACTTATCGAATGGTGGTTCAAGATTCTCGTCAGACTCCAAGTAGTGGCAAATATGTGGCATTGCTAGGTAGTTATGATCCGCATTCTAAAACGACAACTCTTAATAAAGTGAAAGCTGAATTTTATTTAAATCACGGAGCTCAGCCATCTGATCGAGTTGTTAGAATCTTAAAAGAAGAGTCAGTCAAACTACCAAAATGGATAAAAAATGAAACTTCAAGTCGAAAACGAACAACCCGTAACCCAGAAAAGCTTCGTAAAAACCAACCTAAAGAAGAAGTATCTAACGAAAAACCTGCTAGTGAAGAAGCTCCAGCCGAAGTACAGGCTGCAAAAGAAGAGCCAGTAGAACCAGAAAAGCCCGAAGAAGCAAAAACTGCAAAATCGGCTGAATCTTCCGAAGAAACAAAATAGTTAATTAAAATTACTTTAAACTCAGGTTTTATCGCTGGAGTTTTTTGGTATAATGAGCTTACATTAACATTAACTTTTTCTGTTCATAAAGGAGAAAATCATGAGTAGCAGTATCGACGAACAATTTGTTGAATATGTAGTAAAGTCACTAGTAACTAAGCCAGATGAGGTTAAGGTTGATAGGCGAATTGATGAAAAAGGTGTTCTAATTGAGCTTACGGTAGATCCAGAAGACCTTGGTAGGGTGATTGGCAAGCGTGGAGCAACCGCACAAAGTATTCGTACGCTGCTTCGAGCTTTGGGTACTAAAAATGACGCTCGTTATAATTTGAAAATTGTTGACAACGGCGTAGGTGGAGGAAATTCTAATGACCGAAGTGACTCACGTAGTTATGGCAATGATGGTGCATGGGGTGACGATAGCTCAAAACCTAGCTCATCTAGACAAGATGGTAGTGCTAACGTGGCTGATGAAACCACCAACAGCTCAGACGATGCTGTAGCTCGAACCAGGCGTGAACTCGCCGACCTTGACGACCTTGACGTCTAAGCTGGCAAAAAATGTTGCAAAAAATACTGATTATTGTTATTATGGTTTTATCTGTATAAAAACAGAGTAAAAACAAAAAACAAGTAAGCTCACTGCGAGTCAAACAAATCTGTTTGAGAGCTTTATGTGTTAAATAAACCCTTCTATTGAGGGGTTTATTTATTTTATGAGATAATAGATACGTGAAGAAAATTCAAATAATAAGCATCTTTCCTGAGATGTTCCCGCCAATTTTGGAGTCGAGCATGCTCTGGAAAGCTAAGGAAATAGGGGTGGTGGACTACAGTTACATCAACCTCCGAGATTTCGGGATTGGTCCTCGTAAACAAGTTGATGATGTACCTTATGGTGGTGGTGATGGAATGCTACTTAAGCCAGAGCCGCTGTTTGCAGCTATAGAATATGCTAAGCAAAATGACCCAAAGGCAGTTGTTTACTTTATGGGTCCAAAAGGTGAAAGTCTTAATCAACAAAAGTGTAGAAAATTTGCCCAAGAAGATAAAGGCATGATTATTATCTGTGGGCGATACGAAGGAATCGACGAAAGAGTGATGCAGCTCACAGACCGAGTAGTTTCAATAGGTGATTATGTAATCACGGGGGGCGAACTAGCAGCTATGGTATTAATAGATAGCGTAGTTCGCTTGATCCCCGGTGTGTTGGGAGGTGAAACTAGTGCTGAAAAGGAAAGTTTTACTAAAGCCAATTACCTAGAACATCCCCATTATACGCGGCCAGAAGAATTTAGAGGCATGAGAGTCCCGGAGGTGTTGCTTAGTGGTCATCATGCCGAAATTGAAAAGTGGCGAACGAATAATTCAAAAAGTAAATAAATCACAAGGAGAAAAAATGTTTACATTACCAAAATTGGACTACACCTATGATGGCCTAGAGCCGTATATCGATGCTCAGACAATGGAGCTACATTATTGTAAGCACCACCAGGCATATATTGACAAGTTAAACGGTGCGTTAGATGGTAGTGAATGGGCAGATAAAGATATCGCTGAGATTATTACAAACCTAGGTAAGCTTGATGAATCTAAGCGTATGGTTGTACAGAACAATGGCGGTGGCCATTATAATCATAGTTTTTTTTGGAAGTGTATGACACCTGGTGGCAATAGCTTAACTGGTAATTTGCTAGAGAAGATTGATGATCAATTTGGTAATTTTGATAAATTTAAACAGGAATTTGCTGCAGCGGCTATAGGCAGGTTTGGCAGTGGCTGGGTATGGTTAGTGCAAGACGGTGACGAGTTAAAGATTTGCTCGATGGCCAATCAAGATAATCCGTTAATGCAGGATTCTAGCCTTAAGCTCTTATTGGCGTTAGATGTTTGGGAGCATGCTTACTACTTGAAGTATCAAAATAAACGTCCAGATTACGTTGAAAATTGGTGGAATGTTGTTGACTGGGATTTTGTAAGTAATAATCTGGCTTAGCTTAATTTTATTTTTTAAACTAAAGTTTTGTCCGATTCATCAATAATTTCATGGCCGATAATTTCTTCTATCAAGTCTTCAATAGTAATAATACCGATTATTTTGCCACCCATGGTAACTGGCATAAGATGAGTTCTAGCAGTGATGAAATGTCGGAACATGGTATCTAGGGCAGTTTTACTGCCAATCATCTTGGTGCGATGCAGTTTGGCTTCAGAGATATTTAGAGTTTGATTGTCAAAATCAATATCAACTAAGTCCTTCATCAGTAGCACTCCAAAACACTCTCTTAAAGATTTGCTAAAGATTGGTATACGACTAAAACTGGCAGTTTTTATTAAATCAATCGACTCATGATCGATATAATCGGTCTGCTTTAGCCAAAAAACTTTATCAATTGGTGTCATGATATCTATTACCTGTTTTTCGCTAAGTTGCAACGCACCTCTGATAATCTCGATCTCATCATCATCTAATTCGCTAGCATTACCAATTTTATGCTCGTTAATTATCATGCCTAATTCATGACGAGAATGAAGCTTGTTGCTCTCTGGCCCGAACCATCTATCCAGGATTAGTTGTAGTGGCTTGGATATGGGGTAGGTAAAAAAGATCATTATTTTAATAAGTGGTGATAGTCTGTACATGTAATTTAAGGCATTACGAGTGAAGATAGCTTGTGGCAAAAGTTCACTAAAAACGACTAGTAGTAAAGTTGAAGCTACAATTGCGACTAACCCACTAAATCTACCTGCTAAAAACACTGCTGTTCCGGCATTAAAAGTGGTATTGGTTATTAGTATACTGGCTAGGGTTAAATGAGTTTTCTTTCGTAAGGCATAAACTATTTTTGCTTTTTTATCACCTAATTTTTGCTTGCGATTAAGCTCTTGTAGATCAAGCGACATTAGGGCGATATTTAAGCCCGAGCAAGTCGCCGACATTAAAATAAAAAAGACAACCAAAGTAATTATAAGTAAAATCGACATCTAACGAATAATAGTATATCACGTGTTATTATGTATATTATGCTAGAGACGGCCAAAAAGTTAATTATTTTGTCTGCTCAAAACCTAGGCTTAAGTAAGACGCAGATTGATAATTTATTGTCTCATGACCAAGTTCATGAAGCTCAACTTGATATTGGTGGGCAGAAGCACCTGGCTTATCGTGTACAGCACAAAAATAAATTAGGTCCTTATAAAGGTGGTATAAGATTTCACCCTGATATTAATTACGATGAGGTGATGGCTCTAGCTACGTTAATGACTTTCAAGACGGCTGTTATTGATATACCAATGGGTGGTGGCAAGGGCGGGGTAGTAATTGACCCTAAAAAGGTTGACACGAAATATTTGGAACAAATTTCCAGAGAATATGTGAAGGCTCTATATAAAAATTTAGGTCCAGAAACCGATATACCCGCACCTGATGTCAATACTGATGCACAAATTATAGACTGGATGACAGACGAGTATTCAAAGCAAACCGGCGATAAAACTAGAGCTAGCTTTACCGGCAAATCCATAGAAAAAGGCGGCAGTTTTGGCCGTGAAGCTGCCACTGGCCGTGGTGGCATGATTGTATTAAGAGAAGTATTGAAATTCTACAAGCTTAATCCAAGCGAGATAACTGTGGCTGTTCAGGGACTAGGCAATGTTGGTTTCTATTTTGCAAAGATTGCTAGCCAAGAGTTGGGCGTTAATGTAGTGGCTGTGTCTAGCTCAAAGAAGACTCTAACTTCGGTTGCTGGCTTTGATTTTAGTAATGTAGATTTTTCGCGTAAAGCAATTGACGATTTAGAAGATCAAGCCGATTCTGAGGGTAGTTCCGAACAAATAATATCTGAAGAAGTTGATGTTTTAGTTTGTGCAGCTCTAGAAAATACTATCACGAAAAGTAATTACGATACCGTGAATGCAAAATTTATTTTAGAGTTAGCCAACGGTCCGGTTAGTTTTCAGGCTTACCAAAAATTGATAAAAAATGGTGTAATCGATATTCCTGATATCATAGCTAATGCTGGTGGTGTGACGGTAAGTTACTATGAGTGGTTACAAAATATGCAAGGTACAAAGTGGCCACTTGCAAAAGTCAATCAAGAACTAGAAAAGAAACTATCTTCTGCTACAAAAAATGCACTTGATTACTCTAAACAAAGTAGTATTTCGCTTAAACAAGCGGCTTTTGAGATTGCTATAAGTAGATTGGCTAGCTAAATGTCGGTGCCGTTGGCAGAAAAGATGCGTCCTACCAAATTAAATGAAGTAGTTGGGCAAGAACACCTCATCGGTAAGGGCAAAATATTAAGTGAAATTATATCTAAGAAATTGCCGACCAATCTAATCTTTTGGGGTCCGGCAGGATCTGGAAAGACTACGCTAGCACGGATATTTGCCAATGAAACCGGAGCTGTATTTAAAGAAATATCCGCTGTAACATCAGGTAAATCCGATATAATGAGGGTCATTGAAGATGCTAAAATCAACAATCGTTTAGATCAAAAGACTATATTATTTGTTGATGAAATTCATCGATTTTCAAAGTCGCAACAAGATGCCTTTTTGCCCTATGTAGAAGATGGAACAATTACTTTGGTTGGTGCTACCACCGAAAATCCTAGTTTTGAGGTGATTCGTCCGTTAATTTCTCGCTCCAAGATATTGGTTTTGGAACCACTAGATGTGGACGATATCCTAAAAATTATCAATAAATCTATGAAAGTTTTAGGGATTAACGCCAAACGCTTACCAGTAAAAAACCAGCGATATTTGGCAAAAATAGCTAATGGTGATGGCAGGGTTGCCTTAAATAATCTCGAACTAGCGATCAATCTAGAGAGTGATAAGATTACGGAGCAAACTATTGCTACTGCTGCTCAGTCCAGTTCACCTCATTACGACAAAAATAGTGAGCAACATTACAATGTTATCAGTGCTTTTATTAAGTCGATGCGTGGGTCTGACCCAACGGCTGCAGTTTACTATTTGGCAAGAATGCTGCAATCAGGTGAAGATCCAAAGTTTATTGCCCGACGAATGGTAGTTTTTGCTAGCGAAGACGTTGGCATAGCGGCTCCTGCAGCATTGAATTTGGCAGTTAGTACATTTTTGGCGGTTGAGCGAGTTGGTATGCCGGAATGTGAACATAATTTGTATCATTGTGCGATTGTGCTAGCCAAGACTGATAAATCGCGTCAAGTTACTGACGTCATGGCAAAAGCCAAAGAATTGGCTCGAACATATCCGAATGTCAGTGTGCCATTTCATCTGCGAAGCAAAGCAACCCGCCGACAGCTAAAATCAGTTGAATTTGATAAAACCAAAAAAGCCAACACTACTGATTATGGCGATGGCTTTTTGCCAGACGAAATTAGAGATTTACGACTGCTCTAGTTTATGAATTTGGTCATGATCTAGACCATAATAATGGGCTATTTCGTGCCATAGTGTGTGTTTGACCTGACGTTTTAAATCAGCCAAATCTTTAGAATAATTAATAAGAGGCAGTTTAAATAAAGTAATTTTATCTGGCATTGCACCTAGTGGTCCACCAAATATACTATTGGCTGCCGCTCTTTTGGTAAGTGGTAATCCTTCAAATAATCCTAGTAAAGTTTGATTACATCTAAGCTTTAATGTTTCGCGTTGTTTTGGTGTCGGTTCATCGGCGTAGACAATCGCAACATTCTTGAGTCCATCAACCTGGATTTTTGGTAGCTCACTTAATGCTTGTGAAATTAACTCATCAAACTGCTCATCTGTAATATTCATAATTGTTATAGTATCATTTAGGCCTTATACCAACCAGTAGATATGTGAAAGAAACGCTAGCGTATTAAAATAAAAAATAACTTTTATCTATTTGGCTTTTTTGGTTTGTTGTTGTATAAATCTTCATCAGCTTTTTCTAGTATTTTCTCTATTAGTTTGTCGGTTATTTCTGTGTGCGGATCGCTTAGACTAACCGCAACTGATCCAAGGGTCATGCTACTGAGAATTTTTTCACCATCGTGGTAGGCTTCAACATTCTTTAGTCGCTCAATTATTCGCTCAACCACTATTTCTGCAGCGTCTTTTGGCAATGTCATAACTATTGCAAACTCATCTCCATGCAAACGAGCAATTTCATCATTAGGCTGGCTGCTTTTTGCAGCTCGTTGTTCGTTGCTATATTCTCCGCTATATTCTCTATAATGAGTTCGCGATGATTTCATAACGGCATCCATACCTACTTTTGCAAAAAGCTGGAGTACTTTATCTCCGGCAGCATGTCCATATGTATCGTTAATATCCTTGAATTTATCGCCGTCACCGACCATTACTAGTACACATTGACCAGATTCCTTAGCAGCTTCTAGATGCGACCTTAAAGCTTTCTTAAAGCCTTTTTCATTTAATGCTCCGGTTTTCTCATCGTGGTTAGTTAAAAATTCTTGCTTTTTAAGCTCAAAAGATTGAGTTGCCGATAGTGTTTCATAGTAGTCAGAACTTGCACGAAAAAATCCTTCGTCTGTGTCAGAATATTTATCTAGATTGTCAACTACATGTTGATGAAATTCTTTAGCCACTCTAATTTGCTCATCAAAATTGCTTAAAGTCTCTTGGTAGATGGCTAGAATATCAAAATTTTCCACTATTTCTGGATTTTGACGAGAGCCTAGCTTGAATTCAGTTGTATCGGGTCGTACTGTATATATTTCCATATTCTTTTCTTATTATTTTGTAAGCAGTAGTTTACTATTTGCTACGTACATCTTTGAGTAACTGTACTTACATATTCATATATATTATATTCAAAAAAATATAAAAAGTCAATATTTGTAACACAAAAAGTTATATTCAGCAAGTATTACAATTATTGAGTTAAAAACAGATTTTTGGTTATGCTAAAAGCAGTTTATAATAGTAGTTATGAATGACGACCCAGACCTAAAAGGTATTAGACACGATGCTTCACCTCAATCAACTAACCTAGAGCAAACTCAGGTAGTAACTCCTACTCCACCACCGCCAGCTACTGTATTTTCACCTTCGTCTTATTCGCCTGCAAATACTGATACCAACAACATTTCACCAACTCCAACTGTGACGCACCAACAACCTGCTTTTATGCAAGCAAATCCAGATGCTTTAGGTTCAAAACAGCCAGTATTTTCATCTGCAACGATGAGCGGTCAGAAAGTCCAAGTATTGTCGATGATAGCAGTCGTCATACTAAATTTACTTTTTTTATTATTAGCAATCGTTTATGGCCTTGGTAAATTTTTGTCTCAGAATCCACGCAATGATGGAGTTTCTTATACTGGTCTGATAGTCTTAGCTTGTGTATCGATAGCAGTTTTGGAGTTTGCAGTGTACAAGGGCATGATTTTTAGTAATATTAGGTCTTCTAAAAAATGGGATCTAGTGTTTAAAATAGCTGGTGGCCTAGGAGTGATTCTTTTTATTGTCGTTCTAGTCACGCCATTTATTAATAAGTAGAATTTAATAAATATTTTATTGATTTTTTGTCAATTGAATGTTATTTTATTAAAATAATGAAAAATAATATAAATTACGAGACATTAGCCGAATGTTTGAATAAATTTTCAGAAGACGGTATTGAAAATCTGGAATCAGCAAGAAATTTGAATCCGACTCAAGCTCTTTCATTGCTAATAGGTTTTTGTAGTGTTAAAGGTGCCGAAAGAGGCAGAACGTACGTACTTGTTTACACTGATCCAGGTACTGGAGTGTCGAATTTTCAAACTGCAGGAACACCATATGATGCGACGAATGTCTCTCCATTTAGTATTGATCATAAAGATGGTTCAACAGAAGCCGTAATTAGAGGGGTTGGCACCGGAAGAGAATTACCAGTGAAGGTTCATGCAAACATTGGATCAACAACAAACCATCATTATAGTCGAGTTGACCCAGATCTTAACGAGTTACCAACAGCACTTATTGTGTCTCCTAGGTCAACTTGTGCAGCTGGGTGTAGGGGTTGTTCTAGGGGGGGCAACAAAAGCTTTTTCAAAACCAGATGATAACTATATTGAGAAGCATGTTAGGCAAATTGCGGAAGAGTATTATGAACGAGGATTTGATAAAAGCGAGCTGGCTTCTGTTAGTATTACTACCGGTTCTCATGCAACTGAGAAAAAAGAGGTGGAGATGCTGACAGAAATCATGGATGTATATAGAAAGTTTGGCTTTGATAATGCTAAGTTTATGATTTACAACCACATATTACGTTCTAGAGAAGCAATGCAAGCAATCCTTGATGCGGGTGCAATTGGGTATATTGGTACGATTGAAACTATGAATGACGAGTTGAGGTGTATTCATTGGGGTGATGTAAAAGGAGGTCAGACCTTTGAAGATCATTTGAGGAGATATGAGCTAGCAAAAGACGTAGGTTTTAAAATTGTTGAAACTAATTATGTTGTTGGGATAGACCCATACGAAGAAATGATGAGAGGTATAGTGAAGCTGGATAATGAAGGCGTGGCAGTGGTACCAAATATTATGAGGAGCTATAATACGTCCCAATTTCAAACAATTCACCCTGATGTATTTGATGTAGGGGCAAGCTATATATTTAATGCATTTGATGTGTGCATTGACTCTTATAGGCATCCGACAATTAAAAAGTATGCTGGAAAAAAGAGTGTAGATTATTTGCATCGTAGAGGTTTGTGGCCACAACTTACGCACTATTTACAACTACCCATAAGACATACTTGAAGCTGCCATATCATTTCTCTTAACGGACAAGTAGTTTTAGTAAATAAAAAATCGCCTAAAATGGCGGTTCTAAATTTTTTCTAAAATGGCTACACTCTACGAAAAATCTCGAACCTATTTCCAGCAAAATTACTGAGCCGTGCAGGCTCAGCCCCAACGCCTGCGCGGGCAAGCCCGCGCTCGCCCCACCAGAAAAACCCTTTGCATTATTTTTTTGAATTTCCCCCCGCCGAGATTTCTTTTTTAGTTGAAAAGGGTGTTTTCTGGTGGTTCGACTACCATAAATGGTAGAGGCGTCGGGGCTTCGCCCAGGCGGCAAAGCCGCCGTGCTACGCGCCCTCCTCCTGGAAGTTTAGTCTCCACCCTGATAGCTTAACGACAACCGAAAGCACAGCAAACACGCTATATCTAGTGTGAGCACATCAGATATGGCGTGTTTTATGGTATAATAAGTTCATGGACATAGTCTATTCAGCCACAAAAGGTCATGCCTCCGAGCAGGTTGAAAAACTTGTATCACGACAATTACCCTCTCACCTAGAATCTCTAGGTCATAAAGTGAATGTTTTCTTGTACGACCCTAGCGAGCCTCATGATACCGAATCCTTTGATGAGATTGTTGAAAAAATACTACAAGCTGATATGTTTATTGCAGAGATGAGCAGAGCAAGTCAAACGCTTGGTTTTCAGTTCTCTTTCGCTCTCGCCAACACAAAGCCGAGCCTTTATCTATATCATGCCGGAACAAAATCTGAACCTGGCAGCATACTTCGAAACAACCCATCACGCTTGCTCAAAATCAAGGATTACGACGTATCGACATATAAGGATACTCTGGGTTCTTTTGTAAAATTTGCTAGCCAACAGCAACAAACCGTCCGTACCAGTTTCATGAGTACCCGAAAGATTGACAGCTCAATCCAAGAGCTATCGAAAGAACAGGGTGTGTCGAAAGGTGAAATTATACGACAACTGCTCACTGACTCAATAAATCGGCTCAATAGAAACTAATCGTACATTTCACGAGCGGTTGCTTGCGCAAGTATTTCCATAGTGTCGAGATATGGCATATTCGTATGCCTATCATTGAATAAAATATGAAAATCAGTACAAGCTAATATCGCAATCTCTGCTCCTTGCTCTTGTAGAAGTTGTAAAACCTGATGAAACTTGACCGCATCGTCTGGCGCTTGCTTTCCGTTGATGAGCCTAACAACCATCCGGTTTAACATGCGTTGCTGAGTGTAATCTGGTTTAATAACGTTAATTCCAACTTCTTCAAGCGGCTTTGTATATAACCCTCTTTCGGCTGTCTGTTCGGTTGCTAGTAGAGCGACATTTTTATAGGATTTCTCATGTACCACTTGCACCGTCTCATCAATAATGCTGATGAACGGAACTGTAAGCTTTTCTTCAATTTGAGATTGGCATATATGTAGAGAATTGCATGGCATCACCACAAAACTTACACCTGCCGACTCAAGCCTTTTTGCGCCATCGGCTAAATACTCGCCAATCCTATCAAAGCCTGTACCATCAAATATTGACTCCTCTTCAAGTTCGTATGGCAATGGAACGCTCCACATCAGCATAGGAGGACGCACTAGAGCATTGCGCTCAAGTGTAAGCTCCTGAACTCTTAAATAATAGTCAGCCGTTGTTTGTGGGCCAAGTCCACCTAGTACACCGGGGATTTTCATATAGAGTTTATAATACAACAGTTGTAGGTAAAAAGCAAGGTTAGGTTTACAGAATGCCTAAAATCATTCATCATAGAAACATGACAAATATATACCTATTGACAGGAAATCCCGGCAAGATTGCGGCTGCTAATGCAGTTTTTAACCAATATAATATTGAAGTTGAGCCGCTCAAGCTCGATATCCCTGAAATCCAAGCAGATAGTAGCAAGGAAATTGCTACAGCAGCAGCCCTTGAAGCACACAAGCAAACTGGTAAGGCCGTTATTCGCGAAGACCATAGCTTCTATATCGACGCTCTAGGTATGCCTGGCCCTTTCATGGCCTATATTGATAAGACAATTTCCGCCGAACAGCTACTAAAAATTATTGATACCCTGCCGAATCGAGAGGGTCATTTTGAGCTTGCCGCAACCTATGTAGACGATGCTGGTACTGTCCAAGCATTTTCTTACAGCGTACCTGTGGTATTCAGTAAAGAAACGCGGGGTGATGAGAATATGCGCTGGGAGCGTATTATTCAATTTGCCGATGACAGCAGAACTTTCGCGGAGTACCCTGAATCAGAGCGCGCAAGTTACTGGACGAAGAACTACGAAGCCATCGCAGAGCTTATTCAGAATAGTACGAAAACTGACGACTGACAAGGCTTGCTTTGAGCTGCTCAGCGGCTGTTTCAAAATCAGAGTCGTTATTGATGACAATATCAGCGGTACCGATGAGTGCCGATAGCCCCATTTGCCTATCGCGATTGAGTATTTCTTCAAACTCGGCTGGTGATATAATTCGCTGCTCACGCTTCTGATATCTTTCGCGAAGTAGCTCTGTTGGCGCGTCAATGTATACTATTTTTCTATCCGATACGCCGAGTATATCGGATAGTCTATCAATTCCATTGATTGAACGATTACCTATAATAACGGCTTTCCCTGATTCTTGTCTCAGTGCAGTTGAGATATGTCCTGCAAGAATATCGTCCGTGAAAGTTGCTCCGTATTCTCCTTCGTTCAGTGATACCCATTCGCCAAATGCGGTATCCGGCCTGTCATACTGATGATATGACCGCAAAAGTGGTCCTGTATCAAAAAATTGATGACTACCATCATTCAGGCTGTGTTTTGCGAGCGCACTTTTGCCAGAAGCGAGCGGTCCAACTATCAAGATTAGAATACACCGACGGAGCCTGCACCCAGGCCACTTTCTCATCGCGAAAATGACCTAAAGTTTTATTAAGGTAGTTAGGCTTAGCAATATGATCAATATCAAACTGAACAAAAAAATCATATTTTCGCCGCTTAACATTCTCTAACCATGCATTAACGTTACCGGCCTTGGTTTTTGCTTTAAACGGGGGATCTTGCTGATTATACTTCTCAACCCCTTTACGTGAAAAATACATAACACCATATTTTTTGGCCATTCTTTTAATCTGAGAGTTTTTACCTTCGTCCAGTATCCAGCTATCGTGTGGGTATTTGATAGCAACCATTGCTTTTAGCTGCCTTTCAATGATATCTAGTGACTCAGAAGACGGGACACATAACGTAATAACTGCTACTTTTTGGTTCTTTGGAGCAATTCTACGTTTTGGAACCCGGTTTCGAAATAAGAAAAATAAGAAAAATGACGGCAACAGAGTAAATTCGTAAACCATGGCAATTGATAAAATAGTATAAATCGATAAAAAGTTTATTTGAGTATCAAAAAACCACCAGCTCCACATCCAATATGCTGAAACTACCCACAACGGCAAAATTAACAGCGCACGACGCTTCGAGAGCGTTGTACGCCCTCCACGTCTAAACATAAAAGTATTTTATAACTTTATTGATGAAAAGTCAATATTTATTTTATACTTATAATAACTTTATAGATTAGATAGGGTACTACAGGAATAACAAACATAAATACAAAAAAATAACCAAGCAAATTTTGTAAAAAACTGTTCAAATTTGTTTTAGTGGACTTTTCCATACCTTATTTTACCCTTATGTATAAATAATACAGAGAATAGCTTTGTTTGAGAACATTTCATTGACAAAAAAACATTAGTATTTACTATTTGAAGAATAAAAAAATAAGTTTACAATAAAGTTATGGACAACTTTAGAGCAAATTCAAAAATTGTGATTGTCGAAGATAATATTGATTTAGCAGAAATTTATAAAACTAGGCTAGAAATACTTGGTTACAAGATATCATTAGCTTACGACGGTCAAGTAGCCCTAGAGATAATTGAGAGAGAAATTCCTAACTTAGTATTATTGGATTTAATGGTGCCTATTATTGCTGGCGATGAGATTTTAAAACGAATTAGAGCGAGTGATTGGGGTAAAGATATAAAGGTTCAAATTATTTCCAACCTCAATGAGGCCGACGCACCTGCTGGATTGAGACAACAGGGGATTGAAGGTTACGCTGTCAAGGCAAATTTGTCAAACGATCAACTTGATGCATTAGTCGACGCAATTCTTATGCCCGTCGGCCAAGAAGAATCATCTATCTTAGATTCCGGCAATGGTCAAAATCAGACAACAATCATATAATTTTTAGCCACTCCATTAACCCTAAAAGAGATTAATTGATATAAAGTACAAGGAGGAGATTATGAAGATAAAGATTGCTAGAATCTACGATCTTAAGTCCACTGTCCAACTGACAGGTTATAGGATTTTAGTAGATAGATTGTGGCCACGAGGCATTTCAAAAGCAGAAGCTAACCTTGACGATTGGTGCAAAGATATTGCACCAAGCAACGAACTACGAGAGTGGTTTGGGCATATACCCGAACGCTACCCAGAGTTTAAGAAACGCTACGTTCAAGAGCTTAACGC
>CAZTQB010000001.1:0-166397 GCA_964615775.1 uncultured Candidatus Saccharibacteria bacterium | reverse complement strand
GAGCATCGGTCTCCAAAACCGAGTGTCGCAGGTTCAAGTCCTGTCTCCCCTGCCAGTTCGCATTTTTAGCCGTTCGAGCAAGAATATCGAACGGCTTTTTGTATTCCCACCGAAGTAAACTTTGATCAAGCGTTGCGTTCTGAAGTACAAAGTTAAAAAGTCGTCTTGAATACTCCATTTCCGAACGTAACAGTAGTGAAGGAGCTTTTTGGGTAAGTTTCAGCATTCTATCAACTGTGAGATAAAATGCATCGTCTGCCTTGTCGATTGCGTCTAATTTTAACTTGATGCTATCACGCATACCACGATACTCTGATGCCTTTCGCTCATAGAACGCATCGTCAATAACTCCATCAAGATGATCCTCATACAGCTTTTCCAGACGCTGGATGTAACGTGATAGTTCAATGTTTAGGCGATTCACTCGACGTGATTTATAACCAACCTTATCTTGATGAGCTTTCTTAAGCATCTCACTCACTTTTTTGTAGTCATCTTCCGATAAGACTATGGCTTCAAGTGCCTTTATGACTTGGTCAGATATAGTTTCTTCACGGACATAAGGTGTTTTGTGTTTGCCTTTAAATTCAGTGCAATGATAGTAATGAAAACCTTTCTTTCGCTCGGGCGAGACACTACAGCCACAAACCGCACAGCTGATAAGACCTCGATACAAGAACGGTATACCAGCATACTTGAAGCTCTTTTTATTGAATCCACTAATAACCGCCTGAACTTTCTCAAACACCTCCTTTGAAATTATAGGTTCGTACTTATGTGGATATTGTTTTCCCTTAATAATCATTTCGCCGTAGTAAAACGGGTTATTGAGTATCTTTGCAATAAGGCTAATGCCCATTTTTACATTGTGCTCTTGTTTGAGCTTCTTGCGTATCTCGATCATTGAATAAGATCCTGTTGAGTACCAACGGTACATTTCAAGTACCACTAACGCTTGACTAGCATCTTGCTCAATCCAGCTTTTGTCATCCTCAGTCCGTATATTTCGGTAGCCATATGGAGCTTTACTAAGCCATTCACCGTTCTTAACCTTTTGCTCAAAACTTCGTTTCACATTATCGCTCAATTGAGTTACATAACTTTTTGCAAACATTACAGCCATATCCCAACGCATAAGTTCAGAGCTGTTTGAGTTTTGATGAAGGATCAAGTTCTCACGTATGAAATGAATTATAATTTTGTCTCGTTTTCGTAAGTCATCGAGCAATACAGATTCCTTAAAATCTCTTTGCATTCGGTCAACTGTATCGGTAATGATGGCTATCTTTTGCCTAGATTTTTCAATTTGCCTAATCATTTGCTGGAATTGTTTGCGATCCTGCTTTGTGGATGACTCGGCAAACTTGAACGTCTCAATGATTTCAAAATCGTTTCGGGCAGAATACTCCTGCATACGACGAAGTTGCGATGGCAGTGAATTGGTGTCTTCCTGCTCTTTGGTTGATACTCGGGCAAGTATGTATGCTTGCATATTTTCTCCTCCTAAAACTTAAATGGACGGTTGTGGCTTTCCCATACACACTACCGAAACCGATAGCTTTCTGGCACAACCGCCCATTAAGAGCAGAAAACGAAAAAAGTTTCGGTTTTGCGTGTGATTGGGAAAGCCCTTTTATTATAACTCAAATTGATCTTTTACGGAGGCTTACCATTCTTATGCTTTAGTCTTTCTTTTGCTTCTAAAAAGCTTTTATATCCGTCCCCATCTTTTATATCTTCATTAGTATTTATAGAGTCTTTATTGGTACTGCTTTCACGAGTAGGGATATTGTCTGAAACAACTACACCCCTATGCTCCTCGTAGGTAGCCCTCTGTCTGTCGGAAGCTACTTGACGAATAGCAGTAACTAAACCCTGAAGATCAAATCTATTGGCTTCACCAGTTTTGTATATGAATCTTACATAACCTAGACGTCTAAGCTTGTTAAATGATTTTCTTACAGTGCCGATCGATATACCTTGAGCGTCTGCAATTGATTTCGCTGTAGCAAATCCAGCCCCAACACTCATAATGTGCTCCAAGACGGCTACATCGTATGTATTGAGTTTAAGTTGCTTAGCCCCACGAAGAAGGTCGTTTGGTAATTGAGTAAAACCTCCGCTCAGAACGGTCTTGCCCCATATCTTTTCAAATACTTGCGTTGATCTATCATTACTATTATTCATCACATCCTTAATGCTTTTTTTGTGGCTATATCATCAATTCATACCGCTGAATATAATCAGCAACTGCATCCTGTATTTCTTGTCCTAAATCCTTGAGTATTGGGTAGCACGTATCAACGTTCTTTCTGCGTGGATAGACAAGGCGTATTCCGCCCATAGGACGTGTATACACCGCCACGCCAGTAACATAGAAGCTTTCAAACAGAACAAAACTAGCAAAGGCTATCAATCCAAATTTTGGCTTTACGGGCACGACAGTAACCTCACTGACCTTTTTCACCGAGTCGCTCCTCCATTTCTGCGAGCAACTCAAAGAACTCTGCCAGTGTTTGGCAGTCCTGTTCTGTAAGTTGCTCTGTTGACTTCATACTACCTAGTTTATTTAGGTTGTAAGCCGTCTAGAGCCCCACTAATTCTTATCTGTATTTATCAAATTGGATGCGATCTATTCTGTGAAACGCCATTGGATTAAGTGAAGTTGTTTTGGTGTTATGAAGAATAAGCTTGGTGTTGTTTTTGGTGGCGTTACTGACTCTTTTGTTTATTGATTCCGATGTCTTTTTAATAATCGTCAAATTATCAAGATCTTTTCGTAAGTACAGAAGCGGATAGTTGTCAGTGATCGATTCAAGTAACTCGTAACTGTCGTTCAATCTTGTTGGATGCTTAAATAATTCTTCAAGCAAGGCAGTTGGTTTACTGTGTTGATTAAACTTTACGTAGTCCGAGGGCGTGTAGTAAAGTCTGTCGTGCATATAGCGATAAGACTTTCTGAGTTCTAGCTTGTGGCGGTTTTGAAAAGCATCAATGAATTTTCGAATTTCAACAAACTTGTTCTGCAATGCATTAGCGGAACTCTTATCCTCATTAGGCTTAACGAAATCTTTATTAAAGTAAACCTCATTCATAAACGTTTGATCAGGTGTAAGAAGATGGGCAAAAAATTGTCTAGTGGCTGAATCTAAGCCTACTTCAATTTGAAGAGCTATTTTGTGCAGTGTTCTTTGATCGTCGTCATTACCGATCTTTTTCTTGCGTTTATCAAGCTTAAACTCTTTATAGTATCTTTCGTAAGAACGCTCGTATTCGTTAGCGAGAGCAGTAATTAAATCAGAATAATCATCAGCATCTCGGTACTCTTCATCAGAATAAGCTATTTCATACGTATCTATATTCAGCGTTTTCATTACATCTTCCTAAACTAAGTATAGGGGAAAATTCCAAAAAATTTTGCGTGAGCACTAGGTACAGAAACACGGAGAGTAAAAGGGGTGGTGGGGGTGGTTGAAATGACCAGAGAATAAATAGTAATTGATACTCAACCATCCAGCACCAGCCACAGGTGTACGATCGCACAAGTTCTTGTGCGACATACCAATAGCTTCATTGAGTCATCGCACATTATCCGACAATGTACGACGCCTTTCCCTACGGGGTTAAGGATATCTGTTTAATGTATAGGGGGGTGTACCTCGTGTACGTAGAGAGACAGCAAGTTCTGGCGACTTCTACCCCTGTTAGCTGTTTAAAGTAAGATTTTATTACCGTCTTTATCGTAAATTACATATGCATTCTTTTCGTTGCTTGGATCATTCTCGTCAATAGTCAGTAATAGCTCTACTAACTCCACTAGATTTGTTGAATCAGACATTCTCTCTCGCCTCCTATATTAATTACATATGACTCTTTGGTATTATAAAGAGGTCTACATCAGTACAAGTTTGTAAAAGCCAATTCAAATGATTGGTTGTACCCAAAAATGGGCAACCTCTCGAAAAACGCAGGGTACAACCTTGTGCTGGTGTAGACAACCTAGAGGGGTTGTCCTTTTTTATTGAGACAACTTCTCCAATTAAAAAGGAGGTCTAAGTTGTCTAGTAAATCACTTAACAAGAAGCGAATGGATAGGAAATCATACGTTATCAGTATGCTTTTCGTGTTCCCGTTATTTATTATCAGCACAGCACTAGGTAGAGCTTACGACTCTGCACCGTATGAGACAGAACAAGGCTTTGCTTCACTGGCACGAATCGTAGCACTCGCTCTAATGGTCGTGGTTGTAATATGGTCTATTCGCAGACTTCACGATATTGGAAGATCAGGATGGTTCTCGCTATTACTCATACCACCAGCGACTTTGTTCTTTGTAATTTATACTCTCGTTGCTTCTGCGAAAAACGAAAACAATAAATGGGGTGTTGCGAGCACTCAAGTCAGAGTATTTGGCATTAAAGCAAAAGGCGTTATTAGAATCTCAAGCATTGTTTTACTTGCCTTACTCACATCGTTTATTTCACTCGTTTTTTATAGCGTACTGATTGGCATTTAGTTTTGTTGACGAAATTGTTGCAAAAGTCGCTTTTAACTAGAGAATTAAGAAGTAAAAGATGTATACTATAACAGATGTTACCAAAAATTATAGACAATGAGCGTAAACAATTGGGAGACACGCTCAGGGAGCTTAGTAAAACTCACGAGCATCTCTCAATAGCCACAGGGTACTGGGATCTTCCTGGCACGCAAATTTTGTTTGATGAAATCAAAAACTATAAATCAATTCGCCTATTGATAGGACAAGAACCTTTGATGCCTCGTTACAAAGCAAAGCTCAAACTAGAAGAACCTGAACAGGCGTTTCCTGATAAAGATATTAGTTTTGATCTTGCAACCCTCCCCCAAGACGAAAACTACCGCAAGCTAGTAACTGATCTGAAGGAGTTAATTGCTGATGGTCGTTTAGAAGTGCGAGTCTATCGTCGTAGCTTCTTGCACTCTAAGTGCTATATCTTTGGAGATTACGAAAGTGAATCAGCCATCGGAATTATTGGCTCGTCCAACTTTACACGAGCTGGACTCACTGCAAATACCGAACTGAATGCACTTGAAGACGATTACCGTATCGTGAAGTCTACTCCTAGAGCAGACACCGACGATCACGGACACTTAAGCTGGTTTGATAAAGTTTGGAACGATGAACTGACTGAAAAATGGGATGGTAGATTCTCTGAATTGCTCGGCGACTCTCCAGTGGGCGATCTTATGTACAGTCCTTACGATATGTACATAAAAACGCTTTGGGAGTTGTACCAAGATGAAATCGTGGATGACGAGCAACTATCAGCAGACACTACCGATATTCTCTATGCATTCCAACAACGCAACGCACAGTTACTCCTCAAGAAGCTAAATAAGTATGGTCTCGCAATGCTTGCAGACTCTGTTGGTCTTGGTAAAACAATTACTGCTGGTGCGGTTATCAAGCACTATGCTCACGAAAAGCAGAAACGACGCATTTACGTTATTGCCCCTGCCAGCCTTACCCAACAGTGGCGTGATGAACTTGCAACGGTATATGGTTTACTGCCAAGCGACTTTGAAATTCTTTCAATGCAAGACACAAACTCTATTCAAAGAGCTCGAGAACTGGATCGTTACGCTGAAGTGGATATGTTTGTGATTGACGAAGCTCACAACCTTCGTAATGACGCCAGCAAACGACATCAAGAGCTTTTGGAATGGTTTAGCGACAATCCTGAAAGCAAGGTGCTGTTACTTACGGCTACTCCTATCAATAATTCATTGACGGATTTTGTGAATCAGATTCAGTTAGCCGCCAAAGGCAGTCTTGAATCTTTCCCAGTTGTTTACCCAACCACAAAGAAGAACGAGGTAATTGACTTCTTTGAAGCTGTTAAACGTTTGTCTAGTGAAATGGCTAAAGCAGAGAACAAAGGAGAAAAGCCTGACTTCAACAAAGTTAACCGAATTATGCGTCAAGGGCTTCGCCACTTCCTTGTTCGTACTACTCGTCGTGGTATTGAGCAAGAAGGCGGTTTAATCGGTAACGATGGAAAAGTTCGTCGGTTCCCAGTTAGTGAAGTCGTACCTTCGCCGTATAGTTTTAGCGATAATCTTGGCTCAAGCGTTAATAATGTCATAAACAATAATATCAACGTGTTCTCTGGCAAGGATCCACGCAAATTAGACGTGGATTCGCTACTTGAGCAAACGCAACGAACTCAACATCCACTTGATCTAATTACTGGCATTGAAACTACAGAAGACGAATACACTGACAATGTGTTTGTAAACGTGTTCCAGGTCTTGTTGCTACTAGGTTTCTCACCATACCGCTCCGAAACATACCAACACCGTTTTTATGGTAAAACCCCAGATGAAATAAAGCAGTTTAAGCTACCGCCTGAACAGTCATTCACGCTTCAAAGTCAGATGAGTGTTCACAATATGCTTCGTGTAACTCTGCTCAAGCGTTTAGAAAGCTCGCAGTATGCACTGCGTAAATCACTAGAAAACTATCAAGAAAAACTCAATTACTTTGCTGGCAAACTCGATGAAGGCTACATCATTAAGTTCAAAGACATTCAAGCGATACAGTCAGTATTCGGAGATGATCTAGAACTTGTTGCAGATCATAATGTTAATGCAGAGCAAGACGATCAAATTGATCTAATCCAAGCAGATACTGAGAAGTACAACGTCCAAGTACTAAAGGAAGACATCCAAAAAGATCAACAACTTTTGGGCGTACTTATTGAAGTCTGTCGTGCACTAGAAGACAATGACGATAAGCTCAATTCATTCAGCGAGTTACTCACGGACATCATCTCCAAGCAAAAAGCTGGTAAAAAGGTGTTAGTGTTCAGCTACTACGCCGATACTATCAAATACCTAAGTGAAAAATTGCCAAGCCTTATATCTACACCAGAATTTGGTCAAAAGTCTGCCTTCTTAACAGGAGACACGAAGTCTCAAGCAGAAGAAATTGTTAATCGCTTCTCACCAAAGTCTAAGACTGGTAAAGATATTGCGGTAGACCAGCAGATTGATTACTTGTTTGCTACTGACGTACTGAGTGAAGGTCAAAACCTTCAAGATTGCGGTACGCTGATCAACTTTGATCTTCACTGGAATCCAGTGCGAATGATTCAGCGTAACGGTCGTATCAATCGACTTGGCTCAGAGCATCCAAATGTTTACATCTACAATATGCACCCAGAAACTAATCTGGAAAGTTACCTAAAGTTAGTACAGCGACTAGAGCAGAAGATTGATCGCATCAAATTCACAGTCGGTACTGATCAATCGGTGCTTGGAGAAACTGAAAACCCAATTGAATATATTGACGAAATTGAAGAAGCTGAGAAATCTGAAGAGCGAGAAAACGCTGTACTTGACCTATATGACGCCGACAAAGCTACCGAAACCTTTAGTGAGCTTGATGGTGATGACGAAGAGTTCCTGAGCATAGACGAATACGTGCTTGATCTTCGCAAGTTCTTAAGCGATGCAAGCGATGATGATAAAGCACGAGTTCAAAATATTCCTGTTGGTAAATGGGGTTATGTACCAGAGTCTGCCAAGTCTGACATAAACACCCCAACTATCTTGTCTTTGACTCGCTCACGAGGCACTACTACAGAAACAGGCGTAGATTTTGAAACACATATATTCGTAGAGTCCGACGCCCTTAGTGGCTATATGGTTGATGCTGTTGAGACTATTGAAGCCTTAAAACACCTTCGCACAACCGCAGATGATAGCGAACGTAAAGCCGACCGTATCGGATATGACCGAGAACTAGCTAAAAAATACATCCTTGCTCTCGCAAAACGCCAAGCAGTTAAAAAGAAAAGCTCGTTCAAGATTACTCCGTCCATCAAGAATGTTCTGAATGAACTTACAAAAGTATTGCCAGGCGTTGCAGTAGATACAAGCCTAGAACATATCGTCACGAAACAAGACGATAAACGAATGCGAGATCTGTTCCGCAAAGCGAACCAAGATCTGAAAACACATCAACAACTTCTCCCTAACACTATTAACGGTTTTGAGAAAGCTGTTGCCAAGCTTGAGGCACACAAGTCTGACGAAAAAGAGGTTAGCAGTGTCGAGGGAGTGTTGTTCTATGCCAAATAATACTGACTTCGCAACACGAGTAAATGAACTCCTTTCGCAGTTGGATGTGAACCCTTCCGTAGATAAAGGCATTGAACTGGCGAATGAGATCGTTACGCTCATCGGCAATGCAAATACTAAATCTGTAGAGGATGTCTTTGAATCTAGTATTGAGCTTCCAAATGCAGAACGATACGACAGTTGGTTTCAGCCACACCCTATCTTTAAGAGCGATAGAGCTTGCTTTGACCTAGCAGATGCACCACTACTACAAGCTAAATTCTACTGGCTTAAAAAGCGGTCTCGCCAGATACTTGCAGGAGGTGTTCACTTTACACCAAACTACGAAGATGAAGAGTTTACACATAACGAACGCTATAAAGTCGGTCTAGACTTCTTCCTCTCCCCTAACGGCAAGGCATTACAAGTAGTACTGAGCAATCGTGGTAATTTACGTATTGTTGAGCTTTCAGGACGACTGAATAATACTCAAAGAGAGATATTTGAAAAATGGATCGGTGCAGGATCGCTTAAGACTCAAGAAGCTCTGCACACTACTCTCTGGGAAAGCTTCAAGCTGAAGAGTGTTAACCAAAAGTTCTACGATGGGGTATCAAACAGCTTTACAGAACTACTACAACACCTTAAGTCTATTGATAAAGATGAAGAAGAAGCTAAGCTGTTCGCGAGCAGATTACTTGGACGTTTACTGTTCTGCTGGTTTTTGCGTAAAAAAGGCATTATTGATGAAAATGTTGGGTATTTTAATGCTCAGGGTGCAGATGCTACTTCATACTACAAGCAATCTTTAGAACGACTATTCTTCCTAACCCTAAATACTCCTGTCGATGAACGTGATGAACTAACCAAACAGCATCAGAAGGCACTATTTCCAGAACTTCTTGTAGACGATCGACCAAACTTATTTAAGACAGATCAAAAAACACCTTACTTAAATGGTGGACTTTTTGAACCCCACGAGAACGACTGGTACAAAGATGAATCGTTAACATTGCCTGAAGGCTTCTTCACAAACTTGTACGATCACTTTGAAGAGTTCAACTTCACTACTGACGAATCAAGCCCAGAGTATGAGCAAATCGCTATTGACCCTGAAATGCTAGGTCGTGTTTTTGAAAGCTTACTTGCAACGCAGATTGACGAAACAGGCAAGAAAGCTACTAAAGCCAAGGGTACATTCTACACTCCTCGTGAAATTGTTGGTTATATGTGCAGAGAGAGCCTTAGACAGTATCTCTATAATGAACTCGGGAAAGATGATTATGTTAAAGAAGCTGTAGACAATTTACTTGATATATCTGATAGCGAATGGGCTAAAGCAAAAAGCAACAACGTCAGAGATAAAATTAAGTCGTATAGAGCGAGCATTATCGATGCGTTAGATAAAGTTACAATTCTTGATCCTGCGTGTGGCTCAGGTGCATACCCTATGGGTATGTTGCAGCTAATGCTTAAGACTTACGAAAGAATAGAAAATAGATTCGATCCTTACGTTACTAAACTATCAGTCATACAGAACAATATTTTTGGTGTTGATATAGAGCCGATGGCAGTAGAAATTGCACGTTTGCGTGCTTGGCTTTCTCTCGTAGTTGACGAGGGCGACGGCAAAGATGTTGCACCGCTACCAAACCTGGATTTCAAATTCGTGTGTGCAAATAGCTTAATGCCCTTAGACGGTAATGGTCAGGCTAGCCTATTGAGCGATAACGACTTGCACGAAAAGCTTAAAGAACTCAGAAACAAATACTTCAATGCTCGTAAGCCAGAGAGTAAGAAGAAATTACAATCTGATTACTACAAATTGATAAACCAAAAAACACTTTTTGACGACAGAAGAACTAAACAGCTTCAGAGTTTCAACCCATTCATCAACTTACATCCTGCTGATTTCTTCAGTGCCGATCAGATGTTCGGAGTAAGCGAAGGATTTAGGATTGTGATTGGCAACCCTCCTTACGGTGCTAAGGTGCCTGCCTCGGATAAGAAGATATACAAAGAATTCTATGACAGTGCTAAGACAATATCTGGTGTACAAAAAGGCTCACTTGATACATATGCTCTCTTCATTGATCTTGGGCTATTTCATACTATTAAAGATAAAGGAGTGCTTTGCTACATTGTTCCATTAGCCTTCACATCAAGTGAGAGTATGTCTGCTTTACATAATATGATGCTGAAGGACTGCGGACTTATTCAGGTTTCTACATATTCAAATCGACCTAAAAAGATTTTTGATAATGCCGACCAACGAGTATCAATTGTTCTAGCGAATAAGGACGGAAATCAAACCCAAGAACTGCTCACAACTGGAGTTTTAAAGAGGTACTCAAGCACGGACGTACGAACAATAATTGACAATCTTAGTTTTGTGAACAGTATTGAACACAGAGTTACTGGTAGATTTGCAAAAATTGGTTCCGACATAGAGCTCGCTATTTTAGACAAACTAAGGAATCATAAACAACTAAAGGATTATGTATCCACGAAATCAAATGAAAATGTTGTTTATTATAGAACTTCAGGCGGTAGATACTACCACGTCATATCGACACATCCAACGGGATCCTCTAAAGAAAAGCCTATTTACATAAAGCCTGAAATTGATTCAAGAATAATAGGAGCCATATTAAGCAGTAATCTCTATTTTTGGCTATCACAAGCCTACTCAAATAATCTAGACTTAAATGTTTCTGAAGTACTAATGTGCCCAATTCCTGAAATAGAAGAGGCGAAAAAATCCGAATTGATTTCTACTTTTGATAAATATCTGATTGATCTTGAAAAAAACGCCGTTATAAAAAAAGCAAATTACAATAATATTTCTGAATTCAAGGAGTACAGAGCGAGACTTTCTAAAATATATCTAGATAAAATTGATCGAATCCTGCAAAGTGCATACGGACTAACTGACGAGCAAACCAACTACTTAATTAGTTTTGAGCTCGAGTTTAGAACAGATAGCACGGAAGAGTAGTTGATTTATGGATGATGCTAGCTACAAAGTACACGCCGACAAAAGAGCTGAGCACTCTCAGAAAGTAATTGATTCCGATTCTCGCAAAAGGCTCGTTATGGCGGGTCCAGGAACGGGAAAAAGTTTTTTATTTCAGCAGGTTGCTAAAAAGTTAAAGAAAGAAAATAGGAATAAAATTCTCGTACTGACGTTCATTAATGAATTGGTTAAAGACCTTTCAGTTGATATGCACGGCTTAGCTGAAGTCTCGACCCTCCACAGTTATGCAGCTAAAAAACTCCGAAGTAATCAGAGTATATGTATGAATCTAATGGCTGTAATTGAACAAGATTACTCTAAAGAGTTCGATCAAGATCTTGGCTACTCCCTAACGGAAGCTTTGAGCAATCTTGATATAGATGACAAACAAGCTGGCTTAGATTATCTAGGCACAAGAAGAGGATATTACAAAGCTTACGATGCTACTATGATCGTTTATGATCTAGTGAAACTTTACGAGTCAGATACTAACGCTATACCTGAATATGACTTAATAATGATTGATGAATTCCAAGACTTTAATGAGCTTGAAGCTAAGCTTATAGAGCTACTAGCCAGTAAAAGTCCTGTGTTAATTGCTGGCGACGACGATCAGTCGCTATACTCATTCAAGCATTCTAGACCTGACAAAATTAGGAGTCTGCACAACGATGATGACTATGAAACTTTTGAACTTCCATACTGCTCAAGGAGTACAAGTGTGGTCATTGACGCATTTCACGACTTCCTAAACAAGGCACAAGAAAATGGACATCTTACAACCAGAATACCCAAGCAATATCTCTACTTTCCAGATGAAAAGAAAGATAGATACTCTAGCCTGTACCCAAAGATAGAAGTAAGAAAGAGAGTATACGACTTACAAAATGCATATATGATAGATCGTGCAATAAAAACGATTTTTGAGATTGAACCTAGTTTTGATGTATTGATAATCTGCCCTTTAAAAAAACAGATAAATAGGCTTGCAGAAGCATTAAGAAAAAAAGGTTACAGCAACGTTACTGGCGATTCATCTTCAAATGACACTAATACCCTTTTATTATTAGGACTAAGAATATTGTTTGATGATAAAGATTCCAACTTAGGTTGGAGACTAGCGGCAGAAGCAGTGCTTGATGATGACCCATTCACAGAAGCTGTAAAGAAAAGTTCAGACTTATCAACTAGCTTTAAGGATTGCTTACCGAATACAACGATCGCATTGATTAAAAAACTACGTGCACTTACAGTAAAGGTACAAAATGGTGATGTAATTACGAATGATGAAGACCGAAACTTATTGTTCTCTAATCTAGGAATCGATGCAAATAGTCTTGGTGAGAAATTTGCGAAGGGGTTAATCTTCAATAACAGTTATTCAACCGACGTACATCAAGCAGTTAAAATTAAAATCACGACTATACTAGGCTCGAAGGGGCTTTCTTATGATTATGTATTCCTGATTAATTTTGATGACACATACTTATTGCCGAGGTCGGGCGACATTGACGACGAGAGTATTAATAAATTTCTGGTGGCACTCACTAGATCACGCAAGAAGGTATCAATTTATACAAGTAAAACTACAGAACCCGTGTTTGTCGACTGGATTTCTGTTGAAAGAAAGGAAGTGTTTTAAACTATGGAAAAATATTCAATCAACAATCAAACAGTCAGTATTCTGTTATCCTGGGTTCAGTCAGGGGTAGTAGCAATACCAGAGATACAAAGACCCTTTGTGTGGAGCAAATCCCAGGTAAGAAATTTAATGGATTCCCTTTATCAAGGCTATCCTGTCGGGTACATAATTACTTGGCAAAATCCTCACGTGCGTCTAAAGGATGGAACTACATCACAAGGAAAGCACGTCTTAATCGATGGTCAGCAACGTATCACCGCCCTCAGAGCAGCAATTCTTGGCAAAGAAGTGATGAACAAGAAGTATAAATACGAAAAGATTGTCATATCGTTCAACCCAGTAACGGAAGAATTTAAGGTAAAAGACAGAGGTACAGAACGTGGGGCTGAGTGGATAACAGACATTTCAGATGTATTGGCTGACGACTTCAACCAGCTTGCGTTTTTAGAGAGCTATATTGAAAAGAACCCAGAAGCTGATAAAAGCAAAGTCCACGACCGAGTACTTCGTTTGATCCAAGTCAAAAACAAGAACATTGGAAATATTGTTTTGTCTGCTGATCTACCCATTGAAATAGTTAACGAAATATTCATCCGTATAAATGCATCTGGTGTAAACCTATCGAATGCCGATTTTGCTATGAGCAAGATAGCTGTCTATGAAGACGAGCCTGGAGATGAGTATGGAATGAGTTTGAGGAAGTTCATAGATTACTTCTGCAATCTTGCCGTTGAACCAACACACTTCAAAGATATTGAGGAAAACGACACTCACTTCGTTGCTACTGACTATTTTAATCATATTAGCTGGTTAAGATCAGACAGCGATGATATTTACGATCCAGACTATAACGATATTCTACGTGTTGCAGCACTCACTGAATTCAATAGAGGAAAGCTTAGTGATTTAGTGGCACTTCTGTCAGGTAGAAACTTCGAGACTCGTGATAATCACAAAGAAATTGCTGATGAATCATTCAAAAAGCTAGAAACTGGTGTCTATAAATTCACACGAGAGTATCATTTCAAGCACTTCGTTCAAGATATTCTCCGTGCATCTGGATTTAAGTACACGGGTATGTTTGGCTCAAAAAACGTCATCAACTACGTCTATGCAGTCTTTTTAAGAGCTCGTGATATTGAAGAAGACATTGTTATTGCCAACAAGTACACAAAGAGGCTGTTAGTCCTGTCGCTTTTAACTGGCCGTCATTCAGGTTCATTTGAAACTCAGTTTGAACACGATATTAAACAGATTAAGAAAAAAGGCGATCTCGAGAAATTTATCAAGACAATTGAAGAGCAAACACTCACAGACATCTATTGGTCTTCTACGCTTCCCGATGAGTTTAATAAAACGAACATCACCAGTCCTTACTGGAACGTATTTGTCGCAGCCCAAAACCTACTTGGTAAATCGAGTTTTTTGTCTAACGCCAATAAGGTCGAGTCGATGACTACAGCTCAAGTACACCACGTATTTCCTAAGAACTACTTGGTAAAGCACGGTGTCGATAGAAGCGACTATAACAAAATTGCAAACTTCGTGTACCTTAGAGACGACATAAATATTAAGGTTAGCGATCTTGAGCCAGCCGATTATATGGCGAAAATTAAAGAGTACAAAGGAGCGTTCGGTAGTGATATTACGAACGATGCAGAACTAAATGATAACCTTGCTTGTAATGCGATACCTGGGTCGTTAGTAACAGCAACACACGAAGATTTCTTCGATTTTATGGAAGAACGCCGAAAGTTAATGGCACTTCTAGTCAAAGAATATTACGAAACGCTTTAGCCTGATGCAGATTTCAAAGTCAGAATATGTAATGTTTCTCAAGCACCCTGCTTGGCTATGGCTTAAGAAGCACGACAAAACTAAGCTTCCACCCATTGACGACAACACTCAAGCCATATTTGACGCAGGTAATATGTTCGAAGCGTACGCAGAAAAGTTGTTTCCTGATGGGTTCAGACTAGGCTTCGACAACTACCAAGAGTATTTAACTTTGCCCCAAGCAACAGCAAAAGCTATCGCTGATGGCAATAAGACGCTATTTCAGGCTCGGTTTGAGAGCAATAACATTACTTGTATCTGTGATGTCGTGCAATTTGTAGATGACAAGACTCTCGATTTGTTTGAGATTAAATCAAGCACTAAAGCAAAGCCTGAACACGAGGTGGATCTTGCATTTCAGATGGTTGTGCTTGAGCGTGCTGGATATTCTGTGCGGAATATATCGGTTGTACACGTCAATAATCAGTATGTTCGTAATGGCACGATCGAACCCAAGGAACTCACTGGAAGCACTGACTTAACCGAAGCTGTCAGGCGACTCGAGGACTTCACTAATCAGAAGATAGCTGAAGCTATGGAGATGCTGGACTCCGGCAATCATCCTGACTTTTCTCCAACACTTGCAGAAAAAAGTGCGTTTGGTGAATGGCTAGAGATTTATAAACATTTGAACAGTTTCGAGGATGGCAGTATTTATGATTTGTGTCAGCTGGACAGTAAGACGCTAAGCAACTTAAATAACGCAGGAATCGAATTTATAAAGGATATACCCGAAAACTTTATCTTAAAACCTAAACAAGCCCTGCAAGTAGAAGCAACCAGACTTGGGCGACCAATCATCCACGATAATAAAATCAAAGAGTTCCTAGGCTCTTTTATATTCCCTCTGTATTTCTTTGATTATGAGACTCTAGCAAGTCTTGTACCGTATTTCGATGGCTTACGACCTTACCAGCAACTTCCATTCCAGTATTCACTACACGTATTAGAATCGCCCGATAGTGAACTAAAACATTATGAATATCTACATAAAGAGAATAGTAATCCTGCTCAATCACTGAGCGAAACGTTATGGTCGCATATTGGTGATCAAGGCTCGGTAATCACTTGGAATATGGGCTTTGAAAAGAGTTGCAATACGCTTCTGGGTTCATTATTGCCAGACTTCACTGGCTTTTATGATTCGCTAAACGAACGTATTGTTGACCTGATGATTCCGTTTTCAAATGGTATGTACATAGATAAAGATTTCCGCGGAAGTGCATCAATCAAAAATGTGCTCCCAGTGCTTGTGCCTGAGCTATCTTACAAAGCACTAGGCATTCAGGAAGGTGCATCAGCTCAACGATTATGGATGGAAGCTGTGCTAGACGGCAAACGCGATGAACAAAAACAGCAGATCCTCGATGACCTCGTGGAATACTGTAAACTTGATACCCTCGCGATGGTCGAGATCTACAAGAAGCTACTCGACGGAGTAAAACACTAATGAATATATTGGCACGTGCATACAGCTGATAGAGGCGAGTAAGTTTGTACGTTACACTTGGTAGACTCTACGTTGCTGGTGTGCTATAATTGGAGTATGGACACAGAATTCAACTTTATCGAAACCCCAAACACATCTAGTAAGGTTATTGATAC
Organism: uncultured Candidatus Saccharibacteria bacterium; assembly: GCA_964615775.1. Taxonomy (GTDB): domain Bacteria; phylum Patescibacteriota; class Saccharimonadia; order Saccharimonadales; family 2-12-FULL-41-12; genus JALHOM01. The sequence goes on along the minus strand of CAZTQB010000001.1, from coordinate 150,195 downwards.
AATCACACTTACTACCAACGACTACCTTTCGTTTCCAACATTTTTCACTCAGAAAAACAAACTCAAGGATATGGGAGACGAACTGTATGCGAAACTATACTACGACAAACAGAAGAAATCTGTTGCCATACAATTCCTTACTGAAAAAACACCAAACCTATACAAGATCAATGTATCTCCTGAATACGGAGCTACCTGTAAGATCAAGTCATTTCTTTTGAACAACGACATAAGTGCAAAGCAGTATGCTAATAAGTATGAGTACAAGAAGTACAAGGCTACTGACCTAGGACTACAAGGAAGTGATGTTTATGTTATAACTCTCGGTGCCAAGCCAGATGGAGGCAGTAGTAATGTAGGCTAAATGAAAAGAGGCTCGACAGTTGTAGCTACCGAGACTCTTAAAACCGACAAAAATGGCTTAGCAACCAATTTTCGGATAACTGTATTGTAGCATATCCGAAAAACCACGTCAATACTAGACAATAAATTAGGAGATACTACAATGGCAGAACTTAGAATAGTTTGCACAAATCAAATTCCGATACATAAACCAGCAGAACACGCCCATATAGTGGCAGTTGGTGTGGATACGAATAATGATGGACTCGGCGACGAAAAGCATACATTGCAACAGGTCGTTAGGGCAATAGATAATCGTACCCACGTGTACTTCACTTATGGGGAAAACAGCAAGAAAGCAGCACTCGTAGAGGTAATAGACTGCCCTACGCACTGCGGAGAGCGAATTATACGCTCACAGCCCGATGCTACTAGCGACAATAACCTAGATAGTTTACGTCAGTGTAACTGGTCTTAGCTCTCTTAAAGCCTAGTGATGATTATTCGTTGCTAGGCTTTTTGTTTTGCTTACGTTTCTGTTCTAGGTCAATCTGGATTAGAGTATCAAAGTATCCTGTTAGGTTCTTGAGCTCTTCATCTGAGAGTTTCTTATCTTTATTTTCCTTCTCGAGAGTAATTCGTCGTTTTTCAATTGCTTCGTGGAGCACCTCACCAATGTTGGGATTCTCTCTCTTCAAAATAATCGTTTTTCCACTCTTTGCGGTACGTGCTTTTATTTTGTCTCTACGGATTAAACTATGGATAGTTTGGGTGGGTAATTTGCAAAGTTCTGCAAGCAAGTCAGGAGTAATATGTTTCTCATTCTTTTTATCAGTAAATACATACTGAGGGAAGAGTTTAGTGTCGAACGCTTCTTGACACCCCAAGCACTTGAGACCATTCTTGTCATACCAAATATCACCCCACACTGTTTGCTTACAGAAAGAGCAGTTGCGACCTTTGCTTTCAAAAGAAAAGCCTTTGGGTTCCTCTTTGAGTCTTTGTTTCCAGCTCTCTCGCTCAAAGTGCCCCTCTTGGAGCGTTTTAACGAGGCTCACGAGCGAGTTAGCCTGATTTCGCATATCAGCATCATCTTTGTACTTTATGCCTTGCTCATCGCTTATACGTTTGAACTCAGCGTAGGCTTCTTCTGATAACTTCAAAACTTGACCCTCCAACCGTGTAGTTATATTCTACCAACTACAAGGCAAGAAGTGTACGGAGCTCTCCATTTAGAAAGTCAAAGCTATCTAATTCAGTCTCCAACTCATCTATGAACGCCTGCCATATAGAACTTTCAGTAAGTTTCAACACAGTCGCAAACGGTTCGTTAGGTGTAAAACGGACCGTTTTGCCTTTCAAAGAAAGGTTCGATAGTACGATACTTATAATTTGTCGCTTTTCTTCATCATTGGCTACTTCAAATATCTTATCGCCGTGTTTGAATAGCTGTAACAGATACGAAGCAGTTGTATAGAAGTTTTGATCTGCGTCTTCTAGCCGTGCTAGCTGACCGTCTATTCTTGCTATTTCTTGGTCGTAACGACCTTTGTTTTCGTTATAATCATCGGGAGTAATACTACCGCTTGTCATTGCGTCAAACGCAACACGGATACGGTGCTTGTAATCATCACGGTCTATACGCAGTTTTTTTAGCATATCGTCTTGGAAGCGATTTTCAGCTTCGTGTGATGATCTGACTTCTGTTTCAAGCCGTGCAATTTCATCAGCAGGTATGTTCTTGAAGGCTTTGAATACCTGCATAAACTGTGCTGTCAGATCGTCTTGGGTAACATAAGTGATCTTACTATGTTTCTTTCGTGCATTGGTGCAATGGTAGAAATGATAGCTGTGTTCATTGCCGTTCTTCTGTTTCTTTTCACGGTATTCAGTCGTTACAGCACAGCCACAGTCTGCACAGGTTATTAGCCCACGATAGATAAAAGGTATGCCAATAAACCTTCGCTTGCCAAGTCTATTGCCATCTAAAACATCTTGGACCATATCAAATAACTCACGGCTGACAAGCTGTTCGTAGATGTGTACATATTCCTTTCCACCACCTTTCTTATCAACAATTATACCGATATAAAACTTATCACGCAGTATGTCGTGGACACGACTTTTTGACAGGTTCACTTTCAAATCTTCAGCAATCTTACGGCGTAAGCTTTCGCAAGAATATGCACCTGTGGCAAATAGCGTAAACATACGCTTTACTACTTCTGCATTGAAGTCATCAGGCTGTACGCTTTTGTGCCGTGTATCTAGTGTTACATTGTCGTAACCATACGGAGCACCCCACGGAAGTTCGCCACGCTCTAACTTGCTCATCTTGGTATTCATTCCGTCTTCTTTTATCCGTTCAAGCTGTGATTTTGCGAACATCACTTTGAAGTCCCACTGGATAATTTCGTTTGATCGGCTTTCTTGCGACAGAACAAGCCTGTCATCAATAAAGTGTAATTTTACCTTGTGTTTGGTGCGTAGCTCATCAATCAGCACACTATCACGGAAGTTGCGTGTTATTCGGTCTACACGAAACGAAACAATGTCAGTAACCTTGTTCTTCTTGGCAAAGCTGACCATTTCTTGAAACTTATTACGAGCCTTGTATTCGCTTCCTGTTTCACTGATCTTGAAAGTCTTGATGACATTCAAGCCATTCGTCTTGGCGTATTCTTTGGCACGGGGTAACTGTATTTCTTCAAGCGACAAACCTTCAGTTTCTTGCCGTTTAGTGGATACACGGGCAAAAATGATGGTCTTATTGCTCATACCTTGCTGTCTTCTATGAGCTTATGGACATCTTCAATTTTGAACAGATACGATTTACCCACTTTATAGGCAGTAATTTTGCCTGATTTGATCCATCTATAAATAGTTATTTTACTGACTTGCAATAGTTTACAAACATCTTCAATTTTGTAAAACTTGCTATCTTTCATACTAATCATTATATATCATTCCTTATCACTTATCTAAATATCTTTGTAATTTTACTGGCATAAACTTTTGAAGCTGGCTATCTATAATTTCAAAGCTAGCAATCTTGCGTCTGGCGAAGTTTAGCTGGTTGATTTTCTTGTTCAGGTTGTACCATTGCTGGCTTGTGAAGTTACCTATATTGCGTACATCACGACTGCCCGTCGTTTCCATTAGCGTCTTGTATGCAACGGCTTCCATAATCGTACCAATCTGTGTGCGTGGGTTTTGTATAGATAGTTCAGTTAGTAATGCTGGTGCAGTTTTGTCTGTAAGTGATATGACTGGATAAGTTACCCTAAGCTTGTTTATTTCGTACTGCAACATAGCTTTGGCGATACTTTCACGAAACAAATCACGGAAGGTCAAACTTTCTACCTGAATACCAGCGTCTTTTAGTGATATTTTTATTTGGCGTCTGCCAATGTACCTTGCTTCAACACGCACCATTTCAAACGGACTAGCGAGTGGGCTTTCATCAAATAGCGACATCTGGCAGTAGTAATCTTTTTCTAGCAAGCCTTTTTCGGACACTTTTGACTTGGTATGTTCTTTTAGTTTGTCGTAGATACACAGACCCCATTTACTACTATAAAAGTGCATAGCTTCGCCATTATTGCGGTACTTCTGACCATCGCTTTTCTTGCGTGTGGTGTAGTTGCATTTGGACAGATCAGCAATGATACCGTGTGCAGTTGAATAGTCTGTCAAAGTAATGTTTTTTGAGTAGTGTATGGTACTAACAAGAGCGTCATTGAGCGTATTCGGACCAGTTAGAACAATACCGATATTGTGAAGCTTCCGTCTTAGCTGCACGCATAGGTAATCAAAATCGCCTTCAGTAATTTCGTTGAAGTTGTCATTGAATACTACTTTTGGTGCTGAAAACTCAATGTTGAGCGTGATAGGTACACCGCCACGCCGTACAGCTTTGATCAGTGTGAGACGGGGCATATAGTTGCCATCAGCCTTTTCTTTGGCTGTTGGGTTTCGTTCTACTAAAAATGCCTTCTTTGTACCAAACTGAATATATGGCGGTCTGAAGAAGTTGGTTACATCAGTTGCGAATTGTTTGTAGCAACCTTCCATAAGCTCAAAATCCTTACGCCATTCTAGCGTTATTACAACCGTGTCTATCATTATCATTGCTCACTACTTCTTCATATTTTGTTGCTACTGCTTCTTCTATCGCTTGTCCAACCTGCTTGTTGATTGGGTAATACACATCTATGTCTTTGCCAATCATCTTGCGTGTGGGGTACACAAGCCTATAACCGCCGTTTGGACGGCTAAACACGCCTACCGAACCGCAGTAGATAGCTTCGTACAACACAAAGCTAGCAAAGCCAATCAAGCCGTTATTGGCTTTGACTGGTACTATCTGCACTTCGCTTATCGCTTTCATCTTCTGCTTCGCCTTCCTGTAATTTTTCAATTACTTTTTCCCGTTTGTCTATTTTGATCAGCAATTTAGCCAACAAAAGCATAGGGTCTGACTGTGCAACCTGTTCGTTCTGTTGGTTTGATTGATTGATCATACCTAGATGGTATGAAAAGTCGGTTTAGCTTTATTTTGGCTGTTTTTTAGACGGAGTGATGTACCTCGGGTTTATTCTTACTGATTTTGTAGTGAGCTTGAATAAGTCTGGTATATCCGTGTACTTTTCTACACGGGCATTGATCTTCTTTATAGCGTCGTATACCCTGTTCCAGTCGGTTGGTTTTTGCAGATCAGGCAAATAATCATACAAGCTATCCCATACCGCTAAAAAGTCTTTGAGTTGCCATAGCTTATCAGGCTTTTCAAACATCAGCTTACAAATTGCTGGTGAGTATTCAGCGTTTTCATTGAAGCGTATTGCTTCATCTGCAAAAAAGATTGTGCGGTTGGCTTTATCGTACCTTGCTGGTTCTATTGCTTTTGCGGTAGTTGGTATTGAGCGTTCGTTGCTTTCTTCATAGTCAAAGATAATACGGCGTAATTCAGCCACACGATCACTAAAGTCGTCTAGTATATCTTCAAGTTTTCGTTCATTTTTAGTCAGTTCATTTATACTCAGATGGTTTGATCCTACCGTTCGGGGATCGCTAAACTGCATTTTGTAGCGTGTTTTACCAATTCTATTCAGCACAACTTCAACTTCCTTTATCCAGCCGTCTACGAATTGCTGAGCTGTCTGTAACACTTCCGCTGTCTTTTCGTGTTCTGGTTCAGGTTCGGGGTAAGCAAAGCTAGGTATGCCAAATGGACCAGTCTTGACCATCTGGGGCATAGCCATACCGTGTGAAAACCTAGTAGGTATTATGGACATAGACAATTTACCAAAGTCATTGCTGGCTTTATTGCCTTCGTCATACAACTTTACTAATTCAGCTACATCGTCTTTCATACACCATCAATTCCTGTTCTAAGTATACAAAAATATGATGACATTTAATAACGAACGATAAGTAATTTGTGCTACTATTACAAATAGCATTGCTAAGCAATTACAACAACATTCGTAAAGAACAGTAAGGAAGGAACAATTATGACAAAAGAAAATGAACCTAAAAAATCTGAATGGTATAAGCACGGTTGGGGTTTAGTCGTTGCAATTCTGTTCTTTCCATACTTTATAGTCTGGTATGCTTGGGCTAAATCAAAGTGGGGTCAGGGAGTAAAAATTGCTGTTACAGCTGTCGTTGCAGTAGTGATGCTGCCTATTATAATTGGCGTAGCCACAACAGATACTACTCAGCAAAACGCAAACACTAATAAAGATCAAGCAGCAACAAGCCAGCAACAAGAAACAACTACAACCGAGCCAGCAACCACAACACCAACTAAACCAGCCGAACCTGCTAAACCAGCTGAAACAGTAAGTCAGAAAAATGCTGTCCGCAAAGCGAAGGATTATCTCAGTTATACCGCATTTTCGTATGGCGGATTGATTGCACAGTTAGAATATGAAAAATTTTCACCAGAAGATGCAAAATATGGTGCTGATAATTCTGGTGCAGATTGGATGGAACAAGCTGCAAAGAAAGCAAAAGATTATATGGCGTATTCATCATTCTCACGGGGTAGCTTGATTGCACAGTTAGAATATGACAAATTTACGCCTGAGCAAGCCGCACACGGTGCAGATGCAGTAGGTTTATAGCCAACTATCTGTAATACAAAAAAGCTTGGTTTTATTCAGACGGAAAAATTCGGCATTGTATAGGCGGAGTACTTATTTCACATAACTAAGGGGCATACCCCCCTATGCCAATAGTGGTGTATAACCGTGTCTATCTAGTATTGGTCTGAGTATATCGGATATAATTTCAAATGGCAGTTCGGGGTTACATATTGCGTCCTTTAGGGGCTGCCAAAATATTTTATGAAAAATACAACTACTTTTGTTGACCTTTTCTCTGGAATTGGTGGATTTCATTATGCATTGCATAATTTGGGTGCAAAATGTGTATTCGCAGCAGATTGGGATAGCTATTCCCGGATTACATATGAAGAAAATTTTAAAAACATTTCACCTAATTTATTTAAAGTAAAGCCAGATAAAGCTTCGGAAAATCAGCTTTTTTACAGTGATTTTGCTAGTGATCTAACAAAAGTCAATCCGAAAAAAGTTGCTAATCACGATGTTCTTTGTGCAGGTTTTCCGTGTCAGCCGTTTTCGATATCTGGCCAACAAAAAGGTTTCAATGATACAAGAGGTACACTTTTTTTTAATATCATAGAGATAGTTAAGGCAAAGCAGCCAAAAATTGTGTTTTTAGAAAATGTTAAGCACCTAGTGCATCATGATAATGGTAATACACTTCGTGTGATTCTTGAGGAGCTAGCAAATGCTGGCTATATAACTTCTTGGCAACTATTGAATGCAAAAAATTTTGGCTTGGCTCAGAACAGAGAACGTATTGTAATAATTGCTAGCAAAACTAAATCATTCGATTTTTCTCAAATAAAAACTCAACCGCATGAAGCAATCAAAGATATTTTGGACAAAGATGGTGATTTTGAATATTTAGATCAAAAGGAATATACAATTTTGCCAGAGAAACTTTGGAAGCAGCAGCCATCAGGATTAATTTTTTGTGGTTATCGCAATAAAGCCATCAGGACGGCCGGTACTCGACCAAATACTGAGCATTTATCTCGAGTCCACAAGCAGCCAAATCGAATCTATCATATTAATGGCACTCACCCAACTCTACCTTCTCAGGAAAGTTCTGGTCGGTTTTGGATTTATGACGGAGCAAAAGTTCGGAAACTGTCTATAGATGAAGCTTACAGGCTACAAGGTTTTCCGGAGTTTTTTAAAAAAAACAAAAAATTATCGGCGGCATATAATCAGATTGGTAATGCTGTCGCGATACCGATGATCGAGGCAGTTTATGAGCAAATTAAGGAGCAGTACAAATTATGAGTAATAGTGATGATATAAAGCAAAAATTTATGAAATTTTACGAATCATCTACAGACGTTTCCGACGTAATTGTAAAGCTTGATGATCAATTAACCATTGATATTGATCGTATTATCTCGAGAATAGCTAGCAATAAAGCCGTTTACACTGTGCTAATAACTCTTGCATTTTATAAATCATTACACCCAGAGCAAGATATAAGAAATGCTCGAACTGAACTACCCAATGGGTTTTCTGGACGAAGTTTTGATACTAAGTATATAACACCCACCTTAAAAGAGTTAAAACTGCCAGCAATGGCAGAAAGCGGATGGTTAACACGTAGTTTAGAGCTGCCACAAGCATTTGATATGAACTTTGGTGGCAAAATTACCCCAAATGACCTTAAGCAGTCGTTCTTAAGAACAGTAGCTTACATACAAGATGGTAAAAATTCAGCTGAAGATGCGTTGCGAGTGTTATTAAATGGCGGTGTAAGATTTAGGGAAAATAATAATATTGAGATAAAGCGTATTTCATCAAACGATATCGAAATAGCAAAAATAATCGTTATGCTAGAAGAACATTTTAATAAGCAATACAACACTCATGGTGCCTCCAAATTACCAGTTTTGGCTTTTTATGCAATTTATTCGATGTTAGTTTCAGAAATGAAACGATATTCAGGTGCCAACTTACTGCAACTAGGCAGCCATACAGCCTCAGATAGGTCATCAAAGAGTGCTGTTGATATACAGGTAGCTAGAGATAGTGTGGTTTTTGAAGCTGTCGAAGTAAAGTTAGATAAACCTATTACAGCTCACATGGTGCGAGTAGCTTATGAAAAAATTAATAAATTCGGTGTTTCGCGGTACTATATTCTTTCTGGCGTTGAGTCGGATCCAGTCGAGGTTTATGAAATCAACCAAATGATAGTCAAAATTAAGCGTGAGCATGGTTGTCAGGTCATGACCAACGGACTATATCAAACTTTAAGTTATTATTTAAGGCTAGTTTCTAGCCCTAAGGATTTTTTAAACAAATATTCTGAACTGGTTGAGAGTGACACCGAACTCGACATGATACATAAAAGCACCCTGAATCAGCTGATCACAAAAAACTTTTAGGCTAGATTTAATAAACAAAAACTCACTGCAAATGATTATTTTTTTGCAGTGAGTTTTTTAATTATTTAAATCTTACTTTAAGGTTACGAAGCAATTCTTTGTTAACCTAGTCAGCTTTTTTCTTATCTGCCTTGTCGAGCTTGAGACCCATGACTATGTAGTAGATTAATGCCGATACTGCCAAAAGTGTAATCAAAGATGATACAACTGAACCCCACATAATCGTCATACTACGATCTCCAGTAGCTAAGGTGAACTTTGCTGCCTGCAAACCTTCGACGTTACCGATCAAAAAACCAACAATTGGGTTAATAACACCTTCTACAATTACCTTTACGGTATCACCTACTTGTGTACCAATAGCCAAACCAACGGCCAAGCCAACTACACCATGCTCTCTTACAAAGTGCATAAATTTTAATAATTCTTTGTGCATAACACACTCCTTTAAATTATTTGATGGCTTAATTATACTGTTTCGCTCAAAAAAAGTAAAAAATCAGCTTGCGTTTAATTTGTACAACAAATAGAATAAAATTATCAACTAAATTAGGAGGGGAAACGCAATTAGGATTTTTGCAACCACTAGAGTCAGCTTTGGCTGATGCTTTTAAAGGATTACCAAATTTACCGAAAGGTTTTACAGACTTTTTAGCTAAAATTGCACCAATATTAACATTAATTTTTGGTATCATAGGTCTACTTTCTGCCTATGGCATATATAGGTGGGTTAATGAAGTGAGTGATTCAATAAACGGGCTTAATAGCATCGCTAGAAGTTATGGTGTTGAAACAGTCAAGCATGACTGGTCATTAATGATTACTATATCTTTGGTTGTTTTAGTAGTTACATCTGTTATTTATATAATGGCTTATAGTCCATTAAAGCAATATAAGAAATATGGCTGGGATTTGTTGTTTTTGGCATTTTTAGTAAACATTGTTTCTAATGTCTTGATAGCATTCACAGATTACGGAAAAGTTGCGAATCTCGTAGGCGTAGTAATTGGAGTCGCGATAGGAGCTTACTTTTTATTTCAGGTTAGACCATACTATACCGGAAAACTAAAGGTTGACACTGGCACAAGTAGTATTAAAAATACTAAAAAAGAGTCTGAATAAGTAATTTTCTCTATTATAAGCAAAAAGCCCCTTTTTATTGTCTAGGGGCTTTTTCTATGCCGATTGTCAGCTTGTAGTTATCGACTTTTACTTCTTCGTTATGCTTTTTAGGAGACAAAGTAATGCTCTTCGCTAGAGTCTCAGACCTAATTTCGTTTTCAAATTGCTTGATAGCAGCTTCTAAAGCTTTGTTATCCGTTTTTAAGCTCAAATTTATACGATTATCAACATCGAGACCTGCGTTTTTACGAGCGTTTTGAACATGTCTTATAACTTCGCGAATTAATCCCTCCTGCTTAAGTTCTGAAGTTATGTCAGTGTCTAGATCAATTGTAAATTTATCTCCAGATAAAATTTCTAACTGCTTAATATTCAATTCTTCTAATACCATATAGGTGTACTCCTGAAGTTTTTGCTTCGATTTCGTGGGTACAGATACCACTATCTTTTTTAGAGGTTGTCTTACTTTTATTTGGGCTTTAGACCTTAGACTGAGTCCTTCGTTGACTATCTTTTTTACAAATTCCATAACCTCAACCACATCATTATTGACACCCCCAGCCGGCAACCAATCCTTTAGATGAACTGACTGTTCATCATTAGTCAGTTTATAGTGCAGTTCTTCTGCCAAAAATGGTGTGAATGGTGCCAAAGCATAAGCTAATCTCAATAAAACGTAGTGTAGAGTTTTGTAAGCATCATTTTTGTCGGTGTCGTCTTCGCTTTTCCAGAAACGTCGTCGACTACGACGCACATACCAGTTACTGGCGTCATCTATAAACGGTAGAACTGGCTTTAACCCATTCTGCAAGTCGTTAGCTTCAATTCGCTCCTCCAACTCGGCAACTAATTGATGTAGACGTGAAACTATCCAGATATCCAGTGGATTTTTAAGAGAATTGAGCGGATCTTCTAATTTTCCGTCATATTCCCAATTGTCAACTTCTGCATACATTGTAAAAAAGTCATACATATTCCAAATCATGCTTAATTTACGTCCAACATCAACCACGTCTTTATCGGCAAGTGCATAGTTTTCACCATTGGTAAGGGGTGATGCCAACATCAAAAACCTAAAACTATCAGCTGAAACATTGTCCATGAGCTCGATAGGATCGGTATAGTTTTTGAGCTTTTTGCTCATTTTTTTACCATCGGCAGCGTTTATAAAACCTGTGCAAATCAAATTTTTCCAGGGTGCTTTGCCGAAAAGCCCGACATTAACAGCTAGTAAACTATAAAACCAGCCACGTGTTTGATCGATTGCTTCAATAATAAAATCGGCCGGAAAACTATCTTCAAATTTAGTTTTATTTTCAAATGGGTAATGAAATTGGGCAAACGGCATTGAGCCACTCTCGAACCAGCAATCCAAAACTTTACCAATGTGACGCATTTCTATTCCATCGCACTTAAAAGTTACATCCATAACTTCTGGTAAATGATAATCATCAAGTTTTTTGCCTGTTAGCTGTTTGAACTCGGCGTAACTACCAATTACTTTTATAACTTCAGTTCCATCTTGCCTATAACCTTTCCAGACCGGGATTGGTGTTGCCCAGTATCTGTCGCGACTTAAATTCCAATCTGGAGCTTGTTCAATAATGTTATTAAATCTGCCGGTGCGAAGATTATCGGGATTCCAATAAGTTTTAGCATTTTGCTGAAGCATTTCCTGCTTCTGCGACTGAATATCCATAAACCAGCTAGGGTGTGCTCTGTACATTAATTTAGTGCCACAACGATGGCAGTGTGGGTATTCATGTCTAATGTAATCAATTTTTAATGCCTTTCCCTCTTCTACTAGTGTTTTGGCAATTGTTTTATTGATTTCCCAGATATTTTCTCCGAGCCAGCGACCGGATGTGTAGTTGCCATTTTCGTCCACTATAGACACAATTGGCACTTGTTCCTTTTTGCATAGTTCATAGTCATCTTCACCATATGCCGGTGCTTCATGGACTAAACCAGTGCCATCTTGGGTTGTCACAAAATCGGCAGCCAAAATTCGGTGAGCATTTGGTCCATGATTTTCGAATAATGGTTCATAGCGTAAACCAACTAATTTGTTACCCTTTAACTTATTTAAAACTCTATACTCAAGTGGTTGCTTTTTTTCATCTTGCATAACTCGGCTAACAGTTTCGCTTGCTATATAGAGTTTCTTGCCGTCAAATTCAACAAGCGAATATTCTTCATCTGGATTAACCGCCACTGCTACGTTTGCTGGCAAGGTCCACGGTGTTGTTGTCCAAATCAGCAAGTATTCATTGATGTCTTCTAATTTAAAGTAAACAAAAATGCTTGGGTCGGTGTCTAGTTGATAACTATTTTCCATAGCAACCTCGGATTTACTAATTGGCGTAGCGTCTTTTGTGCAGTAAACTAATATTTTTTCACCTTCGTAAATCTTGCCACTTCCGTACAGCTCTTTAAATGCCCACCAGACACTTTCCATATACTCTTTATCCATAGTTTTATAGGCATTTTCAAACTCAACCCAGCGACCAATCCGATCTATCGTATCTTCCCATTCAGTACCAGTTTTGACCATCGCTTCGCGGCACTTTCTGACATAATCTTCGATGCTAATTTTGGTGCCAATTTCTTTTTTGCTTTTGATACCAAGCTGTTTTTCCACGTAAATCTCCGCCGGCAAGCCATGACAATCCCAGCCCCAAGTTCGCTCAACTCTTTGACCTTTCATGGTATGGAACCGTCCCATAGTATCTTTTATAGTACTAACAAGTAGATGCCCATGATGAGGAGTGCCGGTCAAAAACGGTGGTCCATCATAAAATACCCATCTGTTACTTTCTGGGCGAGCATTAACAGATTGCGTAAAAGTGTCTTCTTTTTTCCATTTGTCTAACCAAAATTTCTCATACTCTAAAGCTCTTCTTCTGGTATTTGCTCTAAATTTCATATTTTGCTCCTTAAAAATAAAAAATCATTTATTTTGACTGTCAGAACCCTTTTATTTTTTATGGGCGGTACCATCTGACTTCCAAAACAAATGATTTGCTGTTGGCACTTAATCTTGCCCAATATCGCTAGGCATTTGCGGCAAGTTCTACTAAGCAAGTAGCCTTTCTTCTTGCTGACATTCATGGCTGATAACCACTTACGAGTTTTCTCGGTGTCTCTATTAATATATTAACATATTTCTGCTTAAAACAATTAAGTAATAAATATTCTCATCTGTAAAAGCAGTTGTTTTTAAAAATTAAAAAGCTTATACTAAAATCAAACAAAAGAGGATTCACTAGATAAGATGAAAGTATTGATGTTGGGCTGGGAATTGCCACCACATAACAGTGGTGGTCTAGGAGTCGCTTGTTTGCAATTGTGTCGTTCGTTGTCTAAAAAAGGTGCCCATATCACTTTTGTGGTTCCCTACACCGCTAAACACAATCTTAATTTTATGAATGTGATTTCTGCCAGAATTGCCGATGTTGTTTCGATAACTGGTGTTTATGACTCCGCAGAGTACCGAGAAGAATCTGACATGTCGCTGAAAGGTAGTGTTTACGATATTCAGAACAGGTATGTTGAGGCAATTGCTAAGATGGATTTTGGCAAAGAATTTGACGTGATTCATGCACACGATTGGCTAACCTTCCGAGCTGGATTAAGAGCAAAAGAGCTACTTGGCAAACCCCTAATACTGCACGTCCACTCTATTGAGTCTGACCGAGCTGGCGGCAAATCTGGCAACCCACTTGTTCACGAAATAGAATACCTCTCCTTTCTTCTGGCCGATAAAATTGTGGCAGTTAGCGAGCTAACTCGTAAAAAAATTATTAATGAATATGAAATTGCGGCCGATAAAATTATCGTAGCCCACAACAGTATCGACTTTGGCGACATGCAGGATCTAGACCAAGACAACTCGTACAAATTGTTATTACGAATGAAAGCCAATGGCTACAAAGTAATTGGTAACGTTGGGCGAATAACCATTCAAAAAGGCTTGTCTAATCTATTAATTTCAGCACAGAAAGTTATAGAAAGAGAACCAAAAACAATATTTTTGATTGTTGGCTCAGGTGATCAACTACGTGACCTTATCAAGTTTGCAGCTCATCTTGGTATTAGTCAAAATGTAATTTTTGCTGATTTTCAAAGGGGCAAAAATTTGCGTGACGCTTTTGGAATAATTGATTTATTTGTCATGCCATCTGTGTCAGAACCATTTGGCTTGACGCCATTAGAAGCCGCATTTTACGGCACACCATCTCTTGTATCTAAGCAGTCTGGCGTAGCCGAAGTACTCAAAAATTGTCTAAAAGTTGATTTTTGGGATACCGACAAAATGGCTGATCAGATAGTTAGTTTTGTCCGTAACGATAGTTTAGGCAAATCTCTACTATCTAATGTTTGCCAAGAGTTACAGAAAATGAGCTGGGACAGGAGTGCTGATATATTGATGCAGGCTTACCAAAAACACAAAGGAGTCGTGGTATGAGCCGCCAAATCGTACTCTATATGCACGTACATCAGCCTTTTAGAGTGCGACCTTACACAGTTTTTGATGCCGGTGAAAACTCTAATTACTTCTTTGCAGACTACCATGACCGTACTTCAAATGAGCGAATTATGCATAAAGTCGCCGAGAAATCGTATCTAGCAACCAATTCACACCTACAACGCTTACTAGATGAACATCCAGAATTTAAATTTAGCTTGTCTATTACCGGTACAGCAATCGAACAAATGCAGATGTGGAGTCCGGCAAGCCTAGAATCATTCCAGCGTTTAACGGCAACTGGTCGAGTTGAGATTGTAGCTGAGACTTTTCACCATTCTTTAGCCTTTTTCTTTAACCGAAATGAGTTTGAAGCTCAGGTCGATAAACATCGTCAGCTAATCAATGATTTGTTTGGTCAGACACCTACGGCATTTCGTAACACTGAGCTTGCCTACAATAATGACCTAGCTTATTGGGCAGATCAAAAGGGCTATAAAGTCATTTTAGCTGAAGGTTGGGATCCAGTACTGGGTTGGCGAAGTCCCAATTTTGTTTACAGGCCCACATACACCGAGGGCAACCTTAAACTTTTACTAAAAAATTATAAGTTATCGGACGATATCGCTTTTAGGTTTGGAGATAAGCACTGGAAAGAATGGCCGCTAACTGCTGATAAATTTACACATTGGCTCAACAATGCCGGTGAGGCAACAAATTTTAATCTATTTATGGACTATGAAACATTTGGCGAACACCAATGGCACGAGTCAGGCATTTTTGACTTTTTGTCTCATTTACCAAATCAATGGCTATCTCAACCTGGTAATGGTTTTATGACCGTCAGTGAAGTCGCGGATAGGCACGAGGCTACTGATAGAGTTGACATGCCGAATGTAGTAACTTGGGCCGACACCGAAAGGGATTTGTCAGCCTGGATGGGTAACGATATGCAGCACCAAGCACTATCTGCAACATACAGCTTATCGGACAAAATTCTAAACTATGGAGACGAAAAAATGATTGAAGATTGGCGTAGATTACAGACATCTGACCATTTTTATTATATGTGTACAAAGTGGTTTAACGACGGTGATATCCACGCCTACTTTAGCCCATACGAGAACCCGTATGACGCCTTTATTTACTTTATGAATGTTTGGCAAGACTTAAGGCTAAGGAGCGAAAGCTAATGGCTAGATCGATAATTTTAAGTAACGGTAACTTAGCTGTTGGACTAAATGAAAAGGGCCTAGTTCACGACTTTTACTTCCCTTATGTCGGGCTTGATAACCTAACAACTGCTCGTAGCATGCACCATCATGTTGGTGTGTGGGTCAACGGCAATTTTAGCTGGTTGAGCGATAACAACTGGCAAGTATCTGTTATGCATGATGAAAACGCCTTAATTTCTTACTGCACTTACCATAACCCAGATTTAAAACTTAGTCTTGTGTCTAAAGATTTTGTCGACTATGAAATGGACGCATTTTGCCGGATTTTTGAAGCTCATAACTTATCTGACCAAGAACGCGAAGTACGTATCTTTTTTCATCAAGTGTTCGAGATAAGTAATTTAGGTCGTGGTGATACCGTGTTATACGTACCGCACGGCAACTATGTTTTAGATTATAAGGGAAAAGTTAGCCTGCTTATTTCTGGACAAATAACAGATACCAACACCTATTTTGATCAACACTCCGTTGGCAATTATCGGATTGAAGGCAAAGAAGGTACTTATAAAGATGCCGAGGATGGTGAATTGAGCGGCAATAATATCGAGCATGCTGGTGTAGACTCAGCTATAAGGTTCAGCCTCAAAATACCAGCAAATTCCTCTGGCTCAGTTGATTATTGGGTTGCCGCGGGTGACTCCCAGCCAGCCTGTGAAAAGATTCATTTTATTATGCAAAACGGGCTAAGCAAACGATTAATCGCTAACCAGACTTATTGGCAAGAATGGTTAAGTCAAGCCACAAGCCATATAAATAGTCTATCGAGCGAAATACAGAGACAAACTAAAATATCACTGATGGTTATTAAAGCTCACTGTGACAAAGGTGGCGGTATTATTGCTTCATGTGACTCGTCAATCTATAACTATGGAAGAGATTACTATAGCTATGTTTGGCCACGTGACGGAGCTTACGCAATGTGGCCACTAATTCGACTTGGCTATAGCGAAGAACCAAAAAAATTTTTTGAATTCGTGACAAATATTATCAATTTAGATGGATATTTAATGCACAAATATCAGCCCGATCAAGCTATTGGCAGCACTTGGCATCCACTTATTAGAAACGGTAAAACAGAACTAGCAATCCAAGAAGACGAAACTGCAATTATTATTGTGATGCTCAGCGAGTTTTTAGAATATTCAAACGACCAAGCTTTTGTTCATAAGATATACCGAGATTTTGTTTGCATGGCTGCTTCATTTTTGGTTAACTTTATAGATCAGCAAACAGGTTTACCACACGCTAGCTATGATTTATGGGAAGAGAAATTTGAGACTACTACATACACCACGGCTATCGTTTACAAAGCACTTCAGTCGGCCGCCGATTTAGCAAAAATGTTTGGTGACGATGAACTGAGTAGTGCATGGGAGAAAACCGCACAGTCAATCTTAGATAAGTACAGTATATTTATTAACCCAGACACCAAAGTATTCCGCAAAGGTTTTAATCTGAACGATGATGACTCTTTAAGTTTTGATGAGACAATTGATATATCGAGTTTTTACGGGGTGATGACTTTTGGTTACTATAATACGGAAAACTCAGTCGATTTGGTAAACGCTGTAAAGCAAATTGAACAAAACTTAACTAATCCAAGTAGTTTAGGTTTCCCAAGATATGAAAATGATAATTACTTTCGTAAAAACCAAGAATCTAGGCCAAATGCCTGGATTATAACTACACTGTGGATTGCTCAATATTACATAAGAGTTAGCGATCTGAACAAAGCCTGGCAATATATAGACTGGGTACAAAAACGAGCGTCAGAAAGTGGTATGTTGCCCGAACAGATTGACCCAGATAATGAAAATATGGTATCAGTTACACCATTAGTTTGGAGCCATGCCGAGTACATCAACACCATTTTAGATCTCAAAAATAAATCATCAAAACAGTAGACAATTTGTGCTTTTTAAGTTAAGCTTTCTATTTTTATAAAAACTAAAAATAGACTAAATTATTTTTTACGTGGTTTAACTTCGTTACGACCCAAATTTTTCTTTGTCTCTACATATAAAACATGTTTTCGTGCAATTGGATCGTATTTGCGTAGCTGTAATTTATCAGGGGTATTTTGAACATTTTTTTTCGTATAATAAGTACGGTGTCCAGTTTCTTCTGACACTAGTCCAACCAATTTTCGCTTATCGTTCTTTTTTCCCATATTTAATACATCTTTCGTTGATTTTTATCAATTATATCAGATAAGATCCTCATTTTCAAACTATTTTTTTCGGTTTTTCTGGCATAATTACCGCAATAACTAAGTAAGCTGGAATAGCCAGTCCGGCTGAGATAAACAACAAAATTACAGCAACCACCCTTACTAAGGTCGGATCTACTCCTAGGTAGTTTGCTATACCAGAACAAACTCCAAAAATTTTTGAGTCGTCACTGTTTCTGAATAATCTTTTCATATCTATCATTGATTTTATGGAGCCACGATCGGGGCTTGAACCCGAGACCTCATCCTTACCATGGATGCGCTCTACCAACTGAGCTATCGCGGCAAAATATCTAGTTTATTATAACAAAAAGATTGAACTTTAACAGATTATTTGTTACTATTTTAGCTAAAGTTTAGTGCCACCTTAGCTCAGCTGGTTAGAGCATCTGTTTTGTAAACAGAGGGTCGTCGGTTCGAATCCGACAGGTGGCTCCATTTTATTGCTGTGCAGAGTCTATCAAGCGGTTAAACAAGACTGTTAGATAAATTAGTTAATATACGTCTAAATTTCCTTTTTTAGACAGAGAAAGGCCTAACAAAGTGGATTAAAGTATTTAACATGCAGGGATAGTGAAGCGGTCAAACACGACTGACTGTAAATCAGTTGGCTCAGCCTTCGGGGGTTCGAATCCCTCTCCCTGCACCAATACGCTTAAGCTTAAGACTCCTTAGCGGAGTTTTTTTCTTTTTCTTTGTTTTTGTTATAATGTAGTCATGAATTGTCCTAAATGTAAAAAGCCCATGAAAAAAGTTCGCTGGGAAATAACGAATAATTTCAAAATGGCAGATTCTTACAAAGAGTACGATAAAGTAACGTACGAGTGTAAAAATGATGACATTTGGGTTTCTACAGAAATTCCAATTGTTAAACCCGAACAAGCAGAGTAGTTCTGACCTCAGCAATGATGCTGCACCAGTTGAAGATTTTTAACAAGATAACCATATATTTATTACATACAACTACTGTAATTCGAAAATAATTATTTTATAGCTAATTGACAGAGATTATACAACGACACGTTTTGCTCGCTTGACGCGAGTTCGTGTTTTACCTGCCGGAATCAGAATTTTTTGAAACTTTTTGTCAATTTCTGCAGCTTTTTGAGATTGATTGGTAATATTATATGCCTCCGACAAAAGCATATATGATTCATGAGTTGGTTCTAGCTCAACTGCTTTTTCTAATTGTTGTACCATACGTTTATTATTACCTAACTTCTCCAAAGCCTTGGCAAGTGCAATATGTCGAGCCGCCATTTGATCATCCAGTTTCAGAGCCTCA
Organism: uncultured Candidatus Saccharibacteria bacterium; assembly: GCA_964615775.1. Taxonomy (GTDB): domain Bacteria; phylum Patescibacteriota; class Saccharimonadia; order Saccharimonadales; family 2-12-FULL-41-12; genus JALHOM01. The sequence goes on along the minus strand of CAZTQB010000001.1, from coordinate 131,007 downwards.
TCAAAAGCAATTACTGACTTTTGATAGTTCTCGGTTTCATAAAAGATTAGGCCAAGATTGTGCAAGCTTGATGCGGTTGGTTCTATACTGCAGGCAATTTCAAAACAATCAATAGCATCGCGGTACTCTTTCTGTTTGGCATATAAAATACCCAAACGATTATAAGCAGCAGCATTTTTTTCATCGATTTTAAGAATGGTTAATAAAGCCTTCTCGGCACGAAGCAAACGATTTTCTCTCATTCCCTGATGAACAATGTCCCATAGCTTGCCTAATTTTTCAGAGAATTTTACAGGCAAAACTTCAATATCATCTTCTTTCTGGAAGAATGTACGAAATAATAATGCACCAGCTACTGCAACCGCTAATAATTCAATCATTTGTATTTATTATTATATAAAAAAATGGTCTTTATAACAAATTTTGCCATATACGCATTACAGGCTCCAAAAAAGCCTGGTCAAAACTAATTTTGGACTACAGCCATGACTTAAATCGTTTCTAGCTTCATCTGTAAGATTTAAATACCTGTGCTTTTTTGCAAGCTCGCTAGACGTAAGATTCTTACTAATCGAGCTTTGAAAAGTTGCTTCAAAAATTACTATTAATGAATCCAGAACCTCGGTTACCGAGTAAGTTTTATTCTTAGTCAGTGAGTCAACCATGCCTAGTCGCTGCAAACGATTTTTAGTCAATATGTCTTTAGCGTAAGCAATGTTTTGCAAAATTTTTGAGTCCTGATTTGCCTTCATCAACTCATCAAGAAACCTAGCTTTGCCGCCAGATATTTGATAGTTCTTCTCAATTTCTTCTTTTTTAAAACCAGTGTAGTAGTTTTTTGCTTCCTGCAACGAAATTGGCCTAATGTTTATTATGTCAATTCTTGATTTGATAGTTGCTAAAATTGAATTAATGTTAGTGATACAAACCAAAATCAGCGTATCAAGTGGCGGTTCTTCAAGTGTCTTTAGTAGCGAATTTTGAGCTTCCCGCGAGAGTTCGTCGGTATAATTTATTACTAAAACTCGGCGAATATTTTTGAGTCCAGTAGTAGTTAAGTTCAATTTTTTCTGCACAGCTCTTACTTCATCTATGCCTTCATTCTTGCCATCAATAAATAAATAATTTGAATTCAGAAACTTTCTGCCAAGAATGCTATTAGTAATTTTTTCTGCAACAAAAAATTTACCTGTCCCCTCACTGCCAACCAACCCAATTGCCTTTGAGGATGAGGACTTAATGATGTTATCAACAAATTTTTGAGTCAGACTATTTAGAGCAAGTTTATTCATTGCATTTTGTAGTTAAATTCATCGGGTAACTTAGTAGAAAAAGTTTTTCTTTCTCCTCCTGGCAAAGTAATCTCAAGTTGACTAGCGTGCAGATATAACCTGTCGGCTTTTTTGCCATCATAAAAAGTGTCACCAAGAATTGGATGGTCCAAATATTTTAAATGTACTCGCAGTTGGTGGGTCCGCCCAGTTACTGGCTTTAGTTCAAGTAGCGAATATAGTAAATTTGTTTGCAATGTTTTATAAAATGTTTGAGACGGCTTACCATTGGCTCCAACTTTGAAAGTTTGCGGTTTTTTGGGATTACGTATAATTGGTAAGTCAATGACTGCCTCAGGTATTTTTAGACTTCCTTCAATTACTGCATTATAAACCTTACGGCAAGTACGATCAGAAAATTGTTTTTGCAAATATGAATAGCTCATCGTGTTTTTGGCACAGATTACTACGCCGCTAGTTGCTCTATCAAGTCGATGAACAATTCCACCACGATCATTATCCTCATTGAAGTTATAGTCTGGTCGCAGCTTTAACCAATCAGCTAAACTTGTTTCTGGATTATAAGCACCTTTACTATGAGTCAAGACACCAATTGGTTTGTTTGCAACTACCACATCTTTATCTTCATAAATTACTTCCACGTTAATTTTTTCTTTTGGTTTATTTAGGTTAGTTAAATCTAAATCGACAATATAGTCTTTTCCAGTATCTAGCTCTAGTGATGGTTTTTTCAAGCAGTAACCATCAACTTTTATACGACCATCTTTAATTAGTTTTTGGATTAATGATCGTGAATATTCTGGATATTTAGCTGCAACAAAACTATCTAGTCGTATTTTTGAACTAGCATCTTCCATTTAACGAATGCCTATAAGCTTCTGGACTTGATATAACTTAGCATTTGCCTGTTCATTCATGACTCGCTCGCTTTTTTCAAGTTTACTAATAATCGCCTGTTCGCTAACTTTTTCTAGTTTATCTTTAAAATCTGAAATAAATTTAGCCATTTTGTCGGCTAACTCAGTTTTAAATAAACCGTATTGAGTTTGATTATCGTAGCGTTTTGCTACTTCCTCTACAGTAGAATCTTCTAAAAGTGCCATCAAATCAAGTAAATTGCTTATCCCAGGCTGAGAATTAGGGCTATACTGAATTTTACTTAAGCTATCGGTGGTGGCAGACATAATTTTGGAGCGAACATCTTCTGGTGAGTCACTCATAAAAATCACACCCTTGTCACTGTCGCTGCTTTTACTCATTTTTTTACTCGGGTCTACTAAATCCATAATCCGAAGAGCTTTTTTGCGACCAAAAAATTTATTCTGCTGCTGTACTGACTCTGGAACTGTAAATGTTGGTTTAAATTTGTTATTAAACCGAATAGCAATGTCTCTAGCAAATTCTAAATGCTGAGTTTGATCCTCTCCAACTGGAATGTACTTAGTGTTGTAAAGCAAAATATCGCTAGCCATCAGCACTGGGTAATTAAACAAACCCACCGATATAGCTTTATTATTTATGTTTTTATTGCCATTTTCGGTTGCTTCCAGCTCTTCGCTATTTTGGTTTGATGACAAGTCCCGAGACTTATCCTTAAACTGTGTCATTCGATTCATTTCGCCAAAACTCGTAAAACAATCTAATATCCAGGTTAGCTCAGAGTGTGCAGGAATATAGCTCTGGCGATACAAAAATACACTGTCATTCTCAAGTGGAAGACCGCTAGCAACAAAAGTTTTTATGTTCAACATAATTTGATTTTTAAGCTGACTATGATCGACTGACGTAGTGAAGCTGTGTAGATCGGGTATAAACAAATTTATTTGGTACTCATTAGCGTGTTCAGCTGCCATTTGGTTAAGAGGCAACAATGCTCCAAAATAATTACCAATGGTCAGGTCATTATTGGCTCTAAGGCCAGTCAAAATAACACTTTTCATAATTATATTATACCTATTTTGACAGATTTTAGAATAAAAAACACCTTAGACCCGCATATCCAAGGTGTTTTTTTATTTTTATATAGTCAAAAATTAAAACTAACGTTTAGTAAACTGACGTTGCTTTCTAGCTCCTTTTAGGCCAAATTTCTTTCGCTCTTTTTCACGAGGATCACGACCTAAGAGTTCGGCACGACGTAAAGTGTTTTTGAGGCTCTCGTCCATCTCAACCAAGCTTTTAGAAATCCCAAGTCGAATTGCTTCGACCTGGCCACTGACTCCACCGCCAGAAACTTTGACAGATACATCGTATTTGCCATTAAGCTCTAGTACAACAAAAGGCTTTTCAATCTCGGACAACAGATACTTACTGTCAGAAAAATACTCACTTGCTGGTTTGTCATTTATGACTACTTTTCCAGTGCCTTTTTGCAGACGAACTCTGGCTGTAGAGCTTTTACGTCGGCCAAGTGCATAAAAATATGCCATTATTTACTTCCTTTCTGCAATGAAAATTTCTCAGGTTTTTGAGCAGCATGTTCATGCTCGCTGCCAGAATAAATTTTAAGTCTTTTTAATCTTTCATCTCGTAATCTGTTGACCGGCAACATACCGCGAATTGATTTTTCGATTACTTTTCGCGAATCTTTATCCATCTCAAATTGCAAAGTTGATTCTTTTAAACCACCTGGGTAATTTGAGTGACGATAATACATTTTTTTATTAAGCTTGTCGCCAGTTACGACTAGCTTGTCTGAATTGGTGATAATTACGTAATCACCGCAATCAATATGTTTAGTAAACATTGCTTTTCGTTTACCAATTAAGAGTTCGGCGACTACCGTTGATAGTCGGCCAAGTGAGGCTTCCGATGCGTCGATTTCATACCATTTTCGCACAACATCTGATGGTTTTGCTGAATATGTCCTCATCATTTTTTCTCCTTCTTTGCCGGAGCTTTAGTAGCAGCTTTTTTTACTTCTACTTTCTCGGCTTTGGGCTTTGGAGCTACTTTACTTAGATCATCAACAAAGCTAATTTTGGCCATCTGAGCATCATCGCCACGACGAGATTTTGTTCTCTCAATCCTAAAATGGCCGCTAGGCCTACCAGCTAATTTTGGAGCAATCTCATCACACAGCTTATGAGCAGAATCAATAGTTTGAAGTTTAGCAATTATCTGTCGACGATTATGTAAACCACCTTTTTTAGCCTTGGTCACTAATTTTTCAAGATAGCTAACCAACTCTTTTGCTTTTGGCATAGTCGTTTCGATTGATTCATATTTGATCATTGAATCAGCCAAACCTTTGAGCAATGCTCGACGTTGATCTCGTTCCCTTCCGAACTTTCTTCCTTTATATCCGTGTCTATGCATCTAAAACTCCATCTCTGCCATTTTGTCCTTGACCTCGTCAAGAGCTTTAGAGCCAAAACCTTTTAGCTCACGAAGTTCAATGTCGCTTAAAGAAAACAAGTCTTTAAGAGTGTGAATGTCGTTATTAATCAATGCATTTGTGGTACGAGCTGATAGATTAAGATCTTCGATTGAGGTCATTAAAGCTGGTGAATCATCACCTTCTTCAGAAACTTCCATACTAGTTGAGCCGTCGTTAGTCAAAAGTGGAGCTGGAGCTTCAACCTTAGTTTTGCCAGCCAAGGCAGTATATTGGTTTACCAAAATAGCTGCTGCCTCTTCAAAAGCATCGCTAGGAGTTATTGAACCATCAGTATCGATTGTGATAATTAATTTATCTAGATCAGTCACTTGACCTACACGAGTATTTTCGACGCTATAGCGAACTCTTCTTACTGGACTGTACAAAGCATCAACTGCGATTACATCAGCTACTTTACGGTTAGCACCTGCTTCATCTGCTGTTTTATAGCCACGACCAACCTCAACAACAATTTCGCAAACAAAATCTGCTTTGTCATCAAGATTGCAAATAATGTGTTCTGGGTTAACAATCTCAACATCAGCGGTTGTTTGAATATCTTTGGCAGTTAGATGACCTTTGCCTTTTTTGGCAATTCTTAATGTTTGTGCATCTTCAGAAAATACTTTAAAGACAACGCCTTTTAAGTTGAGAATTACATCTACAACATCCTCAACAACGCCTGGTAAAGTAGTGAATTCGTGACTAGCACCTTCAAATCTTACGCCTGTGATGGCTGCTCCCGATAATGACGACAGTGCAACCCGCCTTAAGCTATTACCTAAGGTCATTCCGTAACCGCTATGTAGTGGCTCAACAGTAAAGGTTGCCGATGTAGCATTGTGTTCCTCTACATTTACAACGCCTGGAGTGTGAATTATTTTTGACATATTTATTCCTTTCTACTTCTAGCGTGAGTAATACTCAACAATTAATTGCTCATTTATATCTGTTTCCGCCTCATCACGAGTCGGTACACCAGTTATTTTTACTGTAAATTTCTTGCGGTCAACTTTTAGCCAAGCCGGTATTTCACCCGCCGCCGGGCTTACATCATCTAGATTTTTAAAATATTCCGATTTTTGGCTCTTTGGTCTAACTGTTAGTTCGTCACCTTCTTTTAGACGGATTGATGGAATATCAACTCTACGACCATTCAACTCGAAATGTCCATGGGTAACTAGCTGTCTGCTAGCTCGGCGTGAGGTTGCAAAACCTGCACGGTAAACGGCATTGTCTGCCCGAAGTTCAAGAAATCTCAACAAAACCTGACCTGATTGGCCTTTTGTTTTACTGGCTTCTTTCATTAGGTTAGAAAATTGCTTTTCTAAAAGTCCATAAAGTCGCTTTACCTTCTGTTTCTCGCGAAGTTGAAGGTTATATTGACTAGATTTTGAACGAAATGCACCAGCTTTTTGCTCACCTGGTGGGTTCGATCGCTTTATTAGAGCCTTATGAGCTTTAGGGTGAAGAGCATAGCCTTCACGACGACTCATTTTTACGATTGATTGTCTATCTCGTGCCATTAGTTTATACTCTCCTTGCCTTTCTCGGACGGCAGCCACCGTGCGGTACACCAGTTACGTCAGTAATCGATTCTACAGCTACACCAGCCGCTGCCAATGCTCGCACTGCAGACTCGCGACCCAGCCCAATGCCTTTAATAAATACGTTAGCTTTCGAAAGACTGTACTGTTGCTTGGCAGCACTAATAGCTTTCTCGGCAGCTACTTGAGCTGCGTATGCTGTGCCTTTTTTGCTACCACGAAAGCCACAAGCCCCCGCACTAGCAGTTGTTAGAGTGCCGCCAACGTTATCTGTTACTGTAATAATTGTATTGTTAAACGAAGCTTGAACATGCACCTGTCCATTAGCTACGACTCTTTTAGATTTCTTCTTTTTGGTTGTGTTGTTAGTTACTTCTGCCATAATTTATCCTAAGTCTTTGACGCTACCTTCTTAGCTGTTCCACCAACTGTGGTTTTCTTACCTCTTCTAGTGCGAGCATTGGTCTTGGTACGCTGACCACGACTCGGCAGGTTACTCTTGTGTCTTTGTCCGCGGTAGCTATTTATATCTTTTAGACGCTTAATATTACCTGTCACAATACGCTGAAGTTCACCTTCAACAGTATACTTATCGGCAATTACTTCTGAAATTCGACTAATTTCATCATCAGTCATATCTTTCACACGAACGGTTGGTTCAACTTTAGCCAAAGTTAATATTTCGTCAGCAAACTTTGGTCCAATTCCATAAACGTAAGTTAAAGCAATCTGAATTTGCTTCTCATTTGGGATTGTTACACCTGAAATTCTTGCCATATTATCCTTGCCTCTGCTTATGCTTTGGTTTTAATTTATTAATTACGTAAATTCGACCTTTACGACGAACAATCTTGTCATCAGGCGAAATTTTCTTAACGCTTGCACGTACCTTCATACGGATCTCCGATTCCTTTCTTTATGGTGTTTTCGGAAACACACTGCTTATTTAGTATTTTTAAATCTAATTTATCATTTACAAAATTTCTAGATTCTTTTTGTAAGTGATAAATTATGATTTTCTGTATGTAATCCGCCCCTTCGTTAGATCGTAAGGGGTTAGTTCTACAGTGACAGTGTCACCAGGCACAATTCGTATATAGTGTTTACGCATTTTACCAGCAACATGAGCTATAATCTCATGGCCATTAGAAAGCTTAACCCGAAACTGAGTTCCCGGTAGAGTTTCGGATATTACCCCCGACAGCTCAATTACTTCCTTATTTTTTGCCATAGATATGTCTCTGATATATTCTTAAGTATTTAATCAATATGAGCAATACTTATATTGACGGCGTACTCTAAATATAACTGGTAAGTAATTATAGCAAAACACTACCACCTTTGTAAAGTGTTTTACGTTAGTTATTTTGATTTTCTTATATTAGGGAGTCGTAGACGCTTTTTTGGCTTATCAACTGCTTGAAAGAAGTCTGATCCATCATACTGACTATAAGTGATAAGCATGGCCCTAGACTCAACTTGTCTTAGTGTTTCTAGTGAAACCGCTACCAAAATCAAAATTGATGTACCGGTGATAGCTAAATTATTTTTTAGAAAAGCTTCTGCGATGATTGGCAATACAGCTAGCATACCTAAAGCGAACGCTCCAAATAGCGTCAATCGGTTAACAACTTTGGTTAAGTACTTCTCAGTTTGCTTACCAGAACGTACGTCTTCGAGAAAAGCACCTTGTTTTTGTAAATTTTCAGCAATTTCTTTAGCGTTAAAAGCAATTGAGGTATAAAAGAAGGTAAATAACACAACCAAAATAAAGTAAATAACTGGATAAATATATGCATGCCAATCACCAGATGTTAGAGTTTGGGCTGTTGGTGTCTGAAACCAAAGAGTCAAATCTTGTCCAAGTTTTTGCAGATTTTCACTGTGATTTTTTACCAAAATTTGAGCCATGAAATTAGGTACACTAAGAAAAGCCACAGCAAAAATAATTGGTATCACACCAGCAGTAATTAGCTTAACCGGTAACATTGTTGTTACACCGCCATAGGCTCGATTGCCTTGTACTCGTTTAGCATAATGTATCGTCAGCCGCCGCTGAGCTTCGTTAAGCCTAACCACAAACATTGTGACTAACAATACCGCTAAAGCAATTCCTATCGAGTAGAAAAAGCCTGTTTTATTAAGCGGTAAAGCATGGCCAAACAATACCCATTTTTCACCACCAGAGCTAACTGAAGTATTTATCAGCTGCATAATTGATCCCGGCAAGCTCGACACAATACCAACCGTAATAAGCAAAGATATACCATTTCCGATACTTTGCTCTGTCACTAGCTCACCAAGCCACATCAACATCATAGCTCCACCAGTTAGAGAAGCCACCATCAATATCCACTGAGCAATACTAGCACCGGCAGTAATATCACCAAGGCCAGCAAATGACGAAGCCTGAGTTTTAACTAAAAAGATTGTACCGACTGATTGAATAATTGCTAGTGGTAAGGTTAATAGACGAGTGTATTGGTTGATTTTCTTACGGCCAAACTCGCCCTCTTTATTCATCTCTTCAAGCTTGGGAATTGCTTTAGTAAGAAGTTGCATAATGATACTTGCGTTAATGTATGGGCCAAGACCAATCAACATAATCGAAAAATTAGCTAAAGCACCACCAGATAAAACATTCAAAAAGCTAAGAAACTGCGGAGTATCCTGGCTGGTAAAAATTCCGTTTAGAACTTGCCTTAGTGTTTCAGAATTGCCCAAAGGAATAGGAATATGTGCCAAAAGACGAAAAATTACTAGTATACCAAGCACTGCCAGTATACGTTTTCTCATATCATTATCAGCTAAAGATTTCCAGATTAACTTCCAGTTCATAATTACAGACGTTCTACCCTCATTAATTTTATCTAAGTAAGTATTATATAAGAGATGGTAGCTAGCTTCAAGATTAGTTTAGTTTAATTGCTAAAACTACAACTAAAATTGTTTTTTTAACTTTACTCGTAATAAATAAAAATGACTCCGTTAATTTAACAGAGCCATTTAAAAGTATTTTCTAAAAACTATTTTTTAGTAGACTTTTTAGCTGAAGCTGGACGCTTAAGTTGTGGCGTAACTTCAAAGTTTCCACCGGCTGCCTGCAAAGTCGCCACTGCAGATTGACTTGCAAACTGCAACTTTACCGTCATTTTCTTGGTTAGTTCACCTTTGTTAATGAGCTTAACCCTAACATATGGATTTTCAATCAAACCAGCCTCGGCCAAGATATTTGTATCAACGCTTGCCTTGCCAAGCTTTTGCAGCTCACCAGTATAAACGTTACTCACTCTAGGTCGATGAGATTTAAAACCGCGAAGTTTTGGGATTCGCATATATAATGGCATCTGACCACCTTCAAAACCAGGTCTTACGCCACCACTCTTTCGAGAACCCTGACCTTTTGTGCCACGACCAGCTGTTTTGCCTTTACCAGCAGAGATACCACGACCAACCCTAGTGGATTTGCGATTAGCTTTTACTTTCAAATCTTCAAATCTCATTTTTTAGTCTCCTTTTTAGCAGAACTTTTTGTCGTTTTAGTCTTTGATTTAGCAGATTCTTTTACTACTGGCTTTTTGGTTTCGACTTTTTTAGTCCCAACTGACTTGTCGGCTAATTTAATTTCAGTCTTAGCCCCAGCGGCTTTCTTTTTGTCGTTATTATACTTAGTTGTAATCCAGTCTTTAGCATATTCCATTTGCTTTAGAGCTTCGATAGTCGCGTAAGCAGTGTTAATTTTGTTAGTTGAGCCGAGCGACTTCGACAAAGCATTGCTTACGCCAGCAACTTCCAATACAGTTCGTACTACACCTCCAGCGATTAGACCAGTTCCAACAGATGCTGGTTTAAGCAAAATTACAGAACCACCGACTTTGGCTTGTGCCTCATGCGGAAAAGTTCCTTTATATAGTTTAAGGTCATTGAAGTTTTTCTTAGCGACGTCTACCGCTTTTGCGACAGCAGCTGTTACGTCAGCACCTTTTGAAATACCGATACCAACTTTGCCTTTATGATCACCTACAACTACCAAGGCTCTAAATCTAAAGCGTCGACCACCTTTTACAACACGAGCTACACGATCAATATGTACAACTCTTTCGTCAAACTGCTTCTCTTCCGGAGTACTGTTTTTTCGTGAATTATTCTTGTTCTTATCTTCAGCCATAATTAAAACTCCAATCCACCTTTACGTGCCGCTTCAGCCAAAGCTTTAATACGACCATGATACTTTTTATCTCCTCTGTCAAATGCTACCTTAGTTACTTTTTTAGCTTTGGCCAATTTCGCAATCTCGCTACCAACTGCTTCGGCTTTTTCGGTCATTGTACCACTTTGTTTTTTACCAACACTACTACAGCCAACCAAAGTTACTTGTTTTTCGTCGTTAATAATCTGTGCCGAAACATGAGTATTCGATATATTAACAGATAAACGAGGTCGTTCAGAAGTACCACTAACTTGTGTCCTAACACGGTTTTTACGTCTAAAACTATTTCTGCTAATTGATTCTAGTCTACCCATGATTATTTATCCTTTCCGCTCTTTCCGCTCTTACGCACAATTCGCTCTTCAACATACTTTATGCCCTTGCCCTTGTATGGCTCAGGCTTCTTAAGAGAACGTATCTCAGCTGCTACTTGTCCAACTTGTTGTTTTGAGATTCCGCTAACTGTAATTAAGTTTTGCTTAACTTCTGCAGTTACGCCTATGGGTAGTTTATAGGTTACTTCATGCGAAAAACCTAAGTTCATCTTAAGTGTATCGCCGGCCAAAGCCACCCTAAAGCCAACACCGTTAACTTCTAACTCTTTTTTAAAACCTTCACTGACACCCACAACCATATTGTTGATCAACGCACGCATCAGACCATGTTTAGCCCGAATTTTCGGCTCGTCATTATCTCGCGAAACAGTCACTTGACCATCGTCTTGCTTTACATTGATTCCGTCCATCGTGAACTGCTCGAGCGAACCTTTTGACCCATTTACCTTGATCAAATCGTCGTCAATAGTGATTGTCACACCGCTCGGAATTTTGATTGGTAGTTTTCCTACTCGACTCATTTTTTTCTCCTTTAAATAATATAAAATCTACTTTTAGTTTACTAATATACCGTGCAAATAAGCTCACCGCCAATTCGGCTTTTTTTAGCCTCATCGCCAGTCATTAAACCTCTTGAAGTTGACACGATAACAATCCCACGACCACGCATAATTTTCGGAATTTTATCTGCAGCAGTGTATAGACGTCGACCAGGACGACTAACTCGCTGAATCTTAGTGATGCGAGCATTAGAATCCTCTTTATTGATAGTAATAACTAAAGTTTTAGCTACTCCGTCACCTTGTGATTGAACTCCATCAATAAAGTTATTTTCTTTCAAAAGCTGTGCTACGCTTTGCTTTATTTTGGAATGAGGCATTCTAACTTCTGTTTTGTTGACTGCAATTGCATTACGAACACGAGTTAACATATCAGAGATTGGATCTGTTGAAGTCATTATTTTACTCCTTTCATATTTTTACCAACTAGCTTTCGTTACGCCCGGAACTTCGCCCTTAACAGCATGTTCACGGAAAGATATACGACTTAAGCCAAACTGACGCATGTAGCCATGAGGTCGACCAGTTTCCACGCATCGATTCTTTCGTCGAGTTGGACTAGAATTACGTGGCAACAAATGTAAGCCATCTTGATCACCCATAGACTTTAACTCAGCACGCTTCTTTGCGTATTTATCAATCATCTTGTTTCGTTTTGCATCGCGTGCAATATTTGATTTACGAGCCATTACTTATTCTCCTTTTCAAATGGCATGCCAAACTTTTCGAGCAAAGCTTTGGCATCGGCTTGACTTAAGCATTTTGTAGCAAAAATTATTTGCAGACCATGAGGCTTGGTTGTTTCCTCAAACGATAATTCTGGAAAAATCGATTGTTCACTCAAGCCAATTGCATAGTTACCTTGCTTGTCAAATGCTTGCAACTTTACTCCATGAAAATCTCTTAGTCTTGGCAAAACAATATTAACCAAACGATCCAAAAATTCATACATTCTATCACCACGAAGGGTTACTTTAAGACCGATTTTATTACCTTCTCGCAGTTTAAATGTAGCGATTGACATCTTAGCATATGTTTCAATTGGTTTTTGACCAGTGATTTTTGTAAGAGTATTTTCAGCTACCTCAAACATCGATTTGTCGTCTTTGCTGCGACCCAAGCCTACATTTAAGACGATTTTTTCTAACTTCGGTACTTGATTAACATTGGCGAGCTTAAGCTCTTTTTGTAACTCCGGCACATATTTATCTATATACGCTTGTTTAAGCCTTGGAAAATCAGTTTTCGGACTCTGCTTTTTTGCTTTTACATTAGTTTCAGCCATGTCTAAACTTCCTTTCCACTTTTCTTAAATATACGAACTTTTTTGCCGTCTTTGTTAAACATGTAGCCAATACGACTTGGTTTCTTGCTGGTTGGCTCTACAATCGCCACTTTGCTAACATTAATCGGCTTTACAATTTCGACAATTCCACCTTGAGGATTAAGCTTGGTTGGTTTAATGGCTTTCTTAATGATATTTATACCTTCAACAGTTACAGTATTATCGCTAGGATGCACAGCCACAACTTTTCCAGTCTTACCCTTATACTTACCTCTCAAAACCACTACATTATCATCTTTGCGTAAGCGGATTTTATATGGCTTTGCGATTGTTCTTAAATCTTTTGTTTTCATCTAAAGTACCTCCGGTGCTAAGCTGATAATCTTGGAATAGCCCATATCACGCAGCTCTCTAGGTACAGGTCCGAAAATACGGGTTGCTCGAGGATTTTTGTCATCGCCAATTATTACAGCTGCATTGTCGTCGAATTTTATACTAGAGCCATCTTTGCGACGAATTTGTTCACGAGTTCGTACTACAACCGCTCGTACAACTGTCTTTTTCTTGACAGTTCCGTTAGGGCTTGCTTGCTTGACTGTTGCAGTAATTATGTCACCAACTCGGGCATACCTACGACGTGTGCCACCAAGTACACGTATGCACAAAATCTCTTTGGCACCACTATTATCGCAAACTACTAAGCGAGATTCTTGTTGGATCATTACTTATCCTCCTCGCTTTTTGTTGGTTCTGCGTCTAGTACCTTTAAGTCATCTTTTGTAATCGTGGCACGTTCAACAATTTTGTCTAACTTAAATCGCTTGCGAGCCGACAATGGTCTAGTTTCGCTAATTACAACTTTGTCGCCAAGTTTGCATTCGTTTTTCTCGTCATGTGCCATGTATTTAGCAGTTTTGATATATTGCTTTTTGTAAATTGGATGAGTTTTGCGAGTTGCGATTGTAATGACAATAGTTTTGTCGCTAGCAACAGACGAAACCACCCCAGTTAGTGTTTTTGCCATTACATTTTCTCCTTAGAAAGCTGTTCGCTCATTATTGTTAACATTCTAGCTAAATCTTTACGTTTAGTTTTCACAATTCGTAAATTCTGTGTCTCGCCCATATGAATTCGGCGACGTAGTTCAGTTATTTCTTCGCGTAGTTCATTTACTGACTTAGCGAGTTTTGAAGTGTCCATTTTACGGATCTCGGAAACAGTCATTACTCACCCTCCCTCAAAATAAATTTAGTTTTAACTGGTAGTTTATGAGCAGCAAGTCGCATAGCTTCACGAGCCACCTCTTCACTAACACCTTGCATTTCAAACAATATAGTACCAGGGTGAATTTTTGCCACAAAAAATTCCGGACTTCCTTTACCACCACCCATTTTCAAACCTAATGGTTTTTTAGTAACAGGTGTATGTGGAAAAATTCTAATCCAAATTTTGCCACCACGTTTAATATAACGTGTCATAGCCTGCCTAGCAGACTCAATCTGGCGTGAAGTAATTTTTTCTGGCCCCATAGCTTGCAAGGCATATTGACCAAAAGCAATCGTATTGCCAGAAGTAGCTGGACCTTTGATACGACCCTTGCGAACTCGACGATGTTTAAGTTTATTCGGGACTAACATTTTAGTGAACCTCCCCCTTATATATCCAAACCTTTACACCAACGATTCCAGCACCTGGTGTGTGTGCGGCAGCGTGGGAATAATCTATATCAGCACGAATTGTATGTAGTGGTACAGAACCCTGAACTTCTTTTTCGCGTCGACTCATCTCAGCACCATTCAAACGTCCAGAAACTTCAATCCTAACACCTTTAGCACCGGCTCGTATAGTTGCAGCTGCGGCTTGCTTAATAGCACGACGAAATGAAATACGCCTTTCTAACTGATGAGCAATATTTTCTGCAACAAGCTTAGCGTATAGTTCTGATTTTTTGATTTCTTCGATGTTAACTCGCACATTTACACCATAAATTTTTTCAATTTTAGTTTTTAATCCCACAGCCCCAGCTCCACCACGACCAATTACTACACCGGCCTTGGCTGTTGATACCGTAACTGTCACTAAGTTTGGTGAACGCTCAATATCGATTTTATTGATAGCAGCTCTACTACCTAAATCTTTTTTAATCATTTGGCGAACTTTTAAGTCCTTAGCCAAGAAATCTTGATAATCTCGTTTGTTTGCAAACCACTTACTCCGCCAATCTTTGTTGACTTGCAAGCGCATACTAATCGGATTTACTTTTTGTCCCATTACTTTGTCTCCTTCTTGGCTTTGGTTGTAGGTTTTTTAGGTTGACGAATCTCACCAGCAACAGACACAAAAATATGGCTTGTTTTTCTTTGAAAAGGTAAAGCTCGGCCATGAGCGGCTGGACGATAACGCTTAATTCGTGGACCAGGCGTTACTATAATTTGAGTTATAGTTAGTGTTTCTGGTTTGTAATTAAAATTATTGTCAGCATTGGCAGCAGCACTCTGAATAACCTTACGAACAGCAGTCGCAGAACGTCTAGGAGTATTTTCTAAAATTGTCATAGCGTCAGACACCGACCTACCTCTAACCAAGGCAGCAACAACGCCTACTTTTCGTGGACTCATACGGACACCCTTGGCCGAGGCTTTTACGTCATTATTCATTATTTTTGACCTTTCGCAAGCTTGCCACCGTGATTTCTAAATTTACGAGTTGGGCTAAATTCACCTAATTTATGTCCTACCATATTTTCAGTAACAAACACAGGTACATGAACTTTACCATTATGTACAGCGATAGTTCTACCAACAAACTCTGGCGGAATTGTGCAGGCTCTTGCCCATGTTTTAATAATAGTTCGATCCTCTTGGCCAAGAGCTGCTACTTTTTTAGCAAGCTTCGGATCAACAAACGGGCCTTTTTTAAGTGAACGACTCATACCTTATTTCCTCTTCGCCTCGTGACGACTTTTTATAATAAATTTATTACTACTCTTACGACGGCGAGTTTTGTAACCTAATGTCTTTTGACCCCATGGTGTACGCGGGTCTTTACCTATACCGTGTCGACCACCATCACCACCACCATGTGGGTGATCAGCAGCATTCATAACCACACCTCTGACCGATGGGCGAATACCTTTGTTACGTTTACGGCCAGCCTTGCCAACCTTAACGTTTTGGTGTTGTTCGTTACCAACTACGCCGATACTAGCCTTACAATTAGCATTAATCATGCGTACTTCACCACTTGGAAGCTTTACTTGAGCGTACTTCTCGTCTTTTGCCATCAATTGAGCCGAGGCACCAGCCCCACGAACTAACTGGCCACCACGACCAGAAGTCATCTCTACAGAGTGTATAACGCTACCAACTGGTATATCCTTTAGAGCAAGACGGTTGCCATTCTCAATAGGACTTTCACTGCCAACACTAAGTTTCTGACCTTGCTTCATGCCATTTGTAGCAATAACATAGTGTAGCTTCTCATTTTGATCTTTGATCCGAGCAATCCGACTAGATCGTCCTGGGTCATATTCGATGTGTTCAACAGTCGCTTTTGTGCCTTCTGGCAAATCAAAATTAACAACCCGAATAAATCGTTTAGCTCCACCGCCACGATGTCTAGTAGTAATTCGGCCTTGATTATTACGACCACTGTTTTGTTTACGAACTTTTAGCAAGCTTTTAACTGGCTTTTTAGTAGTAATTCCATCAAAATCATAAGATGTCATACCCCTTCTACCTGGAGTAGTTGGCTTGTACTGTTTAACTGCCATTACTTATCTCCTTTCTTGTTTGCCCTGCCCAAAATACCACGTTTTTTGGGAACTTCAGCCGTTTTGGCCTTTTTCTCTTCTTTAGCTAAAGCTTTTTCGGCCACTTTGTTCATTTTGGCTTCTTTTTCGATTTGTTCATCAATTGCTGCAAAAACCGGTATAGAGTTACCTTCTGCTAGAGTTACGTAAGCTTTTTTAATATCTTTACGACGACCAGAAACACTAGCCCGAGTCTTAGCACCAATCCGTATTGAGCGAGCCATCTTGCCTTTATTTATCAGCATTTTTACGTCTGTTACACTGACACTAAACTGAGTCTCAACGGCTTTTTTGACCTCAATTTTATTGGTGTTTAGCGGTACATCAAACACAAAAACATTTTGTGTTTGGCTTAGAGCGTAAGTTTTCTCGCTTTGACGAGGTTTTAGTAATAATAACTTACTCATTATTTAGCCCCTTCTTTGGTTGTTTTTGGCTCTACAGCTAACCAGTCAGAAATCTCATCAAGTACTGGCTTTTCTAATAAAATTATATGAGCATTCATAATGCTATATACGTTTAGATACTTAGCTTGGACAACCTTAACAAATTTAAGATTGCGAGTAGCTTTATCTAGTTCATCAGTCTTATTCTCCACAACAAGTAACACACCTCTGTCGGCTTTGAGCTTACTCAACAAATTAGCTGCCGACTTGGTCTTAGCATCTTTTACGTCGAAAGCTTCAATCACACTAACCTTATCAGCCTGATTGGCAAGTGTCAGTGCTTGTCGAATAGCTACTCTTTTGGCTTTTAATGGCATTTTCTTAGAATAATTTTCATTACCAGTTGGACCAAAAGTGATACCGCCACCTCTCCAAATTGGCACCCGCGAGCTACCAAATCTAGCTCGACCAGTTCCTTTTTGCTTCCAAGGCTTTTTACCACCACCACTTACAAGACCCCTAGTTTTGGTTACTGCCAAATTACCTCGACCATTAGCTAGGTATGCTACATAAGCGTCTTTAAGAAGTTGATGATTATTAATTTCAACTTCAAAAACATTCTTGTCTAATTTAACAGCGGCAGTAGCCTTACTGCCAGTTTTCGTGAAAGTAGGAACACTCATTATTTAACTCCTTTCACAATAACTACACCTCGGCGTGGACCAGGCACAGCTCCGTACACACCAATCACATTTAGATCAGTGTCAACTAAGGCAACTTTCAAGTTTTTAACAGTTACTTGACTAGCTCCCATTTGACCAGCCATTTTTTTACCCTTAAAGATACGCTGTGGGTACATTGAACCAATCGATCCAACTTTACGAGTGTTGCCTTTACCACCATGGGTTTTGCGTTGACGATGAAAATTATGACGTTTAATGGTTCCAGCCCAGCCTTTACCTTTACTTGTTGCAGTCACGTCAACCATATCTCCAACACTAAAAAGATCAGCTGCAAACTTGTCGCCAACTTTAGTATCTTCCGGTAATTCGCTTACTCGGAACTCTTTTAATTGTTTTAAGCTGGTTTTGGCAGCTTTTTGATGACCACTAGCAGACTTTGATAATTTCTTAGCTTCAATCGAGCCAACTTGCAGTGCCTGATACCCGTCTACATCGACGTTTTTGATCTGGGTTACTACATTATCACTAGCGGAAAGCAAAGTAATAGCATTCACACTACCGTCATCAGCGATAGTTGAAGTCATGCCAACTTTTTGTGTTATAAGTGCTTTCATAGCAGATTTAACCTCATTTATTACTACTTAAATTAGGTCATTTTTATTTGCATAAATCATATTTTTAAAAAGTTTTAGCAATAAAAACGCTTGGTAGCTAGTGGTTTCCACCCCTGTTTTGTCAAACAAATCGGCAGACCCTCATAACGTACCAAGTTAAGTATTTTGATATACGCTTAACATCTTAACACAAGTTCCTAACACCTGTCAATATGTTGTGCATTATACACGTTATTCGTTTTACTCTTTGCTATATATAATCGTCTTGATTCTGCTCTTCTTAAAAATTCTTACTAGGAATAGCTAACCGATGTATAGTCCAATAGGTAGCCAAAACGACACAAACATCGCCACCAAAATGATTGCTAGCTCAATCCTGCGATCAATCTGAGAACGATCACGTAATGCATAAATAACCGCCACAACACCACCTATAGGAATGGGAATTTCTGCTCCAGAGTTAGTATAAATTCGTAGCCAAAAACTAGCTAAAATCAGATATATAACTATTTTTAGAAAATAGGCTTGGTCCGATTCAGTTGTTTTTTTATTAGTCTTTTGTAGTTTTTTTGTTTTTGCTTTTGACATATATTAATTAAAACACATTTTTATCTAGGTTGTTAGTCTCGATCAGGGCCTACTTCGGCTTGAATTGGACTTTTATAGTTTCCTTGTCGATAAATAAATATAGGAGCTTGTCGTTCTGGTTTTTGACCAATCTTCCATTTGATTGAATTATCAATTGCGACCATAAATCCAACTGACTTTTTTAGCTGAGATGAAGCTAGGGTTAATTTTGTTTTTTCTTCGCTATAATCTTGTGAAATCGATTTAAGTTTTATATATGATGAGCTTGGTACGCCATTAGAATTAAGTGGCCAAATTACTGCCTGAGAGGAGCGGGTTAAAAGTTTTTCGCACTTTGGTGTAATATCATAAGCTGAAAGAGTAACGCTAACTGTATTCTTGTTTCTAACAAATTCGACAGTATCTGTCGGATACTCCGGCAAGGCTTGCCTACGACACTCTTGTACCAGTCCAGGGTCAGTTGACTTAATTGGTAGTTGGGTCGAGGCCTGTGCAAAAGGAGCAACAGTATTGAGTATAGTAGTAAGTGCCAAGCTTCCCAAAAAAGCAGCACTAAACCGCTCAAATCTTTTAATAGTTTCTACTAAGTGGTTTGGCTTTAAGCCTTGGTTTGATTCTAGACCGTTTTCCATGACAATATTTTACTTAGTATATATTATACACTTGTTGTAAAGCTTTGTCAATGACAGGTTAGAGCTACATCTTTATTTCAGCATCGCAGCCAGCAGGAAGAGACAAATTCATCAAGCTATCAATCGTTTTTGGGGTTGGTTCAACAACGTCAATCAAGCGTTTGTGAACTCTCATCTCAAACTGCTCACGACCTTTTTTATAAACATGTGGACTTTTAACAACCGTAAAGGTGCTTCTGCGAGTTGGCAAAGGTACTGGCCCGGCAATCTTGGCACCAGTCCTAATTGCTGTATCGACAATCTGCTTAGCTGACTGGTCGATCAGTTTGTGGTCATAAGCTTTTAAGCGAATCCGAATCCGTTGCTTACTATCGCTAGCCATCGGTTTAGTGGTTTTTTTGGCTTCAGCCATAAGGTGTTATTCCTTTCATTTAGTCTGCTGTAACATTATTTTGTTTTTCAAAAATAACTTTTAATCAGCAAGTTTTGTATAACTTAACAAATTATACTAGTTTTTTCTGCATTTGTACATAGTGCTTCTTAGTATAAAAAACTCTCGCACATTAGACGAGAGTTTTTAATTTTTAGCTTAAAAAACTAAATTATTTATTGATCTTGGTAACTACACCAGCACCAACAGTACGGCCACCTTCACGAATAGCAAAACGAAGACCTTGCTCCATAGCAATTGGAGCCTGTAGCTTAACAGTAAAGGTTATTGTGTCACCTGGCATAACCATTTCTTTGTCAGCTGGCAGCTCAACTTCACCAGTCACGTCAGTTGTACGGAAGTAAAATTGTGGTTTATAGCCCTTGAAGAATGGTGTGTGACGACCACCCTCCTCTTTAGTAAGAATATAAACCTCTGACTCAAATTCAGTGTGAGGTGTAATAGAACCCGGCTTAGCAATAACCTGACCACGTTCAATATCATCTCGCTCGATACCTCGCAGTAAAATACCTGCGTTGTCGCCAGCCTGTCCTTGATCAAGATTTTTCTTGAAGGCTTCAATACCAGTTACAACAGACTTTCGTGGGTCACGAATACCAACAATTTCGACTTCATCGTTTATCTTAACAATACCCTGTTCAATACGACCTGTGGCTACAGTACCACGACCTTTGATTGAGAAAACGTCCTCAACAGGCATCAAAAATGGCTTATCTAGTTCACGCTTTGGCTCTGGAATGAAGTCATCCATAGCTTTAACTAGTTCCATAATAGCGTCTTCGCTAGCAGCGTCACCATCTAGAGCTTTAGTGGCAGAACCTTTAATAATAGGAGCATCCTCATCAAAACCGTTTTTTGCAAGCAACTCTCGGATATCCATCTCTACAAGTTCAACTAACTCTGGGTCGGCTAGGTCCATTTTGTTCATAAAAACAAGAATTTTTGGCACACCAACCTGCCGAGCAAGCAAAACATGCTCACGAGTTTGTGGTAAAGGACCATCATTGGCACCCACAACCAAAATAGCACCATCAATCTGAGCCGCACCAGTAATCATGTTTTTGACGTAGTCGGCGTGACCAGGCATGTCGACGTGAGCATAGTGACGCTTTTCGCTTTCATACTCTTGGTGAGAAGTAGCAATCGTAATACCACGAGCTTTTTCCTCTGGGGCATTGTCGATATCTTCGTAATTCTTAGGTTGGTTTACTGCACTTGGAAGTTTCTTTGCAAGTACGTGTGTGATAGCAGCCGTCAACGTAGTTTTACCGTGGTCAACGTGACCCATAGTACCAACGTTTACGTGTGGCTTGCTTCTGTCAAATTGGTCAGCCATTATTTAGCTCCTTAAAATTAATTATTGTTATTAAAATATGCGTAGCCAAGGCAAAACTAAAGGCACACATATGTTACCGAGATATATTAACCTATTTTAGTACTCCATGTAAAGATATTAAATGTAACATAGCTAACAATTTAGTTTGTAAATATAATGATATACTCTCTATTAAGAGGCTAAGAAGGAGAAAAATGAGTTTACTAGAGTCAGGACAGAAACTGGTAGTTGTATCTAACCGGTTGCCGATTAGCGTATCAAAAGACGAGAAGGGTAAGCTGCAGTTCTCGAGTAGTAGCGGTGGATTAGCTACGGCAATGTCGTCTCTAGACATAGACAAAGAATCTTTTTTATGGATTGGCTGGCCAGGAATTGCTAGCGAAGAGTTAACTACAGATGACAGAAAACAGATCGAGGCTACTCTAGAAGAACATAATTTTATACCAGTTTATCTCAATCAAAAACAGGTTGATAATTTTTACTCAGGCTATGCCAACGATACAATTTGGCCGCTGTTCCATTATTTTCAATCTTATGCAAACAACAACCCTAAATACTGGAAAGCTTATCAAGATGTAAATGAAGCCTATGCAAGTGCGGTCATAACTAATATTGACGTAAACTCTTATGTTTGGGTTCATGATTATCACCTAATGCTCCTACCACAAAAACTGCGAATACTCTTGCCAAGATTAGCAATTGGCTTTTTCCTGCATATTCCATTCCCGTCATATGAGATTATTCGGCAGCTACCAAATCGTCGTGAAATATTAGAGGGGCTTATGGGAAGCGATTTAGTTGGCTTTCATATTTACGACTACGTTAGGCATTTTTTAAGTAGCTGCAAGAGGATCTTGTCCAGCGAAGTTAAAGGCTCGTCGATTGACAATTATGGCCGCAACACTACGGCCGACAGCTTCCCGATTGGAATTGATTACAAAAAGTTTGATGAAGCCGCCAACTCTCGGACTGTCAGCAAACGGGCTAGAGAAATCAACAAAATCTACAAAAATCAAAAAATAATTCTGTCAGTCGACAGACTAGATTATTCAAAAGGCATTTTAGAGCGTTTGGAAGCTTTTGAGCTATTTTTAAAAGAACATCCGCATCAACACGGTAAAGTCAGTCTGGTCGTGGTAGCCGTACCATCACGAACGGACGTAGAAACTTATCAACATTTGCGTGATCAAATTGAGCAGGCTATTGGCCGAATTAACGGTCAGTACGCCGATGTTAAATGGACGCCAATTTCTTATCAGTTCAAAAATTTACCTTTCGACGAATTAGTCGCACTCTACAGTGCATCAGATATTGCTTTAGTTACACCAATAAGAGACGGTATGAACCTAGTTGCTAAAGAATTTGTGGCTTGCCGGACTGACAACGATGGTGTTCTTATCTTGAGCGAGATGGCCGGTGCAGTTGATGAGCTGCATGAAGCTATAAAGGTTAATCCCAACGACACTCGTAGCATCGTCAAAGCGATTGAAGACGGTTTAAACATGCCCGAAAAACAACAAAAAGCTCGTATCAAATTGATGAAACAACGTATTTCTGAATACACAATACAACGATGGGCAGAAGATTTTATTGAACAGCTTCGAGCCATCAAACAAACTCAAGCAACCCAATACCGCAAAATTATGACAAAAAAAGATGAGCTAAAGCTATATGAAAACTACACTCAATCTAAAAAACGTCTAATTTTACTGGATTATGATGGTACGTTACGTGATTTTGTTTCAACTCAAAAAATCTACGATCCCGAGCCATCGAAAGACCTGCGTGATATTTTAAAAAAAATATCAAGTGATCCTAAAAATACAGTTTATATTATCAGTGGTAGACCAGCTGAAACTCTGGAAAAATGGTTTGGCAGTTACAAGGTCAACTTAGCAGGTGAGCATGGTGCAGCATTAAAAGTTGATGGAAAATGGCAAACTAAAGAGCATAATTTTGACGGCAAGAGGCAAGAAATTTTAAACTTACTTACTAAATATACGCTACGAACACCTGGAGCATACGTAGAAGACAAAAAATCCTCAATAGTTTGGCATTATCGTACAGTTCCGGAACAACTGGCATTTGTACGAAAAGAAGGACTGATAAATGAATTAAGCCGAATCTTACTAGATACTTCTCTTGACATTTGCCAAGGCAGTAAAATAATCGAGATTAAACCCAAAACTGTAGGTAAAGATATCTTAGTAGCTAGTACTATTAAGAAACTAAAGCCAAGCTTAATTTTGGCAATTGGTGATGATTATACAGATGAAGATATGTTTAAAGTAATTGGCAAGCATAATTACACTATCAAGGTTGGACGCGACCAAACTGCAGCTAATTACCGCATTCGTTCAGTCAGCCATGTTCATGAGTTACTGAAAAAACTGATTTAAGTGCTTTTATTTGCCGTTTTTGGCAATTATAGCTTCGGCAACATTTGGCGGTACGTCGGCATAGTGATCTAGCTCCATTGACGAACTAGCTCGACCCTGGGTAGAGCTTCTTAGCTCTGTAGTATAACCAAATAACTCACCCAGTGGTACAAAAGCGGTAATTTGCTTAACACCATTCTGAAGGTCGTCCATACTTTCAATACGACCACGCTTTGAGTTCAATGAACCAATTACATCACCCATAAATTCTTCTGGAGTTACTGCTACTACCTTCATAATTGGCTCCAGCAAAACTGGACTAGCTTTCTTGACACCATCTTGTAGAGCCATTGATCCAGCAATTTTAAAGGCCATCTCTGAAGAGTCAACGTCGTGGTAACTACCATCATATAATTCTGCTTTAATATCGACTACCGGGTAACCAGCTACAACACCATTACTCATAGCCTCTTCAATTCCTTGCTGAACCGGCTTGATATACTCACCAGGCACAACTCCACCCTTGATAGAGTTGATAAACTCGAAGCCCTTACCTGCTTCATTCTGGCTAAGGCGTAGCCAAACATGGCCATACTGACCACGACCACCACTCTGACGAACAAACTTACCTTCTACTTCTACAGCGTCCTTACGGATAGTTTCACGATAAGCGACCTGTGGCTGACCTATATTTGCTTCTACTGAGAACTCTCGCTTCATGCGATCTACTAAAATTTCAAGGTGTAATTCACCCATACCAGAGATGATAGTTTGACCAGTTTCGTCATTGACGTTTACCCGAAAAGTTGGGTCTTCTTCGGCTAGTCGTTGCAAAGCCAGGCTCATTTTTTCTTGGTCAGACTTAGTTTTTGGCTCGATAGCAATACTTACTGGTGGCTCTGGGAAGGTGATGCTCTCTAAGATTATTGGGTTGTTTTGGTCGCACAGCGTGTTACCAGTAGTGGTATTTTTAAGTCCGACGATAGCAGCAATATCGCCAGCCACCACTTCGCTAACTTCCTCTCGCTTATCAGCTTGCATGCGAACAATTCGGCCAATTCGCTCTTTTTCGCCAGTCGAGCTGTTCAAAACATAGCTTCCGGCAGTTAGCTTGCCAGAATAAACTCGGTAATAAGCCAACTTGCCAACAAATGGGTCAGTCGTAATCTTGAAGGCTAGGCCAGCTAGTGGCTCACTCTCAGACGGCTTTCGTTCGACTTCTTCATCAGTTTTGGGGTGTGTACCCCAGTTAGAGCCTCTGTCAAGTGGACTTGGTAGGTATTCGGTAGCAATATCTAGCAACTTCTCTACAATTACACCTCGACCATCACCGCCAGTTACGATGAAAAATGCACCAGTTAGCACTGCTGAACGAATACTTGAACGAATGTCTTCTTCACTCATGCCTTCTTCGCCAACTTCTAGGTATTTTTCAAGCATAGCTTCATCTTCTGCAACAGCATTCTCGATAAGCAAACTTCGGTAACGTTTAGCCTCTTCAAGCATATCAGCCGGGATTTCTCCTTCAACCAGCTCTTTGTCTGTAAAATCTTTATAAGTGTACGATTTCATACTTACTAGATCGACAATTCCATTAACGGACTGCTCAAAGCCAATCGGCAAATGGATCGGAAAAGCTCGCTTGCTAAGACGATTGTGGATTGATTCAAGCGACTTATAAAAATCGCCACCAGTTTGGTTAATTTTGTTAATAAAACAAATACGCGGCACGTTGTAGCTGTCAGCTTGTCGCCAAACAGTTTCTGATTGAGATTCGACACCCATTTTACCGTCAAACACCGTAATTGCTCCATCTAGCACTCGCAAACTACGTTGCACTTCTACTGTAAAATCGATGTGACCGGGTGTATCAATGATGTTAATCTGATGATCTCTCCAGTGGCAAGTAACCGCCGCTGACACAATAGTGATACCTCGTTCACGTTCCTGAGCCATCCAGTCAGTTGTAGTTTCACCCTCATGCACAGCTCCAATTTTGTGCTTTAGGCCAGTTCGATACAAAATACCTTCGGTAGTCGTTGTCTTACCTGCATCAATATGGGCAATGATTCCAATATTTCGGAGTTTGTTAATGTCTACTTTTGCCACGTTTAATATCCCTTTTCAAATAAATTTTAATAATACTTTACCTAATTTTACCACAAAATGGTTAATAGCTAAACGGCTGTTGTAAATTAAATAATATACAATTATATTTGCTGAGCGTAAAATATATTATTATGACAAATAAAGAGTCTGATAATGAAAAAAGTCATGACAACAAGATCTTTCCGCCAGAGAATCTAGAGAATAATGAAGCCACAAACGCTACTTACGACGAATATCGGAAGCCTCAAGTAGTACTAGAAGACTCCGACAAGAGTTTTTACGAACGAAATAAACTAACATTACTTATCGGGACCTCTGTTTTAATTGGCAGTTTAGCTATTTTTGGGGCAATTAAGTCTTGCGGTGATGACCAACCAAAATCTAAAACTTCGACTGAGGCTGAGTCTGCTTTGGCAGGGCAAACATTCTCTGAACTCTTAGCTGCCAATCTTAAGAAAAACTCTGGTCGTTCGGTAGTTTTATCTAATTTTAATATTGCCCGTGTTTTAAACGATGATTTAGCAGCAGGTAATAACAGCGTTGAAACACTCAGTGTAAGTACAACCGCCTGCACTAAGAGTAATGGTGCGATTACTCGGCCACTAAAACCAAGTGTTTCAACAATTATTTTCAGGAACTCTGAGAGCCGTAATCCGTTCTTGCCAGTAATTTTAAATGAAGACCACATATCGACTACCGAGAAATATCGCACTAACTTCCGTCGAGCGACAAAAGACAGCGGCTATATGCACCGCGACCCAACCAGAATGTCTAAGCAGAATATTAATTTTATAAAATCAGCTGTTGATAGTCAGCTATGTCCTGCTGGTTCTTCAGCCGTAAACCCACAGATATCATCTAGACGCCTATTGATTGACGATGCCGCCTTCGAAGGCAGACAACCCTACGACACTAACAATCGCAACCCTCTAAGCGGTGTAGGTAACTTTTTCGAGAGAATTGGTCTAGGAGGCGTAGTTTCGATTATATTAGTTGTAGGTATAGCTGCATTATTATCTGACGGAGATTTTCGTAGCCGATTTGGTCGGCGTAAAAACTACTAAACAGCTTAATTTTTGCTTTCATCCTTTTGGAATCATCAGCATAAATACACATTTATGTAGCAAAAGGCACTAAATATGTCAGGAGATCTCGGGAGCGAGACCAGCATCTGAAATATTTAGAGCCATAAATTTGGCGAGGAAAGTCTAACAATTCTGCTAGCATTCTACTCAAAGCCTTACTGGCTAAAGTCGAGTGTTAATGGCTGCTCTTTTTAAAGAGCTAGTTTTGGCACTCGACTAAAGCCGGACGCTGAACTTAGTCGTCCACGTAGGTGGACAAAAAAGTTCCTTTTTGGTGGCGAATCCGCAATCTTTGGTCTGGCTCGACAGTTGATAATATATATAAATATTTCAACTGGAACTCTAGACGAAGATAGGAACTCCAACCTGTTAGTACGTTTTCGTTTGTGTCTTGTGATTCCTTTTTGATTTTGATTGGTCCTAGAGGAGGTTGGCCTCATCTTAACCACCCACTCCAGGCTGAACAGTGACATGTACGTGGTCATAATGACCTTCAGTTACACCATATCCGTAGGTGTATGGACGCCACCCTGTTCCTAGTTGACAAGCGGCTGAATTGCCTTCGTTAAGACGAGTAACATTCCAGATTTTACCTTGCCAAATAAGATACCTGACACCTACTTTACTAGCGTTACTTGCCAGAAAGCAGGCAATTTGCCAACCCAGGGATTGCTCCGTTGGCGACGGGTACTTACCGATTCCGTCACTAACTGTAATATCAAGAGCCAGACCGAGAGTGTGATCCTGCGGAGTACCAGCAGGACGAACACTGTATCCGCCAATTTCACGAATACATGGTGTACCGTGAAGCTTCTCGCATCCCCAATTAGCAAAAATAAATTTTTGAAGATTTTCTGATCGAGGCACTAAGCCGGTCTTGGGGTTTTGAGGACCTTTGCCAGGATCAGTAAGTGTACCACTTACTGCGACACTTACACATCCTAGATTGCTGGATGCACTTTTTCCATATTTTTCTAAAACGTTTTTGGCGTTTTTAATTCTCTTAGGATACGATCCAGTGTCGCCTGATACTTCATATATTTTCTCAAATATTACGGTTGCCTCTTCAATTGTAGTAGAGCGTCTGACCGCAATAAGTGCAGATTTCCAGCCTCCAAAGAGTTCAGACTTCATGAAGTCTAACTGAAAATCAATATCAGTCCAGGTTTTGCCTTGGTAGTTGTGAGCCTTAAGAGCTGTTTGCCGACTACCTAGCCACTGTGCAATCCCCACAGCACCTGAAGTTGGGTTGGGATTGTTAGTTTTGAGTGGATCTCCACCACTTTCGTGGATGAAGTTACCGACAATCGCAGCCGCCTGAAAAGGTTTGAGATCGAACTCAGACTGCATAAGATAGTTGTACGTCTTCTGGGTATTATTATCGCCAGTAACTGCTGTGGCACATCCACCAGCCGACATAGTGCTACTGCCGATCATTAAGACAAACATAACTATCGATACCACACCTACTGACATCAGAATGACTGGAAAACCAATCACTCCAATTAGCCACCCCACTATACCTGCTTTTAGTGCTTCACTTCCATTTTTATGGGACATGATATCTCAACCCTAGGAAGTTGACGCCAGTTCACTTGATGAAAGTCCGCTTTTGCCCTTAACGAGGTGGCTTGTTTCGAGCAGCGGAATCTCCCACGGCATGGCTACATATCGCACCTCGAGTGCGGGTATGTTGCCAGTAGTGAACTTATACAGAGCATGGCCTTGAGGAAGTTTTACAATCCTTTCAATTTCATTATCTGTATACCCAAACAGATGTGAACTAGCTTCAAGTTCAGCTCGGTTTTGCCGATAACTGATAACCAATGAGGTGTCACTGGCGATGTCTTCGATCTGAGATGTAGCAGATCGAATAAGGTTTTGCCAATGGTGAACCACCATTCGGTTACCAAAACCTTTGCTCCGTCCGAGCTTATAGGCCCGCCTCACCGAACTGACAAATCCGCTGTATGCTGCAAGGTCCCACGATTCATCATGGATAACGTGATGAAACCTGTTATCTGAAGATGATTTTGCATTTTTTTCGAGAGTAAAGAAGTTGATGAGAGTGGTCATTACAACCGCTTTCTCGCCATCAAGTCCCTCACAGTCTAGAACCAGCAACGGCACTGCATCAAAAAGCCCTGGCGTCGTTGGTTTGTGAAACATTCCAGCAAGATTACCTTTTTCAGATAGACGTTCGAGCGTCAATCTGAGATTTGCACTAAGCTTGTTGATATCATCGATATTTCCGACACTCAAATCTTCGACTGTACTAGCAGAAGGGTTTCGGAGTTTTTCGATCAAGCTCGGCAAAGTCGGAATACCTATTATCCCAGGGGAATTGTGACATTCGATAATCGAGTTCCACAAGAGAGTATTCTCCAGTGGTGTAAGCCCCTGAGTGAAGTGTTTTCCTGCGGTTACAATCAATGCAGTCAGTAGCTCCAATTGAGCATCTAGTCCCATGACAGGGTCCAAAGGATTAATGAAGTACTGAGCATTGTCACTGAAGTTAAGGACTTTTGCACCGTCGATGTATCCCGCTAGCACACGGTACTCACCCTTTCGATCAGTGACCAGATAGTTGCGTGAAAAAAGCAAAGTATCACGCAAAATTCTTATTTTTTCTCCAGATGACTTGCGATAGCCTGTTTGTCCAAAGACAATCGAGTTTAGCGAAAACGCCGTTTCAGGATCAGCCTGATGGGCGGTGTACTCACAAAACTCAAAGTTACCCGCTATTCCACCGAGACCAGCAATACCCAGAGGTACGCCAATCAATTTTTGCCCAGTTTTAGGATTGATAAATCCGTGTTCCAGACACAGCGGATTGACAGGAGCTAGGTCTTCGGTCATTTCACGAAAAGTCGGCAAAGTATCACCGCTAACAATTCGTGCAAGATGGCTTTTATCAATAGCCAATTCTTCTCACCTCCCTCGTTTTTAGGTTAAGAGGTCGATTTTATCTTTAGTTTATGTTGAGTAAACTTTGATAAAATCATTTGAAAACTCCCTTGAAGTTCAAAGCTGCGAGGCCACGTCCAAGGGGCAACACAACAGATACACCTTCGTACTGCCTAAGCGTAAGACCTTGCACACTGCAGTTATTCCTAGCTGCGGTCGAGCGAAGAATCTCAGCATTGGCAGTAACTTCTTCGACGGAACTGCCTTGGAGTGAAACATACACTCTCATCCGAAGTGATTCAGAACGGCTCGATGCCAACCGAATGGTTTTTTGTTTCGCCAATTCTGCCTCACGTTGCAGATCTGCATCCACCGCTGAACCAGCTAGCTGCTTGTCGGCGATGATAGAGCTGGTCGTATTACGATTGAACCTCGAGATACGACTGGTCGATGACCGTGAAACTGGCTGATATACAGCAGTCACAGTCAAAGGAATTACTTTTGCAGACTGCCCTTCTTCATTACTGAGGTTCATCAACCACAAAAATTCTGTGGGCGTCAATCCGTACTCGGAGAGACTTTCGATGAAAAAGCTCATATGAACCGTTTCACCGAGCCAGGCATGATTCGCTTCAAAACCGCAGACTGTCGGTAAACCGAGCTTTTCATCAATTTGCTTGTCAGATTGCTCGAGAATACCAGTCTTACGCATCTCCCTAACCAAAGGCAGTTTTGAAACTTGATCTAGTAACAGACCGATGTCCATAACTGACTCATTGTAAGTGTGGGCATCAACTTGACTTATGCCAAATGGATTGTTAGCCAGACTATCGGTCAGGCCTACTTCATCGGCAAGTTGACCAACGAGATTGTACAAAAACTCGCCAGTCGTAATTTTTGTCTTTTTGCGAGCGTGCCTAATTCGAGGATCATCTTTTTTGACAGTAAACCGTAGAGACACCACTCTCTCAGACGACAGTTCCATTATCTTTTGCTCGTAAGCATCGATAAATTGGTGGACTTTGTCTGATTTATTATTCACTAGATCATTAACCTTAAGCATTGTTTCTCGTTCTGAACGAAGATTCAATGCTTCTCCTGGCAAAACTTGCACCTGCCAAGAGAATCGGTAAAATTCATGCTTCTTTACAACATCGAGCAACTTCGAAAATGCTTCTGTACGGTATTCTCGTTCTTGCGAGCTGGCATTGAAGAGAGAGCTGATTTTGACATACACAACGAACGTGTAAGTCTCATCTCGCTTATCATCATAAATGCACAGCTTCTGTCCCGAAATCTCAAATGGAACAAGTTCTAACTTGCCCAAACGCTTAGCGAATTCACGCTTAGCACGTTTAGTTAGTTCGAAGTTTTCTCCTCGTTCGACTCGTTTGTCGAAAAACTCATTCTGACCGAGGTCAAAATTCGCCCTTCGATAGAGGATTGCGAGGAGCGGTTTGCCGTCTCTGGAAACTGGGACATAAACTAGCAGTCCCCAAAAAGCAGCTGCCAGAAACGTAATGCCTAGCCATATTCCAAATGGTACAATCTGCAAAAGCACCAAAAGGATTACAACCAGCACAACTGCAAAGATCGTGGAATGATCGAGCCTTAGCGACCCAACAATTCGAATTCCACGCTCTTTTTCAATCGGATGTCGCTCAGACACTTCTCACCTCCCAACATTAGTTGAAGGCATCCATGCCTTTACCCTTGAACGGTTAATCATTAACTCGACCTGAACTTAGTGTAATAGGCACGAGCAATCACGGCTCGCTTGACTGGTTCAACCTTGAAATCAGCACCACTGATTTTCTTGATTGCCCAAATACCGATGATCAAAGGCATCACAGTTGTGGCACATAGAATGATCATTGTGGTAAATGCATCATTGGCTTCTAATGTCATAGCTAGTCCCAACTGTAGTACAAACAGCAATATTGCAGGAAATGCGATCCAAGCTCCGATGGTCAAGAAGGCCTTTTTAGCCCTGTCCCATGATTCTTCGCCGATGCTATGAGCTAACGCGAATAGAGCAGCAAGGATCAGTAATGGTATAAACATATAACGAAATACCATTACAAACAACGTTGCACCAGACAGTACTGTTCCAATTACAAAAATTGTGAACAGTACCGCTACTACGCCTAATTGTCCAGCAATAATTTGGTTGAGGTAGCCCTCAACGTTTTTCATAACATCGCCCAATTGAACTCCCATTACATCAGCGAGTTCAGGTACGAGTTTTTTGTCTACCAATGTCACCAGCCAAGAGGCTGCCGTCAGCATCATTCCTCCTGTGAGAGCAATAAACACTCCCATTTTGAAGAATGTGGAGAAGTGGATAGCAAGATCCGCTTCTTTTGCTCCTTTTACAAGCCGATACATAAAGGCTATGTACGCCCAAATGTAAGCAAGCCAAAGAATTTGCTGATAGGCCACAGAGAACCATGCAGCATTAAGGTTCGGTGATGTTGTTCGTGTGATGAACTTGATTTCCATCTTCAAGCCCCAAATTACTCCCATACCAAAGAATTTAGCTACTTCACGTAGCATTGGCTCAACGGTATGACTAACTACTTCATCTTTTATTTTCCCAATCGCCTTGCCAGGTATCTGTGACGGATTTGGCACACCCGGAATGGCACCAATTACATTATTGGCTCCAGCTATCGGATTAATGATCCCCCCACAGACGTTGGAGGCGGTTTGGTTTGGAATGACATCACAAGGTGTCGGAATCCCAAGGATATCTGCTCCAGCTTTGTCTGGTTTTGCCATTTGCCAGCTCATAAATCCGAACAAGCAAACAAGCATCACCAAACTGCTAGAGAGCCAACGAGTTTTAGTCATAAGTCTTGTACCTCTGATTCTCGAGGACTAGCTTGTACTTCGCCAGAATCTGAGTAAAACTTTGGCCAGATTCTGTGAAGCTTGGTACTTCACCCTTTAGTGGACGAAGTTGCTTGTCATAACGCCACTTTCCATCTTGCCAAACCATTCTCAAGATCTGGATCGATGGAACATCCTGCTGAAAATAACGCTGATTTTTCTTGGTTATTACGGTTGTGATGCCGTAAACACCAACCACAGCACTTTTTCCTGCTTCAAAACTTTTGACTTTGTACTGAAGTGCTTGGAAGTCATACCTGCCTTTTTGCTGAAAATCAGCTAGAGACGAGTACCCTAAGCTTTTTGCCATTGCATCTCCTCCTACTGCAGGAACCTGCTTACCATCAGCTTCATAGCCAGAGTAAAGCTTACGAAGTTGACTGGCAGTTTCCTGAGTAGCAACTTCATCCACCTGATTACGAAAGTCCGCTTCAGGTGAAAGAAAAGCCGATGTCAACACCGCCACCGTATTGCCAGCCGAACGACGTGCATCATCAACACTCGATGATGAAGGATCGACAGGCGATGGTGGGTTACTGACAGTATTTCCACTCGCATCTTTGGTAATAGTTTGCGTTCGCGTAACCGTATGGTCAATATTCGCAAGCACAACTGCAATTACCATCAATAAAGCGAATGGCACTACAAACCATCTCAGCTTTCTGAAATTCATTTTTCTCTCCTATGGTTTAGTCGCCTAGGACAAAGATACCTAGGCGACTGACACCAAATTGACTCACGGCCTGAAAAGCTGGCTGAGTCGTGTCGTCCAACCCTGAAGGTCGGACAAAATGATTATGGCAACGATGGCTGCCACAATCATGGCAATTGCTTGTCCCGAGCTTCGACCGTTACCGATCGCCGAAATCCACTTAAGCAAGCCAATTCCGACAAAGATCAGGGCAATGACGATGAAAATCCAGACTGCCCATTGCACCCAGTTCTGCCCAATTGGTCCAAGCACAGGCGGTGCTTTGGGGTTGGTGTTAATTGCCAAGCTGGTAGCTGGCAGCACCAAAATCATCACCAAACTGCTCAGCCACATTTTGAGGTTTCTCATGTCTCCTCCTTTTAGTGGAGATACTTACGAGGGCGACGGCATAATAATGCCCACGTTCTTGATCAGCCAGTGTCGCTTAGGAACCTTGACCTTTTGCAACAGAGCTGCTTGTTCAAATACTGCAACGATCACTACTAGATAGTCGAAATATGTTGCTCGAGCCATCTGAGTGTAATCGAGCCCTTCAACTGTGTCATACAGATGATCATCTTCCTGCACCCCAAATACTCTTGTCTTAGAGAACAGCGAAGGATTTCCGCCTGACAGCTTAATTCCACTAGAGAGCCGAGAAACAAACTCCTCGTTGCCTTCATCATGGTCATAAGCATTCATCACTACGACTGCATTCTCAAGTTTTTCACTGACAGGAATCAAGTCGCCTTCCAGTGCTTGACCTTCTCCTGCCACTGCTTGTCGAATGTTTTTTTGCATGTGCATATAGTACGCCAGTGTTGCTCCTGCCGACTCCAAAGTTTGCTTCATAAGTCGGTTTGCAGCAACCACCACCACGTCAGACTGCCTCATCGCAACCGAAGTCACGGTGTAGGCATATGCATCATCATTCCCGGTATCGGAAATGATGATTTCTGCGTTCTCTCGAAGATGCGAGTGGACTTTCAACCATCTTACCTTCGAGAAATTGCTCTTGTCGTTAGATATGGTGTCTTCAGAGATAACACGCAGTCCGTGTTTGGTTACTGCAACCATCTTAAAAAGCTCGTGAAAGCTAATCTCTTCATCTTGCAATTTGGTGGCATACTGACGCAAAGTTAGGGTCTTACCACGTACACCTGCCAAATTTCCTGCGGTTGCAGTCTGAGTTGAGGTAGACGATGGGAGCAGCACAACAATTCGACGAGTGATTTCTGCCAAGATTTCACCCATGATAACTGCCATGACTGACTTCGCCGAGCTACCTTTTTGGTTGCCTACCCAAATGTTCGGGTGGACACCAAGGTTGACGATATCGCGAATCCTGCCTTCAAGCAGCTTAATCCGCTGCTCGAAAATATCGCTCTCTTGCTCCTTGTTGATACTCGGAACAATATCGGGTCGCCCAAACTTTCGATTTACCATGTAGCGAACCTTCGAGACTCCTCGATCGGGCAAAACCGTCTCGATGGGAGTTTCGAAGTCTGGTACCTCGCTCCGAGTATAAACTCGATAGATACCAAACGTTACTACGGCAATCATTAGCATGATTGCAACTGCACTGATGATCGTGCTAGCACTCAGGGCAATCACGGCCAAGAGTACAATAGTTACACCGAACAAGCATGCCCAAGCCACAAAGCCAGGCTTCTTGAATGCATGTGTAAACCTGTTGGAGACTTCTGCTCGATTGAACTTTAGTCTCGACCCAGAGTTGACTTCCGACCAATCACGAACACGAACTTGTACTTCGTGCTGGCTGACTTTCTCCTGATGGGGTTGATTAGAAATTTCGTTGTCTTCTTTATGTTGACCACGAAATTTTCCAAAATCAACAGGACTCATTTGCTCACCCCCTATAATATTTTTATTTTGTACCAGTTTGTTAAGGTGCGGGGTTCACCTTTGGCCAATGCCAAAGAGCCGAAGATTCCTCCGGTTTATAAGCTCCTCTCACCTAAAGTTTATTAATCGAAAGAATGTAACACAAAACTAAGTCACCCCTGTGACTATTAAAAGAATACAACATTTTCTAAACTTCGTAAATATTGATATTTCGTATATATATTTCGTAGTATAAAGCAAGTATTTTTACAATTAAAAAAGTTGCCTACGTGTTTTATTACTAAAAAATCTGCTTAACTACGAGCAAAGTGAGCGAAGGCTCGGTTGGCTTCAGCCATTTTGTGAACATCTTCACGCTTTTTGACAGCTGTACCAGTGTTATTGTAAGCGTCCATCAGCTCTAAAGCCAGGCGACTTTGCATACTCATGCCCTTACGCGAGCGTGCCGACTGCACAAACCACATTAATGTTAGGTGATTTTGGCGTTGACCTTTGACTTCAAAAGGAATCTGATAGTTAGCTCCACCAACACGACGTGAGCGAGTCTCTACATGTGGCTGAACGTTTTTCATAGCTTGTTCAAAAACATCTAATGGGTTTTTGACTTTTAGTTTGTCGGCTGCTTCTTGCATGCCGTTATATACAAGTTTTTCAGCTGTTTGCTTCTTGCCGTTCAACATGACACGGTTGATCAGACGCTGCACCATTACGCTATCGTACATACGATCTGGCTGAATATCTCGAACTAATGATTTGGTTACTTTTCTAGGCATTATTTCTTCTCCCTCTTAGCACCATATTTACTTCTACCTTGCTTACGATCAGCTACACCCTGAAGGTCCAATGTACCACGAACAATATGATATCGTACACCAGGCAAATCTTTTACTCGACCGCCACGTATCATCACTACTGCGTGTTCCTGCAAGTTGTGGCCTTCTCCACCAATGTAAGCCCAAACTTCATAGCCATTCTGCAAACGCACACGAGCCACCTTACGAAGGGCAGAGTTAGGCTTTTTTGGCGTTTTGGTAGTTACTTTGACGCAAACTCCACGCTTAAATGGTGCATTTTTTTCGTAGTTTTTAGTTTTTAGATTGTTCACCACACGGTGAAGAGCTGGCGACTTACTGCTTGAAGTCACCTTTTTCCTAGGCTTACGCACTAGTTGATTGATTGTTGGCATTTATTCTCCTATATTTTGTAACCTACTGCATCAGACCCAGGATGCCAACCGGGAACGGCTCAGATTACTTAAATGTTTGTAAAGTTTATTCTAACAGATTAGCCTAGTATAAGCAAATTACTCTTGAGGTACTTCTTGGCCCTCTGTATCGTCCTTATTGTAGCCTGTGCCAACTGGGATTTTGCGACCCAAAATAACATTCTCTTTTAGGCCAAATAGTTTATCGACTTTGCCAGAGGTAGCAGCAGAAATTAGCACTCGGGTTGTGTCCTGGAATGATGCTGCAGACAAGAATGAGTCAGTACTTAAGGAAGCTTTAGTGATTCCAAGTAGTAACTGATTAACAACAGCTGGTTTTTTGCCATTAGTCACCAATTCCTCGTTAGCCTCAGCTACAGACAATTTACTAACAATATCGCCAGTAACAAAGCTACTATCGCCAGCGTCTTCTATCTGCACACGACTAAACATTTGCCTAACAATAATCTCTAGGTGTTTGTCGGCAATATACTGACCTTGACTTGCAAAAATTCGCAAAATCTCGTTCATTATATAACGCTGAGTTGCTTCTACGCCGCTTAATGTCATAAGATCGTGAATGTTGATTGAACCATTGGTTAATCTTTGACCTGCCTTAACTTGGTCACCATCTTTAACACTTAGTATCTTATAGCTCGGTACATCGTATTTGACAACACTTTGGCCAACAGGGGTGATAGTAATATGCTTTTTAGTTAAGTTTATCTTGCCGGCGATTGGTGAGATAAGTGGCTCTTCGCCACCCTCATTAGATGCTACAACATCACCAACAGCCACCTCAGAGTTGTGAGCCACTTGTGGTGTACGATCGTTTAACGCCAGCTTAACAGAGTCGATAGTTTCACCAGTCACCTGGATCACGTAATTATCTCCATCTTCCCAAACTGTAACCTCTCCGGCAATTTCAGAAAGAAAAGCCTCACCCTTAGGCGTACGGGTCTCAAATAGCTCTTCAACACGCGGCAAACCTTGAGTAATATCATCGGCTACTGCAGCACCACCAGAGTGGAAATTCTTCAAAGTAAGCTGAGTACCTGGCTCACCTATAGACTGAGCAGCAATCACACCAATTGGTGAATGATCGGCTACTAACTCACCGGTAGCAGGATCTAGACCATAACTCTTGCGATTTACACCATGCGGTGAAGTACAGCTTAGAACACTCATTATTTTCACAGAATCAATTTTCACGTTAGCGTCGATTTCTTCAGCAGTATCAGTAGTGATTAACTCACCACGCTTAACATAACCCGCCAAATCTTCAGCTGCATAACGACCCCGAAGTCGTGAGGCAAACGGCACACCAATTTCGGTAGCATCGCTTCTAAGCATTTCAAAACCTGGGTCTGTATCGTTGTCATCAATCGTAAAGACATCTTGTGCAACGTCTACCAAACGTCGTGTCAAATAACCTGAGTCTGCCGTCTTAAGTGCGGTGTCGATTAGACCCTTACGCTGACCACGGGTAGAAGTAAAGTACTCAAGCGGATTAAGCCCATCGCGGTAGTTACTTTTAATCGGTAGCTCCATGGCTCGACCAGTCGCATCAGAGAGAATACCGACTGACCCAATCACCTGTTTAACCTGCACAATCGAGCCTCTAGCACCAGATACAACCGCCATACTCATAGCATTATCTTCATGCTGGAACTGCTCAGCCAAAGCTTTCTGCACCTCAGTATCAGAATTTGTCCATGTTTCAATAGTCAAACGATAACGCTCATCATCAGTAATAAAACCTTGATCATACTGTTCAGAAATCGCTGCCGACCGTTCCTCGCCTCGGCTCAAAATCTCATCTAATTTCTTAACGTCGACAAAATCACTCATTCCCATAGAAATGCCGGCTCGAGTTGCGTAATCAAAACCTAAATTTTTAAGCTCGTCAGCAATCTCGGCACTCACTGCCTGACCATATCGCTCGTAAACCTTTGACATAACCTGTGCAAGCTTTTTCTTAGTCATCACATCATCTTGAAATTCAAAGTCATTAGGGAAAAGTTCGTTAAAGAGGAATCGTCCTAAAGTAGAAGTAACTTTCTGGTCCCTAAAAGTAACTGTAATCGGGTCTTGCAACTTTAATTGATCAGCATCATGAGCTTTCAATGCTTCAGTTATATCTGTAAACCTGCGAATTTTGGAGGTACTACCTGGGCGTAAATACGTCAAATAGTAACAGCCAAGCACAATATCCTGTTCAATGTGTAAAATTGGCGTACCGTCGGCTGGTTTTAGTAAGTTTTTGTTGGCAGACATAATATCACGAGCCTCAGCTTGAGCCTTGTCAGATAGCGGTAAATGTACAGCCATCTGGTCTCCATCGAAGTCGGCGTTAAAACCTTTACACACTAGTGGGTGCAACTGTATAGCTTTACCTTCAATCAAAACCGGTTGAAAAGCCTGAATACTCAAACGGTGTAATGACGGAGCTCGGTTAAGCAACACATACTTACCCTTTATTACCTCATCTAGAGCGTCCCATACGACTGTTTCACCCTGTTCAATCATTCGTGTAGCTGAACGAATATTATGAGCTAATTCTTTTTCAATCAATTCTCCCATTACAAACGGTTTAAATAGCTCAAGAGCCATCATTTTTGGCAAACCACACTGATACATCTTCAGTTCTGGACCAGATACAATCACCGAACGACCAGAATAATCTACACGCTTACCGAGTAAGTTTTGTCGGAAACGACCTTGTTTACCTTTTAGCATGTCAGATAGAGACTTCAATCGACGACGCTGTCCGGTCGCAGCTACAGCTCGACCAGAACGTGCTGCATTGTTATCTATCAAAGCATCAACTGCTTCTTGCAACATACGCTGTTCGTTACGGCAAATCACTTCTGGGGCATTAAGGTCCATTAGTTTCTTAAGTCGATTATTTCGATTGATTACCCGCCTATAAAGATCATTTAAGTCACTAGTAGCAAATCGACCACCAGTTAACTGCACCATCGGTCGTAGATCTGGAGGAATCACCGGCAATACCGAAACACACATGCTTGAAGGTTGAATACCAGCATTATGCATGCTCTCAAGTAAACGAAGGCGTTTCATCAATTTTTTACGACGTTGACCCTTGGCGTCAGCTGTTTCTTCTTCCAGGCGAGTGACTAACTCACCAAGATCAATTTCTTCTAGTAGTTCACGAAGGGCAGTTCCACCCATACCGACCTTGATCAAACCTCTAACATCGTCAGGTAGATCACGGTAGTCATTCTCACTCAAAAGTCGTAGTTTCTCAAGATTTTTTAACTGATCGCGAACTAGTTCCCATTCAGCCGTTAACTCTTCAAGTTCTTTATTTTGAGCCTCAGCTAGTGCCTTAACATTAGCCTCCTCATTTTTGGCTTCAGCCTCATAACGAGCCTTAATCGCCACCTGAGCTGCCTCAAACTGAGCTTCTTTATCAAGTAGCATTTGATCACGTTTCTCAGTATCGACTTGTTTAATAATATAGCTAGCAAAATAAGCCACTCGTTCTAGCGATTTGACGGTCAAACCTAAAAGCAAGCCAATTGCACTTGGCGTACCACGCAAAAACCAAATGTGAGCTACCGGACTCGCTAGCTGAATATGACCCATTCTTTCACGACGAACAATTGACCGAGTAACTAACTCACCATTCTTATCAACTGCCGCTTCTCGTGAGCGAACACCTTTATATTTGGCATCATGTGGATTAATATCTTTAACTGGACCAAAGATTTTTTCACAAAATAGACCATCACGTTCTGGTTTTTGGGTACGATAGTTGATTGTTTCTGGTTTGGTGACTTCACCGTAACTCCAGTCTAAAATATCGCCAGGACTGGCTACCGCTAGTCGTACTGCGTCAAAATCTGCAATATTTACACCTTGGCTATATCGTCTCATACTTGACTCCCTTCTTCCTTAGATTCTGCCAGATCGCTATCTGTATTCATGTCTGGCTCAAATTCGCTTGAATCGGCTGGTTCCAAACCATCATCAAAATCCATAACCATCAATTCATCGACTTCACTGTCTTCGCTCACATTATTAACACTTGGCGATGGTACCTCAATCTCTGTTTGATGCTCAGATTCGTCTTTGATATTTTCGCTCAATACGCTCTCAGCATCGATGGTTTTATCGCTCTCAATTAAGTCAACTTTTAATCCAAGCCCCTGCAATTCTTTAACTAAAACGTTGAAGCTTTCTGGTACTTTTGGTCCAACAATATCGGTTTTTTTGATGATAGACTCATAGGCTTTACTTCTTCCATAAACATCATCTGACTTAATGGTTAGCATTTCCTGCAAAATATTACTTGCTCCATACGCTTCCAATGCCCACACTTCCATTTCACCGAATCGTTGACCACCATTTTGAGCTTTTCCACCCAAAGGCTGTTGTGTAACCATGGTATATGGACCAGTTGAACGAGCATGAATCTTATCGGTTACCATGTGCGTTAGTTTGAAAATATACATATTTCCAACTACTGAATGTTCCTTGAAGGCTTCACCAGTTCGACCATCATATAACTGCTGCTTACCGTCTTCTGGGTAACCAGCTTTTTTCAACATTTTGCTAATATCTTCAGACGACATACCATCAAATGACGGTGCCGTTACTTTCATTCCCAAAGCTCGAGCCGCCATACCCAGGTGAACCTCAAACAGCTGTCCAAGATTCATACGTGAAGGCACGCCCATAGGGTTTAAGATAATATCAACCGGCGTTCCATCTTCGGCAAATGGCATATCTTCAACTGGCAAAATCTTAGCAATTACACCTTTGTTTCCGTGCCGACCAGCTAGCTTATCACCTACAGCTACTTTACGCATCTGAGCAACAAACACCTGAATTTGCATTATTACGCCAGCTTTTAGCTCATGACCATTCTCTCTTGAAAAGATTTTTACTCCAACAACCTTACCGTGTTTACCGTTACTCATTCGCTGTGATGTGTCACGAACTTCTTTGGCTTTTTCGCCAAAAATCGCTCGTAGCAATCTTTCTTCACTAGAAAGCTCCTGCTCACCTTTTGGCGTAATTTTTCCAACCAAAATATCGCCAGGGTGAACTTCTGCCCCAATCCGAACAATTCCGTTTTCGTCAAGGTGTCTAAGTGCTTCTTCTGATACATTTGGAATATCACTGGTTACCACCTCAGGTCCAAGTTTTGTCTCACGAACTTCGGTCATGTAGTCTACGATATGTATAGAAGTTAGAGTATCGTCCTCAACCAATCTACGGCTAAGCACCATCGCATCCTCAAAGTTATAACCGTTCCAAGGCATAAAAGCTACCAACAAGTCTTTGCCAAGTGCCAACTCACCACCCTGAATCGACATACCTTCTATCAACACATCGCCTTTTTTGACCTTGTCGCCAGCCTTAACTACGACTTTTTGATTAATACAAGTACCGTCATTACTTCTCTCAAAGTGAGTTGGAGTGTAG
Source organism: uncultured Candidatus Saccharibacteria bacterium (assembly GCA_964615775.1). Lineage (GTDB taxonomy): Bacteria > Patescibacteriota > Saccharimonadia > Saccharimonadales > 2-12-FULL-41-12 > JALHOM01. Next base: position 89,309 of record CAZTQB010000001.1, on the reverse strand, counting down.
GTTAGTTTATTTTTACCATAATTTACTACTACTTCTGATGCTGATGCTTTTACAATTTCACCATTATCCTCTGCGTAGACAACCTGACCAGAGTTCTTTGCAACTGTCTCTTCTAGACCAGTTCCAACAATAGGAGATAATGGCTTTATCAAAGGCACAGCTTGCTTTTGCTGGTTAGAACCAACCAATGCACGGTCAACACGGTCTCGCTCGATAAAAGGCACAAGACCAGCAATAGACCCAATCACCTGATTTTTAGCTGAATCCATATAAGTTACGTCGTTAGCATCAGTCTCGCCAACGCTCAAATTTGTCCTTGCTCCTACACGTTCATCAACAAAGTAACCATCTTCGTCTACCTTATTGCCGGCTCCAGCAATTACGGCCGATTCTTCGTCGGCTGCATCAAGAAACTCAATTTCATTAGTTACTTTAGCTTTAACTGGCCAAGTTTTGCGACTAGTTACTTTTGCTAACTTTTCAGTATCGCTTTTAGTTATCTTACTACCAGCTTTTACTATCACTTTTCCTTTTTCATCTTCAAAATCAACAGAGGCAATATGTCCTTCAGCCGTCTTAGGAGTTACGGCATTGATAACCTTGCGGTAAGGTGTCTCAAGAAAACCATAATCATTGACTCGGCCATAATTGGCTAAGTTTAGAACTAGCCCAATATTTGCACCTTCTGGTGTCTCTACGGCACAAATACGTCCATAGTGTGTCGAATGAGCATCACGCACTTCAAAGCCAGCCCTCTCACGACTCAAACCACCAGGACCCATAGAACTAAGTCGACGCTTATGAGCTAATTCGCTCAACGGATTAGTTTGGTCCATAAACTGGCTAAGCTGCGAGCTGGCAAAGAACTCACGTACTGCTGCAACTACTGGTCGAGCATTAATCAATTGCCCAGGAGTGACAGTTTCTATCTCACTCATACTCATACGATCTTTGGTATTTCGCTCCATTCGCAGAAGTCCGATTCTAAATTGACGCTGCACAAGCTCACCAACCAACTTGATTCGGCGGTTTGCCAAACTGTCAATGTCATCGGCTGGTTCCTGAGTATTATTGAGCCTGATAATCTCACTAATAATCGCAAGCAAATCTTCCAAACGCATTACTCGATTTTCAGCCACATTAGGCACGTCAAGATTAAGTCGTTTGTTGATTTTGTATCGACCTACACGGCTAAAATCAAATCGCTTGAAGTTAAAAAACATATTCTCAAGTAAACCACGAGCATTGTCAACAGTGGCAAGATCACCTGGTCTTAGGCGTCGATAAACTTCAATTAAGGCTTCTGAAGTAGTTTTCGATGGGTCTTTTTCAAGTGTAGTATCTAAGTATTTTAACTTACCCTGATCGACGTGTTTGAAAGCGTCTTTCATAGCTGCTTCACTCATACCGAAAGCTCGTAGCAATGTAGTAACCGGTATCTTTCGCTTACGGTCGATCTTTACAAATATGGCTTTATTGGCTGCGGTTTCAAACTCTAGCCAAGCACCTCGTCCGGGAATTACTTTAGCACCATAAAGATTTCCGCTAGAAGATAGTTCTGATGTAAAAAACACACCAGCAGAACGAATCAATTGGCTAACTACTACACGTTCAGCTCCGTTAATCACAAACGTTCCACGAGTCGTCATGTATGGAAAGTCTCCTAGATAAATCTCATGTTCTTTAACCTCGCCAGTTACCTTGTTGGTTAGCTCAACTGTAGCTTTTAATGGAGCGTCATAACTGGTGTTATTGGCCCGAGCTTCAGCTTCAGTCATCTTTGGATCTTCAAAGTGATAGTCTTTAAAAGTTAAGCTTAATTTTGTACCCGTATAATCATCAATCGGACTAATCTCCGCCAATAGCTCACCTAAGCCCTCCTCGACAAACCATTGCCATGAACTATTTTGATGATCTACCAAGTTTGGTATTTCTATTACATTTTTTGTCTTATTAAAAAATTCGCGTTTAGCAACACTCGCATCTGCTTTTGCCATAAAATAAGCGGTCCTTCACTTTTTAAATTAGTAAAATAAGATCTTATCAGAATGCCCTAAATTTATTCTGGTAAAATCTTTTTTAGTCTGTTTCTCTAGTCTTTGTATTTTGAGATTAATTTTGGTCGACCGAAGAACACTGAGTTTTTTATTATTGCAAAAATAACTACATTTTTTTGCGAAAATTAAAACTACTTCTACTTCCCTTAAAGTATAGCCTGATTTTATCTATCTAGTCAAGAGGTATTAGAGGAATAATTACATGTTTTGCCAAAATAACAAAACTATTAATAATCTAAGCTAGCTTAAGCAGCAATATTATCATCTTGCGAACTTTGACTTTGCGTCAGCAATTCATTGACTCTATCAGAAACTGCACAAGTTGATTCTATTCGCCAACTAATTGAGTTACGTTGACCAATAAAATTCGAATCAATCACCTCTAATAGCCTTTTCTGACTTTGACGATACTTACTGATGACTACACCGAGAGTCACAACCTGACTATAAGTTAACCCAACAGACTGATGTCGTATACCATTTTTGGCAGTTTTTGTGTCAACAGTTCCAGTATCTAACAAAATACTTTCAAGATCTATGGCAGCATCTTTCTCGCAAGGCGTCAAAACTTCCAATTCGGGGTCCAGGTATGAGCGAACGGCTATTTTTGCAACATCAAGCTCAGAGGCGGATCCTCGACAACCCCTACCCACTGCTCTATTATCTTCAAAAGTAAATGTTATTTCGCTTTTTGGCCTATCTAATTGTTGCTTTAGTAGTTCCATATCCATGCCCCCTACACCACTAAATATAGCGTAACAATAGCTTAAGTCAACACCATTTTATGGAATTTTATAAAAAGGCTGTTGCTTAAGGGCAGCTTTTATAACAGAATTGCCGTTTTTCGCTACAGCTACAGCCCATGCATAATTTTGTTTCGTGCATTTTTTGTTTGTATTAAAAGACCTTTGAGTCCCGTCAACATAGTTACCTGCTTTAACTATAATACTTCCGTCAGATTGCTTCAGAAAGCCACGATAGTCATAAGGCTTATCAGGAGATTTATAGGTAAAAACTTCTGCCGTAATAGCATCACTTCTATCCGGTAAATCCGCTATAATTTTTCCTTCATTAAATATCGTTCTACCAATTACAATTCCATTATTTTTTGTAGATAATTTAACTTTGTAGCTAATTTGGCCGTTATTTTTATCACCATCAGCATTGGCCTTTGTAGTATAGGCTGTATCTTCAACAATACTTCCAAGTGTACTTACTTGCTCAGGCGTACACGCTCCTGATTTCGGTGCTGCTTCAGCATTTTCTGGTTTTGCAAAACTTGCACCAAACGACACAACACCTAATAACGCTGTTCCAGCAATTACTGCTTCTCTCGCAGGAAATGAAGTTCCAGCCGGTGCTAACTCCATACCTAGTTGTTGACCTGGTACTTGTAAGTATCTTTCAAATGTATTTTCTCTCATATAAATGTCCTTCATATTTCAAATAATATACTACATATACCATTATTTTTAATATATTGCAAGCATAAAGTACTAGATAGTTTTAATCAGTTGGTCGGCAATACCGTATTTTACAGCTTCGTCGGCTGTTAGCCACTTATCGCGTTCCATATCTTCGTGAATTTTTGGCAATTTTTGGCCAGTATTTTTGGCCATTATTTTTTCTAACAGCTGTTTAACTCTAAGTGACTCCCTTAGATCAATCTCCTGATCTGTCACTTTGCCACGTGTACCGCTAGATGGTTGATGTATCATCACTGTGGCGTGTTCTAGCAAACTCCGTTTGCCTTTAGCTCCGCTACTAAGCAAAAAAGCTGCCGCTGATGCCTGTACGCCTATACCGTAAGTGGCAATATCTGGCTTAACAAACTGCATAGTGTCATAGATTGCCAAGGCATCATAAACGCTGCCACCCGGACTATTTATATATAATGAGATATCTTTTTTAGAATCTTCGTTAGCCAAAAATAATAGTTGAGCAACAATCAGATTAGCCGAATGTTCATTAACATCGGTCCCAAGAAAAATAATCCGGTCCTTTAGTAACCTCGAATAGATATCATAGGCTCGCTCGATGCGGCCTTCTTGCTCAATGACAGTTGGTATCAAAACATTTTGTGGCTTATTCATAACATTTAGTATAGGTTAACAATTAGCACTCGTCAACCCTGAGTGCCAATTTATTATTTTTAACAAATATCTCTAGGGCCAGATTGCTTCGTACGTAAGTCAGCATTGGTCATATCGAGAAGCAACCGTCCGCACTGTTGTATTCGAGAGCCTTCTCCTCGACTTGCTTCCATGGCTAGTCCTAGGCTGTCTTCTGCCCACAAACGAGTAATTTCTACGGACGACATACCCCATCTAATTCTATTTTTTTCAGCTATCGAAAATACTGGTTCTGTTAAAACATTTATCCCATAGCCAGCTAGTCGATTGTTGCTAGATCCATGACCTTTTGATAGATACACTATCTTTAGTCCAAGTTTATGTTGCGGAAACTTAAGAACACTGGTTCTTTCGTCTGCCACACTATCAGCCACAATAATTCCACAAAGACTATCTTCCTCTTTCTGCATGCCAGCTTGCCTAACTGAATAAATTTGCCCTGGCCACTCACGCATAGCAGCAATAAACATATGTTCAAGTGCACCTTGAGGAACAAACAGCTCCGGCATTTTTCCGTCCGATATATCGGGGAACAAAATACGTGTTCCAGGTGACTCTTCAGATAAACGATAACCATTTGGATAACGAATCTCAAACCTAAGTTCCGGAGGCACTAGACCGTCGACCATTCTTTTATCATCATACATACTTACTTTAGCCAACTTTCTGCAAAATGGAATCTAGAACTTTTTGGGTTAAAATTCGGCTGGCAATATCTTGACGTGTAGCTGCCTTAGACAATTCAGCTTGCATAGCCGGGTCTTTATATTGAGCTTTTAGAGCCTGCATTTGCATCTCTAGCTCTTGCTCTGACACTGTTAAGTTCTCGTCAGTGGCAATTTCGCTTAGTAAAATAGATGCTTTAATCTGATTTTCGGCCCGTGGTCGAAGCTCTTTTAATCGATATTCTTCGTCCGTTAATTTCTCGTTTGCCAAAAATTCATCATATGTCTGACCTCTGTAGGCAAAATTACGCTTCACTTCCTCTAGCTCTGTATTTACTTGCTTATCGATTAGTGACTCAGGTAAATCTACCTTGCTACCGGCTAAAAGTAGTTCAATTATTTCATTTTGTTTCGCTCGCTGGTTGTTGTTGTCAGCTTCGTATTGTAATTGCTTTTTAACATCTTCTTTTAGTGCCTTTAAGTCAGATAGCCCCATTTTTTGGGCAAATTCATCATTGATTTTTGGCTTTGTTAGCTCATGAATTTTTTGAACTTTTACTTCAAATTTAGCCTTTTTGCCAGCCAAAGCCTTAGCTTGATAATCTTTTGGGAAAGTTACATCGAAAGCTTTGCTTTCACCAGCCTTTAAGCCGACTAGATTAGCTTCAAAGCCAGGTATAAAGCTGTCTGAACCTAAAGTCAGCGGATACTCCTTGCCTTCGCCGCCACTTATCGGCTGGCCCTTAGTGTCCGCACCCCTAAAATCAATGATTACTTCATCACCAGTCTTAGCTGCCCGTTTCACCTCTTTACGGTCACTCATTCGAACGGCTAAATCATCGACTACCTTCTCAATATCACCATTTGCAGGTTTTTGGTTTGTAGTTTTTAATTCAAATTTTGTGAAATCAGCCAATTTTTCAATATTTACGACCCCAGTTGATACATCAAATTCCAACACACTAAATGGTACAAATTTCTTTATCTCAACTTTTGGCTCAGTAACTGGACGAATTTTTTCATTAGCAACAGCCTGCGAGTATAGCCTTGTCAGTGCTTCATCTAAAAATTCAGTTTGTAAAACTTGTGGATCAAGACTTTTCTCTACCAATTGAGCCGGTGCCTTACCTTGGCGAAAACCAGCAATTTTTACACTTTTACTAAGTTTTTTTAAGATATTTTGTTTGATTGGCTCTAGGTCTTCTGGAGCCGCTGTAACATTTACAATTACCTCAGTAGCACTTTTTTCAGTGATTCTTACATGCATTTTTATATCTTAACAGATTAGTTCGCTCTTGCCAAAAATATTTATTTACTTGCGAAAATCTTTTATCACCGAGACTAGTCGTTCAGCAGAATGTCTCTCTTCTTTGCCTGTTTTTAGGTCTTTTAGGGCGTATTGTTCTTCATTTAGCTCATTTTCGCCAACAAAAATTACATACCTTACCCCAAGCTTATCGGCCGATTTCAGCTTGCTAGCAATCTTGCGATCTGTGGCATCGACAGCAATATTTAGCCCCATCTCACGAAAAGCCGAGATTACTCGTTGAGCTGGCTCGTAGATATCGCCAATGAGTACTATTAGTGCGTCTGTTGGAGTTAAGAGTTCTGGTAGTAAATCATGACTTTCTAGGAAGTTAGCCAGCGTTACATCACCCATACCAAAACCAATTGTCTGGACTGGCTCTACCCCGAACAAGCCAACCAGCCCGTCATATCGTCCACCACCAAACATGCTACGGTTATTATCTGGATTTGTGTCGTTTATTTCAAAAACTAATCCGGTGTAGTAGTCAAAACCTCGCATAACAGTAATGTCAAATTCAGCATTATCGACACCAGATTTGGCCAATAAATCCAATAAACGTTGCAGATTTTTCGCCGAAACATGGTTTTGCAACTCATCAGGAAGACTAGTTATTGATTTTGTACTCAAAATATCTAAAATTTTGTCTGCCAAACCAGCTTGTCTTTGCGACTCTGAACAAAGTGTACTTACCTCTGCCTCAAACTGACTTCTGTCGATTTTATGCATTCGATCTATTAATTTAAATAAGGTATGTGTCTGGACTTGATTTAAGCCTAAATATTCTTCAGCCAAAAAATCCATAAGGACTCGATCGTTTAGCTTTATCCTATACATGCTAGATTTGGCTCCAAAATCCTTAAGCACAGCATTGGCCACCAAGATTATTTCGTGGTCAGCCATCAAGTCAGCCTGACCAAACAGATCGACATTCAACTGCCAATGCTCACGCAATCTGCCTCGTTGAGGACGTTCATATCGCCACAAATTAGGGATAGAAAACCACCTTAGTGGGTATGCCAACTCCTGTCTTCGTGCCGCTACCATTCGCGAAACAGATGGCGTCATCTCTGGACGAATCGCCACTTGTCGTCCACCTCTGTCGGTAAAAGAGTAAGTTTGATCGTCAACTATCTCCCGGCCAGACTTGGCGGCATACAGCTCTAGTAGTTCTAAAATTGGAGCATCATACTCTTCATAACCGTATTTTTGTACTGCATATCTAATCTTACTAAACATGTAGTCCTGCAGCCGCTTATCTTCAGGATAAAAATCTCTAGCACCTTTATATGGTTGTGTATTTAGGGTCATAATATTGCTTTTTACAGGCTTAATTATACACTACTATCACTACAGTCCTGGGAGAGTTATATTTTGAAAATTTTACTTAGCTCTTTTGATATTATTTTGAAGCCGGTTTTTGCTTCAGGGCATTAGTTTTTAAGTATTCTAAGATAGTTTGGCTAATTTCATTACCATCGCCTTGAGTTTTTGGCAGTTTAGACGTAAGAATGGCATGTATAACTTTATTTTCTTCTTTTAGACGTACCGCTTTTTCACGCAAAACTTGTGCATCTTCTTTTTCAATTAATCCAAACTGCACGGCTTTCTCTATTTCTTTATCGACATCTACTCCATTACCGAAAACAATACTTTGAGATCCTACAAAATATGTTTTAGCTTTCTCGTCTCCAATCCATGGGACTAATTCAATAAATTTGGCTAGCTTGTTCTCGTTGTCTTTTTGACCTGTTGAAATGATCTCACGACCAATTCTATCAGCAACACTTTGTATTATTTTTTGCCGGCTTTCTCTTGTTCCCATTCTTATGATTTTATCAATAATATCAGTGCCTTCAACTTTTAAATCAGGATCATCTTCTCGTCGATTAGCATCTAAAGTTTCTTCAGCCGTATCACTAAATTTTTCATGTTTTTCTTCCATGACTTTTACCCATGATTTAATTTTATTCATGGTCTTAATTAGTCGTTCTGCTTCTTCTTGTTCCGAGCCTAGCTCCTTGCAAAGTTGTGCGTATGCATCCTTAACATCCTTTTTCCTAAGTAGCGACTTAATTTTCTTCGCTATTTCCTCGTTTTCCTCTGTTAGCCCCTTGACTTCATCTTCAATACCTTTAATTTCTTCTTCTCTTTCCTCTTTAAATGTATCTAACCGGTCACTGAGTTCAGCTGCTATATTTTTCTCTTTCGCAAGCAACGATTTCCTTATTTTCTCGCCCTTTTCTTGATGTTCTTCATCTGAACTTTTCTCTAAAATATCAACTCTCTCTTTAGCTTTTTCTATCTGTTCTGGATCAGTTTTTTCATCCAGCAAACCTAGTGCAGAGAGTTCTTGGTATTCAGAAGGTAGGATAGTCTGCTTGCCTTTTAGAGTCACGCTTTGGTCTGATGAGTCGCTAGCTTCAGGGTCATCCTTAAATCGCCCGACTATACCTTCAACAAATTTGACTGCTTTATCTAAATCTTCTTGCTTTTTATCTTTTTCACCAACTAATTGGTCATGAGCTGATGTATTCTGCTTCTGTTGTAGATTTAGCCTAAATATCTCCGGTCTAATTTTTTCTGCCGTTTCCTTAGCTTCAGCCAATTTTTCTGCTATTCCATCGGTTTCTTTCATTAGTTCGTCTAAAGACATCTCTTCTTCAGGTGCTTCAGCAGACTTTACGGCTGGCTTTCTTTTGCTATTGGCAGTAGCTTTTTTGCTTGTAGGCTTGTCAGCTCTACCTCGGCCGAGCTGTCTTCGCTTTGCCCAGTGGCAATAGCTCCAAAAGCCTTTTCTATGCCCACTTTCCAAGGATCCTGAGTTGAACCTAACTCACTACTAGGACCTAACTCTCTTGATATTACTTCACTTTGCTCAGGTGTTGTTGACATATTTACTCCTTAAATATGAATATTTTTAATTATATATTAATATTTTTGTCTCTTATACAATCTTTATACACTAAATATACTCTTTTTACAATATTGTTTTTTTATAATTTGCTTGGGGTGTAAAAAACTAAAAAACCCGACAAAAATCGGGTTTTTTAGTTGGTGCGGATGAAAGGACTTGAACCTTCACGCATTGCTGCACTAGTTCCTAAGACTAGCGTGTCTACCAATTCCACCACATCCGCACGAGAATTAAGTATGAATTACATTATATAATTTCAAACTTGTTTTTAAAAATTATTTTTCTGGTATAAACATTCCGCTAAATTCAACCAAAAGCTCATCAAGTCCATAGCTAGGTGGAGTTTGGCGATTTAAGTCAAGTACACAAGCATGAGCCAAACCAGAGCTGCCTGCTTTGGCGAGGGCAATTCTTGTGGTGTCGGCGTTTTTGGGGTCAAACCCTAGACCTAAGTTTTTGTGCAACTCTCCCACTGAATCCCTAATAGCTATACGAACTTCTTTTTCAGCTACTCCTGCGACAATTAGTTTACTGCCCCTACCCCCAGCTCGAGGTCTGTTAAGATTAAATTCTCCTATACCCCTTAAGTTAACTGCACAAAGTGCAGCATATGCAAAAACCTCTTCTTGAGGATAATCTCGCTCCATTAGGCTTTTCACAGCCTTTCTACCAAGCAACATAATCGAAAACGGATTTCGTACCTCTTCTATCACGGATGTAACATTACTTTTCAACGCCCACATGAATATTGCCCCTTCATTCTGATTGACAAAATCTAGACCAATCCTTACTTCGGGTACTTCGAGCACCTCTGGGTTGTCACTTTTTCTACGCATTTTGTAATTTTATCAAAAAATGCTGATAATAAAATTGCTTATGCTTTATTTTTGTAAATATGCAGGGTGCTATCTCCGTACGATTTTGACTGAATCAATTCGCAACCCTCAAACGGATACCAGTCAGCTTTTTTGGGAAATGACAATACCAACAAACCATCAGTCTTCAGGTGTCTTGGCAGAATTTTCATATCCCGAAGAGGGATATCGTCATAGGGCGGATCAGCTACAATTATGTCGAAAAGCTCTGATTGATGTCGAGTTGACCAGGCATTAACATAGGCTCGCACAACCCTCACCTTGTCCCCGATACCTAACATTTCGACATTCTTTTCAATCACCGAGTAGGCTTTTTTATCGACTTCTACTGCCACAGCCTTATCTGCACCGCGACTAATCGCCTCCAGAGCAACTGCTCCGCTGCCCGAAAATGCGTCCAAAAAACTAAGTCCACTAACATCACCCAAAATGCCAAAAATCGCACCTCGCATTTTTTCACTCATGGGGTGAGTACGATGACCATGTGGACTTTCAAATATCCTTCCACCTAGTCTGCCGGCAATAATCCTCATACTAAACAGTTTAAATAATTATCCAATTAATCTCCAGCACTTTAATCAGCCACACCAATGTAAATATATAAAAACTTGTGATATTCTACATAATATTATTATGGAAAGAACAAGCCTACGAATTAGAGGTAACGGTTTGGTTATCCGCCAGTTTGAACAAAAAGATGCGGTTAGCTTATACACCTTAGTGCAAACAAATCAAGATCATCTAAAAGGGTACTTACCAGGCATACTAGATACCTTTAGATCTCTAGATCAAGCAAAACAAACTATCGAAAGATCGGCAACGAGCGAAGTTTGTTTATTGAATGCCGGAGTGTGGTCGACGTTCAATCAATCGCCTCAACTGGTTGGTCATATATGGTTATCCAGGTTCGGTATATATCCTGAAATCGCATACTGGATATCATCATCAGATACCAGACGTGGCGTTGGCACACTCGCAGTAAAAAATGTTTGCGACTGGTTTGCGAAATTCGGCAATGAGCCAGCTATAGATGCCATAATTAAGTCCAGCAATGCTGCTAGCATTAATCTAGTCGAGAAATGTGGCTTTATTGAAGTAGGTAGAGATAATGATCTAGACCGAGTAACTTACCGCCGCGACACTAGATAATTTAAGTCTTAGTTTAAGTTAGTAATCGAACGCGTACGTTGGATTTCTTTGTTTAGTTTGGGGTATTTCTTAAGATCAAGTTTATTTTCTATACATTTTGCAGCAGCTGCCCTAGCTTGAGCCACTAATTTAGTATCGGATATATTTGCAATCCTCAGGTCCAGCTGGCCAGACTGAGCAACACCATAAATAGCTCCCGGACCACGCAGCTCTAAGTCTAATTCAGCCAATCTAAAACCATCGTTTATTTCAGCTAACTTTTGAATACGTTGTGGCGGCTCCTTGCTATCACTAGGCACCAAATAACAGTACGAATCATGCACACCACGCCCAACCCGCCCCCTAAGCTGATGTAGTTGAGCCAGGCCAAAACGCTCAGCTCCCTCAATAATCATAATGCTTGCGTTAGGCACATCAACGCCTACTTCTACCACTGTGGTGGAAACTAAAATATCTAGTTCTGACTCGATAAATTTTGTCATTATCTCATCTTTTTGTTCGGGTTTCATCTGACCATGAAGTAGCCCAATCCGATATTTGCCAAGGATAGTTCGACGCAAATTTTCGCAAACTTCCTCAGCCGAAACTACTTTTACTGTGTCACTCTGGGTGATAAGTGGACAGACTACAAACATTTGTCGACCACTAGCTAATTCTTTATCTATTACTTGATACATTGGCATTCGAGAATTTGGCGAGACAACATGAGTTGTAATCGGTTGGCGACCGGGCGGCATCTCATCTATTACTGAAACATCAAGTTCGCCATAAACCGTCAAGGCCAGTGTTCGAGGAATCGGCGTGGCTGTCATATTAAGTATATGTGGTAAAAACTTAGCTTTAGCCTGAAGTTTTTTACGCTGCTCAACCCCAAAGCGATGCTGCTCATCAATAATCACCAAGCCTAGATTATTAGTTATTACTGAATCGGTAATTAATGCGTGAGTACCGACAATCAGATTAATCTGCTTTTGTTTTATCTGTTCATGTACTTGCCTTTTTTCTGAAGTTTTAAGGCTGCCAACCAATAGCCCGACTTCATGACTCATATCTATACTACTTAACAGTCTCTGTAAATTATTAAAATGTTGCCTTGCCAGAATCTCAGTAGGTGCCATAAGCACTACCTGATAGCCAGTCTTCATAACCATAATTGCTGCCATTGCTGCCACCAAAGTCTTACCAGAACCAACATCACCTTCAACTAGCCGATTCATAGGTGTTTTGTTCTGCATATCTTGATAAATTTGCCAAATAACCTTCCGCTGGGCATTAGTTAGCTGAAAAGGCAGCGACTCGACAAACTTTTTTGCTAGATCTTGATCAAACTCGATCTCCACACCTGACTCTTTAGAAAATTGCCGTTTATTTAAAAGAGAGGCATAAACAAGTACAAAAAGCTCATCAAAGCTGAGCCGTTTTTTGGCCAAGGCAAGTTGCTTAGAATCTTTAGGATAATGAATCCAGCTTATGGCATCAGCATAAGAAATCAACTGGTTGCCGCTCACGATATCGGCTGGCAAAATTTCTGGCAATTTGTTTATCATTGGCTGAAGTTCAGCAATCACCTTACGGATTTGAGTTGATTTTAGACCTTTTGTCTCGCGATATATCGGGATAATCCTGGCCACATTCACCTGAAACGACTTTTCTTTCTCGATAGTCGGGTTGATGATACTAAGTCGCATTTTATTAAACTCAAACTTTCCAGCTAATAAATACTCGGTTTTTTTATCGATAAATTTTTCACGGTATGGTTGGTTGAACCAAACAATTTTCACGGAACCACTGTCATCTGAAAAAATCGCCTCTGTAATATGCATGCCACGTCTAACATACCTGCCAGAAATATTTTTAAAAACGCCTTTTAGCACTGCCAATTCACCCGGTCTAATCCGGCTGATTGTCGTTATATTAGAGTAGTCGTCGTAACGTCTCGGGTAGTAATTAATCAGATCAAGGCATGTCGAAACACCCAACACCTTAAACTTGGCCAACAGATGCTGCCCAACACCTTTTACTTCATCGAGCGGTTGATCTGGAGGCATGAGTTATTTGACTATTATCGCAAATGAGTTTTTGCCACGCTTCACTAAGTTAGCCCCAGTCTTAAGCTCGATATTTTCGTCGTCTATCTTCTGATTATTTAGCTGAATTGCACCATTTTTTATAAAAGTCCGAGCCTGACTTTTAGAGCTAGTCACACCCAGCACTACTAAGTCTTGCAACAAGTCTCCTGAACTTGGCATATTTGGTAGCTCATTTATCAAAATCTCCCTAGCTTCTTCACTTAAATCTAAAAACGGTTTAGCTCCAAACAAACCCTCAGTAGCGGCCAGAACGGCTTTTGCTTTTTCTTCACCATGAACCAATTTTGTAACCTCGTAGGCCAAATACTTCTGAGCTTTGCGTTCATGTCGAGCAGATTCAAACGTACTCATCAAATCATCTAAATTATGTTTTTCAATCCCAGTATAAATTTTGATATAATCCTCTACACTCTCATCACCACTATTCAGCCAAAATTGATAAAATTTATAAGGCGAAGTTAGCCCAGGATCCAACCAGATCGCTCCAGCTTCACTTTTACCAAATTTTTTACCAGTGGCTTTGTCGATAACTAAAGGCAGTGACCAAACATGTGCTTCTTTGCCGTTAAAACGCCTAATTAAGTCCACTCCAGCTATCGAGTTGCCCCACTGGTCAGCACCACAAACTTGCAAAGTTACGCCCAATTTCTCATTTAAGTGCAGAAAGTCATAGGCCTGAATCAAGACATAGCTAAATTCTGCATAAGATATGCCATGCCCCTCGTCACTCAACCGCGTCTGGACAAAATCACGACCTAACATCTGTCTCATTGGCACACGACTACCAATATCTCTTAAGAAGTCAAGGTAGTTGATGTTCTTAAACCAGTCATAATTATCTACCACCGTAAACTCTAAACCATCTAATAGTTGCCTGTATTCATTAACTATTTTTTGCTTATTGGCAGAAATTTCTTCTGGTGATTTTTTATCACGTTCTTTAGTTTTGCCGTCCGGATCACCAATTAGTCCAGTTGCCCCGCCCACCAACAATACAGCCTTGTGTCCAGCTAAGATAAACCTTCGTACCATCATTACTGAAGCTAGGTTGCCAATAGTCATTGAGCTAGCACTCGGATCAACCCCAAAATAAAAATTAATTGGACCTTTATCCAGCTCGGTTATATCTTTGAAAGTTGTTTGGTTTACAAATCCTCGCCAGGCTAGTTCTTCAGATAATTTCATGTTTTTTAGTATATCATGTCCTAATATATACGATCGGTTATAGGTCTAGATAAAAAATCACAATTCTATTTATGTTTTTTATCGAAAAATATATTTTAGGGTGATATAATCAGTCATAGTCGGAGGAAAATTAACCAAGGCAAAATATATATTTTACAGGAGACACTTGAACTAATTATATGAAGAATTTTTTTAATAAATTTAAGGGTAAATCATCTGGTTTATACACTCAAAGTCGTTCGCACCACGTTACTAAAAGTGGTAACAAAATCAAGCTAAATCGCACCTTAAACGGACGTATGAAAGCTAAGCGCGACGAGAGACTTCGAGCAAAAGCGGCATATCTAGCTACTTTGCCTCCAGGACGCATCAAACGCACAATTTATCGCATGCACCCCAAGAGAGTTGCTCAATACTGGTTCAGTCGTAAGGGCGGCATAATGGCCCTTAAATTGGCCGGAGTCGGTATATTGGCAGTTTTTTTGCTGATTGTCGGCGTTTTTGCTTATTTCCGCAAAGATTTACCAAATTTACGTGATATTTCTGGCAACAACATTGGTGGCTCTATTACTTATTATGACCGCACGGGGAAAATAAAGCTCTGGGAAGATTATGACGCCGTTAAACGTAACCCTGTTCAGGGTAAAGATGTGTCTCAAGACGTAATGGAAGCAACTGTCGCAATTGAGGATCAAAACTTTTACAATCATGGTGGTTTTGACATGAAAGGAATTATTAGAGCTGGAAGTAGTAACTTACTAGGAAAAGGCAGCGGAACTCAAGGGGGTTCAACTATTACGCAGCAGTTAGTTAAGCTAACTCAAAATTGGACTAAGGATCAAACTTACACCCGTAAAGTTAAGGAGTTAATCTTAGCAGTTGAATTAGAGAGAACATACTCTAAGAAAGAGATTTTGTCTGGCTATCTAGACACTGCCCCGTACAGCGACATTACTTATGGCGTCGAAGCTGCTATGCAAGACTACTTTAATAAGCCGTCAAGCCAAATAACACTTGACGAGGCTGCATTTTTAGCGGCAATCCCAAAGTCTCCAACCATCTATTCGCCGTACGGTGCCAACTTTAAAAAAGATATGCTACTAAATCGACAAAAATATGTACTAGATTTGATGGCCCAGCAAGGTAAAATTACCGAGAAAGAACGCGATGAGGCCAAAAAAGTTGACACTTTGGCTAAAATTAAGCCTCGTAAACCAAAATATGATGGTATACAGGCTCCATACTTTGTCCTAACTGCCAAAGAAAAACTAACTCAAATGCGTGGAGCTAATGCCGTGTCGCTAGGCGGACTTAAAATCACAACTACTCTAGATATGGATAAACAAAAAATTGCCGAAGAGGAGGTCCAAAAAGGTTTACGTCAAGTTCAGCGTCAAGGCGGTGACTCAATCGGTTTTGCTTCAGAAGACGTCAAAACTGGCCAAGTTGTTGCATTAGTTGGTGGAGTTGACTTTAACAACCCCGTCTACGGACAAAATAATTACGCACGTTCTAAATTGCCACCAGGCTCTAGCTTTAAGCCATATGATTATCTATCGGTAATCGAGAATACCGATAGCTTTGGAGCGGGAAGCGTACTTTATGATGTCCAAGAGCCGATTGATGGCTACCCTTGTAGTAACAAAAATCGACCTCAAAGCGGCGGAAACTGTTTGTTTGATTACGATTTCCGCTATCCTGGGCCAGTTACGCTACGTTACGCTATTGGTGGTTCACGTAATGTGCCGGCTGTTAAAGCTATGGCTATTGCCGGCGTTGATAAGACTATCCAAACCGCCGAAAAAGTTGGTCTTAAAGATAGCGGCGACGACCGTATTCAGGGCATGGGCTACAAATGTTATAACGATGATATGTTAACAAGCGAAAAAGAATGTAGCACCTCATCAGCTATTGGTGATGGTGCATACCTGAAACTAGACGAACATGTTCATGGCTATGCCACTATATCTAGAAATGGTAAGCTAATTCCTCAAACATATATTTTAAAAATTGAGGATGCTTCTGGCAAAACAGTCGAAGAATGGAAGCCATCAGAAGGCAAGCAAGCTGTTCGCGACGAGGCTGCATATATCGTAGCTGACATGATGAGTGACCCCAACGCCAGTTACCTTGCCAGTAAGCCACACAGTTATAAAGGCCATAAGTTTGCTGTAAAAACCGGTACTACTAACGATTCAAAAGACGGTTGGATGATGGGCTTTTCTACCCAATATGCCGCTGGTGTCTGGGTTGGCTATCACGACCGAACTAAAGAGATGTCCGGCTTTATGGAAAATATGACACAACCAATTTGGCAAAATTATATGCGTCGTGTTCATGATAACCTAAAGCCTGAAGAACGCGTAAAACCGGCTGGCGTTAAATCGTTGCCATCTTACGTAGTTAGAACTCACATTGGCGTTGGCTCTGTCGAACCTAGCCCGGCAAACGATCTTTATCCATCCTGGTTTAAGCAAAAAACTAAAGGCTCTAACGAAGTTATCGATAAGGTCTCTAACAAGTTAGCTACTGACTGCACACCACCACTTGCTAAACAAACTGCCGGCAATGCTATAGCTAGTCAATTTTCAGCTGATAAATTTCACGGCGGTACGGCAGCGGCCAGTACTTCAGAAAAAGACGACATTCACAAGTGTGAAGATGCTAAGCCAAGCATCAATGTAACCGTTAGTGGCAAGCAAATCGTTGCAACCGCCTCTCAGGGTACTCATCCACTATCCAGCAGTAAATTCCCTGGTACCATCAATATAAAAATCGATGGACAAACCGTACAAAGTTACCAAGTATCTGACAGTCCGTCATCAGTTACCTACACAGCAACTGTTTTTGGACAGCATAGCGTAACTGCCGAAATTGTTGATAGTGTGCTGTACGACGCAAGTGACACAACTTCGGCTGACTTTGGACAAGATACAACCGTCACAGTTACCCCCGGTACATCTAGCTTAGTAGTAACAGCCAAAAAGGTAGCCGGAAACACCGTAATAACCTGGAGTGGTGGCAGTGGAACTGTTAACATATTTAACCGAACCTCTTCTTCTCAGCTATCCTGCCCTAGCACTCCAAGCGGTACATGTTCTGTACCCGTATCCCAGGCTCAGGTTGGGCAGAAAATATACGGCAGTGATTCGTCAGGTAACTCGCCAGATACCACTGTTCAATAAATATATAGTTTAAGTAAGTCTAAGGGTATTTTATTTCTTTGGTGGCATGATTTTATTGGCAAAAATCATCTTACCGGCTTCTGTTTGTAACATCCTAGTTACATTAACCTCGATTTTCTTGCCAATACTATTACCGGCACCTCCAACGACTACCATAGTGCCATCATCTAAATAACCAACACCTTGGTCGCGGTTACTGCCCTTCTGGAGGATTTTTATAATATGTCTTTCACCAGGAAGAGCAGTAGGTCGTAAACTCTGAGCTAGCTCGTTAATATTAAGTACACTCAAGCCCTCCACCAAAGCGACTTTATTTAAATTATAGTCGTTGGTACATAGGTAACAATTTTGATCTTTGGCAATCTTAATTAATTTATCATCGGTCATTTTAATACCTGGATAATCTTTGCTGGACAAAATAACATGTGAACTAAGTTCCTCCTGGAGTAGTCTTACAACATCAAGCCCGTATCTTGCACGTTCTCGTTTATGAGAATCATTACTATCGGCAATGAGTTGTAGCTCAGCCACTACAAACTTTGGGATAATTAATTTACCAGGTAAAAAATTAGTCTTTGCTAACTCCAAAATCCGTCCGTCTATCACCACACTAGTATCAAGTACTACATTTTGGCTATTTTTGGATAAGTGTTTTGAACTCTTACGAAACAATAGAAAAATTATTGTTAGTAGTAGAGTTATTTGAATAATATTTAAATACATCTATTTTCCTTTATATTTTTAAATAAGTATTGAGAGCTGTTCGTACGTCTGGCACAGGACATAAAATGGTGTTTTTAGCTGAGTTTTTCAGCCTGGGACCAATGGCTGTGTCAAAACCAAGTTTTTTGGCCTCAGACAAGCGTTTTTCGGCAAACGGTACATGTCGAACTTCACCAGACAACCCAACTTCGCCGTAAACTACAACTCCATCTTTCAATTTTAAGCCTTTGCTTGCCGAGCCAATTGCCATACAAATCGCCAGATCTAACCCAGGATCGACAATTTTAATACCACCAACGATATTGATGTATATATCTTGATCAGCAAGATTAAGTTTAGTCCGACGTTCTAGCATAGCTATTAGCAAATTTACTCTGTTAAGCTCCACGCCACTAGCCGCTCGTTTAGGGTAGCCATAACTTGTTTTATTGACCAAAGCCTGCACCTCAACCAAAACTGGTCGACTACCTTCCATTGCTGCCAAGACTATTGAACCATCGGTAATCTGTCTTTCACTAAGCAATGCTTCAGATGGATTATCAACGTTCATAAGTCCGTTTTCGACCATCTCAAAAATACCCGTTTCGTTGGTGGAGCCATAACGGTTTTTGATACTTCTTAGTATCTTAAAGCCACCGTACCTATCGCCTTCTAGTTGCAGAACAGTGTCGACAACATGCTCCAAAATCTTCGGTCCAGCAATTGTACCCTCTTTGTTGACATGACCAACCAATACCACAGCAATATTCGATGTTTTTGCTGCATTAATCAATAAGTTTGCACAGTTTGTAATCTGTGAAACTGTACCAGCTGCCGACGAAACTGCCTCTGTTATCATGGTTTGTATCGAGTCTACCACTACCAAATCGTACTTATCATCTAACATCGTCTTAATAATATCCTCAACATTACTACCCGAAGCCAAACTAACATTATCAGAATCAGCTCCTAGACGAGTCGCTCGCATTGCAACTTGATGAGCTGATTCTTCACCACTAACATACAAAATTTTATATTTTTCTTTGCCTAGTCCAGCTGCAATCTGAAGCAGCAACGTACTTTTGCCAATCCCTGGCTGGCCAGCAATCAAAACCACTCCGCCTTTAACAAAACCACCACCCAAGACTTCGTCAACGTTCTTCATGCCAGTTGTTAGTCGTCTCTGTGAGTCATCATGATGAAAAGCTGCTTTCAGACTTTCAACCGGTAGTTTGTGGGCATTGTTTGACTGTTTAGCATTTTTACCGGTCACAATCACTGCTTCTTCTACTAGAGTATTCCACTCACTACAGCTACTACATTTGCCAGACCACGAGCCAAAGCTTGCCCCACAGTTGTTGCAAGTAAACCTAACACTACTTTTAGCCACCATTTATTGGCTTTCCTTGATTGGTGTTGCATCAACTTTAAGCTCGTTGTACAAATTACTTTCAGCTGTAACTAAACTATTAATCTGCTCGACTTTAGAGTTATATAACGCCACATCACTTTTCCTAACTTCAACCAAGCTATTATACTGGCTAATCATAGCATTAAACTCCGGTACGCCATTGTTATACTGCTCAACTTGATTAGATTTCAGCAGCCTATCAAGCCGGCTCTTTTGCTGCTCGATTTTGCCCGATAATGAATTAAGCGATGCCTCATTATCGTCAAGCTCTTTCTTTAAGCTTGTCAAATCCGCTTCTAGCGTTTTAGTTTGGCTCTCGATATCGGTAAAAGTTTTTTCGTATTTTTCAGAAATATCAACTATTTTGGCTCGATTTGTAAAATATTGTTTATAGTAGTCTTCCAGATCAGGCGGTAGATTACGGATCTCACTGCCCAAAATCGAATGTAGCTCGTTAGGCACGACCGACGGATCACTCTTGCGATATGCCTCGACATTGTCACGAACTCGCTGATTATCGAGCTGAGAGAACGCTTTAGCCGTCATAGCATCAACTTTTGCTTTCTCGGAACTGCTTAGTCTGTCGTACATGGCATGTAGTACTTCGTGAGCCGCTGTCACCTCAGTAACCCCACTGAGTCGCTGATCATGAACATTTAATATAAAAATACCTTTATTGGATACAAAACAGCCTAAAACAATGGTTTGTTCAGCACGTGGACAAGAATTTTTAAAGTCTGCTTTTTCCTGAAAACTTGGTTTATTGACATAAAAAACTTGGCGAGTTTTGTCGGTCATCTCAGCGTTATTGGCAGTTTCTACAACTCTCTGTGGAGGGTTATAGTTATGTAAAATAACGTAATCCATTACTTTACGAGTATTAAAAATTCCGTAAATAATCAGCCCGACTAGACAGAGAAATAATAAATTACCGGTGACTTTTAAGATTGTTTTTGATTTCATCTATGCAATAATTATACATTAAAACATCTAAAAACTTCTTTAAGGTTAGAGCTGGTTTATTTAGCCTTTTCGGCTACGGCAGTGTAGGCAAGTTTGCCATTTTTGAGGCTAACTTCTACTGTAACACCTGGTACATAACGCTGAGCAAGCAAGCCGTCGGCAATCTCTTCCTCGATAGTTTCCTGCAAAATTCGACGTAGTGGTCGCACTCCATTTTTTACATCATAACCATTTTCTGCCAAATAGTTCTTAGCTGCACTAGACATTTTTATAATCAAACCAGATTTGATTAACCTAGCTGATATTTTAGCTAACTGAATATCCAATATTTGTTTAATTTCGTCTCTAGTCAGTGAACGAAAAACAATTACTTTATCAACTCGATTAAGTAGCTCAGGACGCATAATTTTTTGCAAAGATTCTAGTACAGACTGCTTATTTTTTTCGTGTAAGTCATCTAAGTCTTCAGCATCTTTTTTGGTCCTAACCTCAAAACCTAAACGCGATTCTTTTTGCAGCTTTTCAGCTCCGATATTGCTAGTCATAATAATAATTGCATTAGAAAAATCAATTACTCGACCTTTGCCATCTGTTAACTGGCCATCTTCCAGAATCTGCAATAACAAGTTAAAGACATCGGGGTGGGCTTTTTCGATTTCATCAAATAAAACTAAACTGTATGGTTGACGACGAACTTTGTCTGTTAATTGACCACCATCATCATAGCCAACATAGCCAGCTGTTGCACCAACCAATCGCGAAGCTGTGTGCTTTTCGCCAAATTCGCTCATATCAATCTTTATAAGATTATTCTCGCTGCCAAAAAACTCTTTGGCCAATACTCTGGCAAGCTCAGTTTTTCCAACACCAGTTGGCCCCAGGAAAATAAACGAGCCACTTGGCCTATGAATATCGGATACTCCGCTGCGACTTCTCCGCACAGCTTTCGACACAGCTTCAATGGCCTCATTTTGACCGATAATCTGCTTAGCAAGGTGCTTCTCGAGAGCTAATAAATGCTTTGCTTCACTTTTTATTACATTGCTGACTGGTATACCGGTAATCCGAGATACAACTTTCGCTACATCATCGCTACTTAAGACCAATTTTTCTTCATTTTTTTGGTCAATTTGCATATCTGATAGTTTCTGAGCTAGCTTCGATGCCTGAGTTTTATAGTCAGCGGCCAATTTATAGTCTTCGGCGGCAGCGGCATCTTCAATCTTAAGCTGTAAAATTTGCAAATCTTTTTGTGCTTTACGTAGCTCCGGTGAAGACTTGGCTTTATCGACTCTCAGATGTGCAGCTGCTTCATCTAATAAATCAATCGCTTTATCCGGCAAAAATCTGTCACGAATGTAGCGTGTAGCAAACCGAGCCGTGTCTTCTAAAACATCATCGCCAATCTTGACGTTATGAAATGACTCATAATGCTTTTTTAGCCCTTTTAATATCTGTAACGATTCCTGCTCGGTAGCCTCTGGTACCTGCACTGGCTGTAAACGTCGTTCTAAAGCACCGTCTTTTTCAATATATTTGGTGTACTCAGTTGTAGTAGTTGCACCAATAAGCTGAAGTTTACCACGAGCCAAAGCTGGTTTTAGTATATTGGCCGCGTCCATCGCTCCTTCAGCAGCACCAGCTCCAACTAACAAATGCAGCTCATCTATAAACACAATAACGTTTTTCGATGTTTCCAACTCTTTCATCAATTTTTTTAGCCTATCTTCAAATTCACCACGATATTTAGTGCCAGCTATCATGCCAGCGAGATCGAGCGTGTAAATTTTTTTGTCGAGCAGTGTATCTGGCACATCTTCGGCCACAATTCGGCTAGCCAAACCTTCGACAATAGCTGTTTTACCAACACCCGGTTCACCAATAAGCACCGGATTATTTTTAGTTCGACGACTCAAAATAGTAATTACGCGTCTAATTTGTGCCTCACGTCCAATGACCGGATCCAACTTACCTGCCCGAGCCTGAGATGTCAGATCAATCCCAAACAAATCTAAAACTGTGTTTTTGGACTTTTTGACTTTGTTTAAAATCTCTACACCACCATGTCCACTTTCATTTTGCTTAGCTACAACCTTTTCAATCTCTAAAACTAACTGTCCAGTATCAACACCCATTTCTTTTAGCATCTCAATAGCTCGACCGTTCTTTTGGCTGAGCAAGCTTAATAGTATGTGTTCAGTGCCGCAAAAGTCCTGACCATAATCCTGCGATATTTCATAAGCCATTCTCAGCGTTAATTTAGCAACTTCGCTTAAGCCCTTAGCCTCATAGGTCTGAATTGGCTGAGTCGAAGTGCTAAGCTTGTGACGAGCTTTGGTCAGTGTTATACCGCAACCTTCCAAAATTTTTGAACCAACTGACGATTCTTGAGCTAAAATACCTAACAGAATATGTTCGGTGCCAACGTAAGGATTACCCGTACCACGAGCAATAGAGTCGGCATTTCTAAGCGACATCAGAGCGTCATTGGTCAAATGATTCAAAAATTCTTGAAAATCAGGTGAAATTGGATTCATATTTTGCCACACTTTCTAGCGAGGTTACAGCTCACTAACATTTATGATAAAGCAAAGATTGGCACTCGTCAACCCAGAGTGCCAATTATTTTATTAAAGGCTAGCAAACAATCCTACCGAAATTTTTCAGCCAATGATAGAAGTGAAGAGCCAATATATGAAGAAAAT
The DNA here is from genome assembly GCA_964615775.1 of uncultured Candidatus Saccharibacteria bacterium. Taxonomy (GTDB): domain Bacteria; phylum Patescibacteriota; class Saccharimonadia; order Saccharimonadales; family 2-12-FULL-41-12; genus JALHOM01. Next base: position 65,967 of record CAZTQB010000001.1, on the reverse strand, counting down.
ACTAAAATGATTAGAGCCAAATTTACATAAAGCACCAGCAAAGCAGCTACGTTAGCAATCTTATTTTTAAAAACAATTTTTGGTCTGCCATAGAAGTATTTAACTAAGAAAGCAAAGGGTGTAAAAAATGTCATAAAAAAATACAAATCATAATACACATTCCCACACCTGCATCATACTCTAGATTGTCTTTTGGAGGCGTCACCAAAGTTAAAATTGCCCATACTAAAAACGCTTAGTATTAAAAAATTAATAAAAAGTAATATGTAAAACAGTATTGTCCGAAATAAACCTACATGATTACTGTTTTGCATTGTTCGAAATTTTAGTACTTTATATATTGATGCAAAGCTGCCTACTCGCCATGTTCTTCGATGGCTTCTAGTAGACTAGATTCAAGCTGGTCTTTGCGTTTTAGTTTCTGGCCACCTAGCGGCTTAGAAGTGTTAACTTCAGCTGTTTTGTCAACTTCAGTCGTTTTGTCATTATTGACAATATCTATCTCATAACCAGTTAATTTGCTAGCCAGACGAACATTTTGGCCACTTTTACCAATCGCTATACTTAATTGGTCTTCTGGCACATGTACTTCAGCACGCTTAGCATCTTTATCTAGTTTAACAGAGCTAACTTTTGTTGGACTTAGAGCATTGCTAATAAATTTTACTGGGTCTTCATCCCATACTACAATATCGATTTTTTCTTGCTCACCAATTTCACTCATTACAGCGTTAACTCTAGTACCATGACCACCTACAAATGTACCAACTGGGTCAACACCTTGCACGGTACTGGCTACGGCTAATTTAGATCGAACACCGGCTTCTCTAGCAATTTCTATGATAGCAACTGAGTCGTTTTCCATCTCTGGTACTTCTGCTCTAAATAGTGCCTTCAAAAATTCGATAGAACCACGCGAGACGACCAATTGCGGACCACGAAAACCGCGTTCTACATCTTTCAGATAAACTTTAAGACGCTGACCAGGGTAATATCGCTCACCCTGAATCTGTTCGCTAGCTGGCATAATTGCTTGTGCCTTACCAAGCTCCATTCGGACAATCCTACCTTCAGCCCGAGCTACTACACTGTTGACTACCGAGCCAATTTTATCCTGAAATTCATTCATAATCACTTCTCTTTCAGCTTCACGAAGCCGTTGCAGAATAACTTGCTTGGCAGTCTGAGCCGCAACACGACCAAAACTATCGGCTTTACCATGAAATTCAATCATGTCACCAATCACTGCGTCTTTTTTCAACTTCTGAGCATCACTAACCGATACTTCAAATCGTTCATCACCAACTTTTTCTACTACCTCTTTACTGGCATACACATCAAGATCACCGGTTTTAGTATTGATCGAAACACGTACTTCTTGTTCTCGGTCACCAAAATCTTTACGATAAGCCGCCGCTAAGGCTTGCTCAACCACTTCTTGAACTGAATCTTCAGGTAAATTTTTTTCGTTAGCTATAGCTGAGATCACGCTACCTAACTGCTTTATATCTATATCCATTTTCTCCTCCTTTGTACTAACTCTAGAAACAGATGTTTTCATAAAAAAATCCGACCTCAGTTGGTCGGACAATGCTTTAAATATACCAAAAAAACTTAAAATATGCAAACTTTAATAATTTAACAATAAGCAATTTATTATTTAGTATGGATTGTATATGATAAAAATAATGGAGACTAGAGAAACCCAACAAGAATTTGAACCGGAGAGAATTATACAAGCTCGTAATCCGTTTTATGAGTTTTCGTTAAAAAGTACCCAAACTCTATTTGGACTAACAGATCAAGGTACTAGCGGAAGTGAGAACGTTCCAGATGGTCCAGTGATTCTTGCACCTACACACCGAGGGTTTAACGATGTTCCGGCGATAGCAATGGCATTACCAGAAAAAGACCTTGTTTTCTTGGCCAAGAAAGAATTATTCTTCCCGCCACTTGGTTGGTGGTTCCGTGCAGCAGGAGTAATACCCGTAGATCGCCGTAACCCTGAGCCAGAAACATTTCATATGGCAATATCGTCATTAAATGACGACAAAAGTTTAGTTATCTTTCCCGAACAAAGAGTAAAAACTGGGCCAGAAGTCGATAAAATTCATAGAGGATTTGGAATAATTGCATGTTTAGCTGGCGGTGTGCCAATTGTGCCAGTTGGTATTGCAGGTTCAGAAAGATTTAAACGTTTTTTTCACCCCAGAAGCTTACATGTTGATTTTGGCGAGCCAATATTTCCACCTGACTTGTCAGAACTCTATGATCCTAGTGACGAAAGTATAATAAATGGGCAAAATCAACGGTTAGTCATCAAAGCCACTAGAGAAATTTTAGATGAAACCAAGCAAGCTATGGAAAAATGTTTAGCCAAAGCACATAAACAATTAGCAATAAAATAATTGGTTTAGTTAAATTGGTTTTTAGTCACAAATATCGGTAAAATATTGAGATGAGCAAAATAAAACGACTTTACGAGGGTTACAGACCTAGCAACTACCAGTTACACATCAATATTGACGAGCCAAACATGGCTTTTAATGGCAAAGTTGTAATAAGCGGAAAAAAAGTTGGTAAACCCAGCGAAAGACTAACATTTCACCAAAAAAACTTAAAAATTATAAAGGCAAAAGTTACAAAATTTAGCAAAAAAGGCCAAGAAGACATTGAAATTACTAGAGTAAACTGCCATAAATCATATGACGAAGTTAGATTGCATGCCGACCAAATGCTCTATCCAGGCGAATACTCTGTAGAGATTGAATTTAGTGGGAAATTTGTAGACGGCCAGACAGTTGGCTTCTACCCATCTACTTTTGACTATGAAGGTAAAAAAGAATACATTTTTACTACTCAGTTTGAAAGTCATCACGCTCGCGAAGCCTTTCCCTGTATTGATGAACCAGAAGCTAAAGCTACTTTTGACTTAAGCTTGCAAACTAAAAACGACGTAGTAGTCTTGGCCAACACAGAAATAAAGTCTGAAAAGATTTCTAAAACTACCAAAACCACCATCTTTGAGTCGTCTCCAGTGATGTCATGTTACTTACTAGCATTTGTAATTGGCAACCTACATTTTGTAGAAGCAACTACTAAAAGGGGTATAAAAGTTCGTTCTTACGCCAGTACAATTCAGCCTAAAGAAAAACTGAACTTCGCAACTCAAGAAGCCGTTAAAATTATTGATTTTTATGAAGATTACTTCGGTGTCAATTTTCCACTTAAAAAATGCGATCAAGTCGCAATTCCTGATTTTGAATCTGGAGCAATGGAAAACTGGGGCCTGATTACTTACCGCGAAGTAGCTCTGTTAACCGACCCAAGTAATCGTTCTATATCGGCCGAACAGTACGTCGCTATGGTAGTCGCTCACGAATTATCACACCAATGGTTTGGAAATTTGGTGACGATGAAATGGTGGGACGACCTTTGGTTAAACGAAAGTTTTGCCAGCATTATGGAACATGTTGCTTTAGACAATTTGCACCCAGATTGGAAACAGTGGGAAAGTTACGCTTCACATGATATCATTGCCTGTTCTAGTAAAGATGTCTACGAAGGCGTTCAAAATGTCGGAGTAACCGTAAAGCATCCTGACGAAATAGCATCACTATTTGACCCGGCAATAGTCTATGCCAAGGGTGGCCGATTGATAAAAATGATGATTGATTATATAGGAGAAGATGTTTTCAGAACAGGTCTAAAAAACTACTTTACCAAATTTGCATACCAAAACACTACTCGTGAAGATTTATGGCAATGTATGAGCGATGCCAGTAACAAGAACATCTCCAAACTCATGACTCCTTGGCTTGAGCAGTCTGGTTTGCCTCTAATTACTATCAAAAACCAATCGAGACCTGATCAGCGTCTTTTAACTCAAGCAAGATTTTTACTTAACAAAAAGTCCGACAGCAATAAATGGATAGTTCCCCTATTGCCAAACCAGCCACTTAACCATGATGTACTTGATAAAACCGAACAAACCATACAATTTGAAAATAAATTACCACTCTTAAACCAAAACGGCAGTGGGCATTTTGTATGTTATTACGAAGACAGACAAGATAGAAAAGATATTTACAATATGCTTGGTGGTACCGACCAAATATCATCTCAGGGCAAGATAAACGTCCTAAATGACCTAAGTCTACTTACGCGAGCAGGCATAAGCTCAATTACCGAAAGCTTAGATATCACCAAATCCATGCAAAATGAACCACGTGATGCAGTGTGGTCATTAATTTGTCGACAGATAAACTTAGCGGCAACTATAGGCGAATTCGACGATACGGTTGAAAACGGCATTAAAACTTTTAGACATAATATCGCTCAAGCAAACTTCCAAAAACTTGGCTGGACAGACGAAATAAATGAAAATCCTAACACTATTCACCTTCGCTCTACAATGATCGGCTTAATGCTAGCAAGCGAAGATAAATCTGCCCTAGATCATGCTCTAAATATGTATAACTCCATAGATATTACATCACTGCCAGCAGAAAGACGTTCGCTCGTATTGTCGTGTGTGGTGCGGAATTTTGAAACACCTCAAATAATAAAAAAATTACTAGATGTTTACACAACTAACAATGACCCCGAGATTAAATATGCCATACGGGCGGCATTATGCTCTACTAAGTCACCCAAAACGGCAAGTAGCCTACTAAGTGAGGGACTCAAGAAAGATGGTTTTGTCAGACCACAAGACTATTTCTATTGGACTGCTTATTTGCTTCGCAACAAGTACACTCGAGAAGTCACTTGGCAATGGCTAGTTGATAATTGGCAGTACCTAGACGAGTTATTTAGTGGCGGCAAATCTTTAGACAATTTTATCCAATACGCCGCAGCACCGATGCAAACAACAGATTGGTTAAAAAGATTCTGCGATTTCTTTGACCCGATGCTCGAGCAACCTGCTCTAGCTCGAAATATCAAAATTGCCAAAAACGAAATTTCAGCTCGCATCGAATGGCACAGTCGCGACCTGCCAAAACTTCAAAAATATTTCTCATCAAATTAATTTTAGATAATCTGCTTTATAAATTCTACGTCAAAATTAGCACCAGAAACACTGGCCGCCGAGAGACAATACTCACCTTGCCAATTATTACATATCACCCAAACATGTGCCGCATAAGACATTTGGTTTTGTTTGGTATATGTTATGTACTCAAATCCAGTGCCTTGAGCTGAGCTTTTGCGGTATTTAACTTCGACAAAATGTATACAGTTGTCTATTTTTGCAACAATATCAATCTCGCATTTTGGAGTCTTCCAGTTAGTGTCTAATACTTTGTAGCCAAGTTTTTTTAAATACTCACAGGTTGCCTTCTCAGCCTTTTTACCATCAATATTATGCTTCATAGGTGTTTAGAATATCTTTTAGTGGTTTATAAGACAAACGATGAAGTGGCGAAAACCCAAACTCTTTTATTGAGTCTAAGTGCTTTTTAGTACCATAACCAACATTTCTTTCAAAGCCATAAAACGGATAAATTTTTGCCTGCTCAGCCATATATTCATCTCGAGTAACCTTAGCTACTATACTAGCTGCCGATATTTCTGCAACAACTCCGTCACCACCAACTACACACTCTACCTCATACTGCAACGAATCTGACTCATCATAGCTCAATTGAAGAAAATTGATCTTGCCATCGATTAGAATTTTTGCATTCCTCGGGGCATTTTTTAATGCTCTTTGGCAAGCCAATTTAGATGCTTTAGTTAGGCCATAATCGTCTATCTCACTAGCCGTCACCCAGCCATAACCAATATACTTAGCTGATTTTTTGATTTGACTAGCTAATTGCTGTCGTTGTTTTTTGCTCAGTTTTTTTGAGTCTGCTAGGCCATCAATCGAGTTAGACAGTGTTACAGCACAAAAAAGCATGCTTCCTGCCCAGGCACCACGCCCTACCTCATCAATCCCTATTATCATTTTTATATTATACAATATTAGTATATTGACTTATTTTTCTTAATCGGTCGTAAAAGATTAGAAATACCTGACTTAAATTTATATAATATTAACGTTATAAAATAGTTATTTTTTATCTTAGAAGATTACTTTTGCTCTTTTGAGGATTCGGCGTGATCTTTTTCAGTCGTTTTGGATTCTTTGACTTCTTCTTTAGTTTCTTTGATTTCGCTGATTTTATCACTATCAGCTTCTTTAGATTTTGGCTCTTCTACTTTTGGCTCAGGAGCTTCTTTTACTGCATTCACAGCTTCTTTGTCGAAGTCAACACCACTAAGTCTAGCAGCTTTACCAGTTCGTTGACGCATATATGTAAGATAATTTCGGCGAACTTTACTTCGTTTTGTAACTTCAATTTTCTCCACTAACGGACTATGCACTAGATATGTTTTTTCTACACCTATACCACCGGTCAAACGTCGCACAGTAATACTCGAAGTATGGCTATTTTTACGATCAGTCCTTATAACCAAACCCTCAAAAACCTGAATACGTTCTTTGTTGCCTTCTTTAATTTTTTGGTGAACACGAACACTGTCGCCAGACTTTACATTGACAACATCGTGTTTTCTAAATTTGGCTTCAATAGCCGAAATAACTGATGACATTATAAATAAACCTTTGTTTAATTAACTCGTTTAGACTATTTTAACATATCTGTTGTGATAATGAAATACCAAAATTTATGCCTATGTTTGCCAGACAACTGTTTCGATACCTAACCCAGCTCCAAAACCACAAAAAACAATTTTACCACCTTTTTTTATCAATTTTTTTTCGGCGGCCATGTGGTAAGCAATAGGTACTGTCGCGGCTGACGTGTTGGCAGTTTCTCGAATAGCGTCTGTAGGGAATTTTGCTTTCTCGACACCAAGTTTTTCGGCTATTTTAAGTATCATTTTTGCATTTGCTTGATGAAGTACAAATAAGTCAATTTCTTGTCTACCAATTCCTTCATTTTTTAAAACTCTTTCTATGCTTTCTGCGACTCCTGCAACTACAAATTGATAAACTTCTCTGCCGTTCATTACTATTTGGTCATTACCTGTTGGTTTTTCGCAGTATAGAGTTTGCCTGTTGGGAATTGTGCATGAATCATAACCAATTACCCCCTCATTACCGTTAGTGTACCGCAGTAAAAAGGCACCAGCACCATCACCAAATAGAGTGCCTATTTTGTAGTCAGAGTAATCAGTATGTCTACTCAATAAATCACCACCGACAAGCAAGGTAGTTGCAACCGGCCAACTGTCGGTAGTTTTGGCTGCACTAAATAGTCCACTAACAAAACCCGTACAAGCAGAATTTAGGTCATAAGTTCTTAAGCCAACTCCCGATATACCTAGTTCACCCGCTAACTGAGCAGCCGAACTTGGCATCACATCATCTGGTGTACAAGTAGCAAAAATAATCTGGTCAATTTTTGATTCGCTTGGGTCATTAAATCCAGCATTTTTTATCGCCGCTCTAGCTGCGATACTAGCAATAGGCACCAGTCTCTCGTCTAGTTCAGCAATTCTTCGCTCATCAATACCAATTTTTTCACTAATATCCTCTGAACTAATCGGGTAACCATACTTACCTACTAACTCTTGGTTTAGCACACTAGTCTCCGGCAAACCAATTCCGCTTCCAGCTATACGTACTCCCATGAACCTAAGTATACAGCATGATAAAATATACAAATGGATTATAACGAGCAAGCATTAAAAAAACACAAGCAATTAAAAGGCAAAATCTCTACCAAACTTAAGGCTAAACTGGATACCAAAGATGATTTAAGTACTTACTATAGCCCGGGCGTTGGGGCCGTCAGCAAACATTTAGCTAAACACCCTGAACAAACGCGTGAATATACCTGGACTAACAATACGGTTGCCGTTGTGTCAGATGGCTCAGCAGTTTTAGGTCTCGGCAACATTGGTCCGTTAGCGGCTCTCCCAGTTATGGAGGGCAAATCTATGCTGTTTAAGCACTTTGCAGGTATTGACTCAGTGCCAGTTGTACTAGATGTACATACCGCCGACGAGATTGTGGCAGCAGTCAAGGCTATCGCTCCGACTTACGGAGCTATTAACCTCGAGGATATCGCTGCACCAATCTGTTTTGAAGTCGAAGAAAGGTTAAAAACTGATTTAAATATTCCAGTTTTTCATGACGATCAGCACGGCACCGCGGCGGTGGTTCTAGCAGGCTTGATTAATGCTATGAAAGTAACCAACCGCCAGCTAAAAGACTGTAAAATCGTTATCAGCGGTGCTGGAGCTGCTGGCACAGCTATCATTAAATTGCTGCACAGATATGCTCAGCCACAGATGTTAGTTGTCGACAGCAAAGGTATAGTTAGTAAAAATCGGAAAGATTTAAATAATGAGAAAAAGCAGCTACTAAAGTATTCTAACTTCGAGGAAATTGATGGTACGCTAGAAGATGCTTTAACAGATTCAGATATATTTGTTGGAGTATCTAAAGCCGATCTACTAACCAAAAAAATGGTTAAGTCGATGAATAAAAACCCAATTGTTTTTGCTCTAGCCAATCCCAACCCAGAAATACGTCCAGAGCTAGCTCGTGAGGCTGGTGTGGCAATTTTGGCAACTGGCCGCAGTGACTACCCTAACCAAGTTAACAATGCCGTAGCTTTTCCTGGTATTTTTCGCGGAGCATTAGACAACCGAGTAGCAAAAATTACCGACGACCACAAAGTCAAGGCGGCCGAAGTAATTGCCAGCTTAGTCAAAAACCCATCAGAAAATGAAATAATCCCATCAGTTTTAAATGACAAACTAGTACCAGAAATTGCCAAAGTCATCATTTAATCAATGTCTGAAGACCTAAAGTCCATTGGCTCTATACCACCATGCTTTATGGCTTCGGCAATTCTATCTGCATCTTGCCCAAATCGTAGTCTCGCAAAACTTTTTATCCTCTCCAGAAAACATTCAGCCTGTTCATTTAGCATATCGTCGTACACTTCTACGGTTTTTTGACTCAGTACACATGCAATAAATAGTTCGCAACACGGGCATCTCAATCCTACATCCCAGCTATCCCCTTCTCTTTCGTCCCACCTATATGGGTAAGTGAAAAATCTATCTACAATTTTAGGTTCGTTCTCTCTATCAGATACATCAAACCCAAACATTGATTTTTGTGTCTCAGTATCAAATACTGTTTGTTTATTATTACTGCAGTCTGAATCAGGACACAGCCATGGCTCCTCAAGAATTTGCCTTTGTTGCTTTTCAGATAAACTATACGGTAAAAATTCTCCAGTCCGTAAGTCATATCGCCAAGCTTCTGGCGAGTCCTGTATATTAGATTCTTTTTCTGGATTAAAATAGGAGTCTTCACCATATGTTTCCATATTAGTATAATAACATATTTGTAGATTTTTGTCTACACTTTAACCGACAACCCTAAATACTTCGTCTAGTGTAGTCTCGCCTGAAACTACCTTGAGAACCCCATCGTGCAGCATAGTTGTCATACCATCCTGAATTGCCTGCTTTTCTAGCATATCGGTAGTCAACTGACCTGGTGGCAGACGCAATAGCTCCTGCACACCTGGTGATGTTCTAAACTGTTCACGTAAAGCAGTTTGACCCTTATATCCAAATGGATTTTCCTCAGAACTACCAGGCTTATAAAGAGTCAAATTATCAATATTTGGCCGCTCAAAATGCGGTGGCAAAGTGTCAATAATTTGCTGAATTTGACTTTTAAGAGCATCATCTGGCTGATAAGCGATTTTAGTAGAATCATCAAGTTTACGAACCAAACGCTGAGCCATAATTAGATGTAAAGCCGAAGCAAAAAGCGGATTTACGCCAATCGCATCTTGCATACGAGTCACTGCGGCTGCTGACGAGCTAGCATGAAAAGTAGACAACACTAAATGTCCGGTTAGAGCTGCCTGCAAGGCAGTTTTAGCGGTATCTTGATCACGAATCTCTCCAACCATCAACACATCTGGGTCAAGGCGTAGCACTGCTCGCAGTTTCTCGGCAAAACCAAGTTTATTTTGATCACCATGGACTGGAATCTGCACAACACCAGGCAAAAAATATTCAACCGGATCTTCAAGAGTAATTATCTTGCGTTCATCAGTGTTAAGCGTGTTAATAATGGAGTATAGAGTAGTAGTTTTACCTGAACCAGTTGGCCCTACTACTAAAACTAAACCCGATGGATGTTTAATTACATCATCGACTGCTGCTCTTTCTTCTTGATTTAGACCTAAGTTATCGAGCCTTAAAAATTCTAGCTTGAAATTAAACAAACGCATAACCACATCTATGCCATAAACCGTTGGCACAGTCTCAACACGTAAGTTTATATCTACTTCTTCACCGGTAGCTAAACGATATTTTTCGTTAATGTGTCCAGTCTGAGCCTCTGGGTCACCAGTGCTTACATTGGCAGCAATGGCAATTGATGACAGAACTTGGCGATATTTTTCGTGCGAAATACCTGCAATCGGATGTAAAACACCATCAACACGAATCCTAATTCGTACCTCATTTTCTTGGCATTCAATATGAATATCCGAACCTTTCAGTTGGTAACATTGCTTTACCAAGTAAGCCAAAACATCATCAGACAACACACTATCAAGCGTAGCTGTAACTCTCTGGTATAAATCTTTGTCGCTGTCGTTGCCAAATTTTACATCTTCATAGACAATTTGCTTTGGTGGATTATACAGACGCATATATTCACCAAAACTAGTGTCTGAAATCATCGAAAACTCTAATCGCTGATCTTGAAAACGCTGCCTCAAAGCTTTCATTGTTTGCTGAGATGTTGTGTTTGTTACACCAAATTGTATATTATGTGGATCAGCAAAAAGCGGTACCACCCGGAGATTTCTAAGTTCGTCATTACTTAAAATATCCTGATACAAATTTTTGTCTGGACTAGAAGCATCAAAATAATTCAAACCCAAAATTTGTGAACGTCGACGTGTGGACTGCTCTTCCATTTTACGAGCATCTTGCATATATATATTTAAACATAAGAGGTACTGAGTTGTATACTATTATTTATGACGAAAAATGTAGTAATAATCGCACACAATATACGTAGCACCCATAATGTTGGCTCTATAATACGAACCTGCGAAGGTTTTGGTGTAAAAACTTTTTTTGTCAGTGGCTACACACCATACCCAAAAGTCAAAGGAGACATACGCTTACCGCATATTGCCGAAAAACTTGACAAGCAGATCCACAAATCAGCTTTAGGAGCCGAAAAGTTGGTCGAGATTAAGCCTGTGAAAGACTTAGAAGAATTGATAAATGTATTAAAAGCAGATGGCTATAAGCTAATCGCTCTTGAGCAGCATACACAATCTACAAAATTACCAAACTTTGACGCTCCAGAAAAAGTTGCCATACTTTTAGGCGAAGAAGTCCATGGTACTTCAGACCAATTATTAAAAATATGTGATGAAATAGTCGAGATCCCGATGCTCGGCCAAAAAGAGTCATTTAACGTCTCTGTTGCCGCTGGCATAATACTCTATCACGTCTCTTTATTGTAAATTTTAGCCTATAGTCTAGAGTTAATGTAGCCGTTACAGCTTAGACTTTAAAACTTTCGTGATAGAATCTTTTGTGATATAAATATAGTAGCAAGAAAATACTTATGCCACTCAAACAAAAACAACCAAAATACCATAAAGCCCATCATAAAGAACGCCATTCCAAGGCGTTTTTGAAGGCTTATGCACCTTATTTGCCATTAATAGTTATGGTCGGATTAGGGTTGTTTTTATCAACTTTTGGTAATATTAGTCACCAGTCCCAAAATAGCGAAGTTTTAGGCTACTCTAGCCAGATATCCGATAATGGGCTTTTAGAAGCAACCAATAAAACACGTAGTGAGCATAATCTTTCTAACCTTACTCACAACAAAGAACTTGATAAGGCTGCACAAGCAAAGGCCGATGATATGGTTAAGCGTAATTATTGGTCGCACAATACTCCAGATGGTAATGAACCGTGGACATTTATTGACAATACTCACTACTCTTACCTAAAAGCAGCCGAAAATTTGGCTTACGGTTTTAATTCAAGTAACTCGGTCGTTTCTGGTTGGTTAAATAGTGCCTCTCATCGAGCAAATCTTCTGGACAACAACTTAAGTGAGGTAGGGTTTGGTGTTGCCAATGCTGAGAATTTCCAAGGTAAAGGCAACGAAACGATAGTAGTTGCTATGTATGGCCTACCATCACCCGAAGTTTTGGCCTCGCAAGACAACAAAAGTCAGCTTAATGTTGCTAGCGAATTTGCTAAAAGCTCAAGCTCACTTTCGGCAAACGCAAACATCAGCTATGCTCAGCTGATAACTGGCGGCAAGATGCCCTGGATTACTATAGCTCTTGGCTTTTTTGCAGGTTTGTGTGTAATGTATCTTGGTCTCAAACATGCCCGCGGTATCAAAAAATCACTATCCAGTAGCGAGCAGTTTATAATGAAACACCCTCTTTTAGATGCAACCCTAGTGGCTTTTGTGGCCTTAGTGGTGATTGTTAGTCAGTCAGCAGGCTTTATTCATTAATGAAGCTTTATGTTCTCTGGCGAGAAAATTTCTGAAAGTTTATTATGAAGCTCGTCATTATACCCAGTAGTCGAAGGCACCCTTACTAGTTGCTTAGCGTTATCTTCGCCAACTACCAAAACTACAACTGTCCTGCCTGGACTTGCATCAATTAATCTCTTTAATTTTTGTAAATTTTCAGTATTCTCGGTGTTTTTTACTCTGATAAAAAGTTTTTGGTCTTTTGGTTCTTTTGAAGCATTTTCGTCATCACTAGGTTCGGTTATTTTTTTTGATACTTTTACAGTAGCCTTTGGCTTGCGTACACTTTTACCCGAAGCAACAAAATTTTTGACTTGCTCGGTAGTTAGCTCACGAGCATCATCAACTAAGATTTTTACTTCACTTCCCAAATTTCCATCGCGGTCTTTAGATGAAATTTTACCGTTTACCAACACTACCGTGTCACGATTCCAGATACCAACAGTTTGTTGATAGGTATTTGGAAATAAAATTAGCTCAACCTCGGAAGCCATATCTTCTATCTTCACAAACGCCATTTTTTTGCCATTTTTAGTCGTAATTTCCCTAAAATCAACCACTGAGCCACCAAGTTTGACCGACCTCCCATCCATATTTGGCTCAATCAACTTAATGCTAAGACATTTCTCTTTCAAAAAATCTTCATATTCACTGAGTGGGTGACTACTTAAATACAAACCCAAAAGCTCTCGTTCCCAAATCAACTGCTCGCGGAGTGTAAACTGCGGCAAAGATTCCTCTAAATTAAGTCGAGGTGCCAATAGTTCACCGGCTTGACTACCACCAAATAAGTCAGTTTGGCCACTATTTAAATCTTTTTGCAGACGAGAAGCATGTGCCAAAAGAGCCTCAATATTATGCAGCAGAACACTGCGGTTGCCTAGATTATCCATAGCACCAGACTTAATCAAACTTTCCAAAGCTTTTTTGTTGACTATCCTAACATTAACTTTTGTTAAAAAATCCTCTAGTGATGCAAACTTGCCATTAATTTCTCTTGCTCTAAGAATCTCTTCGACTGCTCCCCGACCAACGTTTTTTACTGCATTCATGCCAAAACGAATTTTTGGTGGTGCGTTACTTTTATCGTTATTTATAACTGCAAACTCTAAAAATGACTCATTTACATCGGGAGACAAGACCGTAATCCCCATATGGCGACACTCCGATATTTCAATCGCTAGACGATCGATGTCATCGAAGTCGCTAGTCATTAGTGCTGCCATAAAAGCTGCTGGATAGTGAGCTTTTAGATAGGCTGTCCAGTAAGAGATCATACCATAACAGGCTGAATGCGATTTATTAAAACAATAGTCAGCAAATCCCATTAATTTGCTCCAAAATTGTTCGATTAACTGACGATCAATGCCGTTCTCGACTGCACCCTCAACAAATCGTTTTTCCATTTTTAGCATGATATCGCGTTTTTTCTTACCAATTGCTTTACGCAACGTATCGGCCTCACCACCACTAAATCCACAAACTTCGCGCGAAATCTGCATGAACTGTTCTTGATAAACCAAAACACCATACGTGTCTTTCAGTGCTTCCTTCATCTTTGGATGATCATAACTAACTTTTTCTTGACCATTTTTTCTGCGAATAAAACTGTCTGTTAGGCCAGCACTCAGAGGACCTGGTCGATACAATGCACCCATTGCCACAATATCGCCAAAAACAGTTGGCTTTAGGTCTTTTAAATAGCGTTTCATACCGGCCGACTCAAACTGAAATACGCCTGTGGTGTCACCTTTTTGCAACAACTCATAGGTTTTTTTATCGTCTAGCGGCAAATTACTAACATCGACATCTAATCCATGAACTTTTCTTACAATTCTAAGTGTATTTTTGACAATCGTCAGGTTCGACAAACCCAAGAAATCCATTTTTAGAAGTCCTAGGTCTTCAATTGGCCCCATTGAATACTGAGTCGAGATTACGCCTTTTTGAGCCATTTCTAACGGTGTAAATTTAACGATTTCATCAGGTGCAATCACCACTCCAGCGGCATGTACACCATGAGAGCGAATCGTACCTTCTATGCGTATTGCTAGATCAAAAACCTGCTTAGACTGAGTCGAACTTTCGTATTCGGATTTTAAATCCAGATTATTTTTTAATGATTTTTCAAGCGGAATATGCCTACCTTGAACCGGCGGTGGAATCATCTTGGCCATACGGTCACTTTCGGCATACGGAACCTGCAAAACCCGAGCTACATCACGCACTGCATTGCGAGCTGCCATGCGACCAAACGTCACAATATTAGCCACCCGTTCACTACCGTATTTTTCAACACAATACTGGATCACCTCATCACGTCGAGTGTCTTGAATATCAATATCAACATCTGGCATACTAATACGATCTGGGTTTAAAAATCGCTCAAAAAGTAAGTCATATTCCATTGGATCAAGCTCGGTAATACGAATAGCATAAGCTACAATTGAACCAGCTGCACTACCCCTGCCCGGACCAAAAACAATCCCCTTAGATTTACCCCAGTTGATAAAATCAGACACAATCAAGAAGTACCCGTTAAAGCCCATGCTACCAATTACCGACAATTCATACTCGGCTCGAGTTAAAAATTCTTTAGGAATCAACTTTTTTGCTGCCGCAATTGATAATTTTTCTGACTCCTGTTTTTCGACCCCACCATAACGCCACGCAAGGCCTCTATAAACTTGTTCATTTAAATAGCTCTCTTCAGTGTGGCCCTTTGGTACTGGAAATTTTGGTATTAAAATTTCACCTAATTTGATGTCGACATTACAACGATCAGCAATTTCTTTGGTGTTTAATATTGACTCTGGGTGTTGTTTACCCCAACGCTCTATCACCTCTTTCGGATCAGCGACATGTAGCTCAAAATCCTTCAAACTCATACGTTTTTCGTCTGACAAAAACGACCCTGTCTGAACACACAGTAAAATCTCGTGAGCTTCTTGATCTTCGTGATTTAGGTAGTGAGCATCTCCGGTTATAACAGTTTTTATATCTAATTCTTCAGCTAACTTAAAAGCAAGGTCATTGACTTTGGTTTGTTGACTCCAGACACTTGGATGCTTGGGGTGTCCATGATCTTGAATTTCAATATAATATCGATCGCCAAATACCGATTTGTACCATTGAGCAACTTTTTTAGCCTCGCTGTACTGATTTTGATTTAAAAAATCAGCTACTTCGCCGTTCATGCAGCCAGACAGTATAACCAGTCCTTCATTATATTTCTCTAAAAGCTCATGATCGATTCGTGGTTTATAATAAAAACCATCTAAGTTTGCAATCGTACTAAGCCGCATCAAATTCTGATAGCCAGTGTTGTTCATTGCTAATAATATAAGGTGATATATCTGCTTATCTTTGGAGGCTTCTTTGTCGGTATGTTTTCGCTTAGCAACATAACCTTCCATACCAATAATCGGTTTAATGTCGCCGTCTTTTGCAGTTTTATAAAATTCAATTGCACCAGATAATGTACCATGGTCAGTCATGGCAATTGCCTCCATGCCGAACTCCTTAACCCTATCTATCAAGGCCGGAATTTTGGTCAATCCATCAAGCAAACTATACTGCGTGTGATTGTGCAGATGCACATAATCCGCCTGCTTTAATGCGGCTTTAGTAACCTTTTTTTTATTTTTTTGGTTCTCCATTTACTAATAATTATAGCACTTTTTAGAGCGTTAGGGTTGGCCTAAGTCATACTATAGTTATTGGAAAAACTACTAGTTTTTAGTAAACGCTTACTCTTTACTTCTTTAGATATTTTACTAAATTTTGCTTAGCTAACTTAAGGTCATCAAGAGCCGCCAGTAGATTTTCGTCCTCAGTATCACCTTGCCTGACAGCACTTAGAACTTCTTTGGCTTTGTCACGGGCTATTTTAGCCTTTTTTACAGAGTCGTCAAGTTCTTCTTTAGCTCGATCTTTTAATTTTTGCCCTTTTGCTTCAGCATCGCTAATTAGTGACTGAATCTCGGAGTAGACGACTTTTAGTTTTTTCTCAGTTTCAATTTTGGCAGAATTTGCTTTTTTTGCTAAATCACGACGTGTTTCCTTGCCACTTTTGGGAGCTGTTAGAAGCCCTGCCAAATAACCACCAACCGCCAAAACTACACCAGTAAAAATTGAACCTCTTTTATTCATTGCTGTTAACTCCTCTTGCCTTTCTTCTTTGAAAATGTATTTGTAATATTAGAAACTAGCTTGACTAATGCAACTGGCGTAGCGGTTTTTTCGAAAAACATAGCAACATGCTCAGCTTTATCAGCTACATTGTCGGCTTTTTCAGTAATACGCTTCACAATCTTTATAACTTGATATATTTTTAATAAGATAAAAATTCCGATAATTAAAAAAATAGCTAAAATAGCCGAGAGTGTTATAACCAGAACCTCAAACCAAATATTATTCATAATATTATTGTATCATAGCCTTCATATAGTCATTGAGTTCATCTTTGATATCATCTCGTTTCATAGCCATTGCAAGTAGTGTTTTAATATACTCAAGCTTATCACCAGTATCATACCAAACACCATCAATTTTTAGAGCTAAATATTCGTGATTATCATCGATCATCTGCTTCATAGCTGGCTGAATCATAAATTCACTACCTGGTTCAACTTTAGACTCGGCAGTTTTTAGATATTCAAAAATATCTGGGTTAAATAAATACGAGCTAACGCTACCCATATTTGATGGTGCGTTTTCTTTGCCTGGCTTTTCAACAATATCATTCATCTTAATTACTCGCTCGCTAGTCTCTTCGCCACCAACTACGCCGTAACGAGCAAAGTCTTCGTCATGCTTTAGCTCCACGCAACTAATTACGTTACTGCTGGTTTGCATGTGCAAATCAATCATTTGCTTAAACCTTGGTGGATCGGCTACAAAAAAATCATCAGCAAACGTGTAGATAAAAGGTTCGTCACCTATTAGATGCTCGCTATTAAGTAATGGTGTAGCATTGCCAAGTAAGCCCTTTTGGCGAATGTAAATAAAATTGGCTAAATTAGATATTTTTTTGGTTTTTTCAAGCAATTCATCTTTACCGCTAGCACGCAGATTTTGTCTTAACTCGGCACTTATGTGGTCAAAATGATCCTCAATCGATCGCTTATGATAACCAGTTACGATTATTATATCTTCAATCCCCGAAGCAGCTAGCTCCTCAACAATCTGTTGAATAATTGGCTTATCAACTAGAGGTAACATTTCTTTGGGCATTGCTTTGGTTTGTGGCAAAAATCTTGTTCCAAACCCAGCTGCCGCAATTACTGCTTTTCGAACTTTTTTCGTTTGCATTTTTATACCCCCAATTGTTCTTTTATTAGTTTCTGTGCTAAACCAGGATTGGCTTTGCCTTTTGACTCTTTCATAACCTGTCCAACCAAAAATCCAATTGCTTTCATTTCGCCATTTTTTATATCATCGGCAGCCTTGTTATTATCAGCTAGAACCTTCTTAACAATTTCGATTAATTCATTACTATCCGAGACCTGCAACATATCGTTACTCTGTGCGTATTCTTCTGGATCGACACCTTCTAACAAAATTTTTTCTAAGATTATTTTACTTTGCGTAGAGCTAATTTTGCCACTAACAAACATTTTAGATAATTTAATAATTTGAACACTATCTAGCTTAAGTTCACTAGGACTTACGTTGTTGTCGCTAGCTATTTTTGGAGCTAATTGTCCCAGCCATTGCACCGCAACCTGAGAGCATCTTTTGTCATCAGACATATTAATTAGCTTAGTAGCCATATGGCAAATCTCGTAATTATCTAAAATAGTCTCGATCAATTCGTCATTAATGTTGACTGTCTCTAGACTGGTCCTAATTTCGTCGACTGGTTTAGCGGCAGTTTTTAGAATTTCGTCAATATATGAATCTTCTAGCACAACTGGTGGAATATCTGGGTCCGGCATGTAGCGATAATCGTGGGCATCTTCCTTTGATCTTTGCGAAAATGTTTTTTGCTTAGCATCGTCCCAACCACGTGTTTCCTGCACAATCTGTTGACCTTTTTCAAGTAAAGCAACCTGGCGTTTTACTTCATAATCGACAGCTTTTTCAACCGACCTAAAAGAATTAAGGTTTTTTGTCTCGGTCCGTTTGCCCAAATTTTTATCTTTACTAACACTCACATTAACATCAAACCTCATATTGCCATAGTACAAATCTGCTTCCGATACACCGGCATATTTCATTAGCAAATACAACTCTCTAGCATATGCTTTTGCTTCACTAGCAGAGTTAATTTGTGGCTCACTGACAATTTCTAGTAGCGGTGTACCAGCTCGGTTTAGATCAACCAAACTATAATTTTTGCCGTCTGGGTGAGTGCTTTTGCCAGCATCTTCTTCTAAGTGAGCTCTGGTTATAGCAATCACCTTTTGTTTACCATCAACATTTATTTTTACTTCACCACCTAAAATTATCGGTTTATATAACTGTGAAATCTGATAACCTTTTGGCAGATCTGGATAAAAGTAGTGTTTTCTATCAAACGCACTAAAATTCGATGCTCGAGTTTTAAGTGCTGCGGCGGCCAGGATAGCCAATTCTATCGCTCGCATATTTAAGTATGGTAAAGCCCCGGGCATTCCTAGACAAATGTGGCTAATCAGACTATTGGAGGGAGCTTCACGAGCGTCATTACCAACTCTAGCAAAAAGCTTTGTCTTTGTCTTAAGCTGAACATGGCACTCAATACCAATTGTTGGTTTATAGTCACTCATTTTTTCTTCAGCACTCCTAAGTCTTTTAGTCCTTGTGCAATCCCTACTAAAGCTTTTTTAACATCTTCTTTTTTGAGCTTTACATCAGGATGAAGGTCTATTCTCCGTCGTAATTTATGGCCAAACCAAACACCGTCATTATTGCTAAAAATCTTTTGAGCAGATACCATTCGCTCGCCAGCCGAAGAACCTTTAATTTTTTTATTTTTAAGAGCCTCGACCAATAAATCATCGGCTTCAACAACAGCTTCACCCCATTTATTTTTGTCTATTAATTTTGACTGTAGGTTTTTCCATTTATCAACATACTTATCATGCTTAACTTTCTTTGGCATAACTTTACGTATCACTACCACGGCTATTAAAACCAAAAATAATACAAATATATAAAAAGCAATCCTCTCAGGACTTAGACTCATCGTTTACCTCTCCGTACATAAAGTTCATTAGCAAAATCTAACAATTTTTTATCTGACGTTTGAGGAGCCATTATCTGCACTCCAACCGGCAGATTACTTACTTCGCCAGCCGGTAAACTAATTGACGGTACGCCGACTAGATTAGCCGACACGGTCATTATATCTGTCAGGTACATTTGTAATGGATCGCCAACATTTTCACCAATTTTAAATGCCACATTTGGTGCCGTCGGACCAATCAAAAAGTCATACTTATCGAACGCTTTATTAAATTCATTAATTATTTTTGTACGGACTAGCTGAGCTTTTTGATAATACGCATCATAATAACCGCTACTCAGCACATAGGTCCCTATCATAATTCGTCGTTTAGCCTCGTCGCCAAAACCTTTCGAACGACTACCGCCATACGACTCTTCTAAAGTTTTAGCCGCTTGATCATAAAACCCATATCGTTGTCCATCATATCGACTCAAGTTACTGCTAATTTCTGCCGGACAAACAATATAATAAACAGCTAGACCATAGTTAACACTGGGTAAGCTGACTTGCTCAATTTTTGCACCTTGCTCCTGACAAAAACTCACTGCAGAATCTATAACTTGTTTAATTTTTGGATCCAAATTTTGGTCCATAAACTCGCTAATAACACCAATTCTTAGTTTAGAAAAATCAACATTTTTCAGCTCACTATAAGCTTCTGAGTCCCGATCAATCATCGTAGAGTCTAGGCCATCTTTACCGCTCATTACATCTAGCACTAGCGAAGCATCAGCAACTGTTTTAGTGATTGGCCCGACCACATCCAAGCTACTGGCCATAGCGACTACACCACTTCTCGAAACCAGACCATAAGTTGGCTTATAGCCAATCACACCACAATAACTAGCTGGCAAACGAATCGAGCCACCGGTATCAGTGCCTAACGAAAACGGTACTAGATTGAGTGCAACAGCAGCAGCCGATCCACCTGAGCTACCACCGGGAACACGAGTTTTATCATTAGGGTTTAATGTTGTGAAAAAGTCACTATTTTCAGTACTAGAACCATGAGCAAACGCATCTAGGTTAGCCTTTGCGACACAAATTGCTCCTTCAGCCTCTAGTTTCTCAATCGCTGTTGCTTGATAAGGTGAATCGAAGCCTTTTAATATATTGCTAGCAGCAGTGCTGTCTGCACCAAATACCAAAAAATTATCTTTTGCTACAAATGGCACACCAGCTAACCTGCCCACAATCTCGCCTTTTTTTACTTTTTCGTCTATGGCCTTAGCTCGATCTCTAGCCCTTTGCTCTGTTGTTGCGATAATCGACTTATACTCTTTGTGTTGGTCGATTAACTCAAGTGCTTTTTCAGCCAAATCACCAGCCGAAACCTTACCAGATTTTACTGCTTCAGCGATATCAAAAACCGTTGCCCAACCAGATTTGACCGAATAAAAATCGTCAACTGACATTAGTTTAAAACTCGCTTTACAACAATCTGATTATCTTTTACCTCTGGAGCATTTTTTAGCAGATGTTCAGGCGAAATATTAATACAAATTTCGTCATCTCCCATAATCGAATGTAGTCCAGTAACTTGATAGCTTGGCTCCAAACCTCCTACATCAACTTCATCTAGCTTTTTTACGTATTCGACAATTTCTTCAAGTTCATTCTGAAATTTTGCAAGCTGAACATCATCTAGATCAAATTGAGATAATTTTGCCAATTTTAAGACGTCTTGTTTAGATACTACCGACATATTATCAAAATTATAACACGATTAGTTTAGTCAAAAAACCATTGGTCTGCACTAGTATACTGTTGTATCAGAAGAGTCTGAGGTATTAGCAGATTCATTTGTGTTACCGTTTACTTGGCCTTCACTAACCATGCCTCCCTCTGTCGAACCTTCACTCTCACCACTGGCAGGAATTGATTGCGGCTCAGCCAAACTACTTACCATCATGTCGAAGCATTGCTTACCTTTTTCATGAATATACGGGTTGTCATTTTGGCCGATATTTACGATACTAGGAGAACTACCCCGAAAGACCGTATCACCAGCTTCTGACATTGGCACAAAGTGATCGCGGAAATTTCTATCAGATTTTGCCAAGAAATCTGCACATAACCTATAAGCGGTACCTGATTTAAGTTCATAGCTGTATTTGTAGTTATTGGCTCGTAAATTTTGGCCAGTGGTTAAATCTACAGAATTTAGACCTTCTGGCATTTTTTGGTTCTTGATGTAATAATCGTTTATTTTACTACTAATATTTGTCAAATCTTCACTCACATACATATCAATTTTGGTTAACCTACTCTGACTAAATGGAAAGATAATGAAGGCCAAAGCTGTAACTAGTGAAGCGATCAGTAAAACATGAAGGTAGTTATGCATAACCAATGATCGTCTAGTCTTCTTGGTTGAATAACTATCAGTAAATGCCCAAGCTGTAAAAGTTAGTAAGATAGCCGACAATAAGTAATAAATCGACTCTTTATAGTCATTTCCATTGCCGGATAATATATCAATACTAAAGAAATTAAGTAGCGAATTAAGCAATGCAACAGCATTGAAAATGGATACAATCGTTAAAACACCCAAAAATGCACCAAGTAAAGCTTTTCTAAAAAAGTTCTTCAGTAAAAATGGGTTATTATGTTCAGCTTCAGCGGTACGTTGTAAAAATATTACAAAAATTGGTAAGCTGACCGCGAAAAGCCCTAACAAGGTAGCTTCAGTATCAAAATTGTGGTTATAAAATGACCAAATATTGATTTCTAAACCACAAAAACTCTTTATCATGTTTAAAATAACACCAAGCAACAGGCTCAATGAACCCAGCATCAAAGCGTATTCAAATATATAAAAATTACTTTGTCCAAAACTTGTATTTTTAAGCTTATATATAAAACTATTTTTAGATTTCATAAATCTCCCTCCAGATTTACTAAAATTATAACATAAGCAAAATAAACTAATTAAAAAATTGTTACATTTTAGATTTAATTTCAGCTATTATGTCTCTGAGTTCGGCTGCTTTTTCAAACTCGAGGTTAGCTGAGGCTAGTTCCATCTGGCGAGTCAGATCACGAACAAGATGTTTGTATTCGTCTTTTGGTACTTTTTTAAGATCCAGTTTCGGTTTGGCTGACTCGGGCATGTCTGGCCGAATACCCTTTGAGATTACTTTCGACACACCTTTTGGAGTAATATTATGATGCTTGTTATATGCTTCTTGGATTTCACGACGGCGATTGGTCTCATCAATTGTTCGTTGCATACTACCCGTCACGTTATTGGCGTACATTATTACTCTGCCTTTTTCATGTCGAGCTGCTCGACCAACAGTTTGAATTAGTGCCTGCTCACTACGTAAAAAGCCTTCTTTGTCGGCATCAAGAATTGCGACCAAGCTAACTTCCGGCAAATCCAAACCTTCTCGTAGTAAATTTATACCGACCAACACATCATAAACTCCAAGCCTTAGATCACGCAAAATATCAGTCCTCTCTAGAGTGTCAACTTCACTATGCAAGTAGGCAACCTTTATATTTAAATCCTGCAAATACTCAGTTAGGTCTTCACTCATACGTTTTGTAAGAGTTGTAACTAACACTCGTTGGTTTTTGGCGGTAGTGCCACGAATCTCTTTGATAAGATCATCAACTTGACCGTCAACTGGGCGTATTTCAATCGGTGGATCAAGTAAGCCAGTCGGTCTGATAATCTGCTGCACTGGCTCACCACCACGGCTCAGCTCATAATCTGCAGGTGTAGCCGAAACATAAATTATCTGATTTACATGTCGCTCAAACTCCTGAAAATTTAACGGGCGATTGTCGAGTGCCGACGGCAAGCGAAAACCATGTTCAACTAACACCTCTTTACGAGATCGATCACCGTTATACATACCTCTAACCTGTGGAATCGTCATATGCGACTCATCAATCAGTAGTAGATAGTCATCTGGGAAATAATCTAATAAAGTAGCTGGCTGTTCGCCTGGCTCACGGTTAGTTAAATAACGACTATAGTTCTCTATACCCTTCACAAAACCAGTTTCTTCTAACATCTCAAGATCAAAATTAGTCCGTTGTTCTATCCTTTGAGCCTCTAAAAGCAAATTATTTTTCTTAAAAAACTTCAGCCTATTATCTAGTTCATCGCGGATCTTGCCAAGTGCAACTTTAAGTTTGTCTTGCGGTGTCACGTAGTGACTACTTGGGTAGATAGATAGACTATCAAGTTTTTTAAGAATTTCTCCCGTTAATGGATCAATCTGAATAATTCGTTCAATTTCATCACCAAAAAAGTCAACCCGATAACCTAGTTCCTCGCCAGCAGGCAAAACATCCACTACATCACCTCGCACCCTAAAAGTGCCACGGGCAAAGTCAAGATCATTACGATGATACTGAATGTCTGTTAAGTGTCTAATAAACTTGTCACGTTTTCGTTTTTCGCCAACTTTCAAGCGAACAGCCATATTATCATAATCTTCCACTGAACCAATACCGTAAATACAACTAACACTGGCTACAATTATTACGTCCTTGCGACTAAGCAGCGAAGCAGTTGCAGCATGTCTTAATCTATCAATCTCTTCATTGATTTGGGAATCTTTTTCTATATACGTATCACTCCGAGCGATATAAGCTTCTGGCTGATAGTAATCAAAATAACTTACAAAATAATGCACTGCGTTATCGGGAAAAAATTGTTGAAACTCGGAATATAACTGAGCTGCCAAAGTCTTATTATGACACAGCACAAGTGTAGTCTTGCCGGTATTTTGAATAATATTAGCCATCGTAAAGGTCTTGCCAGAGCCTGTCACACCCAATAAAGTTTGTTCCTTTTTGCCACTTTTTACCCCTGCCGATAACGCCTCAATTGCTGCCGGCTGATCACCGGTAGGCTTATATTCTGCCTTTAATCTAAACTTGCTCATTAACTTAAATTATATAGTACTTAGTTAATTTATTAGCAACAAGTTTACCTAGCTTTAGATCAATACGTTTTCTAGAATTTTTTTAGCCTAAGAACATGCATGGTTGCTATAGCAACATAAAAAATAAAACAACCACCATTAACACAACAATAGCTTAGCATAATGAAAAATTATGTTTTAATTTTCTTCAGCAAGATAGTTACTGATTACCTCTTCAGCGACACTGTCAGAACGAAGATACCTTGCCCAGAGTTCTTCCCACAACTTAGCACGCCCATAACCACGACTAGATTGAAAGTATGGTCTGCGATTAGTAGAATTGATTATGGTATCGGCCAAATTCATCGAAATTGACGATTTACCATCTTGTCCATAAAACACATATTCCAAACTATTCCAGAACTCAAATCGGCTATTAATCTTGACTAAAACCTCTAGAGGGCTGACCGATACAAAATCATCATTATCAATATGAGGTAGGCTACTTAGTGCATCAAAATCACTATTGCCGACTAAATGTCGATGCAAGCTATTCCAACCAATTTTTGAGATTTTGTTTGAAGTAATATTAATACCGCTTTCAATCGTATCGTAAATAATTTTCGCAAAATCACTTCTTACGCTAATAAATTTATAAAATGTACTATGCCGTGAAACGTCCAAAAACGTTTCACTTAGTAGCATAAAAAACGCCAGACTATCTAGAGGAAAGCGACTGACAGGCGGAAATATAAAGACACCTCCACTAATATAATGTGGTAAAACAACTCGCGATTTATCATAGCCTGCCTTAACTAATTTACTAGCAAATTTTTTGTCGACCACAACTAAATTGGTCTTTTTATAGTCAAAATCTACTGCACCTAGTTTTTTATAATTTAGGTTAAACTTCTGATTCCACTCCGGTTTCTCTAGTAAACTAGCTAAAGCGACCAACATACTCGGGTCATTTCTCTTTAGCATTGAGTCTACCGACCTTAGCCCTAAAGATTTCATTACTACTTTTGGCGGTTGTTTTTTTAACAATACTTTAAATAAACTAGACTTTACGGTCCAATTTTTGGCTTGATGCGAATTTTTATTAAGCCAAGCAACAATCTTTTTGATAGTCTTCTCGGGTGTATCATCAGGCGAAATACCTAAATATCTTTCTAATAATGCATTATCCTGCTTGGCTCGTTCTTGCAGCACGAAATATAGCTCACCAACCGCCGTATCACTAACATCTAAACCTAGCTCCTTCGTAGCCAACAACGCACTACTTCTCATTTGCGAATATATTGCATTGTCGTACGAGTTCCGCCCAGACTTAGCTTCTAAAGCATCAAGTAAATCTCTAAACTTTATTCGATCAACATTTAAGATATCAGCTATCACTTTAGACATATTTTAATCCTCTAAAATGCATTATATTCACACCAAATGCACCTTTTACGCCATCTAGCCCAAATTCCTTATAATTCATGCTAGTACCTTGCATCTAAGACTCTATATTCGTTCTGGTTTATACCAATCTGGAGCTTTTCTTAGTAAGCTAGCCAATTCTCTCTCGCTAAGAAGTCCGGCTTGAGCACCAACGTGCTGCACCACATTCATTGAGCTTATCGGAGCCCACTGTAATGCTCCGTCTATAGTATTGCCCTTTATCATGGCGGCGATAAAAGTTGAAGTAAATGCGTCACCGGCACCAGTTCGCTCTAATGGCGGTTTGGGGTCGGGATAGAGTGGCATTTTGTAGCGATTTTCGCCGTCAGAAGCATAGCTACCTTTTGGACCATCACTTATCACTACAATTTTGCAGCCCATATCGTGAAATTTATTAAATAAATCATGCATATCGTCGTAGTTGCCACCAGTAATGAAGACCGCTTCCTCGCGGTTGCAAGCAACAATATCGCAGCGTTTATATATTCTTTTCAGTCGTTTTGCTCCAGCCTTCATCTGAAATGTTCCAGGCTGAAAGGCCAGCTTAATCTCTGGGTTATCGTCCAACCAATCTGCGATTTCATCGTGCATATCAAGTGCTTTTTCGCTTATTGAGCTAAAATACATCCACTTGGGAATATCTCGTTTAGTAAATCGTGGCCAGACATACCGATAATCTTCGTGTTTAATTAAAATCGTTCTCTCATCTTTATACCAAAGTACGTAGTGATAGTTACTAACTTTACCCCTGTTTATTCGTACAAACTCAGTATTTACTTTTTTCTTTTCAAGAGTTGCAATAATATCTCGGCCAGCCGTATCGCTGCCAACATTCGAGACTAACGCCGTATTCAAGCCCAAACTGGCAAAATTAACGGCAGCATTTGGTGAATTACCAACAGCATTTATTACCTCTGCATACTCAAAAGGTAATTTAGTGGCAAATGGAATTGCCAGTAACGGCCCTCGGTCGGTATCCTGCACCTCCGCCTGATCGTCAAACAACTTAATAAATGCATCAGTCACTAGGTCCCCGACACACATAACATCAATTTGGCTCATTTTTCCTCCACCATTTATATTTTTCTTATGCTTATATAATGCCACAAGTTTACATGTCTAGGCAAGTATGAGTTTTATATGTTTTATAATCTTATTGACATTTTTTTGAGAATACTTTACTCTTACACAATATTGAAAACTTAAAATCCATAATAGATAGAAAGTAAGAGCATATTTTGACAAATAAAGAATACCTAAGGCAAGTAAGCCGAGAAGTCTTACTACCTCATGAGGTTGATTTGATAAAACTACATATCGATCTCAATGAAGGTAAGAAAGCCAGTGAACTGGCTGAACGAGTTCAAGTTAGAGGTCAATCTGGCGACGATTGGCATGACGGAGCATTTAATTCACTAGATGATATACATAGACGGTTATTGAGCGAAGGACATTCACTTAAACAAACGCTAACTAGAGAAATAGTAGATTACCCACTTGAATCAGAACTTCGTGTAACTCTTGGTAGCACAGCTATAATATTACAAGGCAAAGATGAGAGAGAAATATACTTAGTAGGATTCGGTCCAATTTATGATAGAAAACAAAAACCATCTCCAGTACCTGTAAGTTCCCCAATGGGAGAGTTACTAATTGGAAGTACAGTCGGCGAGACAGTGACTGTTCCATCATTAAAAATGCCTTTTAGAGATATTACCGTATTAAGCATTGATCAGACGCTTAGACCAGGATTATGAGAAAAATGATAATTGGAGTTGCTGGCCAAGCTGGCTCAGGTAAAGATACAGTATCCGATTTAATAGTTAAAGAGTTTGGTTATAAGCACATTTCTGTGAGCGACACTCTTAGATTATTTATATCTGCATGTGGACTAAAGGCTAGCCGGAAATTACAATTGGATACTGCAAACAACTTAAGGTCCAATTTTGGAAACAACTTCCTAGTAGAAACGGCTCTAAAAAAAGTATCAGACTACAAAAAAGTGGTTATTTCTGGAATATACTGCATCGAAGAAGCTAAACACATAAAGTCCTTGGGTGGAAAAATTATTTATATACTCCCCAATGACTTATCTTTTAAGAGAATAAAAAACCGACAGGATTCGGACCGTGATGAGATTAGCCTATCTGAATTAAATTCTGCTATAGAGCGTGAAAATTCTGGACATGAACCGAATGAAGCTAATGTAAGCAAAATAAAAAATGCCGCAGATGTAATTATTGAGAACTCTGGCACATTAGATGAACTGAAATTAAAAATATATGGATATGTAAAAAGAATAGACTATTAATAATTATGAGTAGTAGTACTAAACCCGAAAGTAATCGAGGAGAGATTCTTCACCAAGAAATACCTGAAACAGAAGGAGGTTTAACTAATTCGAGCGTTCCTGAATACCTAGGTGGAATGGTGTTATGTATTCAAGGATCTTCTTCATATAATCCAAATAGGAGGGCAGTTACTTATGAACGGCAAGTAGATACCCCTGAGAGTGTTCTTACACTAGAAGAGAGGTACTATGCTACTGAATATATAGTTGATTGGTATCAAAAGACTCATGCTTCGGCAAAAGATCGTGCCTTGGCGTCCCTAACCAACCCAATGCATTCCATTCAACATATTGGCAACCAGTTCTTACACAGAGTGCTGCCAATATTTTTAGAGCAAGATCCAGAAACAGGGTTTAGGGAACTGAAAAAAATTGTTCCACACACAACTCAGCAAGAACTTGCTTTATTAATCAATGAGTCAGAGTTCAGAGAACTTCATTCTGGTCTTCATCAACACTTGGATGATACTAAATATGAAAGAGATGAAAATGTTATGCAACGATTTATCGGAGACCCTGAGGTACCTGGAACATTTGCTCGAGTAGATAGAAATCAATTTTCTGGAATGGAGACTGACAGAAGTTTGGAGAATGTTCTTAGTAGGGGCATTGAACTTTCACTAGATCCTAAGTCAGTAGACATACTATGTCAAGCTGCGAAAGAGGCTAGCACAGGAGCAATACCTATAACTGAAATAATTAAAAACCAAAAAGTCTTGAGAATTGTTGGTTTTGAAGGCTCAAAAATCGCACTTGCCATTCATGACACAATTGATCATGCATGGATGTATTATTTATTACAGCAAAAAGGCTTTTTGAATGATTATAGGGACTTGTTTAATTCTATTGGCAATCCTCATCTCAATGATATGTTCTCAAGAGAAGGCGAAGCGATGGCAAGTATAGCTTATGGAGTTAGGTATCTACAAACCGTAGAGAAAGGCTTTCAACCATTGGTTTCAGCCGATGATTTAAGAAATAAAATGGATCAATACTTTAAGGATGGTCTTTTAACAGAACCTAGACATCTAAGAGCGTACCGAAAATTAATGCAAACTCCTCCACTATCAAGAGAATGGCAAAGCCTGGGTTTTGTATTTAGTAATTATATAGTTGAGTTAGATGAGCAACGAAGAAAACATGGAAAAATTAAACAGAGAGACAAATGTAACCGTATCTATAGAGAGCTTGACCCATTTGACCCAGATTTTTTGTCATTATTTATTGAGGCACATCATGAACTAAACGACAGCTCAAATAAACACCGCGATACTTTGTTTAGGTTCCACATTATCCTCGAAGACTTTTTTTCTACAATAAATAAAGATCCTAAGAGCATATCTCATACATTAAATATAAAAATTCAAGACATTGACAATTGCGATGTAAGCACAACTCAGATACCGCCAGCAAGATTAATGTGGATGAGAAATAATTTTGGTTATACTAGTGTCAAAAGTAGAGTATACTAGATAGTTATGAACAATGTTGAGTATGAGATAAAAGTTTTAGACATCGACACAACCTCTGTCGAGCAAGACATCTTACGTTTAGGTGGCCAAAAGATTGGTGAACAAAAATTTAAGCGTTATATCTTTGATGTAAACCCACCAACCAAGAATAAATGGATCAGATTAAGAACAGACGGGCAAAAAACTACCCTTACCTTAAAAATTAACAAATCTGACAGTATTGATGGTACCGAAGAATACGAAACTACTGTTAATGACCTAAATACCACTAGACAAATTCTTCTGCAGAGTGGGCTTAAGCAAGTATCTTATCAAGAAAACAATCGTTTACTATTTGAGCTTGATGGTCTAGAAATCTCAATTGACAGCTGGCCACAAATCCCACCGTATCTAGAGATTGAAGGAGATAATGAAGAACTGGTTAAAACAATGCTTAAAAAGTTAGGCTTGGACAAGCAAAGAACAACTAGCTTGCCCACGAAAGAAGTCTATAAGATGTACGATCTAGACCTTGATAAACTTAACCCACTAACTTTTTAGCTGCTGGTTTTACCAGATGAGCCAAAACTATCAATTTTTTCCTCGACTACAGCTTGCACGGCCGAGATTACTTCGTCCATTAGCTTGACTACCGCAAACTCATCGGGATTTTGACTTAAGACCTTTTCTAAAGTTTCTCGGTAAGCAACTCGCATGTCAGAATTAATATTTACCTTGCTAACGCCGATCTTGGCAGCTTGCTGAAAGTAGTGTTCAGGCGTACCAGACCCACCATGAAGACTAATGTTACAATCAATTGCTTGGCGAATTTGAGTTAATAAGTCCAAATCTAGCACTTTAGGAACTGGATATTTACCATGTAGGTTACCAATCGCTGCAGCAAAGGTATCGATACCTGTTGCCTCTACAAATTCTCTAGCTCCATCTGGAGTTGAAAATGTCTTTTTTATTTCATCGTAGTTTATTGCTTCAGTATGCAAGTTGGAGCTACCGCCAAAATAATGCGGCTCGCTTTCTACTAATGCTCCTGTTAGTTTTGCGTATTCCACTACTTGCTTCGTATCGGCAATTATCTCTTCTTGGGAAGCATCTTTGCGAGCCTGAGAAATATCAATGTGTATAAATTCAAAGCCAGCCTCAATACCTTCGATGGCGTCTGCTACCGACGGACTATGGTCCAGATTAACAAAAATTTGCAAACCAAACTCTTGTTTGTAATTATCGACCATATCTCTTATATTGTCTAAACCTAGGGCATCGACTTCGCCTTTGCTGACTTCTACTAGTACAGGTGAATTTTTGGCAATCGCCGCTCGTACTACAGCCTTCAAAATATCTTGGTTATCCAAATTAAATGCACCAACCGCAAAATTCTCAGCTCTAGCCTTTGCCATCAAAGCACGTGCTTCATCTGTATTTTGTCTAATTTGCCTTAATGTTAATGACATTTTAACCTCACCCTTTCGTTAAATCTTAACTTAATAATATTATATATTGCTTATTACAAAAAATGTTTTTATCGATTATTTATGTTATTAGCTGGTGAACTTTAAAAGTTATATGCTTAGCAGTAAGACCATAATGTTCTAGTAGTTCGTGCGGCTCACCAGATTGACCGTACTTATCATCTACACCCATTCTTACTAATTTAGTTGGCATTTTTTCACTCAAAAGCTCAGCTATAGCACCACCCAAGCCGCCCTTCATCTGAGCCTCCTCAACACTTAAAACTAGCCCAGTTTTTTTGACGCTTTTTAAAATCGTTTCTTCATCTAATGGCTTAACTGTCGGCACGTGTATGACTTCGGCATTTATACCATCTTTGGCTAATTTTTCGGCGGCAGCAAGTGATTCATAAGTCATTGTACCAGTAGCGATTATAGATACATCACTGCCCTCTCTAACCACATAAGCTTTACCAATCTCAAACGGCGTTTCTTCGGTAGTAAATACAGGTGTCGCATCACGAGCCATTCTTAGATAAGCTGGCTTTCCAAGCTTTGCAAGTGCCATCGTAGCTTTCTCGGCCTCAACACTGTCAGCTGGTACCACAACTACCATATTAGGCATAGCCCTCATGATTGCAATATCTTCAAGCATCTGGTGAGTTGCCCCATCTGGACCAGTTAGTAGCCCAGCATGCCCACCAACGATGATAACCGCTTGGTCATTTAAGGCGATCGTAGTTCTTATTTGCTCCCAGCAACGCCCTGGGCAAAAAGCCGCATAGCTAGCTACAAATGGAATCTTGCCCATAGCCGCCATACCAGAGCCAACTGTCACCAAATTTTGCTCAGCCACACCAATTTCAACGAACCGTTCCGGAAATTTATCCCTAAATAAATGCATCTGGATACTCTCGGTCAGATCGGCACAAGCCGCCACTACATTATTGTCTATCTCACCAGCCTTAACCAACCCTACGCCGAAGCCCTTTCGAATCGGTTCCTTTTTGATATCTTGACTCAAAACATTGTTTACTAAATGACTATTCATGCTCGCTCCTAATCTTACCGCCTAAAGTACGAAGTTCGCGTAGAGCAATTTTAGCCTCTTCACGGTTTGGTGGTTTACCATGCCACTTATAGTCAAATTCCATATAGTCAACACCTTTACCTGGTATAGTCTGGGCAATAATCACAACAGGCTTATTTACGATAGCTCGAGCCAAGGCACAGGCATCGATAAAATTTGCGATATTGTTGCCGTCGACCTCTAAAACGTGCCAGTTAAATGCCTCCCACTTGGCTCGCAAATTTTCTAACGGCATTACCTCTTCGGTTGGGCCATCAATTTGGATATCGTTTCTGTCGACTATACCAACAATATTTCCTAAACGATATTTGCCGGCTAGCATAACAGCTTCCCAGATATTACCTTCGTTTAGCTCTCCGTCGCCCATAACTGTATAAATCATTCTATGTGGCTGATTATTCATTCGCATCGCCAAAGCCATTCCGCAAGCTTGACTCAGTCCAGAACCAAGTGGTCCAGATGTCGTTTCCAGCCCTGGCAAACGAGTTCGCTCAGGGTGACCTTGCAGTCTACTGCCCCATTTACGCAAAGTTAGAAGCTCTTTTTTGTCAAAATAACCCCTGTTAGCCATGGTCGCATACTGTACTGGTACACAGTGACCATTACTTAGCAGAATCATGTCTCTGTCGGTTTTATCCGGATTTTTGGGATCAATATTGGCAACATCAAAATACAATGCCGTAAAAATGTCGGCCAACCCTAGCGGCCCAGCACTATGCCCACTGCCAGCTTCTTCCAGCATACGAATAATATCTTTGCGGATTTCATTAGCTTTCAGTTCAAGTTGTTCAATCGTATGTTGACTCATTATGCTTATGAATTATACCATCTGTGATTGGAGTTCTAAATAGGCTTGAGCAGGATTTTCTGACTTTTGGATAGCTCCACCAGCAGCCAGAACATCTATTCCACCATCGGCAATCTGTTTAGCATTATCAAAATTAACGCCACCATCCCAGCTTATCTCCAAACCTGGATAATGCAGCCTTGCTTCACGAGCTTTATCAAGCAAACTTAAATCAGCCTGGCCACCAAAGTGACCTAAGTTACCGCTAAAAATCAATAAATGGTCAAAACTATGCAAAATCTGCTCAACATTAGCAATCGGCGTTTGGGGCAAAACCGCCAGACCAGCTTTTATGCCTTCTTTGTGTAGGCAAGCAGCAAAGTGCATATGATGAATCATGGTTTCAACATGAATAATCACCAAACTTGGCTGCAAGCGAATCAATTGTTCTAAATAATCAAACGGGTCTTGATACATCAGATGAATATCTGCCCTAATGCTATGCGGCCACCATACATCATCTACTCCAACCGAAATACTTTTGGCAAACACACCATCCATCAAATCTATCTGAATACGACTTGCAAACTTAGCAACTGCTTCCATTTGCCGTGCATATTCTGCTACGTTGTTTGCTAAAATAGCTGGCACTATTTCAGCCATTCAAAGATTATCCATTTCTTTTATGCGACGAATAAATCTTGGTGCAGCAGCAAATTTAGTATTAAGCCAAGTTTCAATTATTATGTCTGCTTGGTCACTCTTTATATATTTAGCTGGCAAACAAAGCACATTAGCGTCGTCGTCATTACGAGCCTCACGTGCAGAGTTTTGATCCCAACACAAGCTCCCACGAATCCCTTTGAAGCGATTCACAGCCATACAGACACCTTGGCCACTGCCACAAAGCAATATTCCACGTGGCTCAGGATCTTCAGAGCCTAGAACAGATGTAGCAACTCTAGCCGAATAAACCGGAAAATCGTCATCAGGATCAAAACAATCATCACCAACATCCTCTACGCTATACCCAGCTCGTTTCAGGTAATCAAAAAGTCGTTTTTTTAAACCAAATCCGTTGTGATCTGCACCAATATAAATCTTCATTGCTTTTACCTTTTAGTCTCTACTTAGTTAGCTTGCCGACATCAGCCACAAGCTCAACCAAACGGTTGGAATATCCCCACTCATTGTCATACCACACAACTACTTTTACCATATTCCCACCAACCACGTTAGTTAGTAGCGAGTCAATTATGCCTGAGTGGCTATTACCAATATAGTCTTTACTTACAAGTGGCAATTCCGAATACTCCAATATACCCTGATAATATGGATCTTTGCAGGCTTTTTGCAAAGTCTCGTTGACTACTTCTTTGGTTACATCACTTTTCAATACATAAGTTAAGTCGCTTAGTGACACAACAGGAGTCGGTACGCGTATACTTAAACCATCAAATTTACCCTTTACACTTGGAACGGTCAAAGCTACAGCAATTGCCGCACCTGTTGTAGTTGGTACAATATTTTGAGCAGCTCCACGTGCCTCACGCAAATCTTTACTTGGGCCATCTTGCAAAACCTGAGTTGCCGTGTAGCTATGAACAGTAGTCAGCATAGCTTTCTCAACCCCAAAAGTCCGGTCCATTATATCCATTACAGCGGCTACCGAGTTAGTCGTACAGCTAGCATTACTAATGACATCGCCAGCATTCTTTAGCTCGTCTTCGTTAGCTCCAATTACGATAGTCTTTACTTCTGGACTTTTGCTTGGTCCACTGATAACTACTTTCTTAGCTCCGGCTTTTAGATGTTGAGACGAACCTTCAAAATCGGTAAACCTACCAGTCGACTCTATCACAACATCAACATCTAGGTCTTTCCAAGGCAATAAGCTAGGGTCTTTCTCGGCAAAAATCGGAATCTTTTGGCCACTTACAATAATATTTTTTTCATCAAAGCCAACTTCGGCGTCAAAAGCACCATAATTACTGTCATATTTAAGCAAGTGCGACAAAGTTCGAGTATCGGTAAGGTCATTGATACCCACCACCTCTATATCTTTTCTGCTCGACGCAATCCTAAAGGCAATTCGTCCAATCCGACCGAATCCGTTTATTGCCACCCTTGTTCTCATTTTTACTCCTATGAAATTATACTTATGTTTATTTTAGCATACAGCAGGAGTTATGGTTTTTTCAAGTGAAATCCTACTTATTATTTTTCAGCCCAACGCCGTTCACACTCCCTAATAATTACCTTGGCTTTTTCGCCATCTTCCCAAGCTAGTACTTTTGTAGAACCTGGCTTTTTAAGGTCTTTATAGTGATTAAAGTGATGTTCAATTTTCTGTTTCCACTGCTGATGTACATCATCAAGCGTTTTCGGGGTATCAAAATTACGATCATCGGCTGGCACCACAATTATCTTATCGTCAACTTCACCGTCATCTTCAAACCGCATAACGCCCAAAACTCTTGCCTGCAAATAAACACCAGTTGGAATTGGCTCATTGGTCATAATTAATGCATCTAATTCATCACCGTCTTCGTCTAATGTCTGAGGGATAAAGCCATAATTTACTGGCTTAGGGAAAATACTTGGCTCTACGCGGTCCAGCTGAAAACAAGCCAAGTCACGGTTCCATTCAATTTTTAAAGTTGACCATTTAGGAATTTCGACAACTACATTAATTACACCGTTATCTACATCACCTGCATTTAAAATTTTATTAAAATCTGCCACTAAATTCTCCTTATTTATTCTTTAACATTATACAGTCAAAAATTATCAACAATCAACTAATAGTCACTGGCTTAATACATTTTATATTTTTCTTTTTTGCATAAATTCAATTTATTGAAAAATTTTTATCAAGAGTAGAAAACTTACTTAAATGATTTTTGTTATAATTAATTTAAAGAATTAGCATGAGGTCAAAATTTATAAAGTCAGAAAAAAATTCTAGTAATATTTTTACTTTTTATTTTGAAAAACCATTTAATTTTATTGCAGGACAGTTTATTGAACTAACTCTACCGACTCTAAAAAACTACAACAAGCGATGGTTTACAATCTCTAGCTCACCAAACGAAAAATACTTATCTATTACTACGGTTATTCAGCCCAAAAGTACAGCTTTTAAGCAAGCGTTGCTTGCTCTAAAAAAGAATGATAACGTTGATGTCTCTATGCCTATGGGTGATTTTGTTTTGCCAAAAAAAAGTAACATACCTCTGTCTTTTATCGCTGGCGGTATTGGTATTACTCCTTTCCTGAGTATTTTAAAAAACCAGTCAGAGCTAAATGAAAACCGAGACATAACACTTTTATATTTTGCTAAAAAAGATGCTTTTATGCCCTCTCCGACGCTTAACAAACTTGGAAATAAGTTTATCAAAAAACCTTCACGTATTTCGTCGAAAGAAATTTTTAATATTTTAGCACCGACTACTCTTCACTACATTTACATAGCTGGACCAGAAAATATGGCCGAACAGCTAACAAGAGACTTTATAAGCTATGGAGTAAAAAGCAATCATATTTTTACTGATTTCTTTAGTGGATATAGTAAAATATAGGTCTATGATTTTAGTTGGACATCGTGGCTGCTGCGAAGAACACGCTACCGAAAATACCATTTCAGCAATCAAGTGTGCAATAGAAAATAAACTTGATGCGATTGAGGTTGACCTTAGGTTGACCAAAGACGGCTTTATCGTACTTCACCACGACGAAACACTGCAACGAATTTATGACTCTAAATTAATAATTAATCAATCAACGCTTAAGGACTTAAGAGAAGCCACCGAAAGGCACCCAAACCCAATAATTACTCTGGAGGAAATGCTTGATTTTATTAAAGGTTTCCCTTGTTTTTTAGAGATAAAGTCAGGCGGTGTTATTGAAAAACTCGACAAAATTACTGAAAGCTACCAAGCCAATGTGTTGTCGGTGTTATCGTTTAATCTTTCTAACTTAAATCAGTATAAAAAATCCGGTGGCAAATACCCAATTTTGTTTCTACCAAGTCGTAAAAACTGGGGATATGGCTTTTTGCTTGCAAAATTTGCCGGAGCTTCTGTTATCGGCTTTCGGCAGTATATTAGGTTTTTTCCTATCACCATTTATCTATCTAGAAAACTAGGTATGCAAATTTATATATATTCTATAAATAGACAAGAAACATACCATGTTTTTGCTAAAAAATATAAAGTAGACTACTTATGTGGCGATTCGCCAAAAAGATTAAAAAGTTTTAAATAAATTTGTTAATTATTGATAGAGAGATATTTTCTGCAATATAATGTTGCAAAATTAAATACCTTCATATCTATTTAGGTACTAAATACAAATTAAAAATTTATTTAAAGTGTTCGTCGAGATACTCTCGGATCCTAAGTGCTGCGGTTGAACCTTCACCGACAGCAGAGGCAATTTGCATAGTTGCTCCACTGCGAACATCACCAGCGGCAAAGACGCCGGATACTGAAGTTTCAAGATTTAAGTTGGTTTTAATTAATCCAATCTCATCTAGCTCAACACCTGAAGTACCCAAGAATTTAGTATTTGGCAGCAAACCAATAAACACAAAAACTCCGTCAGTTTCAATTGTTCTCTGTTCACCATTTGTTGTGCTTTTTACACCTGTTACTTTTTTGCCATCACCGACGATTTCATCGGTAGACGAGCTATAATGTACCGTGATTACGTCTGAGTATTTTTTGAGATCTTCTTGCAACACTTCGCTAGCTCGCATTTTATCGCTACGCACCAATAGGTCTATATGGTTAGCAAATTTGGTCAAAAATATTGCCTCTTGTACTGCCGAATTACCACCGCCAACCACTACCAACCTTTTATCTCGATAAAATGCTCCATCACAGGTTGCACAAAAATGTACCCCGCGAGCATAATATTCATCTTCGCCAGTAACTCCAAGTCGTTTATAGTCACTACCTGTAGCAATCAAAACAGTTTTTGCATATCTGTCACCGTCGGTTGTAGAGACTTTAATCATCTTATCTTCTTTAGAAATAGCCAGTACTTCACCGAGTTCAATCTTTGCCCCAAATCGCTCGGCTTGCTTACGCAGATTCTCGCCTAATTCCATGCCCGAAATACCGTCAGGAAAGCCAGGATAGTTGTCTACCCAATCTGTAATTGACGCCAAACCGCCAACAACACCTTTTTCATAAAGCACGGTATTTAAATCTTCGCGGGTAGTATAAATCGCTGCCGTTAAACTAGCAGGACCAGCCCCAATCATCAACACATCCAATACTTCATTAGACCCATCTAAAGTATTTTTTGCTGCCACATCAGTGTTATTAGCATAACCTTCAAGATTTTGGATAAGCCACTGCTCATCTGGATAAACTTGTACTTTGTCGCCAATTTTTAATGTTGGTATGCCTTTTTTGCCTGCCGGAACATCTATGCTGACTAAAGTTTCGTGTTCTTTGCCAGTTTCTGGGTCGTCAACATTTTTATACTCATAACTTATCCCACGTATATCAAGCTTCTCCTTTAAGGCTCGACAGCCTGGACACCAATCTGCACCATATAAAATCACTTCACTCAAAATTTACCTCTCTTTAATAGATGCTTTTATTAAGGATTAAGAAACTGCAGGAGCCAGCTTGGCCAAGTTATATCCAACTACAACTTCGCGTGAATCATCTTCTTTAGTTACTACTGTCACAGGCACAGTTAGAGTGCCACTTAGCTCGAAAGCTTCTTGTTGACGAGCTGGATCATCATCGAGGTTAACTTCCTCATAATTATGACCTTTAGCCGAAAGCCACTTTTTGACCATACCACAGTACGCACAGGTGTTAGTTGTAAAAATTGTTATATCTTTTGCCATAATCTTTCCTTTTTATTATCTTTTATTTAGTAAGCTTGTTTACTGTTATTTATTATATATAGTGCTTGTGCTTATTTCAATACGCTATATGTTGTGTTTTTATCAATTATTGACCGATTTTAACAAGTTCAATATCAAAAACTAAATCAGAATTTGCCGGAATGTCAGGTGATGGCGATTGAGGTCCATAAGCTTGTGCGGCAGGTATAATAAGACGTCGTTTGCCGCCAACTTTCATTCCAGGCACACCTTCTGTCCAACCCTTAATAACCTGGTCTAGTCCAAATGGAACTGGATTGCCACTGTCATGTGAACTTTGAAAAATCTTGCCAGTGGAAGCAATTGCTCCAGTATAATGAGCCGTAACTGTATCACCCGGCTTCACTTCATCGCCCGTACCGACAACAGTGTCAATCTTCTGTAACGAATCTACTTTTGGTATTGGTGTAAAATCTGCTAGTTGTGTTCCTTGCAATTTTCCCTCCTTTTGATTATTGGTTTGCTTATTTACTTGGTCTTGTAGCTGCTTTTGAATATCACTTGTGCTGTCAGCGGTTTTGTCCTTGTTTTTGAAGTGGTCATACAAAACAAAGCCGGTAAAAGCAAATGTCGATACCAAGAACAAAGCTACAATTACTAAAATAAAAATACGTTGGCTATTTTCTTTCACGTTTAATAAATAACTCCCTTTTAGTTAGATATAGATAAACATATTCTACTTCAAATACGGCTGACTGTCGAGCTAAAAATAATGTAATAGCTGCAACAAATAAAATATCTACGACGTTATTTAGGATTGCCAAGTTATAGGTTCAGATGGGAAGTTATCAGGGTAGCAATTAAGCAATTCGGTTCGCAGTTTCTCGCTCATAAATGGTATAAAATTCTGCCTAAGCTCAGTAAGCTCAGCCCACCTGGGCAAATAAGTATCCTCGCCCGACTTAGCTGCCGCAAATTCTTCTGAATTCTCTGGTAATAAAGGCTCACCACTAGTATATTCACATAAATAAATGTACTGTTTACCGTAATTCTCTAATGGTGCCTCAACAAAAACTAACCGCGGACTTATAACAACTAGGCCTGTTTCCTCAAACACTTCTCGTATGACAGCCTTCTGTGGCGTTTCACCAACTTCAAGTCTCCCACCGACGAGCGTAAGGTATTTTTTACCGTATTTGTTACGTTCCATAACCAAATACTTGCCATTATTAATAACTATCGCTCGAGCTGCATCCATGGCAAATACTATACCATAATCACTTTAAGACAATCCGGAAGGCTTTACCAGCCTCCACCTCCACCGCCGCCACCACCGCCGCCGGCTGAACCACCGCTAGCACCAGAGCTAGATGAAAAACTCGAAGCAAAACTACTAGTAACCCCACCAATACTCGAAGCAAGATTAATACTTGAAAACGCCACAGCATTGGTCGCAACCCAATCTGGCTGAGTATTTAGAACTCCGTCAAACTGCTTAGCCCAAGTTTTCTCTACCTTCAATGCTACTGCATACGGCAATAGTTTCTCAAACAACTCTGGAGTTTTAGTCGGCTCCGCATATGGCCTATCGACGCTTTGCGTCATCTTAAAGCGATCTTTCTCGACTAAATTCATATACATCTTAAGACCCATGATTTTTTCGTAGGTTTCCACGCCAGCATGTGAGCGACGTGGCATAAACTTAAACGCTATTACAAATAAAAAAGCAATTGGGAAGGCGTTGGCAAGCAAAGCTGTATCATGAGCGACAACCAAACCAACAATAATCACAACAACCACAACAATCTCATACATGAATGGCTGATAGTTGTTAGTCTCAACTAGCTGATACTTATCAACTAATGAATTTTTTATTGCTTTTTTGATGGAATTAATCTTAGTAGCAAGCGAATAATCTTTAGATAGGTCACTCATTTTTAATACATTTCCAACCTTAATTTCGCTGAATAACAACTCTAAAAACTCCTTTTCAAATGGCTTTAGGTCAGAAAAATTGTCTTTTAGAAGTTCTAGCGAATATTTACGCCACTTAAAAAATAAAAAGTGCTTCTCGTCTTCGTGAATCCGAATATAGCCTCGTACAGCAAGATCAATTATAGTAGCAGATAGGTCCCGACTATCTACATTATAATCGGCCAACATCCCAACTTCGGCCGGAGTTAAGTCTCCAGGCGGTTGAAATTCTGGTACAATCACACCGCTATCTTTATAATCTTTGCCAAATTTTAACCAACGAATAAACAACAGCACACCTATGAACAGAGATGGCCAAGCATAGTAAAAGATCATAAAGAGTTTGTTTTGCTTTAACTTTTCGATAGTTGAAAGTTGCGGTGGGCTAAAGCCAAACTCGATCAATGGCACACCAACAGTCAAAGTTTGATTTGCACTTAAAGGTAACAAAGTAGCAAAGTTTGCCCGTCCATTCTGTATTTCAGAAGAGCATTGGCTTAATTTTGAACCTATAGAGCCGGTATAACATATTAAATATGGAGCAGAATCCGATTTAAAGCTACCATCCCTTACACTTACGCTAGCAGTCGTGTGTGTAAACGATTGCTGCCATTGATCGCCATTAATATCCCAATAGAATTCAGGCTTCTCGGCATCAAAATTAACCACCCTAATCTGTTCATAAACAATCTTATACTCATGTTTTCCGGTAATAGTGCTTGAGGCTTCACCAATTTTTAAGACTAAATTATCATTCTGAGTACTTGTCTCGTACTTTTCATTGGCCCCATCACGTATTACGGCAATAATCTTCAGCTTAGTATCGTTACCTTTATATTTTTTAGGTAAAGCCCTATAAATACCGTGATTATTGTCCGAAAAATTCACGTCAATTGTTTCTTTAACACTCAACTTGCCACCTGGGACAGAACTATCTAAAGTATACTGACCATCAAAATTTTCTATCACAAAATCTTGAGTCGATGCATTGGCAAAAGCCGGTAACCAAAACATTGCAAATAACACTAGCCCTAAAAATGAAAAATAAAGCTTAGATAGTTTTTTCATACCCTTTTTATGTTAAATTTGCTTAATTCTTCGGCAATCTGTAGCATAATTTGATTGACATGCTCTACTGTCAAGGTTCGCTCACTGCTTACAAAAATTAGTCTAAAAGTTAAACGTTTTTTATTGATTGTGTTTTGGCCCGCGTATATATCGATTAGGTCAAGCTTATACGACATGTCCCTTTGTGAAACTATAGATTCTAGTGCTTTTTTAAGCTCTGTTCGCAGCTCCTCGTACGTCATCTTTTCATCAACTTCTAGAGTAATATCTTGAAAGATTGATGGATATTTGCTTAACGGTTGATAGCTTGATTTTTTGTTAATCATAACTTTGGCTAAACTTTCCAAGTCTAAAGTTGCAGCCGATACGTTTTGTGGTAATTTGAAATTTCTTATAACGCTAGTTTTTAGTTCGCCTATCATTCCGATAAATTCGTCACCCGTTGTATAAACCATTGCCGAGCGAGATAAGTCAAATGGAGCAGTTACAGGGTAGTCCATACCGATATCCGCTGGTTTTGCTACTACCTCGACACCTATGCTTTTTGCTAAAAAGTCTATAATACGCCGTGCCTTATACAACGGTGAGCTATCAGACTCGTTTTTGTTGGCATACACCATATCAACAAAATTCATTTCACTTGGCAGGCCATTATCGTCAGCGGCGTGATACTTTTTATTATGTCCTTTACCTATTTCAAACAACATAAACTCATCATGACCAGCCTTAATGTTGGCATGGACCTTATCTAGTAAACTTGCCAGAACAGTCAATCGATAATATTGAAGATCGGGACTTAGGGCATTAGAGATCGTAAAAGCTTGAGATATGTCTTGTTCGGCATTTTTTATCAATTTTTGGTGAACGAAACTGTAAGTCAAAACTTCATTGCCGCCACTTTTTGCCAAAATTTCTCTAATCTCTTGCTTGGCATTAAATATCTGATTCGGTGTAGTAGGACTAGAGGTACGTTTAGGTAAATTTTGAGGTAATTTATCAAAGCCGTAAAGCCGTCCAACCTCCTCGACAACATCTTCTGGAATCTCAATATCGGTCCTAAAGAAAGGTGCTGCTACCTCTATTTTGTTAGATTTGTCATTGACTACACAAGCAAAGTTAACCCTGCGTAAAATTTCACAAAACTCATCAACTTGCAGATCTAAACCTAATCTATCGTTGATAAATTTTAGGTCAACAAAAATTCCCTTAGAAAATTTATTGAGATCATTTTCTTTTTTACCCTGATCATATTCATCAAACACTTTACTGGCTTGCTCGGCACCCGATAGTTCCGTACATAATCTCATAAGCTCCGCTAAGACTCTGTCATTCTGCACAGAAGACTGACCTTTGTTAAACCTAGTCAGGGCATCGGTAAAAAGTCCGTGTCGCATACTAGATCTGCGAACTGTATACATATCAAAGTTGGCACATTCTAACACGATATTTTTAGTATCAGCCGAGACTTCACTATTTGCCCCGCCCATAACTCCAGCCAAACCAACTACTTCCTTGCCGTCAACTATTACTATATCTTCTTCATCTAATTCGTATGTTTTATCGTTTAATAATTTGGCTTTTTCGCCTGACTTCGCCAGCCTAACCCCCAGCTTAGCGTTATGTAATTTATCGTAGTCATAAGCGTGAGTTGGCTGTGCGGTGAGCAACATTATATAGTTAGTCAAATCCACAACATTGTTGATTGTCTTACCTCCCCAACGCATGAGAGTTATTTGGAGCCATAATGGACTCTGCTGGACCTTCACATTTTTCATCGTGACCGCCATAAATCTTGGAGCTTTGTCCGGACAGTCGTTGAATACTTCTAAGTTCAAACCAGAAGAGTCTTTAAATTCTGGGAATTTCCAATACCAATCGCTTTCCTCAAATTTCTGACCATAAATTCCTGATATTTCTCGTGCTACGCCTATTTGCCCAAAACAATCTGGACGATGTGTAAACATTTTATTTTCGATTTCGATAATTACATCATTTAAACCAAAAACCTCTGCAAAATTTGCTCCAGTTTGTAGTGTTTCGGCATGTGTTAGGTCATTTTCTGTAATTTCAACAATTCCGACGTGATCATTATTTATTGCCAACTCGTCACCAGCCGCCAACATGCCGTTACTCACCACACCCCTAATCTCTCTGATTTCTAAAACAAACTGGTCTTTATTGTTATAGCTTGAAGGTACAATCGATTGTGGTGGCAACCAAACTGTCCATAGACCCTCTCGAGCATTTTTGGCACCACAAACGACCTGCACTAGCTCATCTTGCCCAACATCAATCTGGCAAACACTTAATTTATCAGCACCTGGATGCTTTTCGCATTTAATTATTTTTACGATGACTGCGTCTTTATACTTTTTGCCCAAATCTACAATTTCTTCTACGCC
This sequence comes from uncultured Candidatus Saccharibacteria bacterium, assembly GCA_964615775.1. Lineage (GTDB taxonomy): Bacteria > Patescibacteriota > Saccharimonadia > Saccharimonadales > 2-12-FULL-41-12 > JALHOM01. The sequence goes on along the minus strand of CAZTQB010000001.1, from coordinate 21,412 downwards.
GCCAAGTTGACGATTAAGCTTCTCGGTCAATTCACCTACCGAGGGCAATTCAAGTCCGGTCAATTCACGCATTGTATTCAAGCTAATTTTCATCTATTTAACCTCGCAGCTACTGCAAATTTCATAAAATATTTTTCCAAAGTTTCATCTTATTATCTATTCTACCTCAAAATCTCTTCAAGTAATTCGGGAAATTCTTTTTTCGCCATATCCTGAAAAGTGAAATGACCACCTGTTTTTAAACTAATTATTTCTGATTTTGGCAATTTAAAACTGTATATTTTGACGGCATCGTGAATGTATTGCTTGTCGTCATCAGCTACAAAAATTAAAATTTTCCCTACTCTATTCTGGATCTCACCATCTATCTCAAAGTCAAAAAACGTACGATCTGACCAACTTAAGCCCAAAGACGGAGCGACCAAAACCAATTTTTGACATTTTGCATGCGAATTTTCACCCAGCCATCGTACCAAAAATCCAGCTCCACAACTATGTCCAACCAAAACCGTATCAGCTGTAATGTCGTAACGCTCAAACTCTTTTTGCCAAGCTTCATATAACGGCAGGTTGGCCTTTGGCATCTCAATTGCCCTTGTAAAAATATCTTTAATCATCAGCTGCCTAGACAACCATGGAATCCAGTGTGAATTACTTGGTGTATTATCAGCCTCATCAAACTGCTGCAAACTATAATAACCATGTATAATCAGTGCATTTTTCATCTAAAATTGTTTTAAAAAGTCTAATTTAGCAGATTCAAAATGACGCACATCTTCGATATTTTGCTTCATCATGACTAATCTATCAACACCACAACCAAAAGCAAAGCCGCTATATTTACTTGTGTCAATTCCAGCGTGTTTTAGTACATTCGGGTGAATCAAGCCACAACCAAGCAACTCAATCCACTTCTCGTGCGAGCAAACCGAACATCCGTCTTGGCAGAATGGACAAGACAAAGCAAACTCAAAACTTGGCTCCGTAAATGGAAAGTAAAACGGGTTAACTCTCACTTTTAGATCTTGTTTGTAATATTCTTCCAAAAATTTTTGCAAAGTAGCCACCAGATTACCGACATTTACATTTTCAGCCACATAAAGTCCCTCTATCTGATAAAAGGTATGTTCGTGTCGTGCATCTAAATCTTCATTGCGGAAAACTCTATCTGGCACAACCACGGCTATTGGCTCATCGTTTTTTAGGTTAGAAGCATATTTTTTGAGCAAACGATTTTGCATAGTAGAAGTATGGGCCGGTGCAATTAATCGATCGCCATTTTCATCAGTTTCCTCAGTCATAAAAGTATCATAATCATCTCTTGCCGGGTGACCTTTTGGAAAATTTAAAGCTTCAAACATATTAAATTGATTATCAATCTCACGAGATTCTTCAACCACATAGCCCATACGCTGAAAAATTTCACATAATTTAACAATCTCCTGCGTCAGTGGATGCAATGATCCACCATCAACAGGCAGCAAGTTAACACGCGGAGTGTTTTTGTCCATTGGTGCCGTCACGTCAATCGGCAAACGATTATCTTTAATCTGACTATCACCTAGCAAATTTATCAGTTCTTGGCGTAAGTCGTTAAGCTTCTTACCGTAATCAGCCCTTTGCTGAGGTTCCATCACTTTTAGTTCATCAAACAAACTTTTTAATTCGACACTTCTTAGCACCGAATTGTCACCACTCTCAGCACGTTTTTTTAGCTCGGTTACAATTTGTTCATTCATAACTAAGATTATATCAGAATCAACACTTGTCAGTGGTATAATCTGAGTTATGGCAAGTTTTAGTTTTGACATTGTATCTGATTACGATAAAGCAGAGATGAATAATGTCTTTGATCAAACACAGCGAGAGATCGAAAACCGTTATGATTTTAAAGGAACAGCTGCTGACATCGAATGGCTAAATAATGACAAAAGTGGATTAAAGATTATTGGCGATAGCGACTACCATATTGAAGCTATTCTTGATATCTTTCGCAAAAAGCTGGCAACTCGCGGCCTAAGCCAAAAAATACTTGATATCAGCAAAGAGCCTACCGTCAGCAACCTCAAAACTACAAAAGAAGTTATGTTTAAAAAAGGTATTTCTACCGATAACGCAAAAAAAATAACCAAACTCATTCGTGATAATTATCCTAAAATCAAAACTCAAATCCAGGGTGATGAAATTCGCATTACCAGCACCAAGAAAGACGAGCTTCAAGCCACAATAAACTTAATAAGAAAAGCTGATCTTGACTTTCCGGTCTCTTTTACTAATCTTCGTTAACATGCATATTTGTGATATTAGATATTTATGATATAATATATTCATGATTGTTCACGAATACTACTTTGATCCAGATCATCAAGTTCCACCAGACCAACTCCTAGCTGCTACCAAAGGTACACAAACAAGCATCGACGGTACTGATTTTGATAAGCGTATCGAGACATATCAAGAACTTGAGAGCTACGTCAGAGGTTTAGCCCCAGACAATCCTGTGCCATATGCAGTTATTGGTGATAGCGAAAGTTCAAAAGAGTATGCCGCCATTGTGCAGCTTCCTTTTGCAAACCGCGTAACCCCCATTGGCAATAGCCGGAAGGTCGGTGATTATCTAAAGTACGGAAAAGATCCAAGATTAGCCTATGATATCAATGGAAATTCTTGGAATGCTTTAACAAAGCACTACTTGGCATATTTGACATTAAGACAAGCCGGCATTACTGACCCTGATGGTAAACCCATACCATTCATAGTAGTTTCTGCCCCGTCTGGCGACCACACTCGTAAATGGACGAAAGAAGAAAAACAAGCAATTCGCTCCGGTAACTTCCAGCCCATGGTCAATACTTTATTCGATATTGCCGAACACGAAGGATTTAAGAGAATAATTCCTATTGGTTACTCGCAAGGTGCTTGCGTAACCGAAATTATGCCTTACCCAGAAGACAAAAAAAGAAAACAACAAATAATTGGAACAGTGGTTGCCGAACGGCCCATGACTGACGGGATAGTACGAACCATCAGTAACTATACTAGGCCAAGATTGCTGGGTCCAGACGGCAAGCCGGTCGCCAAAAATAATGTTCAACCAAAAACTGACAGTTGGCTAGATAATTCACCAAAATTAATCACCGACCTCAGCGGTACAGACAAAACTTGGACAGGAAATATCCTGGCCGCTTTTGGCAATAACCTAATAATTTTGCAAGGACTTAGCAAAAGGTCAGTTGCCAAACAAAACCTAACTAGATTAGCTAGAGATGGAAATACTGTATTTGTATATGGCAAACGAAATTGTATGTCACACGGTATGGAGACTATTGTGTCGGAGCATTCTAGTCCACACATCGTAGTCGACTGTAGTGATGCTTTAAATGACCAAAATGGTTTTGGTGAAAATCATCAATATTATGCTGATTTTGTAACCAGAGCAATCACACACCTGTTATCTCGCTAATTTACTGAGACTTTACTTGATCGACTATACTTTCGATTAGTGGACCAATTAGCGGCACTTGATCAAATAATGACAAAAACCACAGCACAACACCAATCAAAACCGTTGCTCCAATCACTCCACCCGCACCAAAAAATACACCTCGCATAAAGTTTTCGTAGTATAGTTTGTGGCGATTTAGATAACCAGATGCAAATAAAATTTCCAAAGCTTTGGCAATTTGATCACGATTATTACGTAACAACTGTTTATCTTCTGTTTTTCTTTTACTAAGCATGTCTTATATATTAGTCATCAATAACCGGTTTGTCGAGTAGCAATGGCTCTACACCTGGACTAGTTTCAGCAATCCGCACCACGTCTTTGTCAATTTTCTTTAGTTCTTTATGGGCATTGTTATAGTGATTAACAGTTGTACCTAAACTAGAACCTAGTTTCTGCATAAATGACTCATAGTTACCAATATGCCGTCCCAGCTCACCAACTCGTTTTTGAATTTCTTTAGCTTGCTCCTCTATTTGCAGACTTCTTAAGCCATGGAGTACTGTTTGTAAATATGCCATAAAACTTGTCGGACTCACAATAATCACATGTTTTTCAGCAAAGGCATATTCAACTAAATCACGTGAGCTAGCTTTGGTTGTACCAACTTTATTGACCAACAAATCATAATACAGCGATTCGCTTGGTATAAACATAAATGCAAAATCCATAGTATTTTCTTGCGGTCTTATGTATTTGGCGGTCTCATCAATCCGATTTTTTAAGTCAACCCTAAATTTTTTGACTAAGTTTTCCCGAGTTGTTTTATCAGCTTCTTCGATCAAACGGTTGTAATTTTCTAGACTAAATTTACTATCAATCGGCAAGATCTTTTTATCCTGCAAGAAAATTACAGAGTCTACTACTTCGCCATCAGTAAATTTATACTGCATCTCAAACCGCCCAGGCGGCAAAACATTTTCAAGCACATTTTGTAAATAATATTCACCTACAACACCACGCTGTTTGGGGTTTTGTAGAACATTTTGTAAGGTTTTCAGCTCGTCAGCTACGTTAACCACACGCTTATTAGTTTCGTCTAGCTTGGTTAAACGTTCTGTCACGTCAGCAACAAGCTTAGTCGACTCTTTAAATTGCCCCATGATACTTTTCTGCATCATTTCATTATTACGATCCAGCCTATCTGTTATTTGGCTACTTAAACCGTCTTTGAGCTTCTGAATATTATCGCTCAAAGAATTAATATCTTGTTTAATCAACAGCGTTGAAGTCTCATCATTTTTATTACTTCTTCGACGTAACAGCAAAACAACTATCACTAAATTAGCCGCCAAAAGCAAACCAATAACAATAATTCCCAAAGAATTAGTTTCCATAACCATATTTTAGCACAAGCAGCTAATATCTAGTGTTCAAAGAGCTTAGTGATAGCAAACATAAGTAATGCACCAAGAATAGTCATGAGTATTGTTATTTTCGATGAATTTTTGCGATGAGCTTCTGGCAAGATGTCTGACGCTCCAATGTATATCATGAAGCCAGCAAAAAAACCTAAATAAATTGTTAGAGCAGTCTCCGGTAAGCTAAAGGTCGAACCAACAATAGCTCCTAAAATTGGTGCTACTGCCACCACCCACAGCACCTTCTTGGCACTAGATAGCTTATTTTTGTTCATCAGCATGACGTTGATGCCATTAAATCCATCTACAAATCTATGGCCAACTACCGCAATTGCCACTGCAGCTCCAACTGCACTGTTTATCTGAAATGCCAGTCCAATACTCAACCCATCTATAAAACTATGTCCAATCAACGCCAATGCACTAGCTATCCCAACATGTGGATGACGATGCTCAGAGTAATTTGCCTCATGATTATGGTGCATAAGTATATATTTTTCTATTATATGGAAACCCAGAAAGCCCACAACTAATGCTACCATTGGCCAGATTATATCTATGCCGTTAGACTCTGTACCTTCGTAAATTTCTGGCAGTAAGTCAAAAGCAACTAGACCCATCAAAATACCAGCCGTTAAGCCCAAACTTAGATTAAGTCGCTTGCGATTCTTGAGTGCCATTATTCCACCAGCTTGAGCCGCTAATGCACTTATTATCGATACTAATACTGCTACCATGTAGTAAATCATATTAAAGTTATTGATTTTTTGCAATTTTGTCGCAATTTTATTAAAATTTACGACATGGATCAATATTTACAAAAGCTAAAAAAGGCCAAACTAAGCAACACAAAGCCTCGGCAAGCCATCTTTAATATCCTAAAAAATTCTGGTCATAAAGCTTTTAGCATGAATGATCTAGTAAATGTTAGTCGGATATTTGCCGACAGATCGACCGTTTATCGATCTGTGTATGCCCTTGAAGAGGCCGGGATTGTCAAAAAAATATATCACAACTGGAAATACAAAGTTGAACTAAGCGATGATTTTTTTGGTCATCATCACCATCTCATCTGTCAAAAATGTCACAAAATTTGGGAAATAGAAGTGCCTCAATCAACAGAAAAAGAGCTTCAAAAACAAATAAGTTTCAAAAAATTTCAGATCAGTGGTCACACAATTGAATTTTATGGCTTATGTGAGCAATGTCAGGCTTCTTAAAAGTTAAAAACTTAGAACCCCGGATATGCCGGGGCTAATATTGGGAAGCCTCACACTTCCAATTTTAATTATAAACTACAAGCATCTTAAAAAATGTGAGCCAAGTCACATTTTCAGCACTCCTGCATCAAAGTGCGTCAAGGTCCGACCTTGACGCACTTTGATGCAAGGGCTGCAGGACTTCGAGGCAAATTTTGACGTAGAGATTATGGTTGTTGCTGGCTATTGCTATGCTGGCTACTTACGTTTACGTTTATTTGGGTCTAGCTCACGTTTACGAAGTCTTAGGCTTTCTGGTGTTACTTCTAGTAATTCATCATTTTCGATAAAATCTAGGCATTGCTCTAAACTCAAGATTGTTGGCGGAGTCAATTGCACCACACCATCACTAGAAGTCGAACGCATATTTGTTAATTGCTTAGCTTTGCAAACATTTATCTCCATATCTTCACTACGAGTATTCAGGCCAATTATTTGTCCACCGTAAACCTTAATACCTGGACCAACAAAAATCGTACCCCTAGCTTCAGCATTTTGGAGTGAATACGGTGTGGTTATTCCTGCTTCATAGGCGATAAGTACGCCATTGCGAAGTTGATTTAGGTTTGGACCGAGTGGCTTATAGCCAGCACTTAAACTATGCATAATAATAGTACCCTTGGTTTGAGTCAGCAAAATACCTTTTGCACCGAGTAGCGACCTAGTAGTCAGCTCGTAAACCAACTTAGTAACACCCTTTGGGCTAGAAAATTGCTCTTTTAGCTCAGCTCTACGTGACCCCATTTCGGCTTGCACCGTACCTACATGCTCCGGTGGCACCTCAACAATCAATTCCTCAACTGGTTCTTCAGTTACTCCGTCATTTTCTCTGGTAACAACCTGTGGTCTACCAACCTCAAACTCATAACCCTCACGTCTCATAGTTTCTATCAATACGCTCAAGTGCAGCTCACCACGACCTGCCACTAAAAATCCAATTCCATCTTCTTCGACCGTTAGTCCAATATTGATTTCAAGTTCTTTTTTGAGCCTTTCTTTTATTTGTCTAGATGTCGTAAATTCGCCTTCCTGACCTTTTAGCGGGCTAGTGTTTGGCCCTAGATATATTTTAAGTGTCGGCGATTCGACCTCAATAGTTGGTAGACTTTCTGGGTTTTCATTTGAAGCAACAGTTTCACCGATTTTTGCCTGAGAAATACCGGTCAATTGCACAATGTCACCAGCCACACCGCCTTCCACTTCAAATTTTGAAATTCCATGACTCATGAACACACCGTCAATTTTAGCTTTTTCCACGCTACCATCTTTTCTGCATAATGACACAGCTTCACCTGGCTTAATGTGGCCACGAAATATCCTACCGATTGCATATTTACCTCTAAAGTTATCCCATGCTAGTGCCGTAACCAACATCTGAAAGGTACCATTTTGATCAACATCTGGGGCAGGAACATAATCTTCTATAGCTTTGAAAACTACTGACAAATCAGTATTTTCTGATGAATCACTGGGCATAGCTTCCCATGCTTTACCATCACGACCAATTGCGTAATAAATAGGATAATGTAACTGATCTTCGTGAACAGCTAACTCCAAGAATAAATCAGCCAATTCATCTTCTACCTCCGATACGCGTGAGCCGGGTTTGTCGATCTTGTTGATAATAACAATTGGCTTAAGTTCAGCAGCTAACGCCTTACTTAACACAAATTTAGTCTGTGGCATTGGACCCTCTTGTGCATCAACAATCAACAAACAACCATCTGCCATATTGAGCGTTCGCTCTACTTCGCCCGAAAAATCAGCATGACCCGGTGTGTCAATAATATTTATTCGATAATCGCCATGTTGTACCGCTGTTACTTTTGCAGTAATCGTGATACCGCGTTCTTTTTCTTGATCACCGCTATCCATGATAAGCTCCTGAGTCATCTCTGCCTGGTTATCGCGAAAAGTATGCGATTGCTTAAGTAGCCCATCAACCAAGGTAGTTTTACCATGATCAACGTGGGCAATAACTGCTATATTCCTAATCTTGCTAGGGTCTTGACTATTCATTGACATATTTTTATTAATTATCTTATAAGATTATATCATATTGTTGATATAAAGTCTATGCTATAACCACTTGTGCTTGTGAAAGTAATAGACTGTTATTATAGTTGCTATCACAGTTCCAGTTGTTACGATAGAAAAACCATGCGGATTGTCCTTGAAAGGCACTGCCACGTTCATACCCCACAATCCACCAACCACCATCGGCACACTTAAGAAAATACCAATAGATGTTAGTCGTTTAAATATCCTATTTAGGTTATTGGTGGCGATAGTATCGTAAGCTTGGCGTACATTTACTAAAGTACGCAGACGTGATTTAGTCATTTCTATTAGCTCAGTTGTACTGAGCGTCAAATCTTCTATCAAATCTTTGTCCTCCTCGTAAAGTCGCATATAGCGACCGGTTCTTAGACTAAGCAATACCGCTTGCTGAGGCTGCAAAGCACCCAAAAACTCGTTCAAATCTTCTTCTAGCTCGATAAAACTTACAAACTCAAAGTTAGTTATCTCACTTTGCCGCAGTTTCGAGCGAATTTGCAAAATCCGTTTAGTAACCTGATGTAATTGTATTTTATAAGAATGATTAATTTGCTCTAAAATATGCAAAAAAATCTTTGTCCGTTGGGTCGTCAAAACCTCCAAGCCGCCAGTTATTATCCGGTCTAACACCGAATCATCCTTACGCATGATAGTTATGATGTTATCGGAAGTATAGATAATCAATAGCGGTTCGGTAGCAATATCTTTGCCATCTGGGTGACAATATCGTGTAAAAACATATGCATCTTTGCCATCAATTTCTGCACGTGGAGCCTCATATATATCGATTGCATCATCTAATAAATCACGTTCTAAAGAAAATTTTTTAGCTAAAAAATTTAACTCTTCTTCGGATGGTTCGGTAGCATGCACCCAAACACCGGCTTTGGCTTCTTCGACCGTAGTAATCTGCCTTGCACGGGCATTGCTATAAAAGTAATTAATCATAGTAACAGTTTATAATACTTATGTTTTTAAAACTAGAATTTTAACCCAAGATACTAACCGAACGAGCAATCACTACTGCCAACGTGAAAACCGAAATTAGTGCTTGAGTACCCATAAGCGTTTTAGCCGAATGAGTCAACGGCTTGGTGTCAGCCGGTGCAAAGTTGATAGCATTAGTAAGAGACAAGTACATATAGTCGATAAATTCTGGACGCCAATCAGGGAAATCTTTTTCCATATCTTGCTGAGAAAACTGAAAATCCTTATCACGACTAGACCAACGACGCTGAGTCAAACCAGGACTGTCTATCTCCCAGTACCAAAGGCCAAAAACAATTATATTTGTTGCAAATATTGCTAAAGCCGAAGCCAAAAGTTGCATGCCAGTAAAATCAGAGTGACCAGTGATTAAAGATTTTATCACTACAACTAAAGAACTAAAGTTGGCTGCACTCATAATCATTAGTAGTACTAATGCAGCAATCTTATAAATATTTCGGCTATGGAAAGTTTTAATGTTAGAGCTAAAAGCTACCACACTCAACATAGCGACTTCACCTAAAATAATAAAAAACTGTAGATTACTAAAACTGTGGTAAGCCCACCAAACAATCATTTGTAAGAATATTGCAATTATCAAAGCCACTTCAGCATGAAACATCTCAAGCTTATCTACATTGATAACTTTTTTCATAAATTTCGGATAATTTTTTGACTTTCTACTTCGCGTTCCTCTGGTGTTGGGTGTTGAGCTTGGCCATCTAATAACACTTTTGAGGTTATGTCCTTAGGATCCTGCATTGGTATAATATGTAGATGAGCATGGTCAACATCCCAGCCAGAGACCATCTGCCCAATCTTTTCGCACTCATATGCCTTTTGCTGCGATAAAGCAATATTTTTAGCCACCAGCGAAACTTTTGCATACAAATCATCACTCATATCTTGCATATACACAAAATGTTTTTTAGGTATTACCAAAGTATGTCCTGGACGAATTGACTCAATATCAATAAATGCTAAAACTTCTTCATCTTCATAGACTTTGGCAGCTGGTAGTTCGCCTGAAACAATTTTGCAAAATACGCATTCCATAACCCTAGTCTAGCATTCTTTTTAGCTACGGTAAAAGAAAGTTTTATAGTAGTTTTACACATCAATTAAGATGTCGTATAATACTTCAATAAAGTCATTTAAATACAAAATACCAAAAGCCCCTGCTATTATAAAATGATTTTTGCCAATGGGAGTTGGCCAAGTGGTAAGGCACCAGGTTTTGGTCCTGGCATTCGGGGGTTCGAATCCCTCACTCCCAGCCATATAGAACACAAGCCAGGAGAGATATGCTCGAATCCATTTTGACCCCTGTTATGGGGGTCTTTTTGGTTGGTTTGGTTATCGTTATTTTGCATATCCCAAAATCTCCTTACTTAAACCGCTATTTCGAGCTATTGCCTGTGTCAGTTTGGTGTACGTAACAGATACGGAATTGTCTTTTAGGCTGATCTTCTCGAATAGTTTGGTTAAAATTATTCGTTTGTCGTCACTGCTTGTATTTTCGTCTGCGAATAGCCGTTTAGCGTCCTGTGACAGCTCTATCTCGGATATCCCATTCATGTACTTAGTTTCGTATTCTTGGCTTATGCCTCCTTTCTGCTTTTGCAGATCATTAATTTCACTAATGAATGAATCATGCTTACTCTGATAGCGCTCGCCAGAAATAAGTCCGGCCAGCTTATCGTCATACAGCATGTCATCCATCCGCTTGATACGCTCAATTCGCTCGTCAAGGGCTTTCTGGGCCTCTTCGACGTTGTTGACTGACAGTTGGAAGTCTTGATGCAGTAACGTCGTCAGCCACGTTATAACCTCAGGAGATGGGCAGATAAGTTCGTCCAGCTTGCCTTGGATAAGCTCTAGGACGGCATCTTCGCGGACAAAGCTCTGTTTCTTGCAAGCCTCTAACTTACGCTGACATGAGCCGTACAATCGGCCTTTCTGGAGCTGCCACGTAATGTTCTTGCCACAGTGTTCACAGATCATTACACCCTTGAGTAATGGGTTGTGCTTGCGATACTTCGCAGGTCGTTTGCGTGAGATTTTGGCTTGTACTGCATTAAACAGCTCTTCGGATATCAGGTGTGGCTGCTTACCTGGGTATTCGTTGCCATTAAAGCGAATGGTTCCTATGTAGAATGGATTTGTCAGTATTCTATGTGCATGGCTCTTGGAGAATGGTCTGCCTTTACCGGTCACCAGCCCAAACTCTGTCATTTTATGACGGATCGTTTCTATGGTGTACTGAGGTTCAAGCATGAGCTGAAAAATTCGCTGCATAGACTTGTAGGTTTCGGGGTTGAAGTCGTGAATACGCTTACCATCGCGAACAACGGTCATATAGCCTGGGGGTGGTGGTGCTGGCATCCAGCCTTGCGCTAGTTTTTCGGCCCATCCTTTCATGGCTTCTTCACGTAGGTTATCGATGTAGTTCTTAGCAAGAACGACACGCATACCCCAGTTAAGCCACTCTTGAGATCGAGAGTTTTTATGTAGAACAATTGCATCTTTAACGAAGTGTACTTTTCTCGTCTCGTCTTTAGTGAGCCAGTCATGCGTCTCGACCGCATCATGCAGATTGCGCACATGGCGGTCTACCTTTTCGACAATGAGGTTCTTAACGTGTTTTTTCTCCACAAACTGCATGGCTTCTTTGAATATCTTGCGCTGCTCAGTCTTTGATGCGGACTCAGCAATCTTGAAGACTTTAATCGGATTGATTCGCGTATTCGTACAATACATCCTCAGATTTTTAACCTGAGCCTCAAGCGAATAACCCTCATCTTCCTGCCCCTTAGTTGAGACACGAGCGAGAATAACGCCTATTTCATCAGGATTCATCATTTCCTCTTACTCCAATAGGGGGCGTCCTATCCCTTGCCAGACACTCGTAGAGTGACACGAGCTGTATGCCCACCTCCTGCGCTTCTTTGAGCGAAACTGATTCATGTGATTCTTTCTGCAATATAGATTGCAGCAATACAATCTGCTCCTCACTCGGAGAGTAGAAGCCTGCGGCGACTTCCTGCGAATTGTTTGTACTGTTGCGATCCATATTACCCTCCGTAATACGTTAAAAAAGACGTTCCGAGGCTGGTACGTCTTAACAATTCGGCTAGATAATAGTTTTATTTATCCCAGGGTCGTCCTGGCTTTGGGCGCTCATCGAGTTCTTTTTTAGCTAGCTCTTTGAGCTGCTTGTCTCCAGTGCTTGCCAGCAGTTGAAGTATAAGCTCACTTAACGTAAGCCCATTTTTCTTTGCAACAACCTTTGCTCGTTCGCGCAGGTCGTCTGTGACACGAATTTGCATACTGACTATCTTTCTGGACATATGTCCTTATTTTAACATGTAATGCTATTTAATGGCCACAAGTCTCACATTTATGTGAATGGCTAACGATAACCTGTAAGTCGCTGTCTGGTGTCTCATAAAGCGTGTCCGCTAGGTCGTAATACCAGCACGCACACACTTCCGCCATTGCTTCTTTTTCGAGTAATTCTCTGTCAATCATACCCCCTCCTTTTTACCTGTAACTAGCCGAATTATTAATGTACAACCTCTATATAAATAGTATTACTAATTAAAATAAAAAGCAATACTAATTACCCAATATCTTGATGTATAATTTACCTACTGTGCATAGCAGGTAAATAGGTATTTACTAACAGATACAGAAGCTATACATTTACTCTCCCTTTATATATACTACGTATAGGAGAGAGAAGTAGTGATGGATGGAGATGTAAAAGGTCAAAAACTAACAGGTCAGCAGCAACGTGTCTTAAAGTTATTATTCAAGTTTCGATTTGTATCAGCAGGATTATTAGCAGATGTTATGGGTATTCATAGGGTCAGTGTCTATGAAGTATTAGAGCAATTAGTTAGTAAAAAGTTAGTGGCAAAAGTCTATGAGCCGAAGTTCCGTATTGATAGAAAGCCTGCCTATTATTACCTGAATAAAAGCGGCGTTACGGCCGTCCGCAAGCTCATGGATGTCAAAGAGTCTGTTGTACATGCCCTGTACAAGAATGATGAAATGACTGATGATTTCGTTAGTCATAGCATGAAGCTCATACAATGCTACACGGCTATTATCAAATACCTGCCTAAAGACTCGGCCGTGTTCTCAAAGACCGAGATCAACCGTTTCCGACAATTCCCCAAAAACCGTCCAGACCTCTACATACGCACACCAGACGGTAAAGAGGCTATTGTAGTCATTGCCGATGATAAGCCACCATATATAGTCCGCAAGCGCCTCGATGAAATTATCACGCATAGCGAAGATGAAAGCTGGGAGGGTGATAACTATCCCCATATATGTTTTGTCTTAAAAGATAGCGCCGCAAAGTTCAGCTTTCTCTATACCACAAACAAGAAGCTAGAGGGCATGGGCATGGATGAGGGTGAACTGCCGATACTCGCCTCAGCACTCACGGCATTCGACAAACCAGCCGCACATATCTGGTCTTCCCCCTTTAACCCGAAAAAACAGACTGCGCTTTTCGATTAGTTTACGGATATGAGGATAGCGTGACGATGACGCGTAAGCTTGCGTCGTGTCATGGTCACGCTTGTTTGATCTATCACGAGCCTTTGTTGCCAGCGAGTGCGTCGGGTGTGTACGTTTTCTCCAGAGGAGAATACGTGCCGCCCGTCGTGCTTGATGGTGACTAACCATTTAATTATTAACCGATGTCGTACCAGAGGTACGTCCAGGACATGATTCATTCTTGCACACGAGGACTTCACTGCGGGACGCATGTGATAGTCCGAGGGGGTAAGTATGGAGCGTGTCGTTATCTGCTGCTTGAGCTGGACGGACGATGCAACTAGCCCAAAGGGCTATGTTGCATGGTGCGGCCAGTGTGCCTGTTCCTGATGAGTAGTTTTACATCTTACTCAGGATGAGGGCTGCTTACAGCCCTGGATAGCTGATGGGTCGCCCCTCAGTTATCTCGTTATATTCGTCGATACACTCGAACTCATACATCCGATCCTGATAGTATTCTCGCAGCTCATGTGCTAGCTTAATGAGTTTCTCATCTTGCCGCCAATCCTCGACAGTACAGCTATTGCCAATCGAGCCAAGCATGCCACCACCTAGATAATTCTGGTAAGCACTCAAAAGCTCATCTTCGTAGCCAAACTCAGTCAAGTCCAGCTCGCAACCGCCGCCACGGTAGCTATATTCTTCTCGTAGGATATTTTCACTAATCTTCATAACATTCTCCTTAAATTAAAAAAATCGAGCCGTTTATCGTCATGCTCAGGACGTACTGCTTAGTTATGGCAGTCTACTTGGACAACCCATAATCTAGCGGTATCTTTCAAGTACCATTCAAGCTGCTTCTGGCTCGTGATGGAATCTCCACCCTCACCGAAAAGCTGGCACGCATTCGCATGGTAGCCGCTCGCTCGACTGAACTGATATCGAGACAGGTAGTGTCCATCCACTTGCTGGAACTCCTCGTTAAATATCTGCTCGTCACTATAGCTGTCTAGCATAATGCGGATAGTCGCTATTGTTTGCTTGAACTCTGCAAGTTGACCTTGCATCGCATCCTGTACCATAGCTTGCGCTTTCTTGGTGCTCAGACGCATCGGTTTCCAGCAACCTTCCCACCGGCTATCGTCAGCTTCGGTGTGATACCAGTCAAACTCTCTCCATTCGATGAGATCCATCATCACGGAATCTGCCTGACTATTCGCTTCTTCAGCGCTATCAGCTTCAACTATCAATCGTACTAAGTAATGCATATCTAAACTCCTTTAGGATTAAACTTTGTCGGGCAGTTTCATAAGTCCTACCCAGGACTAAAAAACCGAGGAGCTAGTACTCCTCGGCTAACATGATAGTGAGAACTCGTCTACACCCCGGGTCTAGCGGATCGCACCCACTAGACAAGTCCTGTGTGTAGTAATCTATCTTCCAAAAGACTTTGTTACCGGCTACCGTAAACGAGCCAAAATCATGCTCGCCGTAGGGATCGTTGTCTTCCGTGAATTTGCTAAAGTCCTGCACGGCGACGAAGATTTCACTGATAGTCACTTCATCGAGCGACATGATGCCTCGTGTCGCCATGTAGTTCGCAGCATTACTGCGTGCCGCGTCATTCAACGCAGCAATCTTTGCTGATGTTTCGTTTGCTATTGTTTCGGTGTCCATAAGACCCTCCTTGCTTTATCGAGAGGACTTCCTGCCTCTCTGTCAAAAGGGCTCGGGATGAATCCGCAAGGGTCAAGGTGGAGCGCCCCTTGACGTTTACCAAGGGACGAACGACCTTGGGGCTTGTGGTTCACCCGTATAATGAAAAGACAGAGGGAGGAAGCCTCTTACACGACCACACTCAGTTCCGTACAACATGACAATAAAAGCAGTTTATCGTCATGCTCAGGACGGTCATCTGCTAGAGACTTGGGATTATGATGTCCGATGTCATACCTATGTGAGATACGCTATCGGCTACATCGCCCTTATCGTCAAGCCATACCTGGATGTAGAAAGGCTCGGTGTACCAGTCGTGCTGTTCTGCGACTTGCACCCAGAACCGCCTATGGCGCTCGATTTGTTCTTTTGTTTCCTTACTAATGACAGTTGTACGCATATCAGCCTCCTTAAAGCTTAGTTTGAGCAGTTTTAGTCATGCTCGGGACTATTTCGCTACTGGTTCGCTGCGACGACTTCAACCCAGTCAATTCGACCGAGAGAAGTGTTGAGCAGGTCGCCCACAATACCGATACTGTTGTCGGTATCTGTGATAAATCGGACGTATCGCTCAAGTTCCTCTGCTTGCTCATCAAGATCGAAGTTCTTGATGATTTCACAAAGCTCATCGTAATAGCATCTGTCGTTAGTGAGCCACATGTTCACTAACCACGTCTCTCTATTACTCCACCCGTTATACTCGGTGGCTACAGTTTGTGTTGCTTCTGCTACGTGCATGATATTCTCCTTTACTTTACGTAACGGAGTCATCTGACGGGGTCGCATGGCAAAGGCGTCACAGGTGGAGATTCCCCTTGAATACATCAATTAAAAGAAAATCGTATTCAGGGGTGAATACGACCTTGATGCGTTTGCTCGACCCGTATAATGAACAAGTACGTGAAGTGAAGAGATTAATTAATAATACTTTTTATTGTATAATCGAGCCATGACGACCGAAGTAAAAGAGAAGACTGAAAAAATCGAGAAGACAGAACATAAGCTAAAGACTTATTCCCGTAAGCGCAGGGTACTTTCGGCTATCCTTTGGATCATAGGCTGGCCATTCATCATCGGCTTCGTTGCGTTTATTATTGCCATTACCGTTGGGAATGCCATAGTAGATGGTGGAAATATGAATAGCCCGCAAGGCTATCATATACGAGCATTGTGGTCGATTTATGTGGGCGTGCTCGTTATCGTTTGCTATCTGTTTATCTGGCTCAAGTCCCGCAAGAAGAATCCGCTCAATAGGATCAGCGCCAACGTACTTCGTACCTATATGTGGCTTGGCATTATCGTCGGCACGATTGTCACGGTAGTAATTCCTGATCCGCAAGTATCTACTGCTAACGCAGGAATCAATGTGCAACAGACCAATACACTGTTCAAGCCAGACCTACAGTCTGATGCAACAATCAACGCATCCTTAGCTAAGGTCGGCGCATCTGACATGAAGTGGGTTGAAACAAAGTTCGTTGCTGGTTATGACAACAAAGTTCTTGACGGACAGGCCGGTGAGTACCAAGCATTTATCGACACAGCTGGCAACTGGTCATACGGCGTACTGACCGTAAAACAAGGAACGACTGGCAATGTTCTCGATGTTGTCGTTGCTCATGAGTACCTGCATCATATATGGTTCAAGGCGCTTGATGACGGCACGAAAACGAAGCTCACAAGTGACCTTATCTCTATCTATGGTAAAGACCCTGTAATGCAAGAGCGTGTAAAATCATACACAGAGAAGCAGACCCTCCAGCCAACAGAGCTATTCTCTTATTACTGCACCGAGGCTTCTGATCGTCTTCTCACTTCGTATATCGTGTCTGAGTGCAATAAATACATTAACCGTAGTGCATTGCAACTAGCGAGGTAAAAAAACTATGAGTACATGGGTAATCGCATCAAATCCAGCAACCTACAATGCCGAGGCATCGCTTCAAACTAATGGCCAAATGGACTGGGTAACGAACAATAAGTTTGAGGTTGGTGATTTCGTGTATGTATACGAAGTTATCCCTCCCCGTGGGCGAGGTGGAATAGTTTATAAGTTGGAAGTGGTGGCTGACGATATTACGATGGCCACTAAAATTGATGACCGTCGATTCTGGGCTGGGGGTGTTTACCCTAAAGACCTCGAAAGCTTTCCACGAATTTTTCGCTTGAAGCTTTTAGGTGAAGCTGAGGACGGGGTTATCCCTCTCAAAGAGTTGAAGCAGCGTGGATTTACAGCACCGCAAGGGCTGGCCAATTCACTCGATACTAATCCTGCCTTGATTGAATATATCGAGGATTTCATCGTATGAGTTCAAAAAAGAAGAGACGACCATTAACTCAAGAAGAAACTGACGAGATTATTACCGTCATTCTACCTACAATCAACCAGAACGGGTAAGGAAGCAACGCGAAAAAAATATTTACTGATAAATAGCTGATGCATGTAGTAAAACTGACCACTAACAGCTATAATCGGGAATGTCTAGGTTAAACAACACGAAAGGTCTTTTGATCTTGGTCAAGCTTTGAAAGCGGCAACCATTCGAAAGACACTGGAGCTTGACTCTTGTTGTTTGGCCTAGACAACCTAGAATGGTTGTCGTTTTTTAATTTTAGAGAAAGTGAGGAACATACGACATGTCAGAAGCGAGCAAAACAGAACAGACGGGTGGTCAAGGACACTCAACGGCGGCATTAGTACTTGGCATTTTGGCAATCGTTGCTTCTATCGTATGGTATATTGGCATTCCTTTAGGTGTTATTGCTATTATCCTTGGCGTGAACTCTCTCAAGAAACAAGGTCACAAAAAGGCAGTAGCGGGTATTGTTACGGGCGTCATTGGCATCGTTATTAGCTTACTGATCGTTTGGATGGTACAAGCTGCACTTCCCGCATTACAGAAGAGCCAGCGCGATACTGCCCGTAAAAATGACGTTACCGTTTTGACTACTGATGTACTGAACTTCCAAACGACTAATCGCGGACAGCTTCCAGCTCCAAGCGATCTTTCAACCTCTAGTCTTGGTCAGGTTACAGCTCTCACTAGTGAGGGTGACCCAACAACAGATATCGCCGTTTATTCAGTCGGTAAAAACTGCGATGGTGCATCATCTGAGCGTGCTTACTCAATCACCATTCTCCTGGAGAACGGTTCAACATACTGCCAGGGTTCGTAGGTGTTAATATGGAACGATTCTTTACCGGTCTCATTACAGCGCTAAGCGCTCCTATTCTCATACTGAACGTACTCGGTGGAATTGTTGGCGGTATATGGCTAATGATCGCTGGTGAGTGGTCACTATTTATCGGTGGCTTACTCTATATGATGTTTGGCGCGATGATTATTGGTCTATTCCTTATGCCTAGCTTGCTCTTTGCCGCACCAGCGGCTGCTTTTGCCGAAAAGCGTAAATATGTATTGTTTTTCATCTTTGGCTTGCTGGGTATTGCGTATACGTATGGGCTTATCGCTGTCTCGACATACTACATCGCAGATATTGCGTTAAGCTCGCCATCCGCACCGCTTTGGGCAAGTCTCCTATGGCTCTATGCTGTTGTGCTTGCGCCATGGCAATACATGGCATCTAAAGAACAGGACAATACCTCGACAGGTATGACAACATTTTTCCTTGCACTCGGTGTTGTCGCACTTATGATCTGTATTGGTATATTCGGCATGACTCTCGGGCAAGCATTCCCTGTGCTTGTTACTATCCTCATCATCTCATTGGTTATTCAACTACTGTTTACATATGCTCTTACTCGTGCCGAAAAACACGCAACCCGACACGATGAAGTTATAGATATCGAGCAGCCAGATGACACTAAACGAACATGGGGAGACCTAGAGTAATGACGCAACAAAAACAAAGCCTGAAACTACCAATATTTTTGATTATCGGGCCAGCACTCGGACTCATATTATCAATTATTTTGTATGCAATTATCAACTTTATTCTTGCAGGCTCCGCGCCCGTGTCTGATACTTCATCACCAAGTCTTTCGGATGGTGCAAGCATAGCGCAAGGTGTAGGCGGACAGGAACTGAACGGCAGTGACAATGCGTCAATGTTTCGGACTATCTCGAATGTCGTACTGTTCCTACTCGGTGCCGGAAGCATGCTAGCTTTTGTGCCATGCCTCATCTTCGGTATTATCATTCTCAATAAGCGTCGCAATCCTCAAGGGAGTACTGCGACTGCTACAAAAGATAAAGATTCGCGAGACTGGGGAGATTTAGAATAATGCAGCTTCCACACTCAAAAACTCGCCAGACTTATATAGAACAAATTAAAGTCGTCGAGGCAAACCTCAAAGATGCAACATCTCGCGAAAAAGATAAAGCACTACTGGCTCTAGTTCAAAAACGACTCGATTCCTTAGCTGAAAAGTACCAATATAGTGACGAAATCGGTACGGCGAGATATAAACTTTATGAGTTACAGGCGTTAGTTCATTACTTCAATGGACATGACGATGATGCGCTAGATTTTATCAATCAAGCGATAGATATGCGTGGCGAAACTTATGCGAAAGCAGAAAAGCTAAAAAATCAATTGTCGCCTGGAGATTCCTACCTTACAAAAACCACTAATCCCGACAAAATGACAAAAGAGCAACGACGCGATCAGAAGATCGGACTTGAAGGCTGGCTGGCATACTTTATTGTCGGGCTAGGTATTGCCATCATTTATAATATCTTTCAAATCTTTACGTACCCATCCGCATTCAACGAGATTGAATCTGTAAGGTCACAAGCTCCCGGGTTCGTTGCGGCCATGATGCCTGCTCTATGGTTTGAAGTCTTCCAGTTCGCAGCACTAGCCGCTGTAGCAATTTGGTTAATTGTGCTCCTTGCGCAGCATAAACGACTCGCCAAACATGTTGCTATCGCATTCTTGGTGGCAAATATAGTTCTTGGTGTCGTAGATTACGCATGGGCAAGCTCAATCTTTAGCGAGTACAACATAAATGTCGATAGCGAGATGAGTAAGCAAGGTGGGTCTATTGGTCGAGCCATTATCTTTTCTTGTATCTGGATCCCATACTTCCTTGTTTCTAAGCGCGTAAAGGCTACGCTAACGAAATGACACAGCATAAAGAAAACTATTCATGGGTATATATCGGACTCGCGATACTAATAGGTGTTGTTATACTATATGCGATCTTTGCATCCCCTGGCTCTGGCTATGTAAATGTTAAATACCGCGATGATAAAGTAAATATTTCAGCTAGCAATTTTGAGCCACTCGACAAGTCAGACTCAACTGTAAAAGGTGCTTGGTATGACAGTGTGAACGAGTATTTGGTCATCAAGCTTGGCAGTACCTATTATCATTATTGTGGCATGCCTAGCAGTACGTGGAGTGGTCTTAAATCATCTGCATCCTTGGATGCATACTATCAACAGGACATTAAAAGTAATTTCGATTGTAGAGAGAATCCTGTTCCGAGTTATTAACTATGAAAAATACCGTATCTATCAATAAATATGTACTCGTCGCCTTTATTATTGCTGCACTGGCTGGTGGTGCTTACGGAGGCTATTATTACACCTCTCAATACTATAAAGACAAGGTAGCGAGTGAGCTGAGCAAAGAAGCCGAAACAGATGAGAAGAACTTGATTTGTGAGGCACGAGTTCAACGCGGTAAAACAGGAGATATTAAGAGTGATTACTTTATCTTTGAGCGCAGCGCAAAGCAGGAAGACTGCGAGAAGTTCATAGAGTATAAAAACATCCCTGACGATACCGAAAGCTACTGGCTAGGTTTTTAATCACTTCGATTTTTCTGGAAGAAAAGTCGAAGTCCCATCCTAGTAAAACTAGGATGGCTGTATACCGAAAATCATTAAGCGATACTTGCTATACTAAACAATATGAATAACTCCTCCATACTGCCACCGATAGACCTATTGAAAGAACAGAGCTCTTTGCGTAGCGCTCTTGAATCAAAAGAGCTTATAAATACAGCCTCACCCCTAGTATTTCCTGTTGGCACAAATGCCGATG